>WRIR01000011.1 GCA_009782605.1 Eggerthellaceae bacterium | reverse complement strand
GTTGCGCGGCTGAGCGTACTTCGGTACGCGAAGGCAAGCGCAAAAGGGGCAAGGCCGGGTGCCACAGGGAGCCGCAGCGTCGGCTTGTTACGTCGGCTGTCAAGCCGACGTAACCAAAAAGCCGCAGCGTCGAACAGTTACGTTGATTGTCAAATCAACGTAACATAATAGTCTCCCAGGTCGTTGATGTCTACCACGATGCGGGCGCCGTCGTGGACCTCGCCTGAGACAAGTTTCTCGGCGACCGCGTCGATGACGACGCGCTGGATGAGGCGCTTGAGCGGGCGGGCGCCAAAGACCGGGTCGTAGCCGTCGATGCTCAGGTGCTCCACGGCGGCGGGGGTCACCTCAAGGGCTATGTGGCGTTCGGCGAGGCGCCTGCGCACGTCCTCAAGCTGGAGGTCGACGATGGGCTCGATGCTTGAGATGTTGAGCGTGTTGAAGGTGACGATGTCGTCGATGCGGTTCAGGAACTCCGGCCTGAAAGTCGCCCGGAGCGCACCCTCGATGGCCATCTTCTGCGACTTCTCGTCGTCCATTTCCGCGAACTCGCGGATGAACTGGCTCCCCACGTTGCTCGTCATGATGACGATGGCGTTCTTGAAGCTGACCACGCGGCCCTGCCCGTCGGTCAGGCGCCCGTCGTCGAGCACCTGGAGCAGGATGTTGAAGACGTCGTGGTGCGCCTTCTCTATCTCGTCGAGCAACACGATGGAATAGGGCTTGCGGCGCACGGCCTCGGTCAGCTGGCCGCCCTCGTCGTAGCCGACGTACCCGGGAGGCGCGCCGATGAGGCGCTGCACCGAGAACTTCTCCATGTACTCGCTCATGTCGATGCGCACCATGGCCTTCTCGCTGTCGAAGAGGTATTCGGCGAGCGCCTTCGCCAGCTCCGTCTTGCCGACGCCCGTCGGGCCGAGGAACAGGAAGCTGCCGATGGGCTTGTCCGGGTCGTTCAGGCCCGCGCGGCTGCGCCGTATCGCGCCGGACACGGCAGAGACCGCCTCGTCCTGGCCGACGACGCGCTCGCGGAGCTTGTCCTCAAGGTTCATGAGCTTCGCCATGTCGCCCTGCATCATCTTCGACACGGGGATGCCGGTCCAGGCCGACACCACTTCGGCGATCTCTTCCGAGGTGACTTCCTCCTTCAACAGGGCGCCGCTTTGCTGCTTCTCGTTGAGCAGGGCCTCGGCGGCTTGGAGCGCCGTTTGCAGCTCGGGGATGCGCGCATAGCGCAGCTCGGAGGCCCGGGGGAGGTCGCCTTCGCGCGTTGCCCGCTCTTCCTCAAGCTGGACCGCGTCGAGCTCGGCCTTGAGGCCCTGCACGTTGACGATGGCGTCCTTCTCGTTTTGCCACTCGGCCTTCTGCGCGTCGAGGCTTTCCTGGGCGGCCGCTATCTCTTGGCGCAGGGCTTCCAGGCGCTCCTTGCTTGAGGCGTCTTCCTCCTTCATGAGCGCCTGTTCCTCTATCTGCATCTGGGTCAGCCGCCGTGTCGCGACGTCGATCTCCTCGGGCATGCTGTCGATCTCGATGCGCAGGCGGCTGGCGGCCTCGTCCATGAGGTCTATGGCCTTGTCGGGCAGGAAGCGGTCGGAGATATAGCGGTTCGAGAGCTCTGCGGCGGCGACGATGGCCGTGTCGGTGATGCGCACGCCGTGGTGTATCTCGTACTTCTCCTTGAGGCCCCGGAGGATCGCGATGGTGTCCTCCACCGTCGGCTCGCCGACGAGGACCGGCTGGAAGCGCCGCTCAAGCGCCGCGTCCTTCTCGATGTACTTGCGGTACTCGTCGAGCGTCGTCGCGCCGATGGCGTGGAGCTCCCCGCGGGCGAGCGCGGGCTTGAGCATGTTGCCCGCGTCCATCGAGCTGTCGCCGGTCGACCCGGCGCCGACGATGGTGTGCAGCTCGTCGATGAAGAGCAGCACCTGCCCGTCGCTTTCCCTCACTTCGCGCAGGACGGCTTTCAGGCGGTCCTCGAAGTCGCCCCGGTACTTCGAGCCGGCGACCATGGATGCCAGGTCGAGCGTCACGATGTCGCGGTCCTTGAGCGACGAGGGCACGTCCCCAGCGACGATGCGCTGGGCGAGGCCTTCCACGATGGCGGTCTTGCCGGTGCCGGGCTCGCCGATGAGCACCGGGTTGTTCTTCGTGCGGCGGGACAGCACCTGGACAGTGCGGCGTATTTCCTCTGACCGGCCGATGACCGGGTCGAGCTTGCCCTCGCGTGCCAGCTGGGTGAGGTTTTGGCCGTACTGGTCAAGCGCCTCGAACTGCGCCTTGGAGCTTGCGTCGGTCACCCGGGTGGCGCCCCGCAGCTCTTCGTAGGCGGCCTCGATGTTCTTGCGCGTGATGCCCGCAAGGGCGAGCACCTTGCCGGCGGCGCCCTTGTCCTCGGAAAGCGCGATGAGCATGTGCTCGCTGGTCGCATAGCTGTCGCCAAGCGCCTCGGATATCTTCACCGCGTTGTCAATCACCTTCATGAAGGCCTGGCTCGGCTGTGCGGCGAACTGGCCGCTGACCTTCGAGGACTTCTCCAGCTCGTCGGCGACGTTGGCAAGCACCTGGGCGGGGTCCGCCCCGATGCGCTTGATGATGGCGCTCAGGTTGTTCTCCTTTGCCGTCAGCAGCGCCTTCAGCAGGTGGATGGGCTCTACCGTCGAGGCTTCCTCACCGGCAGCTCCGAAAATCGCCTGCTGGATGGCCTCCTGGGCGGTGAGCGCCAGTTTGTCGAGTCTCATAGGGTGTTCCTCCTTGTTGTTTCCTTGTCCGTCACCGCATCTGTCACCGCGGCAGGCGCCGCAGGGTGCCGGGGGCCTCGGCACGCACGAGGGCGGTCACGCTCTCCCGCGTCTCAAGCTCGTGCACCCGGTCGGCCAGGCGGCGGACCCGCTTGTGCAGGTCGTCGAGCTCCGTGTCGCGGTCTTCGAGGCGCCCCTGCAGGTCGAGGATGCGGATCACGCCCGCAAGGTTGATGCCCTCGCCCGTGAGCTCGTTTATCAGGCCCAGCCGCTCGATGTCGGCCTGGGAGTACATGCGGGTGTTGCCGCGGGTTCGCTGGGGGGTGAGCAGGCCTTTCTGCTCGTAGACCCGCAGCGTCTGGGGATGGACCCCGGCCAGTTCCGCAGCGACGCTTATCATGTATACCGGCCTGTTCCTGTCGGTCATGTCAGCCTCCTTCAGGGGCGCGGATGAGGGGGCGGCTGTGTCCTACCATTTCCTCAGCTCGTCTTCTGTCGCGGCCTGGAAGTCCTCCAGGGCCCTGTGCTGCTCGTCGTTCAGCTCGCGGGGCACGATGACGTCTATCCTGATGACCAGGTTCCCCGTGCCTGCCTTCTTCCCCTTGACGGACGGGGCGCCCTTGCCCTTGACCGTCAGAAGCGTCTCGTCCTGCGTGCCTGCGGGAACCTTCACCCGCACCTTCGTCCCGTCGGGGGCGGGCACGACGACCGATGCGCCAAGGGCCGCTTCGGCAATCGAGACCGGGAGGTCGATCACGACATCGGCGCCCTTGCGGGAATAGAACTCGTGCGGGTCGATCTTCGTGGTGATGAGCAGGTCGCCCGCCGGGCCGCCATGGGCCCCGGGCGCGCCCTTGCCCCTGAAGCGCAGGTGGCCGCCGTCAACGGCCCCGGCCGGGACCTTCACCGTGAGGACTTCCTTGTCGGGCTTCCCCGGCACGCGGATGCTCACGCGCTTCTCCGTTCCGCTGAAAGCCTCGTCGAAGCTGACTTGGAGCGTCACGTTCATGTCCTGGCCGCGCTGGGGCCGGGGCTGGTGGCCGCCGAAGCCGCCGAAGCCGAAGGGGTTGGCGTCGCCGAAGCCGCCCTCGCCGTTGCGGATGCTGTCAAGGACCTCCGCCCAGCTGCCGAAGCCGGAGCCGAAGGGGTTGGCGTCGCCGCCCCAGCCAGAGGGTATCTGGCTCTCGCTTGCCGTGCCGTAGCGGTCGTAGAGGTCGCGCTTCTTTTCGTCGGAAAGCACCTCGTAGGCCTCGTTGACCTCCTTGAACTTCGCCTCGTCGCCGCCTGCGTCCGGATGGTGCGTGCGGGCGAGCTTGCGGTAGGCCTTCTTTATCTCGTCGGCATCCGCCTTCCGTGGAACGCCGAGCGTCTTGTAGTAGTTAGGCGTGCCTGCCATGCGTCCCACCTCCTTTTCTCGTTTGCCCGTCGGTCATGTCCCAGCCTGTCCCAGCGCTATTCGCCGTCCGGGTCTTTCGGGGCCTCGCGTTTCGGCCCGCCGGTCGTCACGGTCACCATGGCGGGCCGCAGCACCTTCTTGCCCATCCTGTAGCCCTTTTGGAACACGGCGGCGACCGTCTCGTCGGGTTGGCTCTTGTCTTCGAGCGTGGCAACCGCCTGGCATTCCAGCGCGTGGAAGGCCTCACCCTTCGGGTCAAGCACCTCGACGCCCTCCTTTTCCAGGGCAGCAACCAGCTTCGCGCGGATCGCCTGGACGCCGCCCAAGAGACCGGCCTCGCCCTTTTCTTCGGCGTACTCGATGGCCTTCTCGAAATCGTCGATGACCGGAAGGAGGTGTTCTACCAGTTTTTCGGTCGCAGTGGCCTTCTCGTCTGCACGCTGCTCTGCGGTGCGGCGCCGGTAGGTGTCCCACTCGGCGTGGAGGCGCATGTGCTTGTCCTTCCACTCCTGCGCCTCGGCCTGCGCCTTTTCGACGAGCGCTTCGGGCGTGGAGGCCTCTTGAGGCTCAGATGCCGTGCCGCCGGGCGCGGCGGGCGCGGCGGGCGGTGCGACAGCCGACGGGTCGCTGCCAGGCATGGCGGACTCCTTGTTGCTGGTTGCCTCGCTGCCGGGTGCCGCAGGCGCGGGCGCGGCGCTGTCGGGTGCTGCGGGCGTGGCGGACGCAGCGTTGCCGTCGGGCACGGGCCCGGGCGTGGCGCTGCCGGGTGCCGCAGGCTCGGGCGCCTCGCTGCCGGGTGCTGCGGGCGGCGTGGCAGCCGCCATGACAGTGCCGGGTGCCCCGCCCTTCGGCCCAAGGCCTTCCTTGGACGGGTCGCCGCCCGCAGGGGAGCCTGTCGGCCCGCCTGCGGTGCGGGGGTCTTTCTCAGCAGCAGCCTTGCCCGGGGCGGCCGAAGGATGGCCGCCGAAGCCGGGGCCGGTCCGCCCGGGGGCGGGCATAGCTTCGTCCTTGTTGGGCTGGGCCATGGCTATTTCTCCTCTTTGCCGTCTTCGATAACCTCGTAGTCAGCCTCGATGGTGTCGTCGGCAGAGACGCCTTCGGCACCTGCCGCACCACCCGCGTCGGGGCCTTCGGTCGAGTAGGCTATCTCGGCCAGCTTATACCCTGCCGCCTGCAGCTTCTCCATGGCCTCCTTGAGCGCGTCCATGTCGTCCCCCGCGAGTGCGGAGCGGGCCTCTGCGACGGCCTCTTCGGCCAAGGCCTTCGATTCCTCGGGGACTTTGTCGCCCAGGTCGGCCAGGGTCTGCTCGGTCGCCGTCACCAGCGAGTCGGCGTTGTTGCGGACCTCGACCTCCTCGCGGCGCTTCGCGTCCTCTTCGGCATGCGTCTCCGCATCCTTGACCATGCGGTCGACTTCGTCGTCGGAAAGCGCGGTCGAGCCGGAGATGGTGATCTGCTGCTGCTTGCCCGTGCCGAGGTCCTTCGCCGACACGTTCACGATGCCGTTCGCGTCGATGTCGAAGGTCACCTCGATCTGCGGCACGCCGCGGCGCGCAGCCGGGATGCCGTGGAGCTGGAACTTGCCGAGCGTCTTGTTGCCGAGCGCCATCTCGCGCTCGCCTTGCAGGACGTGGACCTCGACAGAGGTCTGGTTGTCGGCGGCCGTCGAGTATATCTCCGTCTTGCGGGTCGGGATGGTCGTGTTGCGCTCGATCATCTTCGTCATGACGCCGCCCATTGTCTCGACGCCGAGGGAGAGCGGGGTCACGTCGAGCAGCAGGATGCCCTCGACGTCGCCCGAGAGCACACCGCCCTGGACCGCCGCGCCCATCGCGACCACCTCGTCGGGGTTCACCGACATGTTCGGGTCCTTGCCCGTCAGCTTCTTCACAAGGTCTTGGACCGCCGGCATGCGGGTCGAGCCGCCGACGAGGATGACCTCGTGCACGTCGCCCGGTTTGAGGCCGGCGTCCTTCAGGGCCTGTTCGACAGGTTTCCTGCAGCGGTCGAGCAGATCTTTGGTGATACGCTCGAACTCCGCGCGCGTCAGCGTGTAGTCCAGATGCTTGGGGCCGGACGCGTCCGCCGTGATGAAGGGCAGGTTGATGTTGGTCTGGCTCGTGGAGGAAAGCTCGATCTTCGCCTTTTCGGCAGCTTCCTTGAGGCGCTGCAGCGCCATCTTGTCCTCGCGGAGGTCAATGGCGTTGTCGGCCTTGAACTTGTCGGCCAGCCAGTCGATGGCACGCTGGTCCCAGTCGTCCCCGCCGAGGTGGTTGTCGCCCGAGGTCGAACAGACCTCGAAGACGCCGTCGCCCAGCTCGAGGATGGACACGTCGAAGGTGCCGCCGCCGAGGTCGAATACGAGTATCTTCTGGTCCTTGTTGGTCTTGTCGAGACCGTAAGCGAGCGCGGCAGCAGTCGGCTCGTTGATGATGCGCAGCACTTCGAGGCCGGCTATCTTGCCTGCGTCCTTCGTCGCCTGGCGCTGCGCGTCGTTGAAGTATGCCGGGACGGTGATGACCGCCTGGGAGACCGGCGAGCCCAGCTGCTTTTCGGCGTCTGCCTTGAGCTTTTGGAGTATCATGGCCGAAATCTCTTCGGGGGTGTACTCCTTGCCCTCAATGCCGACAACCGCGCGGCCGTCCTTGCCCTTCTTGACCTTGTAGCCGATGGTCTTCTGCTCTTCCTTTGTCTCGTCGAACTGGCGCCCGATGAAGCGCTTCACCGACGAGACCGTGTTCTCGGGGTTGGTGACCGCCTGGTTCTTCGCGGCCTTCCCGACGACGCGCTCGCCGTCCTTGCGGAAGCCCTCCACCGAGGGGGTAGTGCGGTCGCCCTCCGCGTTGACGAGGATTTCGGGCTCTGCGCCCTCCATGACTGCCATTGCGGAATTGGTGGTTCCGAGATCTATGCCGATAATCTTTGCCATTCTGATGCTTCCTTTCTTTCGTTTCTTGCGAAATTGATGCCCTGTTGTGAGGGGTTGCCCACTCCTAACCTGCGTCTTTCCCTCAAAAAAGACGCACCGGGCGTCTTGAGGTAGTGACAGTAATATAAAATCTAAGTGTTATGGTGTCAAGTTTATTGAAGTGAATATCTTCAGAATTTCTAAAGTTGTTACCTTCTTGTTACGTTGATTATTGGATATTGCGCCATTGCGGGCTTGACCCGCAATCCAACAGGTGCTTGGAAAGATTGCGGGTCAAGCCCGCAATGACGACAGGGACGGTGTATCCGGGCGAGCAGCCTTGCCTGCTCTGAGCGTCAAGCCCGCAATGACGACAGGGGCGGTACTGCCGGTTGCTCCAAAAAGGGCCCCGCGTGGGCCGGGGCGGCGGAAAATAAGAATTTCGCTGGGTGTTGTTGACTCGAAGGAGTCATCGAAAAAAGGGGGGTGGACAGGGGACGGCACTGTGTCCGCCCCCTGTCCACCCCCAGGATGCTTCGTTAGTCTTCGACGACCTCGGGGATGGCGCCCATAGGGCATTCCTCGACGCAGTCGCCACAGGCGATGCAGGCGTCCTCGTTAACGACTTCCACAATCCCACCGACGACCTCCATGACCTCTTGGGGGCACGCGTCCACGCAGATACCGCAACCGATACATTCATCGGCTTCTATGACTGGATGAGCCATGGCAACACTCCTTTTCCCTCATAGCTTTTATTCTTAAAAGCTATCCAAAATCAACCTGTGCGCAAGATACCATTCCTTGGCATAATTGCAAGCATAAATTCCAATTTTCTCGGATTCGACGGATTTCCACGCAGAGAACAGGGGCAGGCGGCGAAAGAGGCGCAGGCGGCAGCAGGGTTTTGTCCCGTCGCCGCACCGGCAGGCACACGGCAGCTACCCCGAGCGAAAAGGGTCATTATGGCCTTTTTCACCCATGCGCGCGTCAGCAGATGCGCGGCAACTGCTCCCCCACGAGCATGTCGAGTATCCGGGTGGGGCCCAGCTCGGTTTGCAAAAACACCTTCGGCCCCCTCTCCGGCTGGCTCGGCGACACGGTGCCGATGACCGTCGCCTCGGCGCCGTAGCGGTCTGCCCGCATCGCCGAAAGGGCTGCCTGCGCCTCGGCGGGCGGGACCACGCAGACCATCTTGCCCTCGTTGGCGACCTGGTACACGTCCAGTCCCAGCATCTCGCAGGCCCCGAGGACCGCAGGCTTTACCGGGATTGCAGCCTCGTCGATGGTGATGTCGGTTCCCGACTGGGCGGCGAGCTCGTTGAGCGTCGAAGCGATGCCACCGCGCGTCGGGTCGCGGAAGCAGCGGGTGTTCGGCGCAGCGGCGAGCACTGCGGCGACAAGGTGGTTAAGCGGCGCCGCGTCGCTTTGGAGGCCGGCTTCGAACCCGAGCGATTCCCGGCAACTCATGATGGTGATGCCGTGGTCCCCCAGCGTGCCGCTTACCAAGACCAGGTCGCCGGGCCGGCACTGGGTACCCGACAGGGCGCGGCCCTCGGCAAGGGTGCCGATGCCGCTTGTGTTTATGAACACGCCATCCCCCGAGCCGTGGGGCAGCACCTTGGTGTCGCCGGTCACGAAACGCACCTGCGCCTCCTTCGCCGCAGCAGCCATCGAGGCACAGATACGCCGCAGGTCGGCAATGGGGTAGCCTTCTTCCAGGATGAAGCCGCAACTGAGGTAGCGGGGCTCGGCACCGCTGGTCGCCACGTCGTTCACCGTGCCACACACCGCCAGCCTCCCGATATCCCCCCCGGGAAAGAAATGGGGAGTCACCACGAAGCTGTCGGTCGAAAACGCCAGGCGCTCCCCCGCGCCGAGGGGCGTCAGCAGCGCTGCGTCGTCGCCCTGAAGAAGCTCTTCTCCCGCATAGGCATCGAAGAAGACCTCTTCGATGAGCCGTTTCATCAGCAAGCCGCCGCTTCCGTGGCCGAGCATCACCTTTGTGTCCATGGTGCCCCCTGCCCCGTCGTCGTCAGGGAGAGGCGGCCGTTTTTCACGCCTTTGGTCCCCAGGATGAGGTTTGCGATGCCTTGCACGAGTTCCGCCTCCCCGCGAAGCACGATCACCTCAAGGCAGGTGTGCTGGTCGAGGTGCACGTGCGTCGCGCAGGTGATGTGCTCGAAGTAGTCGTGCTGGATGGTGTGGAGCTTTTCCTGGAGGTCGTTGGCGTGGTGGTTGAAGACGATGGTCAAGACGCCCATCACCAAGACGCCGGGGGTCGCACAGCCCTCTTCTACGAGGGCGTCGCGCACCAGGTCGCGGATCACCTCGCTGCGGTTCTTGGCAAGGCCGCGGCGGGCGACGAGCTGGTCGAAGCGCACCAGCAGGTCTTCGGGCATGGCCACCGAGAAGCGCATCAGGTCCTTGCCCATGGCGCTACACCAGGCTGACGGTGACACCGTCTGCCGCAGCCGAATCCTTGTCGAAGGCGTCGTGGGCCTCGGCGAGCTGCGCGCGCACCTCGTCGAGCAGCCCCTGCACCTCCTTGAGGACCGCCGCCGTCGCGCCAAAGCCGGCGTCGTCGGCAGCGTGGTAGAGCTTGTGCACCCACCGCCTATCGAGGGCGACCTGGTCGTCTATATGGTCCAGCATCATCTTGAACTGGCCGAGGTTCAATCCGTTCGTGCACATAGGGGCTCCTTCCTCGCACCGTGTGCGATTTCTTGCTATTATGATTGTTTGCAGGCGCTTGTGGGCCCGGATTCAAGAAACGGTGTGAGATATCCTTTGAAAAGCAATGCGTATGAGAATATCCTTGAAGGGACATGGGAGGTGTTCGGCGGCTACCTCGACGGGGCGCGCGAAGCCCTGATCTGCGTGGTGAGCGCCGCCCCCTTGGGTGAGCCCGCACATGCGGCCCTCCAAAGCTCCTTTGCGCGGCTGGGCTACGGCACGACCGCCGGGACCTTCCTTTCCCTATCTGGCACCGAGCCGGGCGACGGTGTCCCCCCTCTCGGCGAAAAGGAGGTGTTCACCGTGCTTGAAGGACTAGATCCGCTCATGCTCCTCGTCACCGATGCCGAAGCCGGAGCGGCCTGCTCGCGGGCATACGGCCAGGAGTTGCCGCTCGACCGGCGCAGCCGCCTCTTCGGGCGGGAGGCGCGGGCCTTTTCCTCCTTCGGGGCGATGCTCGACAGCCCGAAGGGCAAGCAGGCGGCCTGGGCTCTTTTGAAAAGCCTGCCGAAAGCCGTTTCCTGACTTTGGGGGAGGGGCCTCAGGCTGCGAGCCTCGTACCGCACGCACCGGCGGGGCGGGTGGCGGGTGGTGCCGACTGTTCCCAAAACGTCCTCTTAGCCCCCGGCTACGATCCCTTCCGCAGTATCCAGGAGCTGGCCGACCTCTTCGAGGGTCGCGGCCTCGGCGTATATCCTCACCAGCGGCTCGGTTCCCGAAGGCCGCATCATGAGCCAGGCGTCCCCCTCTAAGGAGAGCTTGATGCCGTCGCTGCGGTCGATCCCAGTCACCGCCTTTCCGCACACGGCCTCCGGCGTGAGGCGCGGGATGGTCTCCCTGCAAAATCTCGCCATCTGCGTCTCGGATATGCTCAGCCCGCGCCGTGCGAACTCAAGCCTTCCGAGGCTTTCAAACATGTCGTCGACGAGGGCGCCCAGGTCCATCTTCCGATGCGCCATGGCCTCCGCGAGCAGCAGGGCCATGAGCAGCCCGTCACGCTCCTTGACGTGGGACGGTATGCCGATGCCGCCGCTTTCCTCGCCGCCGATCATCACGTCGCCGTGCGCCATCTCGGCGTATATCCACTTGAAGCCGACCGCCGTCGTGGTCAGGTCTAGGCCGAGCCGTCGGCATTGCCGGGAGAGCAGGGCCGACGAGGTCACCGTGGTCACCACCCGGCCCGTCTGGCCCCTGCCTTGCGCAAGGTGGGCGACGAGCAGGGTAAGGATGCGGTGCGGGTTGACGAAGTTCCCCTGGCTGTCGCCTGCCGCAATGCGGTCGGCATCGCCGTCGGTGACGAAAAGGGCGTCGCAGGCAAGCTCCCGGGCCTTGGCGAGGCCGCGGTCTATCCAGGGCGGGATGGGTTCGGGGTGCAGCCCGTCGAAGGTGGGGTCTTCTGCGTTGTTGATCTCAAAGACCTCGACGCCAAGGCTCTCAAGGAGCCCTGCCAGGTATACCCGTCCCGCACCGTAGAGCGGGTCGACGACGACCTTTAGGCGCGCGGCGCGGATCATATCTGCGTCAACGCTTCCTTTGAGCGCTTCGAGGTAGGGGCCGACCAGGTCGATATCCTCATAGTCGTCGCGTTTCCCGGCTGGGCCTCCTTCCGGCAGGCCTTCCTCCAGCAGGGATTCGACCCGGTCGGTGAAACCTGCGGGGGATGCCCCGCCGTCTGCCATCCGCAGCTTTACGCCGAGGTATTCTGCCGGGTTGTGGCTGCTTGTAAGCATGATGCCGCCGAGCGCCGCATCGTCCTGGGCGACCGACCAGCACAGCGCCGGCGTCGGGCAGTAGTCGTGCGAGAGCTTTACACGGAAGCCCTGGGCGGCAACGACCTGGGCCGCGAGCTGGGCAAAGCGGCGGGCATCCTTTCGACAGTCATAGCCCACGATGATCGTCGGGGGGGCCTGGCCGGCCTGGGGGGCCGCAGCGCCGTCCGCAGCGCCGTCCGCAGCCTGGGCGACCTGGGGGGCCTGGACAGTCCCCTGCTCATGCATGCCCTCCTTGAAGGCCTGCGCGGCCGCAACGCTTACCCGGATGAGGCTTTCGTCCGTGAAGCCCTCGCCGATAATGGCCCGCCAGCCGTCGGTCCCGAAATGAATCGTGTCTCCCATGTCCTCTTACATGCCTTTCGCGTCACGTCTTCGCCTTATGCTCTTGCTTGCGAGCTCCGACGAGCCTCCGGCCGGTTCCGGCCACAAGGCCTTAGGGGGCGGCGGCGGTGCCGTCTCCCTCGTTGCCGATAGGATCGGGTTCCTCGCCCCCGGCAACAGGCGGCAGCTCTTCGTACGGCTGGTCCTCTTCCTCCGGCGGCGGCTCATAGACGGGCTCCCCGTACAGGGGTTCCTCGTAGTAGGACGAATCGCCTGTCGAAGGATCCATGGACGGGTGGACCATGGTCGAGACGATGCCCGACGGATCCTTCCCCGCTTTGACCAGCCTCATCATTTCCTTCAAGGCCTCGGTGTCGGCAACCACATAGGAGATGCCGTCGATCATGGCAAGGGCGGAGGGGACCACCGCCGAGTATATGGTAGTTCCCCCAGAGGTGCGAAATTGCCGCGCAAGGCTTATTATCTCTTCAAGCTTCATGTCGGTCGTGATGCTCGTCGTCGCCGCCTCGATCGCGCCGATCATGTCGACAAGGGGCATGGTGAGCACCTTGCTTACTATGGCCTCGATGATGAGGCGCTGGTTCGCCGTGCGCGAGAAGTCGCCGTCGTCGAATGCCTTGCGGCTCCGCGCCAGCGTGAGGGCTCCCACGCCGTCAAGCGTTTGGACGCCGGGCTCCAAGACCACCGGCCCCGCCTCGACATCGGCAATGCGCTGAGGGACATCCACCTCGACACCGCCCAATGCGTCCACCAAGGTCATGAACTCTTCGAATTCGATTTCCGCATAGTGGGCGATGTTCACCCCGCAGAGCTTGCTTGCCTCCCTGACAGCCCCGGCCGTGCCTTCGTAGGCATAGGCGGCGTTGAACTTGATGGTTCCGTAATTGCCCATGTTTATCATCGTGTCACGCATAATGGATATCAGCGTCACGGTCGCCGTCGAGGCGTCGACCCGCACCAGGATGTTGGTGTCGGTGCGCGCGCCCCCCTCGTCCTCGTCTTCACGGGCGTCGGACCCAAGAAGGAGCAGGTAGAACGGCTCCGTGTAGTCGGTTACCGGGACAAGCACGTCGGCAAGCGCCCGGAGCTCGTCTTCGCTCTTCCCTCCCACGAGCCGCTTGTTTATGTCGTTCATGTAGAGGGCGAAGGCAGTGCCGCTCCCAACAAGCGTCAGGGCAAGTGCGCAGACGATCCCGACCATTATCTTCTTGCCGCGGCTGGCCCCTTCGCTTTTCCGGTAATACTGGGCATTGGTGCGGGAATACTGGTGGGCCGAGTTCTTAGCAGCGTTTGCGCCGGGCGCTGCCCCCCCGCCCGGATAGGCAGGTGCGGCATAGGCCTCCCCCGCAGACGCATAGGCGTGGGGTGCCTCATGGTGGTGGCGCCTGTAAGAGATGGTTTGGGCCGATCTTCTGGAGGCGGTTCGCCCCGCTCGCGAAGACCCTACAGGCCGCGAACTCGCTCTGGTGGTTCTTGTGCCTGCAAGGTTCAACCGGTTGCGTGATGTCATAGTAACTCCTTGGTTCCTACCCGCATAAAACCAGCATCCTTCATAGATGCGGCGCATGCGCTTGATGCCTGCCTTTTCAAAGATGCCCCAGGATGCTGCCTCTTCAGCCGAAGACAGGTATTCGCGTGCCTGCCTCATCAACAAGAGTGGAGCGGGTGACGGGACTCGAACCCGCGCGTGAAAGCTTGGGAAGCTTTTGCCTTACCGCTTGGCCACACCCGCATATTCCCTCTCACAAGCAAAGCAACGCGACCATGGTGCAACTGCGGCACACTGTGGCGCACGGCTCTGCGAATCACCCAGTATAGCAAAAAACCTCTCCGGTTCACAAGCCTGCACACACACGACACAGCCCCGACACAGCGCGGCGCGGCGCGGCAGCTCTCCCCTCCCAGGTCCACACCAGTCAGCGAGGGCTCCTGTGGTGCCTGAGATTGCCCCGTTGCGCGGCTGAGCGTACTAAGGTACGCGAAGGTAAGCGTAAAAGAGGCAAGATCGGGTGCCACAGGAGGCCGCAGCGTCGGACAGTTGCGTCGGCTGGCAAGCCGGCGTAACCGAAAGGCGAAGGTAAGCGTAAAAGAGGCAAGATCGGGTGCCACAGGAGGCCGCAGCGTCGGACAGTTGCGTCGGCTGGCAAGCCGACGCAACGAAAAAGTCAGCGCAACAAAAAAGAACGGCCTCTGTGGCCGTCCTTCAATTGTACGCTGTGTATCTGATAGAGAAGTGCTGCTGGTTACTTCTTGGCGGAGCCGATACGGCAAATGGTCGTGCCGCAGTCCGGGCAGGTCCCCTTCGTGATCGGTTTGCCGTTCTTGGTTGTGCTTTCCACGGGATCCTTCATCTCTTTCTTTGCTTTGCATTTCACACAGTAAGCTTCGATGGTCATGATAGGGGACACCTCTCTGTTCTCTTCCTGGAAACACCCGGTAGCTTCTTCCAGCCTTACATGTGGACGGCCCTCTGCGCCGCCCTCGGGTGGCCTCATTATACTGCAACAACCTGATTATCTGCGCAAATACCCATCTTTTTCAGATATTTTTTAATAACTCCATGACAAAGTCGGCGTTGCGCTGGAGGGTGGTCTCGTCGATGCTTTCCAAGACATCGTCGCCCTGGGAGAAGCCTGCGGGCTTGGGGCCCTGCATCCCCACGATGCTTATCGCCTGGAACCCGCTCTTCGTCGCGACGGTCGTAGCACTGTCCATCCACAGGATCGAGTTTGCCTCGATCCGGGTTCCGAGGGCCTGTGCCGCCTTGGTCACGTAGCGCTTCATGCGGGACGAGATCGGCGTTCCCCTCAGGGTGCCTTCCGCCTCAAGGTAGCTGAGCGTGCCCGAGCCGAGCGCCCTGAGGTTGACGATGACCGAGCCGCGCAGGTCCTGTTCGTGCTCGGCGAAAAACGCCCGCATGCCGCCGCAGTTGGCAAGCTCGGAACCGAGGGCGACGAACCAAATCTCCGTGTTGAAGTAGGGGTGGCGGAACTGCTGTATCTGGGTCATCTCATCCGTGGCACCTTCGATAGGCCAAACGGCCTGGGGGTCGAAATTCTCGGCGTCGGCCACCTCCCAATCCTCAAGCCCGTCTTCGGCGGTCGCCCGCTTCTTCGAGAAGGCCCCGCCCTCCCAGTCGTCGTAGCCCCCAGGCCCCGTGTTGCGGGCCTTGCTGCGGGCCTCGGGGCGCGGTTTCTTCTTCCGGGAGCCGTTCGAGGGGCGCGGGCTCGACTCCCTGTCGGTGTCAAGCCACTGTCCTGTGTCGACCTCGTTCTCGTCCCGGCCCTTCCCAAGGCCGATCCTGCCGAATATCCGCTGCACGCGCGACGTGGGCATCTCCACATAGCCGGACCCCGCGAAGGCCCCCGTCTCCGTGAAGCCTTCCTCGTACACCGAGTCGTCCGCATCGTCGACGTAGACCTCGTCGGGATGGGCGGTCTTGAGGATTTTGTCCCCTATCGGAGCAAAGGTGCCCGTCGCGCCCGCCGGGGCGACGAAGGAGCCTCCGAGGGCAATGTCGGGCGGCTGGGTATAGTCGGGGTCGGAAAGGCCGTCCGATGCCGCGAGGGCCGGAAGCCCCGACAGGTCGGGCACCTGCAGGTCGGGAAGCGACAGGCCGGGCGCCTGTGCTGCCTGTTCTGCCTGCCCTGGCCGTATCGCCTGGATGGAGCCGCTGAGCGAGGGCAACAGGTTGCGCAGCTCTGAGCGGAGCTGGGACTGCGGGGATGCCGCACCGCCGTCCTCGGAGCCCGAGGCCTCAAGCGACACGTCTATCGAGGGCAGCATGTTGAGAAGCCCCTGTGCCGCCTTCTGCGGGGAGCCTTGGGCGGCCGCCAGGGGTGCGTGTTGTTGCTGCTTGACCGTTCCGGCAATCGGGGCAGGGCTGCCTGCCGACGCGCCGATGTCGGGAAGCACGATGGAGCCCTTCCCCCGTGCCTGAACCTCTGGCACCGCCTGTGTCGTCTGCTGCTGGAAAGGCACGTCCTCGGCCTCGGCAGCGTCCGAGAGCGTCGGGATCACGCTTGCCAGCGCGTTTTGCTGGGCAGCCTGGATATCCTGGTAGGCCGTAGCCACCGACGGCGGGGCCGCCTCGGCTGCCGGGGCCTGCTCTGTTTCCGGGGCCGACGCGGCCTGTTTTGCTTTCCTGTCCTTTGCCGTGGCCGGGGCCGGAGCCGCGCCCTGCTCGGCAGAGGGCCTGAGGCTGTCTACGTCGATGGGGCCTATCGAATGCGTGGCACTGAGGTCGGCGGGGGCGGGGGCGGCACCGTCCGGGGCAGCCGGTGCCGGCACCGGGGCTGCGGCGTCCGGGGCGGGGGCGGGGGCTGCACCGTCCGGGGCAGCCGGTGCCGGGGCGGGGGCTGCGGGGGCGGGCTTTTCTGCCACAGGGGGCTTTTCCGCGGCGGCCTTCTTTGCGGCCGCCTTCTCTGCAGCGGCGACCTTGGCTGCAGCGGCTGCCTCGGCGGCGGCAAGCGCCGACACCGGGTCGGGGGCACGCTGCGGGGCGCTCACTTCCATGATCTCGTCCCGCATCTTCCTGAGGCGTTCCTCGGTCTCCGCATCGAGCGCACTGTTCGCCCGGTTGAAGTGGGCAGAGCTCTCGGCAATCGCCGCGTCGAAGGCATCTGCGTACTGGGACCGCTGCACGCGGCTCGGCTTCACGCCCTCGGACTTCTTTGCCTTCTCCTGCGCCTTCTTGAACCAGTCGGGCACCTCGGAGACCTCGTGGTAGGCGTAGCTGGCTTCCTCGGCCCTGCTCTCGGCAGGGGCCACAGCGGCTGCCGCGGCGGCGCGGCCGGCCTCGTCCCGAGGGGGCTTGCCGCCTTCTGCGGGGGCGGGGGCCTTGCCGCGGGAACCCTGCGGAGGCTTCGCCGCATCCCCGTGCGCGACGGCGGCGCCTGCGGCAGCGGCCGTGCCGACGCCGACCGCAACCGGCATGGCAGCCGCGTTTACCGCACCTGCGGCCGCCCCGGCGCCTGCGGCAACACCCGGGAACCCGGGTACCGCCTCTTTGTCGAAGGCCTCCCCCGCCTGGAAGAGGGCTTCGTAGGCTGCGGCCTCCAAGGCCTCCTGGGCCTCCTCGGCCTTAGTGCTCACTTCGGCGCCCAGCACCTTTCCGGCAGTCTCCCCCTTCACCTGCACGAGGTTTTCCGCAACGGAATAGTTGTCCTTCGCCGAGACGGGGCGCCCCGTCATCGTCGCGATTGCGGCCTTGGCCGCCGCCAGCCGCTCCTCCTCGGTCTGGGGGGCCTGGTCGGGGGCCTGCATCCGGGAGGCCTCATAGATTATCTGTGCACCTTCAGGCACGAGGCCGGCATTGCGCGCCGCATCCTCCCCGTAGACAGTCGCGTCGGGGCTTTGGAGGGCGAGGCCGTTGTCCCACTCTATCCGTCCCCGCCCGACCCGGCGGGCGACCTCAAGGAGCACCGCCACACCGGCCGCGTTGCTGTTCGCCGCCTCGTTGTAAGCCGCGAACTTGTGCAGGAGGGCCAAGGCGGCGGGGATCAACGCGAAGAAGAGGGCTATGCCGGTTATCGTGTTGAGGACGACCGCCGTGGCATCGGCGGCATGGAGAAAGAAGAAGTAGCGGACGACCAGGAAGGCCGGGATGAAGACCATGGCTATCAGGGAAAGCCTCTGCAAGAGGGGCAGGATGCCCAGCAAAGGCGTGTTGGCCTCGAAGCGGACCTTCCCGCTGTCATAGTGCGAGACCAGCACTATCTTGCGGTGGCGCGGCGCGCCCGCCTCGGGCGAGTACCCCGGCTCGTATTTCGCGATGACGTTCTGGCTGACACCGCGGGCAAGCGCCCGCGAGATGACGGGGTAGTCGGTGCTTTCGAGCACGTAGAGCGCGGCGGCGGCGATCGCCACGATGAGCGAGGGGACGGCCAGGATGGGGAAGAACATCGCAGGGATGGTGAAGGCAGCCATGAGCAGGGCGCAGGCCGCCCGGGGGATTTCCTCGTTCGATTCGCTGTTGAAGTCTTCGATGACTGCGGAAAAGCCTGCGTCTTTTTGCAGGGCCTCCGTGATGTAGAGTGCAGCTTGCTGCTCTTCTTCGGTTCCCGCCGGGCGCGGGCCCACCTCTTGGGAAAGAAACGCAATGTGATCGAGTAGTTCCGGCATACGTTTTGCCTTTCGCTTGATCGCCTCAATATCATCTCACGCACCACGATATAAACGCCTTGCGGACATGTATAGCTAAAGTATACGCTATTTGGCTCAAGTTCCCAAGTAATCACGGAGAAAAGCATCTGCCGTGCTTGCCCGGTGCCGTGCTTGCGCGTAGGTGCTCTGGGGGTCTGCAATGTGCGTGCGGTATGCAGCGATGATGGGCGCGAGGGGGTTCCCCGAGAAATTCCGTGCTATCTGCGTCGCCTCTTCGTCCGTGAGGTTGTATGCCTCGTTCTGGCTCTCGGCGCCCTCCCGGTCCTGCGCAAGGAGGGCCTCGTCCGACGCGATGGCGTGGTGCATGGAGTCCATCCTCTTCGTCACGTAGTCCCGGTGCGCCTGGAGGTCGGGCTGGAGCGGCGAACCCTCAAGCTCGTTCAGCATGAAAAGCGCCTCTGCGAACAGGCCGAGGGCTTCTTCGGACTTCTGCCTCGACGCGGCGACGTTCTCGTTAGTCGTATCGACCACGAGGTCGGCCGATTCGCGGGCAAGCCCGTCTGCCCGCAGGATGGTGTCCCAGGCCTGCGTGAAGTATTCGGACGCCCGTTCCGCGTCGAGGGCTGCCTGGAGCAGGACGGTGCCTGCCTCAAGCATTTCCTGGCGTGCCTGGATCGAGAGAATTGCCTGTTCGGAGGCCTCTTTGTCGGAAGAGTCGCGCATGTTCTCGCTCGCTTGCCGCGCCAGGCCCTCCGCTTCGCCGAGCGTTTCGCTTGTTGCGGGAATAGCCGCAATCAGCTCGTTAAGGGTCTCGTGTGCCGCCGTGGTCGCCAGGAGCGCCGCAGCTGTCGGGCCCTCGGAGGAGCCAACCAGCTTGTCGATGGAGACGATGGTGCTGTCGGCCTCTTTGAGGCGTATGATCGCCTGGTCGAGGAGGGACACCTGCCTTTGGTGGTTGGTGAGCTCGGTGTAGAGGAAGATGCCGCCGCCGCCCAGAAGCCCGGCAGCCACCAAAGCGCCCGCTACGACCATGGCGGCGCGGTGCTGTCGCCTCTCTGTTTTTCGTCGCGTTATCTCGTCCTCTGGGGAAGCGTAGGGGAGTCGGCCGGGCTTTGCGGCGCGAGCGGGGTCCTGCATACCAAAACCCCTGGTGAGGACAGGAGTACCCGTGCCTGCACCCAGGCCCGCGCCTGTGCCTTGCCCGGACTTGCCGAGCAGGGGGCCGGTGACGGGGGACAGGGGGGCGGTCGGCGCACTGCCGCCCGGCGAAGCGGCGACGGTCTCGCCGCTCGAAAGGGTCAGGACGTCGTTGGCTTGGGGGGTGTTGATCTTCCTCTTCCGGCTCTTCCATCCCAGCCCGGCGGGGATGGAGAACAGGGCGATCTTCTTCAGCCCCGGGTCGCGTTCCGTGCCGCCCTTCCCGTTCCCAGTCGCGGCGCGGTTCTTCGCCGCATCGAGGACGCTGAACGATATCTCGTTCGAGGTGCCTGCGGTCCGCTGCTTGATGTGCGCAGCATGGGACAGTTTTACTTCCTTTTTACCCATAGCGGCTACATTCTACTGCACGGGGACGCCCTCGTCGGAGCGAATGGCCAAATCGCGTGCGATTGCAGCAGTTGAACATATCTTGATAGTGCGGCTCGGCATGGATTTCAGGAAGGTCTTGCCGTAGCCCTTGGTGAGTATCCGCCTGTCGGCAAGGATGACGCAGCCGGTGTCGGTGGCGCTGCGGATCAGCCGGCCTGTCGCCTGCTTCGTCTCAAGGACTGCCGCGGGAAGCACGTAGTGGAGCCAGGCCTGGGAGTCGCGGAGCGCCCGCTCACAAGAGAGCGGGTCCGTCGGCTTGGAGAAGGGCAACTTGGGGATGATGACGCCTTTGAGGGTCGAGCCGGGGGCATCGAAGCCTTCCCAGAAGCTCTTCAACGCGAAAAGGGACAGATGCTCGTCTGCGAGGAAGTCGTCCCGCAGGCCCTTTGCGGACACGCCCCATTTCTGGCAGACCAGGCGCAGGCCCTCGGCCTTGAGGATCGGCTGCAGGGCCTCGAAGCACTTTTCCATCTCTTTCCTGTTCGTGAACAGGGTCAGCATCGAGCCGCCTTGTGCCAGGTGGGCCTGGGCGAGCAGGCCTTGGAGCGCCGGGAGGTAGGCCGGGTCGTTGGGCTCGGGAATGTCGTCCGCGACGTAGACGGTCATCTGGCTGTCGAAATCGTAGCTTGAGCTGAGCTGGCATGTCGCCGTCTGCGAGGACTCCGAGTCGTTGAGGCCGAGCGCGTCCTCGAAGGGCCCGAAGGAGTCGGCCACGGTCAGGGTGGCAGAGGCGAAGACGACGGAGTGGGTGTTGGCGAACAGGGTCTCGTTGAGCCGTTCACCGACGTTGACGAGCAGGGCCTGGAGCTTTTCGGCCACCCGGTCGTGCTTGTTTGACAGGGTCGCCGCGTAGGCGTAGTGCGCGGGTGCCGCAAAGAGGATGGTCTCGGCGGCCTGGAGCATGTCTTTGAGGCCCATGGCGACGGTGGCGATCTCGCGCTGGGCCTCTGCCGCCGCGTCGATGCCCTCAAGGGCGCCGACGGCCTCCTGGGACGCCCGCACGAGCTGTTCTGTCCTGTCGCACAGGACGCGGCCCAAGGAGGCGAGCGTGGAGAAGGTCTCGCTTGCGCGTATCTCGTCGTTGAGCCACAGCTCGACGACCTCGTAGCCCTTGTTGCGCTTGTCGGGGCTGAAGAAGGCCAGGGTCTTGATGCACTGGGCGAACTCGCCTGCCGCCTGGGCAAAGGCGTCTGCGGCTGTTTGTGCAGCCTCGATCTGCTCGACGAGGGGGGTGCTGGCTGTGTTGGCTGCGGGGGCTGTGCTGGCTGCGGGGGCTGTGCTGGCTGCGGGGGCGGCCAGGGCGGTGCGGAGGGCGCGGGCGAAGGGGTTTTGGGAGGCCTCCTGCGAGGTGATCCTCTTGCAGAGCCGAAGCATCTCTTCGGCGGACACCTCGAGGGAGAACGCGCTCCGTGCCTCCGACTCGATGCCGTGCGCCTCGTCGACCACCCAGTAGCGGATGGGGGGCAGCAGGCCGCCCTCAGCGGCGATGTCGCAGAAGAGCAGGCTGTGGTTGGTGACGACGATGTCCACGGCCTCGGCACGCCGGCGTGCGCCGTGCACGAAGCAGGACGCCCCGTAGAAGGGGCACTTCCTGCGGAGGCAGTCGGTGCTGGTCGTCGTGATGGTGTAGCGCGGCAGGACGCGATAGTCGATCTTCAACAGGTCGATGTCGTCGTACTCGCTTTGTTCGATGAAAGAAAGCAGGCCCGCGAGCGACGGTGCCTGCGGTTTCTGCTTCCCCGCGACTGTCCTGTTCCGTGCGCCGTCTTGCACCAGGCGGCCCACCTTCCTGAGGCAAGGGTAGTGGGTGAAGCCCTTGAGCGCGGTGAACTCAAGGGGGCGGGACGGGATTGCGGAGGCGACTGCGGTGGTGGGGCTTGCGGTTGCGGGGGCGGCGTCGCCGGTGGTGGGCGGGATGGTGGTTGCGGTTGCGGCATCGCCGGAGATGGCGGGGGTTTCCGCAGCGGGGGCATTGGAGGGGGAAGCGGGGGCTTCCGTCGGGGGCCCTGCCTGCCCGAGTGCTTCTGCGATAAGCGGCAGTTCCTTGTAGATCAGCTGGTCGAGAAGGGCATTCGTCTTCGTCGCGATCCCAATGGCGATGTTGTTCTGCCGCGCTATCAAGGCCGCAGGAAGGAGGTAGGCCATCGATTTTCCGACGCCCGTACCTGCCTCGATGGCAAGGTTTATCGAGCGGGAGAAGGCCTGGAGCACCTTTTCTGCCATGGCGACCTGCTCGGTGCGGAGCTCGTAGGGCTCGTAGAGCCTGCCGACGACCCCTTCGGCACCGAAGGCTGCGGCCACCGTCTCGGCGGCGGGGAAGACGAGCTCCTGGTGCGGGTCGGCCACAAGCATCCCGGCATCAGGTTTCGCCTCCCGCGCAACCTCGCGTATGCGCTGGGCCCGGAGGGCGCGCAGGTTGAGCCCAGGCCGCGCACCGGCGGCGGATGCCCTGGATGCAGCGGCTTCCGCGGCAGGCCCTTCCGCTGCGCCTGCTGCAGCAGGTGTGGCTGCGGGCCCTTCCGCTGTGCCTGCTGCAGCGGGGGCGACGGCGGTCGCGGGGGAGATCGTGCCCGGTGCGGAAGCGGGGGCTTCCGCGGCAGGCCCTTCCGCTGCGCCATCTGCGGCAAAGTGCTTGAAGACCTTGATGGTCGGCCACTCGGCATCCTCGGCCATGGTTGCTATCTCTTGGACCAGCGGCTGCGGCATTGCCGCAACGCCGGCGAGCAGTATGCGGTAGATCGTGCACAGGGCCTCGACGTCGGCATCGGCCCGGTGGGTGGATATCGGGGCGTCGAAGGCGCGGACAAGGTCGATCAGGCGGTGGGATTTCAGGCGCGGCAGGGCGATGCGCGCCAGGTCGAGCGAGTCGATCCAGGTGTTTTGGAGCAGCGGCATCCCGGACGGGTCCTTGGTCACAAAGCTGTGGTCGAACTCCGCATTGTGGGCGACGATGTCCGAATCGCCGACGAAGCCCACCAGCCCGATAAGCGCCTCGACAGGGGTCGGCGCATCCGCAACGTCCTCGTCCGTGATGCCGGTCAAGTGGGTGATCTCTTCGGGGATAGGCTGCCCCGGGTTCACGAAGGTGATAAACCACTCGTCGATCCGGCCGTTCCTCATCCGCGCCGCGGCAATCTGGATTAGTTCGTCGTGATTGAGCGAAAAGCCCGTCGTTTCCGTGTCGAGGACGACGACATCCTGGTCAAGCGCCCCGAAGTCGCCTGTCTGCGCGGCAGGGGACAGCGAGGCGTAGCGCTCGCAGACGGCGGTGCAGGTGCCCTCGGAAAGCGCCTGTCGCAAAGAGGCGCCTATGGATGCTGCTTGCTTTTTCATACGACCCAGCCTATCACCTTTTCAGCACCCCACTCCAAATTCCATAATCTGATTGCGCTGCCCAACCCAAATCCCCGATTCCATAATCCGATCCTGTAGCTTGCTTTCCTCTTGCCTTCCTCTTGCTTTCCTCCTTTCCCTCACATCCCGCAATTTGCAGTTCGCCTTCCACAGCCCGAGGCCCTGCATCCCACAACCTGCGTCCAACTTCTAGATTGTGGTTTCGGGAAACTGGAATTAATTGCTTGATTTCGGTACTCTTTTTCCCGATACTTTTGTTTGGCTGAGGATTCTGGTAAGGGGCTCGTCGAGGAAGGAGCCCTCCCCGGGGGAAGCCCTCGAAAAGGCTGTGGAAGGGGTTTGTCATGCGAGACGTTTATTACGGAAGGTACGCCCGATTCGACACTGCATCAAAGAGAGACGCCGCCCGCCTGCTGGGTGCGGACAGCCTCGTTGGCGACCTGTTCGAGATCGAATTCCATGCCGAAGGGGACCCGGACGCCGAGAGGCCTTCTGCCGAAGGTTTGCATGCCGGGATACCACGTGCCGATGAGCCTGCGGTTGAGGGCCCGGGCGCCGGGGAGCCTCCTGCCGGGGAGCCGTATGCCGGGGAATCCCCTGCCGCGGGGCTGCGTGTCGCCTGGCTCAAAAACCGCTTCGGCGCATTGGTCGGGTTTTTTGACCCGACGACATCCCATCAGCTGAGCCTTTGCGAAGAGCGCGGATGGAAGCTGCACGCGCTCCTTTCCTTCGTCGCCTACAGCGAAAAGCCCGAACCGGGACGCTATTGGGGAGAGGCTGCACTCGTCTGCTACGACGCGGCAGACCCGGCCGAGCGCGCCTCCTTCGATGCCTTCGTCGAGGGGATTGCCCGACAGATGGCCGCAGGGTCGCGCCCTGGCGTTGAGCTGGGCGAGCGGGAGGTAGAAGGGCTGCTCGAAAGCGGCGGTGCCTGGTCGCCTGCGCAAAGCGTCCCGTTCCCCGGGAAGAAGCCGGGAACCGTGCTTCTCAAGACGCATCGGAGCCTGACGGAGAAGATCACTGAACAGGCACGGAAGGGCAACAAGGGATGCTCCCTGGCAAGCTGGCTGCTGCTGCTCGTTGCGCTCGCCGGGGTTGTCTTCGGGCTGCGGGCCTGCGGCGTGTTCTAGGTGTTCTCGATGTTCTAGGGGGCGGGCTTCCGCACCGCGCACCTTGCGCCGGGCGCGCTTCGCCGGGCTCGTTTTATCAGCCTTCCCTTCCGCAGGCTCGTCACATCGGCATTTCACGCCGTGGGCTCACCGTGTCGCGTTCGCTGCGCCGGGCTTCCCTTCCGCGTGCCTTCCGCTTGCCTTCCGTCGGCCTATCTTCCGTCGGCCTATCTTCCGTACCGCTCGAACGCATATGCGACAAGAAGCGTGCACAGTTCGGGGAACTCGATGCCTGCGGCACGCCCTGCATCGGGAAGGAGCGAGGTCTCGGTCATCCCCGGGATGGTATTCGTCTCAAGTATCCAGATGTCGCCCGCATCGTCCACGATGAAGTCACTGCGCGAAACGCCCGCACAGCCCAGCACCTGATGGGCCTTAACCGCCAGGGCCTGAATCTCGCTAGTCGTCTGCTCGGCGATGGGCGCTGGACAGAGGTGCTTCGACCCGCCGGGAGCATACTTTGACTCGTAGTCGTAAAATTCGTTGATCGGCACGATCTCGATGACCGGCAGGGCATAGGGGGCCTCGTTACCCAGCACGCCAACGGTCAGCTCCCTCCCTTCGATGCAGGTCTCGACGAGCACTTTCTCGTCGATCCCGAAGGCTTTCCCAAGGGCTTCCTCGAGGGCTTGTGCGGAGTCCACCATGAACACCCCAAGCGCGCTGCCCTCGGATGCGGGCTTCACAACACAGCGAGGCCCCACCTCTTCGAGGATTTTTGCGGCCGGCTTCCCCTGCGGAAGGGGAGGCGGCGGGGACGAGGGGGAGGAAGGGGAAGGGGGGGACGGCGGACGGGAAAGCGCAAGCGCCTTGGGCGTCCTGATCCCCGCGCGCTCGTAGCACTCTTTCGTTTTTGCCTTGTCGATGGCAAGGGCACTCGCCCCGACGCCCGACCCGATATAGGGGATTTCGAGCACCTCCAGCAGCCCCTGTATGGCACCGTCTTCGCCATGCTTCCCATGGAGGGCGATGAACGCAATGTCGAAATCACCGTCTACCAGCAATTTCAGGTCTGCCTTGGCAGCCGGGTCGAGCATCGTCACGGGGAATCCGGCAGCCTCAAGGGCCCGTCGGGCGCCTTGCCCCGATGCCAACGAGACCTCGCGCTCGACGCTCGTGCCGCCCGCTAGAAGCGCGACTTTACAGTTCTTGGGCTCAAAAGGGACAGCTGCCAACTGTTCCTCCCTTCACTGCGAGGCTCGTCTGAGGCTCGTGTGTATTCGTGTTCCGACATCCGTGTGCTTGTGTGCTTGTGTTTGCCGTCGCTTGCTGGTTCGCCTGGTTCGCCTGGTTGGTTCGGCGCGCTTGCCTCTGTCGCTTGTATTTGTCGCTTGCCTCTGTCGCTTCGTTCGGCTTTTCGCTTGATTCACTTTGCCTGATTCGCTCGACCTACGCTCCGCCGTTCGTTTGTTCCGGAAAGGATTATAGCAAACCGCATCTTTTTGCCGCTATAATGGGCTTCATGAAAAACGAGATAAAAGCGTATTCGCTCGAAGGACTTGCCGGGCTCATGGAGGAGCTCGGGCAGCCCCGCTTCCGCGCCGAGCAGGTTGTCCAATGGCTTTATCGCCAGGGAGCCGCCGATTATGGCGAGATGACGAACCTGCCTCTTTCCCTCAGGGAGACCCTTGAAGGGGAACACCCACTGCGAAGCGCCCGCGTCGTCGATCGGCAAGAATCCCGGGACGGCACCCGCAAGTACCTTGTGGAGCTTGCGGACGGCAGCCGTGTCGAAACGGTGGCGATCCCCGCCCTGTCCTCTGCGCGGCCTGCCTCTGCACAGTCTGCTTCTGTGGAACACCCCTCTTCCCAAGAGTTCTCCCTTGGGCGTTCCCCTTCCCAGCCTTCTTCTGCCAAGCGGCTTACGGTCTGTTTTTCCACACAAATCGGGTGTGCGATGGCATGCGCCTTCTGCGCGACCGGCACGGAGGGCTTTACCCGAAACCTGCTTCCCGGCGAAATCGTCGACCAGGTCCTTATGGCCCAAAAAGACTTCGGGGTGCGGGCGAGCAACCTTGTCGCTATGGGGCAGGGCGAGCCCTTCCTCAACTACGAGAACACGCTTGCCGCGCTGAGGATCCTGAACAGCCCCAAGGGGCTGGCCGTCGGCGCGCGCCGCATCACGATTTCCACGTGCGGCATCATCTCGGGCATCGAGAGGCTTTCCGGGGAGCCCGAACAGTTCACTTTGGCAGTTTCCCTGCACTCTGCCGAACAGCGCGTGCGCGACCGGCTGATGCCAAAGCTTGCGGGCGAGCCGCTGCCCTTGCTCAAAGAGACCCTCTTGGGCTATGTGAGGCGCACGAACCGGCGTGTCTCTTTGGAGTACATTCTCGTAGACGGCATCAACGACACGCCTGCGGCCCTGGACGCCCTCGTCCAGTTCTGCTCGGGCCTGCTGTGCCACGTCAACCTGCTGCCCATGAACGCCGTTCCACAGGGCAGTGCGGTGTCCGGCGGAAGCACGGCATCTGACAGAAGCGCGTCGTCAGGCGGCAGTGCGTCGTCCGACAGAGGCGCGGTGTCCGGCGGCGGCATGTCGTCCGACCGCTTCGACAATATGGCTTCTAGTCGCACAATCTCCGCCGACGTGGTTCCCGGTTTTCGCCCGAGCGATTCTTCGGTCTTCCAAGCCTGGTCGGCCCGGCTTGAGGAAGAGAGGGTGCCCGTCACCGTGCGGCAGTCGCGAGGATCTGACATAGCGGGAGCCTGCGGCCAGCTCAAGAACACCCTTTCGGAACAACACCCCTCCCCGGCAAAGTGACACGAGTCTGCTGCAGGACAGCAAGGCAGAACAGGGCAGCTCGATGAAAGGGCTCCACGCCGGGCAGGGCCAAACCGACCCGGCCGGTTGAATCGGTTGGATCAGTCGCACGGCTGGATCAGCCGACACGGTTGAACCGGTTGAACCGGTCGACACGCTCCAACCAGCAAACCCGATAGGGCCCACCCATCGCGGCCGAAGCCCACCTGTGTGGCCTCGCCCGATATCCCGCAAGGTTTCTTTCGCCCCCACAGCCCTTTTCGTGCTTTCTTCGTTTTCACGACCACCCCCGTCCACTGCGACGGCGAGGCCTGTCGCGCCTGTTAGCGCCTGCTATGTCCGGTCGACCGTACTCGCCGCATCTGTAGCAACCGCCGTTTTCGCGCCTGTCGTTCCGGTTGTCTCGGGAGTTTTCGACACCTCGTTTTCGAGCATCTCCTTCTGTGTATCCCTCCGCTTCCCTGAGGCGGTAATAAAAGCAAACAATTGTTCTAGTTCTTCTTCGTCCTTGAACTCTATCTCTATCTTATTCTTTCCTTGGACTGTTTTTATACGTACATTTGTTTGTAATGCTTCACGCAACGACCGTGCGGCCTTTTTGAAGGAGACAGGGACAAGCGGGCGGGCACCGGCATTCGGGACTCCTTGAGGTCCTGCAAACAGGCGCGCGATGGTTTCTGCCTCACGCACCGATATCTTCTCGTTTATCATGCGCTCGGTCAACTTTTGTCTTCCCTCTTGCGTCGGAATCGACAGTATCGTGCGCGCATGTCCTGCGGAAATCTTCTCTTCAAACAAAAGCTGTTGTGCCTCTTCCGGAAGCTCCAGGAGACGCAGCGCGTTCGCGACAGTCGAACGGCCCTTTGAAAGCGTCTCAGCAACCTCGGACTGACTCAGCCCGCACCGCTCCATGAGGCGCCGGACACCGTAAGCTTCTTCGATAGGGTTGAGGTCCGAGCGCTGAAGGTTCTCTATGAGCGCCAGCTCCAGGGCCTTGTCGTCGTCTGCTTCGTGAACCCTCACGGCTATCGTCTTCATGCCAAGCATCTTACACGCCTGCCAGCGCCTTTCACCTGCAATAATCTGATAGTGTTTGCCCACCGAACGCACAAGAACCGGCTGTAGCAGGCCGTTTTTCTCAATGGAGGCGGCAAGCTCTTCCAAATCGTCCTGCTTGAAATATGTGCGGGGCTGCTCAGGGTTCGGCTGGACCAACGTGATGGACACTTCGTCGGGCACGCGTTCTTTCACGCCTTTTATTACCACGTGATCGTCTTCCTCGAAGGGGGGGCGTGTCGCTTCCTTACCCGTCGGCTTTTGCGAGCTGCTTCCTTTTGCTGCCGTTGGTCGCATTGCCGACAGCGCTGGTTGCTCTGATGGTGTTGGTTGCACCGGCTGCCCCGATTGCACTATCGGCTGGGTCTCAGATTGCGCCTCCTGTTGCGCCGCTCCCTTTTCGCCGGCGTCTGTGGCTGTCGCCCTGATCGTCGTCCCCTGTTGCGGCGGGGTTTCGCTTTCGGTTCTCGGAAAAGATGCTGATACCGGCTTGGTCTTCGCCTCTTCGTCACCAGCTACTTTCGGAGCGCTTCTTTGTGTTCGCTCCGTGCTCGTCTGTACTGTCTCGGTCGACGAAGCTTCTTCCATGCTTCCGCTTAAAAGGGAATTCAGGCCGCGACCGAGGCCGCTTTTTGTCGGTTTAGCCACGGGAAACCACCTCCTTTGCAAGATCTATGTATGATTGTGCCCCTTTGCCTGAAGGGTCGTATTCGGTTATGGGCTGTCCGAAGCTCGGTGCCTCGGACAGCTTCACCGAACGAGGGATTATCGTTTTGAAAACGCCTTTTCCGAAATATCCTCGCACCTCGTCCGACACCTGGCGGGAAAGTGTCGTCCGGGAGTCGTACATTGTCAACAGCACACCGAAGATATCAAGGCGCGGATTCAGGATGTTTTTGACTCGTTTCATTGAGTCAAGGAGTTTTGTCACTCCCTCAAGAGCATAAAACTCGCACTGAATGGGAATAAGCAGCTTGTCTGCCGCCACCAAAGCATTAACGGTGAGCAGGCCTAACGACGGGGGGCAGTCTATGAAGATGTAGTCGTATTTTCCCCGTAAGCTCCCCACGGCGTCTTTCAAACGATTCTCCCGCGCCATTTCGGAGACCAGTTCGACTTCGGCGCCAGCAAGGTTGATGGTTGCCGGAATCAGGTCCAGCCCGTCACACACATCGGGAATAATGACCTCCTCGATAAGCACGCCGTTCAGTAAAACATCATAGACACAATGGTTGACCTGGTTTTTCTCTATTCCGAGACCGCTTGAGGAATTCCCCTGTGGATCAAGGTCTATAAGCAAGACTTGTTTTTTCATGTCGCCAAGTGCCGCAGCAAGATTTATAGCGGTTGTGGACTTTCCAACCCCGCCTTTCTGGTTGATAATTGCCAACACCTTCGTTTGCCCAATAGTGTGTTTGACGGGTTTTTTCTCGCTGAAAGACTTGATTTTGCGAGGCTCTACTTCCTGGATAACGTGGTTGACCTCGCGTTCTGTGATTTCGGCGTTCTCTGCGTCAAGCTCGGAAAAGTCTTCGGGCTCTTCGGGGGTTTCCCGGTTTTCCAATTGCTTTTCTTCTTCGTTTTCGTTTGAAGCGATAGTCTCTTCTGTCGTTTTGTCTCGTTTCAGACCATCAAATATTCCCACAAAGGCCCCCTCTCGCGGAGCTGTAAATGACAGATGTCAGTATACATGAACTATCGCTTCCAGCAGAGGAATTTAGGGAACAGGGAAAATGTTTCACGTGAAACACTTAAGGCATCGGACACATTCTGAAGAGCATGGCAGATAAAAAGCGTGTTCTTCCGATTGATGACGACTGCGTGTGGTAAGCAGTTTTGAAAACGGGTGCTTTTCGCTTGATGGTACCTCGCTGGTTTTGCCCCATCTGTTTCTGCCGAAAATGTTTCACGTGAAACATTCCTGGCAGAACGATTGGCAGCTTGGGGTAATTTGCATTTTGCCCGTAATGTTTCACGTGAAACATTTTCGGAAGCAGCGATGTATGAATAAGAATTTTGCGAGCTTCTGTTATTTCTAGATTGATGATTCCAGAGAAAAAAGTGTAATTCCTTTTGAATTTTCGTGAAAAACTCATTAAAGATTCTTCTAATTTTTGTCGTCATTTCTCGTATATCATAGCACCGAGAGAAAGGAGAGCAATGGGACTTCCACGGAACAACAATCTTGTAAAAAATGCCTCGTCTTTGCGAACAAACATGACGCCTACGGAAAAAAGACTTTGGTTTGGGTTTCTGTACGAGTATTCGCTACATTTTAGGCAGCAGAAAATCGTAGGTCCTTATATCGTCGACTTCTTCTGCAACAAAGTTCGCTTGTCGATTGAGCTTGACGGATCGCAGCACTACGAGGAGCACCACAAGAAAAGGGATCAGATTCGAACAACTTATCTAGAGATGCTGGAAATCAAGGAGCTCCGGTTTCCAAATTCCGCCGTTTGGGACAATTTCGAGGGCGTCTGTGAAACAATTCACAGAGAGGCTCAGCGTCGTCGAAACGACATTGTCACGCGCTCTGTTTCTTTATTGAGCAAAAAACACTGACTTCTGTGGATCCTCTCGCTCAAATGCGGCAAATGTTTCACGTGAAACATTTAGAGGCTGCGGTATTCGCAACTACGGTTTGTAGGGGCGCTTTTGTGCCATCCCGTCTCTTCGAGGCAACAAGAGTGTTGCCTGCTTGTATTTTTCAAAGACCAGGATCCTTCTCGTAGTATATGAATCGCTCAGAAGGAATTTTCTGTCAGAAACCAAAGTCATTCCCGTTTTTTCTTTAAGGAGTTCTGCACTGGACAGTTCTGTTTCGTCCATCTGTGCTTTGTAGCAAACCAACTGTCCGAAAAGACACAGAAGGGGCGAGGCTAGTTCTACGAGAGAAGGAAGCGGTGCGAGTGCTCTTGCCGTTAGGACTGAGAAACCCTCTCTTTTAGTTTTTGCCAGACCTTCGATTCTGCCGACATGGGTTTGTATGTGTTTCCCAGCTCCCAGTTCATTAATTACCGAGTCAAGCACGGCCATCTTCTTTTGTGTTGAATCGACAAGGACGGTGTGGCGCCCTGAAACGATGGCAAGCGGTATTCCCGGGTATCCGGCTCCTGTTCCTAAATCTGCGTAGAGTCCTTCTGGCGCATTGTTTAGCTCGGGCAGTCCGGCAAGCGAGTCTTCAACATGGAGAAGAAGTCCTTCCTGAAAGGAGCCGATTCGGGTTAAATTGATGTCAGAATTTATTGCGAGAATCAAGGAGAGGTGTTTTTCGAGCAGTCTTCTCTCTTCGGGGGATACATTCTCGATTTTGAAAGTGTTCAAAGGGAGGCTTGGGGCATTCATAAGGTTTCCTTTCAAAAAAATAATATAGAAACGCGAGACTGTCGAGGGGTGGCGAGGATCAAACAACCATCCGAATGCCGGACGCAGGAAAAGCCGCAAGGCGAAACGGGGACAAAGGGGGCGAAGAGCGCGGGGGCAAGAGGCGGGGTAAGAGGGGTGGCACCGGAGAAAAGAGAGAATGGGAGGGAGAAAGGGAAGAAATAGAGAGAGAGGGGGGGGGGGGTAAAACAGAGAAATGTTTCACGTGAAACATTTGGGGCCTGTGGTCACGTGGTGCCATTCCGGGAGTCTCGCTGTATTCGGTAGTTTTGTTGGGGCTGGGTTGATATATGCGCAGAATGTTTCACGTGAAACATTCTGCGCATAATGAAAGGCTATTGGGGGATGACCACTACGTGACGGGCACTGCCTTCTCCCTCTGAGGCGGTCTCGACCCTTTCATCGTGGCGCAGGGACACATGTATTATCCGGCGCTCATAGGGCATCATCGGTCGCAACTTGATGCTCTTGTTTTGCCCGGCAGCTCGATTGGCGGCGGACTGGGCCATAGATTCCAGCTTTTGGCGTTGTCGGTTCTTGTATCCTTCAACGTCAACGACTATGGGATGTCGGAACCCCATTTTCCGCACAGTGACTGCGGAAACGAGGGTCTGAATGGCATCGAGGGTCTTCCCGTGACGACCAATCAAGACGGCAAGGTCATCGCCGGTTATGTCGAGTATCAGCTCGCCTTCGTCGCCCTCGTATTCGTCAATGGTTATCTCGCCGACATTAAGATACTTGAGAATGCCCTGGAGGATCGCGATTGCAGCATCTGCGACCGCGTCAAGCTCTTCGTCGGAAAGGTTTCCCTCCCTGTCGTCCGACCAATTCTCACCGTTTGACTGCCCTTGGTCGCTTTCCGTCTTCTCCTCGTCGGCATCAACGTCGTCGGCTGCACTGGCATCGCCCGCAGCGTCGTTGTCGGCGTCGTCGACATCGGCAATGCCGACATCGCCCTCGCTTGGATCGTTGTCGGTCGGCTGCCCCTCGTCGGGCTCCCGGCTGCTGCCCGCGTCGTCTTTTTCTTCGATCTCGTCTTGAGACGCTTCCTCTAGGAAATCTTGTGTGGTTTCATCTAGCATGAGAACTCCTTCGCACCCAATAGCTTACTTATACAACCTATATTCCAACGACCCACAACAGGCCGCAGACTACTGTCTCGAAACGCCTTGCTGAAACGCCTCGCGAGGCGCCTTCCGTCTTCCGCCTTCCGTCGTCCTTTATTTCGTCTTCTTCGTAGGGCGGGGCTTCTTCACCTTGCGCGTCACGTCTACCTCGACGGGCTTTAGCTCGATTACGGCCTCATCCTCGACGTCGCGGCTCCTCATGATCCCCAGGGAAACCTGCTGTTGGAGGATGCCGATCAGGCCGGACGCCCCCCAGAAGAGAAGGACTCCTGCGGGAAAGTTCCAGCTAATAAACAGCATGAAAATGCTCATGCCTCCGCCCATCATGAGCGTTTGTTTTTGTTGAGGGCTGTTCTTGCCGCGCTGCTGCAAGAACATGGGCACGAAGGTCGACCCCGCAAAGACCAACATCAGGATCAAAAAGGGTACAAATGTTCCATATCCCGAGGCGAATGCCTGTGCTGGTGTCATCACCAAGTCGGGCACGAAGTTGTAGAAAGAATAACCCATCCCCTGGACCCTGGTCTCCATCTCCCTCAACACCTGGAAGAGCGCAATGAAGATAGGCATCTGCAGCAGCATGGGGAGGCAGCCACCAAGGGGGTTGAAGTTCGCGTTCGCCTGGAGCTTCTGCATCTCCTCCTGCTTGCGGATCGGATCGTCCTTGTATTTCTCTTGTATCTCTTGTAGTAAGGGCTGGACCTTCTGCATCTGGTAGGTCGACTTCGTCTGTTTGTGGATAAGAGGGGTGATGAGCACACGGAAGATCACCGTAACAAGGATAATGGCAAGGCCCCAGTCGCCACACACGCTATGAAAGCCGTCGATGACCCAGAATATCCAATCCTTAAATGCTTCCCACATACCCTATATCCTTCCTACATGCCAAAGAAGCCCCTGGCCGAGCCCTCTTCGTCCCCTGTTAGGGAACAGGGTCGTACCCGTGGGGGCCTCCCGGACGACACTTCAAGATGCGTTTCACGGTAAGGCAAAAACCCTTCAAGAACCCGTATCTCCTAAAGGCTATCAACCCGTATTCCGAACACGACGGAACAAACCTGCAGCTTGGCGGCAGCAGCGGGGAGACAGCCGCACGATAGAAGGTGATAAAGAGGACCGCCAGCGTGCAAGGCAGCCTTTTCACCAATCTCACAACCGTTTCCAATTTGGCCGCCTTACGGAAAACTCGCTAATTCACCCCGCCCAAAGCCTTGGCAAGCAGCGCATTACATACATTGAGCACTTTACTATAAGAATCTTCGTTTGTTCGCGGTTTTGCGAGAAATATCACATCATAACCGTCCCAAGGGCCCTTCAAATCCCTGCACAGAGCCCTCATACGGCGCTTTGCCCTGTTACGCCACACCGCATTCCCGAGCTTTTTGCCCGCTATAAAAGCAACACGGCCCCTCTGGCCGTGTTGGGGAACCCTCTCCATAGCGATAACGGTGATGCAAGGACCGCTCAGGCGCCGTCCGTTGGCAAACAGGTGCGAAATCTCAGTGCTGGACCTGACAGTCTCCAACACAGCCCCGCTATACACAAAGGCGCTTGCGTCCCTTAGCGCGGCGCGAGGACAAGACAGCGCGGCCGCCCCTTGTCGACATGCGCGCGCGAAAGCCGTGGCACTTCGCCCGTTTCCGGGTGTTCGGCTGATATGTGCGCTTCATAGCCCTTCCTTCCTTGTCAAAGCATAACCTCCAAATTATATACCCCTTAAAAAGGATGTCAACGATTCTTTTTCAAGAGGTATTTTCATGTTTTCATTAATGCTTCGTTGGTGTTTCAGCGTACAGCACCGCGTGGTTCTCCGGAAGGTTTCTTGACACCCCTCCTACCCCGAAAACCGAAAACGCCGGCTCTTTGAGCTCCCCGGATTGTGGAAAAAGTGGAAAACCTAGGTTTCACTCATGCAGGATTGTGGAAATCTAAAAAGACTGTAAAAGTCAAGCAAAATCTAAAAGAAATCTTAAATTCCTTTTGTTCTCGGGAAAAATTTCATTATTCAAAAAACCCTCTATTTACCAGGCCTTTTATAAGGATTTTACTTTTCTTCAAACAAATGTACCGCTTTCTCCGGCCATTGCGAAAGACCTCTTGCCACTTTCTGTCGAACCTCTCCGCTTCATCTGGGAAAACAATTTTTCAGCTGATAGAACAGCCTGTATTAACATTCCCTTGCTTATTTTTCGCTCGCTTTTCCTCTTCGTTTTCTCACTTTTCTTATTTTCCACATTTAGTGAATAAATAGTGGATAACTAGGAAACTTTTCTAGAAACTCCTGTTTTGTGTGCGCTGAATCGAATAAGTACCTCCTGTTTTCAACATGTGGCCCTACAAAAGCCCTTTTCGCGCTTACTTGCGCTGTACGGACATCTGAATTATGATGAAAAAATATGAAACCGCTGAATAGCAAGCGATAGCAGGAACAGCTTTGAGCAATGACGAAAACATCGGCCCTGAAATCCTCCCGGACACGCCTCGGACAATCTGGCAGGGGCCCGGTGAACCCGGGCGTACATCCCGGCCACAGCCGCAACAAGGCGCGCACCGGCCACAGCCCACCGCCTCCCAGCCCCTCCCGCCCGAAGCCTACGACTACTCCTTCGTCGGGACCAGCGCACGTATCGCCTGCTACGACGACTTCCGCAGCGCCCCGCGCATTATCGAGGTAGGCCCCGCACCAACGACCGAGCACATCGAATCCCTCACCTCGAAAGTCTACGAACAGGCAAAGCTCGCAGGCGGCGCCATCCCCTATACCGTCATCCGGGAGGTCACCGAGAACTTCATCCATGCCCGGTTCAGCGAGGTTGTCGTCTCTATCTTCGACAAAGGCAACGTCATCAGGTTCTCCGATCAAGGCCCCGGCATCGACGAGAAGCACAAAGCGCAGCTCCCGGGTTTCACCTCAGCCGTCGAGCCGATGAAGAAATATATCAGGGGCGTTGGATCCGGATTCCCCCTTGTCAAAGAGTACCTGGACTTCTCGCAGGGGAGCATCTCTATCGAGGACAACCTTAAAACAGGAGCGGTCGTCACCATAAGCCTCGTCAGCCAACCAGAAAAGGCGACAGCGCACGAACAGCCCGCAACGGGGGCAAAACCGACGATACGCCCGCTGACACCCCCCCTCAACGACCGGGAAAGGGATTTCCTCTCCTTCTTCAACACAGAAGGCGCGCTCGGTATAACCGACCTCGTGAGGCTGACCGGCGCCCCCCAGTCAAGCACCTATGTCACGCTCTCCCGCCTCGAAGAGTACGGCCTTGTCGAAAAGACCTACAACCAGAAGAGAATACTCACTGACCTGGGATTCAAGATTTCCGAAGACCTCAAATAAGGCCCTATGAAACCTTCGGGAGGCCGCCGCGCCTCTGCATGCCATACCTTTTCCTGCCTGCCGCCACACCCATTGCGGTTTGCGGATATCTGATGCTTTCTTCCTATTGATGGGGACAGGGGATAGCCGATGCACAACAATCAGTAGGCTGTGCTCCGATCGGTAAACCGTGCTCGGCAGGCGGAAGCCGCGCCGACGGAAGCCGCGCCCTATGCACAAGCCGTATAAGCTACGAAGATGGCAGGCTCCACACAAACCGCACAAGCCACGAGAGCTGGGCAACCGTCGAGGAAAAACCCAGGCAAGACAGGACAGGAACTGAAAAATACCTGGTAGAATACCTGGTAGAAAGCCTAAACCAAATGTAGGGGAAAAGATATGGATGCTGAAAAACTCAACTCTTCCTGGAAAGACATCTGCAACCACATAAAAAGCTACAACCATATCGACTCCACTCAGATAAACGCCTTCTTCTCACGGCTCCACCCTCAGGCGATGAGCGACGGCTTCCTTATGCTCACCGCAGACAACGACTTCATCAAGACATGGATCGAACGCCACTACATAGAATTCATCAAACAGGCCCTGCTCGACCTCTACCAGACCCCTTATACCGTCAGCATCGAGGTCGACGCAGCAGCGGCCCCGGCCCTGACAGGCGAGGAAGAAGCCGAAAGCCTATCGCCATCCAACGGCGGCAGCGGGCCCGAGGGAACAGGCACAGAAGCTCAGACGAACACAGCCGCCGTGGCCACAGCAGGCACAGAGAACCCGCCGTCCCATCCCACACGCAGCATGTCGCCCAACACACCACGCAACGCTCCCGACACCATCGGCGATATGTCTCGTAGCGCATCAAGCGACATCCTCCATCCGACCCCGTCGCTCACTTTCGAGAACTTCGTCATCGGGGAGTCGAACAGGATGGCCTACTCCATGGCGGTCGCTGTCGCAGAGACGCCCGGCAAGTCCCACCTCAACCCCCTGTTCATCCACGGGAAAAGCGGGCTGGGCAAGACGCACCTGCTCTGCGCCATCCAAAACTACCTGCATGAGACCCTCCCCGAGCTCGTCACCGTCTACATCGACTCTGCGGAATTCCTCAGCGACTACATGGAGGCAACCGTCGCACATGACAAGGAGAAGTCGAGCTACAAGCGCTTCAAGAACCGCTACGAGGAAGCAGACGTCCTGCTTATCGACGACGTCCAATACCTCCAGGGTAAAAAACAGACGCTTGAGATCGTGTTCCAAATATTCAACAAGCTCACCCGGCTGGGGAAACAGGTCGTGCTCTCGGCCGACCGCGCGCCGAAGAACATCGACATGGACCAGCGCTACACGACCCGCTTCAACTCCGGCAGCACCTTCGACATCCAGCCGCCGGAAATCGAGACGAAGCTCGGGATTGTGAAGAACTTCATCGAAGAGTACAAGGAAAGCGAGCAAAAACCCTATTTCAACATCTCTGAGGACGTCCAGATATACATCGCAGAGAACTCAAGCTCCAACATCCGGGAGCTCAAGAGCGCCGTCACTAAGGTCATCTACCAGATGACTTTCTCCGACCAACAAAAGATCAGCCTCGACGACGTCCGCAGACTCCTCGAGAACCATTTCTCAGGAGGCCCCTCCAAAAAACTCACCGTCGAGGACATCCAAAAGGAAGTCGAGGGCTACTACAAGGTAAGCCACGCCGACCTCGTAGGGAAAAAAAGAGTACGGAATATCATATACGCACGTCAAATAGGAATCTACCTCTGCCGACACATGCTCGACATCCCCTTCAACGACATTGGGAAGAAGTTCAACCGCGACCACAGCACCGTTATGTACTCGGTCGCCAACGTGGAGGAAAAGCTCAAGGAAAGCCGGGAGCTGCGCGAAGAGATAGAGAACCTGCGTCAGATAATCCGGGACTCGTGATTGAAAAATGACTGAAAGATGACTCATACCCTGCTGAAAAGCAGATAAATCTGGGGAATGATAAAAAAAGCAATAATCCCTATTGATTCAAGGAGCACTTTATACACAGCCGGTGTTTCAAAAAATAAGCACGGTGACCGCGCGAAACGCCCTTTATCCACAAATCCACAGCCTTTATTATTACTGTTATATAAAACATCAATATAAGAGAAAAAGAGAAAAGACTATTTTTTGCCTGCCACCATGTTACGCACAGGCATTTTTCCTATAAGATAGCAACACAAATATAAAACTGTGATTAAAAACGAAACAAAGGAACGGAAATGAAGTTCAGCATCAACAAATCCGAGCTGCAAAACGCCCTTACGGTCGTACATAAGGGCGTCTCCACCCGATCGACACTGCCTATCCTCTCAGGCATCCTCCTTCAGGCACACGACGATACCCTGACCATGCAAGCGACTGACCTGGAGCTATCCGTCCAATACAGCGTGAGCACCCTTATAGAGGAAGAAGGGGAAACTGTCGTCCCCGGTAAGCTCTTCTTCGACATAGTCAAGAACCTACCCGAAGCTGCCGTGTCGCTAGAAACCGCCGAGCAGGGAGTCACGGTCAGCTGCGACAGCACCTTGTTCTCCCTCAAGACCCTCGACCCGCAGGACTTCCCCAGCTTTCCCTCCATAGAGCCCCAGCAGACCGCCCGGATACCTTTTTCCGTCTTCGCCCCGATGGTGAAGAAAGTCGCGCGCGTAGTTTCGCGGGATGAGAGCAGGGCTATACTCACCGGCGTCCTCATTAAAGTGGAAGACACACACCTCAGGATGGTTGCAACGGATTCCTATTGCCTCGCCATAGCCGATGCCGACCTTGAAGAACCACAAGATGAAGTATTTGAGGCGGTAATTTCTGGAAGTTTCCTCCAAGATATAGCGAGTCTTCCTAAGGCAGACGAGCTTATTTCGCTCGGCTTGTCGGAAAACCAGATAGTCATCAAATATCAAAACACTGTCTTTATTAACCGCCGGCTCGAAGGGAACTTCCCCAACTACCAGCAGCTCTTGCCGGAATCACACACGACAAGGCTGAGCATCGACCCCCGCCTCCTGATAGCAGCAGCGCGCAGGATAGCACTCATCGACACGAAGTCGACGCCGGTCAAGTTCGACATCAACAAGGACTCCCAGACGCTCCAGCTCTCAAACACCGCACAGGACATAGGCAGCGCCCAGGAAACGCTGCCCGCCGTGATAGAGGGAGAGGATATGATGATAGCCTTCAACCACTCTTACGTTATCGAGGGCCTGAACAGCATCGACGATGACACCGTGCTGCTTGAGATACAAAGCCCCTCGAAACCCGGCGTCTTCAAAACCGACAAAGGGGAGAAGTTCCTCTATCTCATAATGCCCGTAAAGATATCGTAGGGCATCCGCGCCCGGCCCGCAGGCATGGACCTTTCCATCGACACCGTGACGCTCGAAGGCTTCAGGAGCTACTCCACCTTCGAGCTGTCCGATATCGGCCCCCTCACGATCCTTGTCGGGCCTAACGCAGCCGGCAAGACGAACATCATCGAGGCTATCCAGCTCCTTACCTCCCTTTCCTCATTCAGGAACGCAACAACGCAGCAGCTTGTCGCCTGGGGCCAGCCCCAGGCGCGTATCGAGGCCTGGGAGAAAAGCACCTCCCGGGACCTTAAGGTAAGCCTGAATATCTCGGAAGAAAAAAAAGAATACCAGGTCAACGGGAAAAAAAAGCGCCCTAAAGATATACGGGGCATCCTTCCCTCAGTTATCTTCTCGCCCGACGACCTCCATCTTGCCAAAGGGCCGCACAGCATACGGCGGGCAGCCGTCGACGCTATCGGTACGCAGCTCAATGCCAACTACCACACCATCAAGAAGGATTACGAGAGGCTTATCCGCCACAAGAACTACCTGCTCAAGGAAGAGCAACCGCCCGCAGTCCTCCAAAGTGTGAACGACATCCTTGCAGTGATAGGCACACAGCTCCAATGTTACCGCTATGCCCTCTTCCAAAAGCTCGCGCCCCTCATTCAAGAGCACTACCAGGGTATTGCAGGGAGCAGTGAGACCCTAGCCTGCTCATACACCCCTTTTTGGAAAGAAGGCAGCACCAGCTCCAGCAGCGGAACCGCCGACAGCAGTGCCGACAGCAGTGCCAACGATCTCGCCGACACACTGCCAGACCTCGACAGGACAGAAGTGCAGGCCCGCTTTGCCGCGTCCTTCAAAAAAAAAGAAGCTGAGGAACGACAGCGCCGACAGGCGTGCACAGGCCCCCATACAGACAGGGTAGGCTTCTCTATAAACGGCAGCGATGCCGGAATATACGGGAGCCAGGGGCAACAGCGTTCGCTCGTGCTGGCCTTTAAGCTCGCCGAGCTCGCCGCCATCCAGGATATAGCCCATCAAAAGCCGGTGCTCCTCCTTGACGATGTCATGAGCGAGCTCGACAGCACCCGCCGTAGCGCATTACTGCGCTACGTCTCCGACGACATCCAGACCTTCATCACGACGACGACGCTTGACTACTTCCCCAAGGAAGCCATGCAAGACGCGTCAGTTGTCACGCTCCCGTCCAAGCAGGCGCAGGGGGGAGGAAAGGCTCCATGAAGAAGCTGTCCGAAGGGATAAAAGAGCTCCACAAGAAGATAGGCGCAGAAAACCCCCAGATAAAGACGGCACAACGAGCAGCCCAAGTCTGCGCTATGTGGGCAGCCTGTGTTGAGAAGCCCCTGCTGGAGCACACAAACTCCGTCTACATCATACGTGATGGCGCCTACAAGACACTCACCGTCTACATGAGCGACAGCATCTCTGCTGCCGAAGTCAACGCACGGCGGGAGTTGATAAAGCTCAAGCTTCTCCAGGACTTCAACGAGGACATACACGAGTTCAAGATAGCCATCTCCCGGGGCCGCTACAAGCAGATGCACCCCTTCAAGCAAAAAGAGCAAGGCTCCGGACCCGAAGAGGCCCTATCGGCCCCCCTCGACCCAGACGAGGCGCAGTGGGTAGCCGACCTCGCTTCCCGTGTGGGGGACCCTGTGCTGAAGGCGAGCATCGCCAGCGCCATGACTGCAAGCCTCGAATGGGAGAAGGGGCGGCGAAGCGCCGAGACCGAAAGCGCGGAAGCGACACCTCAAGGCTGAGGCACCGCCCCCCGCGGCCCGAGCTCCCAATACCTCCCGAAAGCCCGTTGCAGCCGCCCTGTGCACCGAAACACTGAAAAATGTGAAAATATAGTGTTAATGCAAGATATAGTGCCTCATATTCGCTCTGGTAGACCTTAAACACAACAAAAAGTGTTTCTACCATAGGGTTTTATGATACAATCCTTGGGTTACCTTTCTTCTGGGCGCGCCCTGCCCTTGTTTTATGAAGCGCGTCAGGAGTCCCTAAAAGCAGCAAACGCAGTTAAAAAGGAGCAGTGAGTGGCACAGGCAAAATCTAACCATTATGACGGTTCGGACATCCAGGTCCTCAAAGAGCTCGAACCCGTCCGCAAGCGTCCCGGCATGTACATCGGCTCGACCGGCCCGCGCGGGCTGCACCACCTTGTGTACGAGGTGGTCGACAACGCCGTCGACGAAGCGCTTGCCGGGTTCTGCGACAAGATCGACGTCTGGATACACGAGGACAACTCGGTCACCGTTGTCGACAACGGTCGTGGAATCCCCATCGACAGGCATCCCGTAGAGAAGATACCCACCGTAGAAGTGGTGCTGACCGTCCTGCATGCCGGCGGCAAGTTCGGCGGCGAGGGATACAAGGTCTCCGGCGGCCTCCACGGCGTGGGCGTCTCCGTGGTCAACGCCCTCTCGTCGCGCCTTGAAGTGTATGTGAAGCGCGACGACGGCGAGTACGCCATCTTCTTCGAGCGGGGAAAGACGGTCAAGAAACTCCACAAGGTCGGCGCGGCAAAAGGCACCGGCACCACGATAAAGTTCTGGCCCGACCCGGAGATATTCACCGAGACGCTGGTATTTGAGTACGAAACGCTCATGAACCGCTTCCGCGAGATGGCCTTCCTGAACAAGAACCTGAAAATAGTCCTGAACGACGAACGCACACCTGATGAGTCCGGTGCCCCGAAAAAGGAAGTATTCCAGTATGCCGGCGGCATCCAGGACTTTGTGAAGTTCCTTAACGTCGGCAAGGAGACGCTCAACAAGCCTATCTACTTCGAGGCAGAGAACGAGGACGGCGCCGTGGATGTCGCCATGCAGTGGTCGACCTCCTATTCCACCAACTCTGTGCTCGCCTTCGCGAACAACATCAACACTCAGGAGGGCGGCACCCACCTCGACGGCTTCAAGCAGGCCGTCACGCGCACCATCAACGACTACGCGCGCAGCAAGGGCTTTTTGAAGGACAAGGACAACAACCTCTCCGGCGACGACACCCGTGAGGGCCTTGCCGCCATCGTGTCGGTCAAGCTGCACGAGCCGCAGTTCGAGGGGCAGACGAAGACGAAGCTCGGCAACACCGAGATACGCTCGCTCGTGCAGACCGCGGTCACCCAGGGACTCGCAGAGTTCCTTGAAGAGAACCCCAAGCCCGCAAAGCGCATCATCGACAAGGCGACCCAGGCGCTCAAGGCCCGCGAGGCCGCCCGCCTCGCCCGCGAGCGCTCCCGCAAGACAGGGGCGCTGGACTCCTTCACCCTGCCCGGCAAGCTCGCCGACTGCTCAAGCAAGGACGCCTCCCTCTCCGAGATATTCATCGTCGAGGGCGACTCGGCCGGCGGTTCTGCGAAGCAGGCCCGCGACCGGAAGTTCCAGGCGATACTCCCCCTGCGCGGCAAGATACTCAACGTAGAGCGCGCCGGCCTGCACCGCGCCCTGTCGTCCGAGACCATATCGGCGCTCATCACGGCCATCGGGACGAACATCGGGGAGGATTTCGATGCCGAGCAGGCACGCTACCACCGCATCATCATCATGACCGACGCCGACGTCGACGGCGCCCATATCCGCACGCTCCTCCTAACCTTCTTCTACCGCTACATGCCTGAGCTCATCAACCTCGGCTACATCTACATCGCGCAGCCGCCGCTCTACGGCTTGAAGAAGAAGAACTCGCGCTCGATCAAGATAGACAAGTACCTGTTCAACGACAACGCCCTGCGCAAAGAGTTCGCTGAGCTCGAAGACCCGGACAAGTACGACATACAGCGCTACAAGGGCCTTGGCGAGATGGACCCCCACCAGCTCTGGGAGACCACCATGGAGCCGCACACCCGCACCCTTCTCCAGGTGAGCATCGAGAACGCCTCGGAGGCCGAAAGGGTGGTGAGCGACCTCATGGGAGACCAGGTCGAGCCGCGCAAGGAGTTTATCCAGAAGCGCGCGAAGGAGGTGCGCTTCCTCGACATCTGAGGGCACGCGGCGCCCGGCCCGGCCCGGCGCCCAGCACGGAGCCCCGCCCGGCGAACAGGGCCGCGCACAAAACGGCCGCCCGCCCGCAAGACAGGGTCGAGCGCACAACATGAAGCATAAAGCAGAAGAAACACGGCATATGAAACACAAGATGAAGCGTAGCGACCACGAAAAACACCCTGCAGCCAGCGCACCACCCGCACCCTGCAGCCCGCACCACCAGCGACACCCCTAAAGGAGCAAGAACGTGGCAAAAGAAAAAGATCTGGACGCAAGCAGCTTCGCCGAGACGACGGTTGTTCCGGCAGAGCTCGAAAAGGAGATGCAGTCCTCCTTCCTCGAATACGCCATGAGCGTCATCGTCGCCCGCGCCCTCCCCGACGTGCGCGACGGCCTCAAGCCGGTCCACCGCCGCATCCTCTTCGCGATGAACGAGAGCGGCATCACGCCGAGCCGCCCGCACTCGAAGTCCGCACGCACCGTCGGCGACGTCATCGGCAAGTACCACCCCCACGGCGAGTCCGCCGTGTACGACACCATGGTCCGCATGGCCCAGTCCTTCTCCATGCGCCTCCCCCTCGTCGACGGGCACGGCAACTTCGGCTCGATAGACGGCGACCCCCCGGCGGCCATGCGCTACACCGAGGCCCGCCTCGACAAGGCAGCCATGGAACTCATGCGCGACCTGGACAAAGAGACGGTCGACTTCCAGCCGAACTACGACGAGCGCCTCGAAGAGCCCAAGGTCCTCCCCGCCCGCTTCCCCAACCTGCTCGTCAACGGCTCGTCGGGCATCGCGGTCGGCATGGCCACGAACATCCCCCCGCACAACCTGGGCGAGACCGTGGACGCCGCCTGCCTGCTGCTGGAGAACCCCGAAGCCACCACGGCCGACCTCATGAGGGCGCTGCCCGGCCCCGACTTCCCGACCGGCGGCATCATCATGGGGAAGAAGGGCATCGTCGACGCCTACGAGACCGGCCGCGGCTCCGTCATCGTCCGTGCGCAGAGCAGGGTCAAGGAAGAGAAGAACGGCCGCCGCTCAATCGTCATATCGGAGATACCCTACCAGGTGAACCGCCAGAAGATACTCGAAAAGCTCAGCGACCTCATCCGCGACAAGAAGCTGCCCGAGATATCCGGCGTCCACGACGGCGCCGACCGCAACGGCATCGACATCATCATCGACCTGAAGTCCAACGCCATCCCCCAGGTCGTGCTCAACAAGCTCTACAAGCACACGACCCTGCAGGTGAACTTCGGCGTCATCATGCTCGCCCTCGTCAACGACGTCCCCAAGATGCTCTCCTTGAAGGAGATGCTGCAGCACTACCTGGGCCACCAGGAAGAGGTCGTCGTCCGCCGCACGCGCTACGAGCTCGCGAAGGCCGAGGAGCGCGCCCACGTCCTCAAGGGCTACATCATCGCGCTTGACAACATCGACGAGGTCATCCACATCATCCGCTCTTCGCAGACCGACGCCGAGGCGGCCGAGCGCCTGACGGAGCGCTTCGAGCTGACCAAGAAGCAGACCGACGCCATCCTTGAGATGCGCCTGCGCCGCCTGACCGGCCTTGAGCGCAGCAAGATAGAAGACGAGCTGCGCGACCTCTTGGGCAAGATAGAGTTCTACCAGCGCGTCCTTTCCGACGACGGCCTCGTGCGCGAGATAATCAAGGAGGAGCTGCTTGAGATCAAGGCGAAGTACAGCAGTCCGCGCCGCACCCGCCTGGCCGAGGCGATGAAGGACCTCGACGTCGAGGACCTGATAGCCGAGGAGGACATGGTCGTGACGATGACAAAGTCCGGCTATGTCAAGCGCCTCCCGATAGACACCTACCGCCAACAGAAGCGCGGCGGCAAGGGAATGCAGGGCGTGAACCTCAAGGACAACGACTTCGTCGAGCACCTGTTCATCGCCTCGACCCACGCCTTCATGCTCTTCTTCAGCACCAAGGGCAAGGTCTACCGCCTCAAGGTCTACGAGCTGCCCGAGGCCTCGCGCCACGCGCGCGGGACCGCTATCGTCAACCTCTTGCAGCTTGAGAAGGACGAGACGATAGCGGCGGTCATCGCGACCAAGGACTTCCCCGAAGCCGAGCACCTCATGTTCGCGACCGAGCAGGGCATGATAAAGAAGACCTCGATGAGCCTCTACGACCGCACCCGCCGCGACGGCCTCATCGCCATCAACCTCAAGGACGGCGACCGGCTGATATCGGTGAAGCGCGTCGCCCAGGGCCAGAAGGTCATGATGGTCTCGTCTGCGGGCAAGGCCATCACCTGGGACGAGGGCGAGGCCCGGGCGATGGGCCGCGACACGATGGGTGTGCGCGGCATGGCCGTCCCCGCCGGGGCACGCGTGCTCGGTATGGAGATAGCGAAGCCGGGGACCGAGCTCTTCGTCATCACCGAGCGCGGTTACGGCAAGCGCACCCCCGCCGAGGACTACCCGGTCCACCACCGCGGCGGCCAGGGCGTCTACACCATCACGATGACGGACAAGAAGGGCCAGCTCGCAGCCATGAAGATAGTCAGCGACACCGACGAGCTCATGATCATCTCGGAAGAGGGGGTCTTGGTGCGCACGCCGGCCGCAGACGTCTCGCTGCTCGGCCGCTCGACGCAGGGGGTTCGCGTCATGAACGTGGCCGACAACGACAAGGTGGCCGCCCTGGCCCTCGTCACCCAGCGCGACTAGGGGCCCCGGCCCCCCGCGCCGTCCCCGCCCCTGCCGCGTCCGGGGGCACCTGCCATGATGCCTCGCCGAGGGCGTCTGCCAGGGCGTCTTGGCCCTGCGCCGCCGCCCCTAGCCCTCGAAGTCCCCGGGGGCGAGGCTTTCGACGAAGGTCCTAAACTCCGCGAGCTCCGTCTCGGGGTCGAGGTGCTTCTTGACCACGTAGGGGAACGAGGCCTTTTCCAGCACCTGCTCGTCCATGTAGATGGGGGCCTCCTGCCGCGCCGCCAGGGCAAGGGCGTCGCTCGGCCGCGCGTCGAGCTCGATGGTGCGGTCATGCTGGCGCAGCACCAGCTTGGCGAAGAAGGTCGAGTCGCTCACGTCGTGGATGTGCACATACTCGATACGGGCGTCAAGGTTCGTCAGCGCGTCCAAGAACAGGTCATGGGTCATCGGCCGGGAGAACCGCGCCTTCTCAAGCGCGATCCCCATCTGTGTCGCCTCGTTGACGCCGATCCAAATGGGGACGATGCGGAACATCGTGTCCTGGGGGCCCTCCTCCACCGGCTTCAGCACGATGATGGAAGGGGCGGGCATGCTCGCGACTATCAGGGTTTGGATGCGAACGGGAACCATGGCGTCTCCTATGCTTTTTGTGAAATCCTCTCCCGTCCATTGTACCCCAAGACCGCACACGCCCTCGATGCAAGATTTTTAGAATTTCCAGGTAATTCTCTGGAGGTTCGTGTATAATGCCACTTAGTTAATTGTAATTATCACAATTGCAAGAAGCGGGACTAAGAGGTCTGCCATGGGGATGGTAGGAAGCGCGCTAGAGGTATTCGGGGAAAAATGAGACCTTTCGCTTTTGACGGAGTCTTCTGACCTAGTCGAGCTACCTATCACTGAACGAATGTAGTTGAGTGAGCAAAACCGAAACGACAAAGCAAAGTATCGGGGAAGGCGCCGCCGCCAGGCCCGAACCTGGGCCCAAGCATCGGGCCGCCCCGAAGAACAACCTTCTTGAGGCCTTGAAGGCCGCCTCCCAGACAGAGAGCCACGACAGGCAGCCCGGCCATGCCGGCCATGCCGCGCCCAGCGCCGCCGCGCCCGCGCCCGCCGCACAAGCTGCACCCGCCGTGCTTGCAGCCGTCGCACCAGCCGCCCCCGTGGCGGCATCAGCGCCCGCACCAGCGGCACCGCCTGTCCCCGCAGCCGCCCCTGCCGCCGCCTCCCGCAGCCGCACGGCGGTCCTCGCCGCCGCCGTGGTCGTCGTCTGCGCGCTCGCCGTCACCGGGGCCCTTGCCAGCGGCTCGCCCGGCAGCAGCAGCAAGCCGGCTGCCGCCGAAGCCGAAGCCGACGCAGCGGCCGCCGATACGGCCGCCGTCCCCGACACAGCGCCAGCCCCGGCGCCCGCGCCCCCCACCGACCCGCTTGAGCTCATCCGCAGCCAGCTCCCCAACAACCACGGCTCGGCCATCGCCGACCTCGGATACGACTCCGCGCTCACCTTCGAGGCCTATGCCTCGAACATCACGTCGGTGAACGCCGCCGCGCTCCAACCGCTCACCGTCGAGAACAACCAGGGCCCCGGCTACTCCATCGACGAGGCAGCCGTCGGCCGCATCATCGCGCTCAACGCCGACTGGGCCGCCTACCTTACTAATACTAGTGCCGGCACCACCGCCGTCTTCGACCACGTCGCCCCCGCCGCCCCCGCCGATACGGCCCCCCCTCTCGCAGTCCCGGGCACCTCGGGCCCGGAAGCGCCCGCCGCCCCCCGGACCGCGCCTGCCGCGCACTTCATCCAGGCCTACAAGGACTCCGGCTACCGGATAGCCTTCCACCGCCTCGCCATCGGCGAGATACGCATCGACGGGTCCCGCGTCTACGTGCTGACCCAGCCCTACTACACCGTCGTGCACAAGGGCACCGCCACGGCGGTCAACGACGTATTCCTCTACCAACTGGCTACGCGGGGCGAAACGCTCGTGGTAAGCAGTATCGAGCAGGTCGCGCCCTTGGCCGAAGCCCAACCAGAACAACCGCCGCCGACACAGGCGAGGTAATGCAGCAAGAAGCAGGGAAGCACCACCAGGCACTATCGCAGGCAACAACAAGCAACCGAACACCAGGCACCGCCAGACGAAAGAGCACCACCGGGTAAGAACCGCAAGAAAGGACAGAGGTGGCAAACATGAATACAGGGAAGCGCGCTTTAGCCAAGGGACGGAAGGGCAGGAGGACAAGTGCTTTGAGGAAAGCGCTCGCCTCAGTGCTCGCCATCAACCTGGCTATCATGATGGCCTCTCCCATGATGTCGTTCGCCGACGAAGCCGACATCCCGGCAGCCGACGCGGCCGGCAGCGAGGCAGCATCGACGAACCCCGACGAAGGAGACCAGCCCCCCGCCGCCGACACCGGCGATGCGGAAGGGCCCGACGTCGCGGCCCCGCCCGCCAGCCCCCCGCCCGGCCCCGCCCCGTCCGATTCTTACGAGTCGGCCTACGAGCCCGGCTCCACCGCCGGCCAAACCGCGCCCAAGGGTGATGGCACCGGCCCGGCCGAGGGTATCTCCATCATGCCCCTGTCGCTCGGCGGCCCCTCCGTGAGCGGTGCCGCGGCCACGGTCTCCGACTGGGAAGACCTCGTCGACGTCCTGAACAACTACCCCGATGTCACCACCATCTACCTTGCCAACGACATCCCGCGCCTTTCCACCCTGTCGGCAGCCGCCTACGACCTGATAGTCGACCGCACCCTCACCATCGACGGCCAAGGCAACACGCTGGACTTCGGCGGCGACCCCACCTCTTCGTCGTCTGCCCGCCCCGGCTTCAAGCTGACAGAGGATGCCCCCGATTCCATCTTCACCCTTACTAATACATATATCAAGCGCACCAGTGCAGACCACCCCCTAAGCTACCTCATATCCTCCGGCGCCCATCCGTGGGCAGTGAGCTTTCTCTACTCCTTTGACTTGTATTATCCCCAATATGGCATGAGCTTCCCGCGAACCGAAATGATTACAGCCCCCATAGACACAACCGATGGCCAAAACTGGACGGTTTGTTTGGAGGATGTTGAGGGGGTCGGCACACAGACCGGCGGCCTTGTAAGCAATGTTTCCGGCAGCCTTGAAGTTACGGGCAAGCTTGTTTGGGATGCCACTTTCAACAACCCGGACGACGACACAATGGTCAATGTTCGCGAGCAGGTATACGACGGGGCCAAGGCAACGCTCACAGGAGACACCAGCCACCTTGTACAGGCTCATGTGAGGAACGGGGCGAACTCCACACAGTGTAAGGTAGAGTTCATCAACAATGCTGAAATCAACTTTGACAACACGAAGCACAAGGCTGCCGCAAACACACAGGCGCTGTTTATCGGGGCGCTTGTTCACGTTCCGGGGTCGTTTGCCCCTGTTGAGGGAATAAACGTACAAGCCGATTTGTTGGTCGACAACTCAAAGCTGGCCCTTCGCTCTGAAGGCAAGGGCACCAACAACCTTTATAATTCAACGCTTGCAATCGGAGGCATCAAGGGCGGCACGATTGTCAGGAACGGAGCGAGCGTCCAGGCACTTTCAATGGGCAAGGATGCCAACGGCAGCCATGCCTTTACCCAGCAGATCGAAGGCGGCACATTCAGCCTTGATGGCGACGGCACCGAGATGATCGTTGAGAATCATGGCACCTCGGGCAACAACGGGCCTACGATGTTTTTTGCAGTAGCCGACTCCCAGGTCTGCTCCGTAACCAACAAGGCGTTCTTGCGGGTTCACAGGCACCTGGCCGACCTCTCGGGGGTTCCTGCCGAAGAGGCAGGAAACCCGAACAGCGGAAACCCTGACTCTGCCGCCCTACGCCTTGGCCGAGGCTCGAACAACACGTTCGACATCAAAAGCGGCGGCCGAGTGATAATACACAACGACGGCAGCAATCGACCGGTTGCTACAACTGCCATCACCACGAAGAGTAGCGCCGCCCTTGAGTTTGGTGGGGATAATTTCACCTTTGATATCGCCGGCTCCGGGTCGGCCATCGAGCTCTATTCTGAAAAAGGGGCTGCCCTTGCTGCAGTTGGCACATCAGATCTAGGCACGCCGGGCTGGAACGACGGGACCATTACCGTGGGCCCGGAGGCCTTCATCATCGCCCATGGCAACGTTGACCCCGTCGACGGCAACGGTGCTTTCGGCATGCATGAGGGGCTTACCTTTGAGATAACCGAACCCCTGTACTACAGCTTCGCAAATACCAACGAAAGCGAAGGCGCCCTTGCCTTCCAGAACAAAGAGTCTGGCTCGAAATTCGTTTCCACCTATTCCGACGTGGCGGTCTGGAGCAACGGCACCACCTTCTCCTCCGACAACAACCAGGTTGACGAAGACCCCTACCTGCACTGGTCGCTCATAGACTATGCGCTTGAGGGGGAAAACTTCAACACGCTGGTTGACCATCCCACATACGGTGACACCTACTACCAAACCCCCGATTCCCTCAACGGCATGACCTTCGACGAGGCGATGGTCGACGGCATGCAGTCGTTCCGGCGCATCTCGGGCAACAACGCAGGGCCGACGCTCTATGAGCTCCTAGAGGCCACCAACGCCGACCTGTACCTGCGTGCACTCGGGCAGGTGCCCGAAGGCCTCGACGGAATGCGCTATATCTGGACCGACGAGGCCTATGCCATCTTCGACATCACACGCGACGGCACGACCTTCCAAAGCGAGATCGGCCAGACGCAGTCTTTCCGCCATTCGGGGAGCAACAACAGCGAAGACCTCATTTATACGGTAGAGACAGACGCAGGCTCCTTCGAGGGCGTGGTGCGCTACAACAACCCCGAAGGCTTCCTGTACGCGGGCGACACCTATCAAGTTGCCAAAGCCTGGCGCGGCGACGAAGACCCCGACGATGCCAACTGGCACGGGAAATTCGCCAAACCCGAGGACATCCTCAGCACACCTGTCACCGTCCTCGACACCCTGCCGCCCGTCCCGGCGGAAATAAGCTCGCACGGCGGCGACATGGGCGCACTGTCGCCGGGCCTTGAAACGACGGTCTCCGGCACCTGGAAGGCCGGAGCGGCCCAGGCTGCCCCGGGCCCCCTGCCCGAGGCAGGCCCCCACAATCCCGAGCCGGCCGTGAAGCTGTACGCGGTGCTTGAGGACGGCACCGAGCTCGGCGAGGGCACCCTCCTTGCCGACGGCACCTGGTCCTACACGCTGACGGAGGCCGTGATGGGCACGCTCAGCGAGGGCGACAAGGTGTCCTTCGTCCTCGAAGACAAGAATGCGAACAAAAACCCACTTGCACCCACCCCGAACCACGACGTCATGATGTCGCGGGCGCCCTATCTGGTAGTAACCGACGCCCCCCTGACGCTGACCCATACCGACAAGTGGATCGGCGTGCTAGAGGCCCAGGAGATAGCCGACCTGGGCACGAACGACCCGGCACAGCTCGCGTACCTGAAAGACCTCATCGAGGCCAAGGCGAACTGGGCCGACACCCCGCCCAGCCCCGAGCCTGCGGTGGAGGTGTCCGACGTCGACCCCGACTGGGGCCCGCGCAGCGAATACAACCTGCCAGGCTTCAAGGCCGCAAACCCTGACGGCAAGGAATACTTCCTCACCTATGGGATCGAGTACGCCCCCGACCAGTACATCGACAGGGACGACGGCAAGGTGACCGTCCTGCCCTATGAGAAGGCAACCCCCTACATCGGCGCGAACGACTTCTCCATCTCGGCGAACAACGCAACGGACATCATGGACATGCCCCTTGCAGAGCGCGACGCCAAGCTCATCGAGCTGGCAGGGGCCGAGGGCCGCCTGTCCACCGACGACAAGATGTCGCCCGACAATGTCGAGGTCTACGCGGTCGAGATGACAAGCCCCGTTGATGCGGGCGACTACGACCTTACCTTCCACGTGAAGGGCGCCCCCGACGAGCCGGACTACTACGTGACTATCACGGTGCACGTCTACGACGGCGACCTGCCCATAATCACGCTCACATCCCCCATCAACGTCTGGATAGGCGACCCGGCAAAGAAGCCTGCCGGCGCCATCGACCCGCCGGCTGCCGCCGACCGCGCCTTCTTCATGGAGGACGTCCAGGCCCTGAGCGCCGAGAACGGCGACGACATCACCGACGACGTCACCTACACGGGCGACAACGCCGTGAACTTCAACAAGGTCGGCATGTACCCGGTCACCTACACGGTGACCAACTCCGACGGCAACCCGTCGTCAGCCACCCGCGTATACATCGTAAACGACGGCAGCTACCTGATAGACGACGACGGCACCGACACCTACGTCCTGCATGCGCAGAGCTTCGTCGTGAACGAAGCGGATGCCGACGCGGACACGATACTTGCGGACGCCCGCGCCGAGGCCTGGAAGATCGACCAAGCCTCTTCCAGCGGGACGACCCCCGCCACGGCCATGGTTGCAGAGAACGCAGAAGGCTACGGAAAAGGCTGCGACACGGGCGAGTACCCGCTCACCATCGCGGTAGCCGAAAGCCCCGCTATAACCCAGGACATCACCGCAACGGTCATAGACGACGAATACAAGCTGACCGACGGAACCGACCCGGATACCGGCTTCCGCTACGCGATTGCCGCGAAGGACTACGCCGGGCTCCAGGTGACGGAAGCGGCCGACTGGACGGGCACCTCGCCCGAGGTCGTAGCGAAGCTCATCGAGGCCTCCGAGGCCGAGGCCTGGTGGCTGACCAACGACAAGACACCCACGGACGCTACCGTGCTTGACGGCGACAACGGCATCATGGAGGGCAAGGAAGGCAGCGAATACCCGGTCACCTTCTCGGTAAGCGAGTCCCCGACCGTCCAGACCACCGTGACCTACCAGCTGCAGGGCAACGCCCCGGTCATCATCTTCGACAAACCGGACGGCTACCCGCTCGTCTACCCCTTCGAGCCTGGCAGCACCGACAACCTGAGCCGTGACGAAATCATGGCCAAGATGACGGTCTGGGACCTTGAGGACGGCGACCTCATAGACGAGACCGCCTACAAGGTCAACGGCACCCCGAACGGCACAATCCCCAAGGGCGTCGTAGGCGTCTACTCGGTCGAGTATTCGGTCACCGACTCCGACGGCAACACCGCGACAGACACCCGCGCCATCGTCATCGACGACGGCCGCTACGTGATAGACCGGGACGAGGAAATCATCATCGGCGCCAAGAACTTCGTCATCCAGCAAAAGGAAGTCAACGGCTCAATGGGCCAGGTGAGCACCTATTCGCGTGCCGAGGCCTACGACATCGAGGGCAAGGCCCTGCCGACATGGACAACGGGCGACAAGCCGAAAGAGGGCGACCTCTACATCTCCAACTTCCCGCCGACGGGCAAGGGCGTGGGGCTTGACCCGGCCGACCCGGATGTCACGATGCCGGCCCTGTACCCGGCCCCGTACAAGGCGAACGCCGAGATCGACGACTATCCCTTTGTCTGGATGGTCGAAGGCAAGACGACTCAGAAGGAGATCACCGGCACTGTCGTCGACGTCGACCACCTCTTCCCCGGCGGCGACAACGATTCCTACTCCATGACCGCGAACGACTTCACGCGTAACGTGGAACAGGCCAAGATGATGATGCTCGACCTGAACAACGAGCTTATCAAGGCATCCGACGTCAAGGTCTACAAGCTGGTGGACTCTGCCGACGACGCCCTTCCCTACGTGATAGACAACGGCGACTTCCAGCCCGTAGAGGACAAGTACCCGCTCGTCTTCGGTGCCTGGAACACGGTTACCGACAAGAGGGTTGACACCAGCCCGGCGACGGAAGTCAAGCCGACGGGCACGGTCGCACAGGGTTCTATGCCCGAGCTCAGCGTCACGACCCCGCTTGAGGTCTGGATCGGCGACCCGGCCGACAAGCCTGCCACGGCCATCCTGCCCGCGGACTACAAAGACCTCTACCAGGTGAGCGCCACCGACGAAGAGGACGGGGACTTCGACCCGGAAGACATAGTCGTCACCTACCTCGACCCTGCGGACGGCCCCGGTGCACACCTTGACACCCCGGGCCTCTATACCCTGGAATACACCGTGACCGACTCCGACAACAACTCCGACACGAAGAAGCGCGTCGTGGTCGTTAACGAGGGCAGCTATGAGGTCAGCGAGAACAAGGACGGCGGCCGCATCCTGTATGCCCGCTCCTTCGTGACCCTGCTTTCCGACGTCTCGCCGAACGCCTCTGCCTGGATAGGCGAGGCTACCTCCAAGGGCAAGGTCGCCCTCTTCAACGGCGAGACCGGCGCACCGATAGGCCTTACCGGCAACGTGACCGTTGAAACCACGTACAAAAACGCCGTCGGCGTCTATCCCATCAAGGTGACCGCCGTGGATACGCCTTCGGGCACGCTTGTCAAGGACATTACCGGCACGGTAGTGGATGCCGGGACGCTCGGCCCCGACGACCCGGCACCCTTCGGCCCTGTCAACTACGTTTGGGGCACCAGCACCACCCAACGCCCCGGCGAGGCCAAGGATACGGCAGAGGGCGGCTATGAGGCGGTTGTTGAGGTCTTGGCGGCTGCTGCGGCAAAGACCTGGCCCAACAAGAGCACAGAAGAGCTTAAGGCCATGATCCTCCCCGAAGGGGACCTGGACGGCTACCTGGGCACCTTTACCGGCCCGAACGCCTTGGACGGACGGGGGGTCTTCCACTTTGAGGTGTGGGACGAGGAAAAAGAGACCATGATCCTGCTCACCATCGGGGTGGGCGAGGGCGAGTTCCCCGAGATCTACTTTGAAGAACGCCCGATCAACATTCCCTGGGACCCGGAGAGCACCGCGATGGTGAGCCGCGACCAGATGATGAAAGGCGTGACGGCATGGGATAAGGAAGACGGAGACCTTACCAACAAGATAGTCATCAACCCCGATGCCGACGGCAACGAGCAGCTGCCCCAGATACCGCTGAGTGAGGCCTCGGTGACGCAGATCACCTATTCGGTCACCGACTCTGACGGGAACACGACCACCGACCAGTGTGCCTTCATCGTCAACGACGGCTCCATCATATACGACGACAAGTTCATCCTTGAGTCGCTGTCCTTCGTGGTCCGCTCGTCGCAGGTCGTTGTCGGCACCGCCACCTACGCGCAGATTATCGACATGTCCGACTCCCATGCCTGGGACATCAAGGGCAACCCGGCGACTGCCACAGTGGCAGACGATGGCGGTTATACCCCGGTGGTGCAGGACTACAAGGTTGTTGTGCAGGTGGCAGGCCACACAGAGCTGCAAAGGGCCATCACCGCCAAAGTCATCAACGACGGCACCCCGCCGCTGATGGCCCCCAAAGACTGGAACGGAGAGAACGGCACGCACCAGTCCATCATCGCGATGAATTTCCGCATCAATGTCTACGAGGCGAACCAGCTTGTGGCGAAACTCGGCACGGCAGACTACGCTAACGAGTTCTTCCAGCGCGCCGAGGTCGAGGTCCGCGACCGCACGAAAGAAAAGTTCGACCCCGTCTTGTCCGCAACCATCAAGGAGCTTGTCTCTGACGGAGGCTTTGCCGACGCGGCCAACCAGCCCCTGAAGCAAGACGACGTCTTCGAGATCACCTTCAAGAGCAGCGGGGACGACGATGCCGTCGTGACTATCAAGGCCTTCGTCGACAACGCCCTTTCCCCGACCATCTTCGCCGAGAACCGGGTAATCTGGATGGGCGATCCGACCAACCAGCCGGCGGGCACCATCCTGCCCTCCGACTGGCTTGCATCGGGCAGGGAGGCCCTGTACGGGGTCACGGCCAACGACGACCTCGATGGCAACCTCACCGACTTCGTCAAGGTGGGCACGGGCGATGCCGACAACTTCGTCGAGGTGAAGCCCGCAACAGCACAGTCGCCGGCCGACCTGGACATGCATGACCTTTGGCAGCCGGTCACCTACCAGGTCACCGACTCCGACCATAACACGACCACCAAAACCATATACGTCATGGCTACCAAAAACGCCACCATCATCGGCGACTACCTGGTTGTTGCCTACGACTTCGTCGAGAGCGTGGACAACGTCGAGAAGAACGGCACGAGCGACCCGGTGATCCTTGACCTGGCGGCTGCCAAGGCCTGGAACATGAAGAACCCTGATGCCGAAGGCAAGCCGACTCCCGCCGACAGCGTGCTGACGGTTGTCGACAACGGCGGCTACAAGGCTGAGCCCAATGATTACCCGATCAAGATAGGCGTGGTGCCCGAGCCTGGTTATGTGGGTGGCGACAACACCCGGGACATCATCGGCAAGGTGGTGCCGAAAGACGAGATCGACAGCGCCTTCGACCCCGACGAGCCCGATGTCCGCTACACCGTCGGCGCCAACAACGTATGGCTGACCCTGGACGAGGCAAAGGCCCTCACGGGCTTGAGCGACGAGGTCAAGCAAGGGCTGATCGACCGTGCCCTGGCCGAGGCCTGGGTTGCCGACGAGGGCATCAGTGCCTGGGATGTCGACGTGACCGACAACGCGATCGGCAGGGACGGCCCGGTAGAGGTGAACACAGGCTATGAGGTGACCTTCATCCCGAAGGGCCACCCCGAGGCCTCGGTGACGGTCACCTTCTGGACAAACGAAGGCAACCCCCCGTGGATTGAATTCCAGCAGCGCCCCCTGGTGCTCCAGAAGACCTCGGAACCCAAGCCCGTGACCTTCGAGGACCTGGCGTCTTACATGACCGTCGGCGACCTTGAGGACGATGCGGCGGGCCTCGACCTGTGGCCGTCGGTCACGGTTGTCGTGGCCAACGGCATCACGCTTGACCAGCGCAACGTCGGCGTCTGGCAGGCCGAGTACTCGGTCACCGACTCCGACGGTAACACGACCACCGCCTCGCGCGCCATAGTCATCGACGACGGCCGCTACATCATCGACGAGGACGAGGACATCATCATCGGTGCCCGCGACTACGTGGTGAAGCGTTACGGCACCGGCTCCGTCGACGGTACCGAGGGCCAGGCCCGCAGCCTTTCTTATGCCGAGGCATTCGACATCGACGGCAACCCGCTCGACGTGACCTGGACGGGTGCGCCTGCGGGTTATGTGGCCAATGCCGAGGTCGGCAAATACCCAATCACCTGGGTAGTGGAAGACCGCCCCTCCGTGCCCAAGACCATCACTGCGCATGTGACCGAGGCCGACGCGCTCGACCCGGGCGAGAAGTCGTCGAGCTATGCCATCATCGCCTCGAACTTCCGTGCGAACCTCGAAGAGGCAGCAGACATCGTGAAGAACGACCCGGCCTCCTACGTCGAGTGGGCCAAGGCAGAGGTCATCCCCCTGGTCCCGCAGGCCGGTCCTGCGGTCCCCTGGCTTACCGACCGCGCTAACTTCAAGGCCGAGCTGGGCGAGTACAAGCCCATCACCTTCAAGGTGCTGGCCGACGACGACCCTGCGAACACCCAAAGCATCGGCATCACCGGCACAGTGTCTCAGGGCGCACCGCCCGTGCTGGAGGTCTCGACCCCGCTTGAGGTCTGGATCGGGTCCGACCCGAACGACCCGAGGCGTGCCGCGAACTCCGTGCTGCCGGACAAATACAGCGACCTCTATGACGTGAAGGCCTACGACGAAGAGGACGGGGACCTGATTGACGCCGTTGTGGTCACACCCGATGCTGAGACCGGCCCGGTCGTCCTTGACGAGCCCGGCCTGTACAAGCTCCACTACAGCCTGACCGACTCCGACAACAACACGGTCACCGCCGACCGTGTCGTCGTGGTCAACGACGGCCGCTACGACGTGGGTGACGGCCGCATCCTGTATGCAGACTCCTTCGTGACGCGGGTGAAAGATGTCACGACCGATGCAGGCAAGATCAACGAGGAGATCATCGGCAAGTCCAAGGCCAGGCTCTACGACGGCGAGACGGGCGACCCCATCTCCACGACTGCCATCAATGTCGGCGACAACGGCGGCTACAAGGCAGCCCCCGGGGTCTATGACATCAAGGTCATTGCGCCCGACGAGCCCTCCGGCACCCTGACCCGCGCCATCCAGGGCGAGGTCGTCGACGCCGACGAGATCGGCAGCGGCCCCAACGAGGAGGGCAAGGACAACTACTACGTATTCGGCAACAACATCGACCTGCGCATATCCGAGGCCCAGGTCATCCTTGACGCCCCCGACCCCGAAGCGGCCCTGCTTGAGGCCCTGGGCGCCGGCGCGCGCAAGACCTTGCCGGAGGGCACCATCATGACCCTGACCCCGGTCGTCCAAGACGACGGCGGGTTCGCAGCGGTGCCCGGCACCTACCAGGTGACCCTGACCGACCCCGAGGGCAACGCAAGCGTGACGCTTGAGGTCCGGGTGGGCGACGGCAACATGCCCTGGGTCAAGGCCGAGCCCAAGCCGCTCAACTACACCTGGGAGCCCGACAACCCGACAAACCTAAGTCGCGACCAGATAATGAAGGACGTCGAGGCAGGAGACCTGGACGACGGCGACATTACCGGCTGGGTCGTCATCAACCCCGATGCCAACGGCAACGAAGTGCTGCCGGCAATCCCGATGAATGCAGCCTCGGTGACCCCCATCACCTACAAGGTCACCGACTCCGACGGCAATTCCGCGACGGACACCCGCGCACTCATCGTCAACGACGGCTCCATCAGCTATGACGACAAGTACATCCTGCAGGGCAAGTCCTTCGTCGTCGAGTCCAAGGACGTGGTGGGCAAGGATATCCCGCAACTGATCCTGGACTACTCCGAGGCTCAGGCCTGGGAGACCAACGGCAAGCCTGCAACGGCCTATGTCTACGACACCGTCTCGATGTCGGCGCAGCCGGGCGACTACCATCCGGTGCTCGGCATCGTGGAATATGCCGACCTGAAGCGGCCCATCACCGCCAAGGTGCTCGACGACGAGAAGGGCACGCACGGAGGCAACGGAGACACCTATTCCATCACCGCCAACGACTTCCGCATCAACCTGGCCGACGCCAGGGCCCTGCAGCAGGCAGCAGGCGACGACTATGACGGCGAGTTCCTGACACGTGCCGACACCCAGAGCTACCTGCGTGCCGACCAGGGGCTTGCCTTCGGCGGCACCCCGGCGCTTGCCGACGACAGCGGCTTTAAGACCGCGGTATTCGCCGAGGAGGACGACCCGAACTATCCCACCGTCATCCCGGTCAAGTTCTGGGTGGACGAAGACCACACGGCCTTCGTGTGGGTCGACGTCACCGTGTCCAACGGCGAGCATCCCTGGCTCAAGGTTCCGCCTTTGAAGGCAGTCCCCCTAGACGCCCCCTTCGGCCCTGCCGACTACATGGAGGGCGTGAGCGCGGGCGATTCCGAGGACGGCGACCTGACCGACAAGGTGACCTACACCGAGACGGTCGACACGTCGGTCGAGGGCATCTACGAGGTCGAGTATTCCGTAATCGACTCCGAGGGCAACGAGACGACGGCCATCGGCTATGTGCTGGTCGGCCCCTGGGCGATAGACGGCGACTACGGCGTCTCCGCCTGGGACTTCGTCACGACGGTCAACGACCTTGAGTCCCCGGACGAGACCACCGACGAGCTCATCAAGAGCCGCAGCCATGCCAGGGCCGTCCATGTCCTGCGCGACGACGACGGCAATGTCACGGGCATCGAGGAAGTCGAGCCTGCCGTCAAGGACGACGCGGGCCTGATCCCCGAGGTCGGCGAATATGCGCCCATCAAGATCGGTGTGGTCGACCCCGAGGGCATTGACGACCCGATAATCGAGATCACCGCCAAGGTCGTCGACCAAGACAACATCTCCAACACGCCCGACGACGACGGTGAGGTCAACGATGTGAACACCGGCGACCCCGACGACAACAACCGCTACACCGTGGCCGCCAACGACGTAACTATCACTTGGACTGAGGCCGGAGACCTGCTGGGCCTAGACGACGACGTCAAGCAGGCGCTTATCGAGAAAGCTGCGGCTGAGGGCTTCATCGTCGCCCCCGAAGGCGGCATCGAGGGTTGGCCGGTTGACGTGGTTCTCAACGGCATCGAGCAGAAACCCGGCTCCTATCCCGTCGTCTTCGTCCCGAAGGATACCGAGGGCATAGAGGTCCCCGTCACCTTTACGGTCGTTTGGAGCGACCCGCCGACGATCTTCCATGACGGCCCCCTGGTTGTCGACCAGACTCCGGACCCCGCACTCCTGGGCAACGAGGACTTGCTTGAGGGTGTCACGGTAATAGACCCGAAGAACCCCGACCTGGACATCTATAAAGATGTTGACGTTACCGACGACGAGGGCGACTTCCCGACCATCGACACCTCGAAGGTCGGCGTCTACCCGGTCACCTATACCTACGCCGACCCGGTCATGACCAACGACGACGGCACCCCGCTTGAGGTTTCCGTCGACCGCGCTGTCATCGTTGACGACGGGCGCTTCATCGTCGACCCCGAGAACGAGGTCATCATCGGCGCCAAGGACTTCGTGGTGTCCACGAAGGACAACACTTGGACCGGCTCTGCGGCCGACGCCCTGCGCCTGTCCTTCGCCGAAGCCTACGACTTCGAGGGCACCCCGCTTGAGGTCGAGCTCGTCGGCCCGGTGCCGACTGGCTTTGCCAACCGGGAGCTGGGGGTCTACGAGTTCACCTTCCGCGCCGTCGGCCATGACGAGCCTTTGAAGACGGTCACCGGCGAGGTCGTCGATGCCGACGTGGTCGAGCCGGGCCCCGACCCCTACCAGTCCAAGTACACGCTCATCGCGTGGGACTTCACGATGGACGTCGAGGACGCCGCCAAGATAGACCTTCCCGAAGGCCTGATCGACGCCGCCAAGGCGCGCGTCGTGAAGACCGTCCCGACCGCGCCGGACGCAAGCCCGGTCGTTGTCGACGACGGAGGCTTCGCGCCGGAGAAGGGCGTCTTCCCCATCACCTTCGGCGTCTCCGACCAGTCTGTCGAGGACTACAGCGCCGAGGTCGAGGCCACGGTGACCGACGGCTCCGAGCCGATACTCTCGGTGAGGACCCCCTACGAGATCGAGCCGGGCACCCCCTGGGACCGTCCGACGGCCATGGTTGACGTGACGGCGATAGACCCGGGCGACGGCGACATCACCGACGACGTCATCTATTATCCGACGGACCCGAACAAGCCGGTCGACACCGACAAGCCCGGCATCTACCCGGTCACCTACGAGGTCACCGACTCCGACGGCAACACGGTCACGGCCCCCCGTGCCGTGGTGGTCAACGACGGGCGCTACGTGGTCGGCGAGGGCCGCATCCTCGAAGCCCAGTCCTTCGTGATCAAGGTGACGGACGTGCCCTCCACCTCCTCGGCCATCCCGGCGCACCTAATAGGCATGCATCAGGCCAAGCTCTATGACGGCGAGACCGGTGCCGAGCTGCCCACGTCGCTGATCTCCATTGCCGACGATGGCGGCTATACCCGCACGGTAGCCACCTATGACGTGGTTGTCGCCGCGCCGGACGCGCCTTCGGGCACGCTCACCAAGCCGGTCAAGGCCAAGGTCGTCGGTGCCGATGTGCTCGACAAAGAGCCCATAGACCCCGAAGACCCGAACGGCTCGAAGGTCTATACCTACGGCAACGACATCGTGCTGCGCATCTCCGAGGCTGCGGCCATCATCGGCGCACGCCCCATGGCCGACGGTTTGAGCCTCCTGGAGGCCGACCGCCTGACCTCCGACGATGCCCTGATCGAGGCCCTGGAGGCGGGGGCGGTTGCCACCGACATCAAGACCAACGCGCTTTCCTCCAAGGCCGTGCACATCACCAACGACGGCGGCTTCACGGCGGCACCGGGCCTGTATATGGTCGATGTCGCCGACGTCGACGACATCTGCGAGATAACCTTGAAGGTGCAGGTCATCGTCGGCAACCCGCCGGTGATCACCCCCGAGCGCCCGATCGTCGTGCCGGTGTCCTCGAACCCGGGCGACCTTACCAACGACCAGAAGAAGGGCAAGTCCACCGCCTATGACCCCGAGGACGGCGACCTCACCGACCAGATCCTTGCCGAGGGCGACGTCCCCGGCGACGTGCCGGGCATCTACCAGGTCGGCCTGCGCGTGGTCGACTCCGACGGCAACGAGGACTATGTCCTAGTCGCGGTCGTTGTTGACGACGGCAGCTTCGTGTTCGGCGAGAACTACATCATCGGCGCCTACGACTTCACGCTTCCCGAGGTAGACGTGGACACCACGAACCTGTCGGGCCAGATTATGGAAAAGTCGCGGGTCACTGCCGCTAAGAACGACGGCACGCCTGCCGACGTTATGGTGACCGACCTGGCCGGCTATACCAATGTCGGCGGCCAGTACCATCCGGTGCTCGCGGTAGTCGCCGAGCCGACGACGAATAAGACGATAACCGCAACCGTTATCGCGCCCGCAGCCGAGGAGTACGACCGCTTTGCGGTCAACTTCGACCCGAACGGCGGCACGCTGACCGGGCCTGCGGTGATCTATGTGCAGGAGCCCGCGACGACGCTGAGCTACCTGCCCAGCTCGCCTGTGCGCGAGGGCTACACCTTCCTGCACTGGGCAACCACGCCCGAGGGAGGCACCGAGTTCACGAGAAGCACCACGGTCGTAGCCGACATGACTGTCTATGCCCAGTGGGAAAAGGTCCCCGAGCCCAAGCAGCCTGAGCCTATGCCAGAGGCTCCGAAGGCTGCCCCCAAGACGGGCGACACCACGAACCCGTGGATATGGGTCCTGCTCGTGGCAGCAAGCGGCGTGGCGCTCGGCGTTTTAGCCTACCGCCGCAAGAAGGACTGACCTTTCGATACGAACCCTCCCCGGCCATCAGCCGGGGAGGGAGGGCCTTTAAGTGATACTAAAAAGATGACAGATTATTAACAGAAATAATTATTATTAGGTAAGTATGCAAGAATAATGATGGAATACCGCACCACCTGGGCCCTCATACGAGGGGATGAGCAAGCAAGGTACATCTGCACAAGGCAGATAAGGACTAGAGAGAGAGGATCAAGTGGGTAATGAAGGTCAAACAAAGAAAGGAAGGGATATGAAGAAGAAGCCCCTAGCTATTCTGCTTACCTTTGCCTTGGCCGTAACGATGTTTACGCCGCTTCAAGCCTTTGCCGAGGAGGTCGTCGCCCCGAGCGCAGACCTCGTCGAGTACGGCGATGTGGTAGCGGCCGACCCATCAACGGCTGAAGCCGAAGGGCAAGCGCCCCAAGCGGGAGAGTTCATTGAGGAAGAGTTCGACTTCGGCATCTACGGCGAGAACGCCGAACCGGCAGAGGCGGCGAGCATCGCCATCGCGCCCATGGCCGCGGCCGCGCTGCCTGCGGGCGGCGTAGAGGTCAGCAGCTGGGCCGAGCTGATCGCGGCGATGAACAAGAAGGATGTGAGCTACATCCTCTTTGCGAACAGCATCCAGCGCGACTCGGCCACCGACCTGCCGGCGGTCAGCCGCAGCCTCACCATCGATGGTGCCGGCTTCACGCTGAACTTCACCAAGAACGTGCTCGCCAAGAATGAGTCGGCCACCATCAACAAGAGGGGTTTCGCTCTGGGAACCGCTCCTGCTGATGGCGCCTTCACGCTGCAGAACATCAACATCGAGAAGGCCAACGTTGGCACCAAGAGGGCGGACAACGCCTATGCCCACCTCATCACCGGTGATGGCACGACTGCCGCAAAGGTGCTCTCCGCCTCCGCAGGCTGGAACATCAACCTGCACAACGTGGCCGGAACCGACGTGCGCTGCGGCCTGGTCTATGCGCCCAAGGCAACCCTGAACGTCACGGGCACCCTCAATTGGGATAGCCGCGAGTCCGATGTCCAGCATGTCCTCTGGGCCCAGAAGTTCTATTTCTCCGGCGCGGACACGGTGGCCACCATCACCGCGCACCGGGGCCTGAAGACTAGCTGCACGAGCATCATCAACACCTCGATATCCCTCGACCTCAACCTGCTGTCGGTCACCGACGGCGCCAAGGTGTACCTGAGCGACCTGAACACGGGCGACTCCAACACCGTCCAGATGAAGGTCGACAAGTGCTCCGGCACCAAGACCGAGAAGGTCAACGGCAAGTCGGTCAGCACGAAGGTCTACACGCAGGTTGCCATCTCGGTAGCGGGTGCGGGTTCCGTGCTCGACGTCGACGGCATGGCAACGGGCTGTGGCGTCCTGGGCGGCACCGTCGTCCTTGAGGCCGCGGCCGACAACGCCACGGTCGAGGTCCTTGCCGGTGCCAAGATGCATATCCGTAGCCTGCGCCAGGCAACCACGAGCTGCAACTATGGGCAGCCGGCCCTGCTCATCCACGCCAGCGGCGGCAAGTTCATCGCCGACGGCTGGGGCACCGAGGCCGTGTTCGAGTCCTGGGGCCAGGCCGACAAGTACGGCGCCACCGTGCGCCTTGAGATGGGCGGCCAGGTATTCAAGGCCACCAACGGTGCGGACATCACCATCTACAAGCACAAGCACAACGGCTCCGCACAGGCTGCCGCCCTCCTGTTCAAGGGCAAGGGCGACCGCTTCATCGCCGAGAGCGGCGCAACCATCCACATCAACAACGAAGGCAACTCCAAGGTCTCGTGCATCTCGGGCTGCGGCTACAACAACGCTGCCATCGAGTTCCACGGCGACAAGTGGGGCTTCGACGTCAACGGCTGGCAGACCGCCATCGAGATATATGCCGACATGGGCCCGGCCGTCGACACCACCTGTGACTGCAACGGCTACATCAACATGGGGCCGGACTCGGTATTCATCGCCTACGGCAACGTGAAGTCCACCTGCCACGGCGTATTCGACACGGGCTGCAACTTCAACTTCAAGGCCACGCAGCCGGGATACTACGACTTCTGCAACACCAACCCCATGGCCGGTGCGCGCGTATTCACCACGGGCACGAAGAGCACCTTCGCGCTTATCGAGTCCGACATGTCGGTGTGGGGCAACGGTTATTCCCGCGAGGCTGACAAGTGCTGCGACAAGAAGAAGAACAACGGCACCGACGACCCGATCTGGGGCCCCCCCTACCGCTCCTGGTCCAACATCACGCTTACTTTGAGCGGCAAGAACTTCAAGGACGGCTTCAGTTCGCCGCAGTCCGCCTCGGGCTACCTGACCAAGGCCGTTGACAACTTCGGCAACCAGGGCACCTGGCCCTACCGCCGCATCTGCGGCAACAACGCAGCCCCCAAGATTGGCGATCTCTACGAGCTCACGAACGCCGACAAGTACGCCCGCGCGACGGTGACGATTCCTGCTGGCTTCGACTTTGCCGGGCGCCCCGTGGCCGACGGCGAAGTTTTCGGGCACTTCCAGATAAGCGGCATCGACGGCTCGTCTGCGACCGGGCTGGCCTCGTCGCTCGCCGAAGAGGCTGTCTACGAGGTCGAGCAGGCTGGCATGTTCGAGAGCGTGCTGCGCTACGACAACGGCAACCTCCTGCGTGCAGGCGACGCCTACCAGCTCACCTCTGCATGGCGCGGCACCGAGGACCCGGCGTCCTCCGGCGGCCGCTTGGCCACCTCTGATGCCGTGGCGACGGTCAAGGATGTCCTGCCGCCCGTCCCTGCTGCGGTGAACTCCGCCAACGGCAAGGTCTGGATCGGCATCGACGCCAACCTGACGGGCTCGTGGAAGGCCGGCGCCGCCCAGGCAGCTGCCGAGCCGCACAACCCCGACCCGGCGGTCAAGCTCCTGGTGGCCGTGAACAGCATGGACACGGTCATCGCCGAGGGCACCCTGAGTGCCGACGGAACCTGGTCGGTTGCCCTTCCCAAGGAGACGACGGCTGCGCTGAACGGCAGCGACAAGGTCTTCTTCGTACTTGAGGATGCTACGGGCAACAGGAACCCGCTTGTCGAGACCCCCAAGCACGACACCATGATGGCACCGGCGCCCTACCTGACGGCCGCCGAGCCCGACCTCGTCCTGAGCCACAAGAACAGCTACATCGGCCTGAACAAGGCCAAGGAGATAGCTGCCCTCGGCCAGGACAGCACCGGCCAGCTTGCCGAGTTGAAGGACCTCATCCAGGCCAAGGCCGAGAAGCGCACGCCCGACGTCACGTTGGGCACCGGCGTCTCGGTGACCGGCGTCGACCCGTCATGGGACGTGCCGGCCTTCTATGACCTGGACGCCTTTGCTGCGGGTTACCCCGACGGCAAGTCCTACACGGTGGCCTATGCCGCCGATGAAGAGCCCGCCTTCAACAACAACGGCACCGTGACGGTCCTCCCCTTCGACGAGGCATCCGCCTACATCGGTGCGAACAACTTCACCATCACCAAGAACAACACCCTGGCGATGATGAACATACCCAACGACGACTTCGCCACAATCGCCGCCCGTGACGCAAGGCTTATCGAGCTTGCACGGGCCCAGGCGCGGCTGGACGTAAACGACCCGTGGAGCCCCGACCTTGTCGAGGTCTTCGACGTGGCCTTCCCGTCCGACCCCATGCCTGGCGACACCTTCCCGGTCACCTTCCACGTGAAGGGCGCCCCCTATGACGACGACCACATGGTAACGGTCATGGCGGCCATCACCTCCGGCAGCGACCCGGTCCTCACCGTGACCACCCCCATCCACGTATGGATGGGCGACCCGGCCAAGCGCCCGGACGGCTCGATACTGCCTGACGAGTGGACGAATAACGTGATGCAGGGCGTCAGGGCTCACGATGGGAGCGGTACAGACATTACCGGTCAGGTTATCTACGATGATGCCATGATGGCGGCTGTCAACCTGGCGAAAGAAGGCATATATCCTGTTACTTATCGGGTTAGGAACGCAGACGGTAATTGGGTTGAGGCCACCCGCCTCATAGTTGTTAATAATGGCAACTATGCCGTTGAGGGGGACTACGTGCTATACGCAGAGAACTTCTTGAAGACCTCTCCCCGGGACGCCACCCCCGCAACCATTCTTGAAGACGCCAATGCTCAAGCCTATTTGGTGGATTCGACATCGCCGACAGGCTATGCACCCGATGGTGCTACCGCCGAGGTCCTCGCTTATTGGGACTACGGTAATCCGGAGAAGCTAGGGATGCACACTATTCTCATCGGGATAGTCGACCAGGATATGCCTCAAAGGAGTATTGCCGTAATGGTTCTTCCAGGTATTGGCTAAAACCCGACCGTTTCACGTGAAAGGACAGGGAACACCCCTTCACTGCTTTTCACGCGAAACAGCTACTCCACGCGAAACCTGAGGTTTCCCGTGAAGGCTCAAAGGGAAGAGGGCGGCAAAGCCGCCCTCTTCCATCAGCACCACCAGGGCAGTCCCGCCGCCTCACCCACCAGCACCACAAGAGGGGCGACAAACCCCCCTCTCCCCATTCCCCCCCCAAAAAAAAACCCCCCCCCCCCCCCCCCCCCCCTTCCCCTCCTTCCCCCCCCCCCCCCACACTCCCCCAACCCCCCCCCCCCTCCCCCAC
>WRIR01000010.1 GCA_009782605.1 Eggerthellaceae bacterium | reverse complement strand
TTGCCATCGTTCATTCTTTTTGCCCTAGGCCGTATTTTTTTCCCCAATTTATACCCAAGATGCGGTATACGGCTCTGCGGGAAGGGTATCAGATTTTTTTTGTGGCTACCCCCCCCCAACCCCAAAAAAACGGCCCCCCCCCCCCCGTTGTGCAGGAAATACAGACTTTCTACACATTTTTCCGCTGCCGAGCGCCTGCCCGGCGCTCCTGCCGCCCACCGCCTGTCGCCCACCGCCGGCTGGCGCCCGTCGGTGCCCGAGGCCCGGCGAACGGCGGGGAGCCGCCGCCGCTGCTGGCGCTGGCGCGCCGCCTGTCGCCCGCTGCCCCCCGCCACCGCCGACGGCGGGGGGGGGCGCTGTGCGTGTGACACGGGGCCGTATAACCTGTCACACGCCGCCGAGCGCAGCGAGGGCGGCGTGTGACAGGTTATACGGCCCCGTGTCACAAGCCGACTGCCCGCAGCGGCGGCAAAATTTTTCCTTGTGCGGGCGCCCGCCATGGCCTATAATGCAAGGCGAGCCGCACGGAGAATAAGTGCTCCGCACGGCTCTCGGATCGCCCAGTGCGTTTCGGGATTTTCTTTTAGTCCCCTTCCTTATCGGAAGGGGTTCTCTTTTGTAGGTCGATTACAAAAGTTACGACCTGCAGGATAAATCCTGCAAGAGAAAGCAAAAAGTCAATCCTCATAGGAATCACCTCCCCCCATGATTTACAATCATTTTTGTCGAGGGGGTCCGATCCCTACTTCGCACGGGCTTTCCGTAGGTATTATTCTAACAGCCGGAGTTTGCAGATCGTACACAGGATGTATGCAGAACCCTCGCGTGAACCTGACGCCGTTCTAGCGCCTTTTTGATGGGGGTCAAACGGAAAGCTGCAGAAACCTGACGGAAATTCAAGGGGAATCTCGCAAGAATCTCACGTAAGTGTCATCGAGAATCCCTTGTCACATGACAGGTTATTCGGCCCCGTGTCACAGGCCTTGGATGATGCCGCTGCCGAGCAGGGTGTCGCCTTGGTAGAATACGGCGAACTGGCCGGGGGCGGTCGTTGCTTGGGGGCTGAGAAGCTGCACGCGGGCAGTGGCGGTGCTGCTTCGCCCCTCGCCGCTGTTCGTGTTCGTGCTGCAGGGTAGGGCGACGGGTGTGGTGGTGTTCGTGCTGGGGGTTACTCGGCAGGGGGCGGGGCGGCTGCGGTATCGGAGCTTCACCATGCATTCGAGCGGGCGGTCGAGCCTTTCAAAGGCCATCCACCTCAGGGCCCCGACCTGCAGGCCTGTTATCCTTGCCTCGTCCTTGAAGCCGACGACGAGCTCGCGTGTGGCCGGGCGCTTCCCGACCACGTAGTAAGGCTCGTGTGCCGCCACGCCGATTCCCTTGCGCTGGCCCAGCGTGTAGCGGAAAAGTCCCTTGTGGGTGCCGAGGACGTCCCCGGCCCTGTTCACGATGGGGCCCGGCTCGTCGGGCAGGCCGTGCGCCTTGAGGAAGTCGACGTAGTCCCCCTCGATGAAGCATGCGTCCTGGCTTTCCGCCTTGCCTGCCACGGAAAGCCCCCCCTCTTGCGCGGCGATGCGCACCGCCGGCTTGGTCGTCCCTCCCAGGGGGAGCACGAGGCGGGCCAGCTGGGCCTGGGAAAGCTGCGCAAGCATGTAGCTTTGGTCTTTTGCGGCATCGAGCGCCGTCTTTACCACAAATCGGCCTCTTTCGGCGTGGCGGACAACACGCGCGTAGTGGCCGGTCGCCACCGACTCGCAACCCAGGTCGTCTGCGGCGGCGATGAGCGAGGGCATCTTGCAGCAGGCGTTGCAGGACACACAGGGGCTCGGCGTGAGGCCCTGCGCATAGTCGCGCACGAAGGGCTTAACGACCGCCGCGGCGAAGGCGGCCTTGCAGTCCCGGGCAATGTGGGGGATTCCCAGCTGGGCGCAGACCGCCTGCGCGTCGGCGAGTGCGGCCTGGGAGGCTGCGTCGTGCAAGAACTGGCAGGTCACACCCGTGACCTCGTAGCCGGCGTCCATAAGCAGCATGGCGCAGACCGCGGAGTCGACTCCGCCGCTCATGCCCAGCGCTATGCGGGGTTTCTCGGCCATCACCAGGGGTTCGCGGCTCTTTCGCTAAAAGCAGTTACGGCGCCCGTGGGAGCGCCGTAACCTTTCCTGTTATGTTGGTGCTTCTGCCGCAGGGGCTTACTCGGCGGGCTCGGGCTCGGCTTCGGGCGCGGCGGGCTCTTCGGGCTCGGCGGGCGCGGCAACATCCGCAGGCTCGGGCGCCGCTTCCACGGCCTCCGCTTCTGCAGCCTCAACCATGGCAGGCTCGACAGCAGCAGGGGCCTCTTCCGCTACCTCGGCAGCGACCTCAACGGCCTCCGCCACCTCGGCAGCGACCTCAACGGCCTCCGGCTCCGCAGCAGGGGCCTCAGTCTCAACCGCGGCAGCCTCCGCTTCCACAACCTCCACAGCCTCAACCACGGCGGCTTTCGCTTCCGCAACCTCCGCTTCCGCAGGGACAGCCTCGGCAGCAGGCGCCTCGGCCTCGGCAGCCTCAACAGCAGCAGGCGCCTCTTCCATTGCCTCGAAGCGTTTTCTCGGCGGCTTTTCCTCGGCGACATAGTCCTCGTCGATGGGGATGTCGAAGCCCAGCTCTTCAGCGGCAGCCTTCATGGAAAGCGAGATACGGCGCCGCTCGGGGTTTATCTCCATGACCTTGACTTTGACCTCGTCGCCCACGTGCACGACCTGCGCCGGGGATTCGATGTGCCTCAGGGACATCTCGGAGATATGCACCAGGCCCTCGATGCTTTCACCCAGTTCGATAAAGGTGCCGAAGGGGACGATCTTGGTCACGCGGCCGTCGATGATCCCGCCCAGCGGATAGGCCTCGACGAGGCTTACCCAGGGATCTTCGGTCGTCTGCTTCAGGCCAAGCGAGATGCGCTCGCGCTGCAGATCGACATCGAGGACTTCGACCTCGACCTCGTCGCCCACCTTGACAACCTCAGAGGGATGGTTGACGTGATTCCAGGACAGCTCGGAGATGTGCACCAGACCGTCGATGCCGCCGAGATCAACGAAGGCGCCAAAGTCGACTATCGAGGACACGACGCCTTTCAGGCGCATGCCCTTGGTGAGCTTTTCGAGGATTTCAGCACGCTCATTCTTGCGCCCCTCTTCGAGGAGCACGCGGCGGGAGAGCACGACGTTGTTGCGGTTGCGGTCCATTTCGATGACGCGGGCCTCGATTTCGGTACCCATGTACATGTCGAGGTCCTTCACGCGGCGGAGGTCGACCAACGATGCCGGGAGGAAGCCACGCAGGCCGATGTCGAGGATAAGGCCGCCCTTGACCACTTCGATGACCTCGCCCACGACCACTTCCGCGGCCTTGAACTTGTCCTCGACCTGAATCCAGGCACGCTCGTACTCGGCGCGTTTCTTTGAGAGGACCAACCTGCCGTCCTTGTCTTCTTTCTGCAAGACCAGCGCCTCCACTTTTTCGCCGAGGCTCACGATCTCGGAGGGATCAGCGTCTTTGCGGATGGACAGCTCGCGGGACGGGATGACGCCTTCGCTCTTGAAGCCGATGTCAACCAGCACTTCGTCGTGCTCGATCTTGACGACGATACCGTCGACCAGGTCGCCCTCGTCAAAATCGGTCAAAGTACCGTCGATCATCTGATTCATTTGCTCGTCGGTGATGTCCTCAAATTCAATGACGGACGTATTCTTGATTTCGGTCAAAACGGACCCCTTTCAAAGCTTTTTTCGGGGACCCTTCGTCATGGTTGCTTGCTCTTTATTACCATGTTCGCTTCTGCATTCAAGCTCGCCGAAAGGCGGCAACTCACATGTCTCGGGGGCCTACAAATATACACACCTGCACGATTTTTCATACAAGCTAAAGCAGTATACCACAGCCTTTTTCAAAAGCAGCGGAATGATTTTCTTATCGCAATTTCAGCATAGGGGGCAGAAGGAAAACCCACGGGGACAGGTCCCGTGGGCTTTCCGCAGGGATCCAACAACACGAAAGGTGGTTCTTCGGGCAAGTAAAAGGTAGGGTAGATGGCGAAGAACCACCTTTCGTGTTGTTGGTTGTGGAACATAAACCTCACTCTTAGAACGCAAAAATGCCGCCTTAAAGAAGCTCTCCTACGAGTTCCTTCAAAGCGGCGCTCCGTTTTTTTCCCTTATGCTCTGCACGTCGGTGTCGGCAGGTCTTTGCAAGGGAGGGTAGTGTCCTGATATGGGCCCTCTCCCCCATTGGGGCAGGGAACCGTTTTCCCGATTCATCGCTGTGACCTCTTGTCCTTCTGCGTCAACGTACAGGTGGCATCCATCCCTCGCCCACTACCTGTACACCGCGTTCGGCTACTTGCCCACCAACCCTCTTGAACGTCCGAGCACCGATGCCGACCCTAACTCAAGGCCGCCAACGCTCAGACACCGCCAAAGAACGTACCTAATTTCCGTCCCTTGACAGACTGGCATGCACCTACCCTAATCCTCTGTATGTAATTATGCCGGGGGCTTTGAGGTTTGGTGGGCAGATTGTGCCACGGGAACACTTTTTCCACAGAATATCCAAGGTTTCGGGCGGGATTGCGGGACTGGGGGCATGGGTTGCGGGCGTAGCGGGACAGGACGCAAGGCGGGGGGCCGGGCGGGCCCGAGTGCGCCAGGGATGTGGCAGAGGTAGCCCTCTTGCCACATATAACCCGCGGGGACGGGTTCCTTGGGTTGTTAGGTCAGTTCTGTGAGGCGTGCTGGGCTTCCGAGCAGGTCGGGCACAGGCCTGAAAACATTATCTGGTGCCCTTCGATCTCGAAGCCTTTGTCAGCCTTGACCTGCGACGGCAAATCGTCCATATAGGGCATATCGACGTCGTAGATCATCCCACACACCTTGCACCTCACATGGTAGTGGGGCTCGCTTATGACATCGTAGCGCGTCGCGCCTCCCGGCACGTCGATGCGCACGATCTCGCCCTTGTGTGCCAACACGTCAAGGTTGCGATAAACGGTCGCCTGGGAGATGTGGGGGTGTTGCCCGATAACAAACTCATACACTTCCGACGAAGTCGGATGATCGTGGAGGGCGTACACCGCGTCAAGCACGAGTGCCCTCTGTATGGTGTTACGAGAAGCAGGCAACGATTGCTCGTTCTTGTTTTTGTATGTTCTCATACAAGCCTCTTGTCTCTAGATGCTTCTCGCCATACTTTCCCGAAAACCCCTTTATCCCATCAGGAATGCAAAACTTATTAGTATAGCTTTTCAAAAAGATAACACAAATCATTCGGAAATTCAATGGGAATATTCACAAATAAAGGGAAAACTTGAGGTTTTTTCGGGAACGGGGGCGGGAGCGGGGAAGGCTCCCGTGTTCGTCCGCTGGATAGGATGGGCAGGATTGCAGGCCAGGCCGACAATGACGTGGGAACCGCCTGTGGCAAGGACACGGCAGTATCCCCGCTGTCACGCTATCTCACCTGCTAGAGGACCCGGCGGGACTCGATGGCCCGGCCGAGCGTCACCTCGTCGGCAAACTCAAGGTCGCCGCCGACGGGCAGGCCGCTTGCGAGGCGTGTGACCGTGATGCCCAGCGGCTTGATGAGGCGTGCAAGGTAGGCCGCGGTCGTTTCCCCTTCGACGTTGGGGTTCGTTGCCAGCAGCACTTCGCCGACCTCTTCCGTGGCGAGGCGCTGCAGCAGCGCGTTTATGTTGAGGTCGTCCGGGCCGATGCCCTCCATCGGGGACAGGGCACCGCCCAAAACATGGTAGAGACCGGAGAACATCGCCGTCCGCTCGATGGGCGGAATGTCGCGCGGCTCACTCACCACACAGATGATCTGTGGGTCGCGGGTCACAGACCGGCATACCTCGCACAGCTCGTCCTGGGCGTAGTTGAAGCAGCGGGCGCAGAAATGGACGCTTTCCTTCACTTCCGCAATGGCCTCGGAAAGCCGCAGGGCGACCGCCCGGTCGGCGTTCAGGAGCCAGTAGGCTATCCGCTGCGCCGACTTCGGGCCGATCCCCGGCAGACGCTCAAGTTCGTCGAGCAGCTTTTGGATGGGAGGGGCGGCATACATGCGGCCGGACCCGCCGCTACATCAGCCCGGGGATGTTCATGCCCCCGGTGACGGAGTCGATGCGGGATGCGGAAAGCTCGCTGATTCCCCGCAGGGCCTCGTTGACCGCCGCGCAGACCATGTCCTCAAGCATCTCGGCGTCCTCCGGGTCGATGGCGTCCTTGGCGATCGAGACGCTTTCGATGCTCATATCGCCCCGGGCGACCGCCTTCACCATGCCGCCGCCCGCACTGGCCTCGAAGGTCATGTCCTTGATCTCTTCCTGGGCCTTTGCGAGATCCATCTGCATCTTCTGGGCCTGCTTCATCATCTTCTTCATATCCATAGGGGCCTCCTTTTCGTTGCTGTGTGCCTTTTCCTGTTGTCGTGCAAGGTGGACAGGGAACGGTGCTGTGTCCACCTACTTGTCGAGCATCTCGAAGACGAGGTCCTGCCCGTACATTTCGGCCAAAAGGGCCTGCGGGTCGCTGTCTTCGCTGAATGCGGGCTCGGGTGTTGGTGCGGGCTCGGGTGTTGGTGCTGCTGGGGCGGGCTCGGGTACGGGCTCGGGTGCCGGGGCGGCGACAGGCTCGGCGGGTGGGGCGGGTGCGGATGCGGGCGCCGGGGCGCCGACAGGCTCGGTGGGCGGGGCGGCGGCGGGTGGGGCTGGCGCTGGTGCGGGCGCGGGCTCCGCCGTGTGTGTGTCAACAGATCCGCCCCCTTGGCACACCTCCCCTTGACAGGCTTGGACAAAACGGAAGGGCATCGGCCTTCCGGCGGCCTGCTCCAAGGCACCCGATACCACCGCCATGGCCTCGGGCTTTTGCACCGCCGAATAGGCGAAGGTGTTTTCCGCCGGGAACTCGACGACTAGCTCCTGCGTGGGGGCGTCGTAGCGCACCTTGGTACTGAGGAACAGCACGCCATAGGCCGCCTTGTTCTTCTTGATAGTCTGGAGCGTCGCCTGCCACATCCGTTGAAGGGCGGCAGGGTTTTCCAGCGCAGAGGCACCTTCCGAGGAAGGGGCCTCCGGGACAGCCGCGGGCATTGCTGCCGGAGCGGCGAGTTGAGCGGCGGCGGCGGGCCGAGGCTGGGCCACAGGCTGGGGCTGGGGGGCGGCCGCAGGTTGGGGCTGAACCGCAGTCGAGGCCGGGGCAGCCGCGGGCTGGCCGGCCTCGGGCATGGCGGCCGCGGCAACCACGCCCGCACCCGGCGCAACCACGCCCGCGCCCGCAAGCAACCGCGACTCCAAGGCCTCCACACGCTCGGCCAGGGACTCAAGGGTCAGGTCGGAGTCGGGACGCACCATGCGGGCCAGGGCTATCTCGAAGCTCAAGCGGGGGTTCGAGGACGTGCGCAGCTCGGAGGACAGGTCCCCGAGAAGCGCAAGCATCCGCGTGAGCCTGTCGGCCCCGAAATACTGCATCTCCTGCGCCAGTTCCCGACGCACCACATCGCTGACCTCAAGGACGGCATCGCTCTCCGAAAGGGTGAGGACGTACATGTTGCGGATGTGCTGGGCGAGGTCGCGCACGAATTGCGCCAGGTCAGACCCTGTCTCGATGTAGTTCGCCGTCCAAGTGAAACAGGCGGCGATATCCCGCTTGCCGATGGCCGCCACGATTTCCGCCATGTCGTTCGCGTCGAGCGAGCCCAGCAGGCGTTCGGCAGACTCAAGCAGCACCTTGCCTTCCCCGAAGGCGATAAGCTGCTCAAGGGACGTGAGGGCGTTGCGCATCCCGCCTTCCGCCCGGTAGGCGATCAGGTCGAGGGCATCCCCTTCAAACTCCACCTCTTCGGCAAGGCAGATAGCCCCCAGGCGCGACACCATGGCCTCGATCGATAAACGGCGGAAGTCGAAGCGTTGGCAGCGCGAATGGATGGTCTCGGGGATCTTCTGGGGGTCGGTGGTGCACAGGACGAAGACCACGTGCGACGGCGGTTCCTCAAGCGTCTTCAAAAGCGCGTTGAAGGCGGGGGTCGAGAGCATGTGGACCTCGTCGACGATGTAGACCTTGAAGCGTCCCGAGGTCGGCGCGAAGTGGACGCGCCCGATGATTTCCTCGCGGACGTTCTCGACGCCGGTCCGGCTGGCAGCGTCCAGCTCGTACACGTCGGCGTGGGTCCCGTTGGCGATGGCGAGGCAATGGGGGCACTCGCCGTCCGGCTCGGGCGTCGGCCCGTGGTCGCATAGGAGCGCCTTTGCGAGCAGGCGGGCGGTCGTCGTCTTCCCCGTGCCGCGCGGCCCGCAGAACAGGTAGGCGTGGCTGACCTTGTCGGAGGCCACCGCGTTCTTGATGGTGCGCTCGATGTGCTCCTGCCCGACGACATCCTCGAATATCTGCGGGCGGTATTTCCGGTAAAGTGCCTCAGCCATGCCCGACCTGGTCGCTTTCTGCCCCAGCTCCCCTTCTGCTGGCAAGTTTCGCCTGGACAAGCCCCACGCCCGTCGGAATGAAGGAGATAAGGACGATCGCTATGATGATCCACTCGAAATGGTCTTGCACGAAGGGGATGCCCCCAAAGAAGTAACCGAGCAGGGTGAAGGTGCTCACCCACAGGATGCCGCCGATGGCGTTGAACACCGTGAACTTGACGAAGTTCATCCGCGAGGTGCCCGCGATAAAGGGCGTGAAGGTGCGCAGAAAGGGGAAGAAGCGCGTGATGACGATGGTGAGCGCCCCCCATTTCTCAAAGAAGCCGTGTATCTTGTCGATGCGCTCGGGGGTCAGGGACTTCACCCTGCCCGAGTCGATGATCGTGTGCCCGAAGCCCCGGCCGATCCAGTAGTTCGAGGTGTTGCCGAGAATAGCCGCGGTCGAGAAGATAAGAAGCGCCGCGCCGATGTTCAGGCCGCCGCCGTCGGTACAGAAGACGCCTGCGGCGAAAAGCAGGGAATCCCCCGGCAAGAAGGGCGTGAAGACCAGGCCGGTCTCGCAGAATATGATGAGGAACAAGGGCGTGTACACCCAGACGGGGCCCAGGTCGGTTATCCAGTTGGCAATCGCCAAGCGGGGGTCTTTCAAGAGGTTGAGAAAAAAATCAAGGACTTCCATGTACATCCTTCTGAGGGTCGCTCCGCCTGCCTGTTTCTTGCCTGCAAGTATCCCGAATGGGCAAGGGCGCTCGTCAGCGGTCCCTTATGGCTGCTTCCTTCCGGACCTGACCAGGTTCGGAACATGGCGCCGCCCCGGCCCATTCGACATACTCGGATAAAGAACGCTACTAGTATAGACGAAGCCGCCGTAAGCCTCGGCAGGTCCGACCAAAAGCACATTATCGAGGTTACGCTGATTTACAATCAGCGTAACGGGCCGACGCTGCGGCTTTTGGGTTACGTCGGCTTGCCAGCCGACGTAACGGGCCGACGCTGCGGCTTCCTGTGGTGCCCAATCTTGCCCCTTTTACGCTTACCTTCGCGTACCTTAGTACGCTCAGCCGCGCAACGGGTCAATCTCGGGCACCACAGAAACCCTCGCTGACTGGTGTGGATCTGGGAGGGGACACATGTGACACGGGGCCGTCACACAGAAAGGGGCCACTGGCGGCCCCTTTCTGGTGATGCTGTCGGGTGCCCTTGTGGGGGCTAGTCCTTGGCCTCCTGCTTGGAGTTGCGGCGGCGCAGGGCTGTGGCGCCCAGGACGGTGGCGCTCGCGACCATCAGGAGCACGAGGGTCCAGGGGTCGGTGGTATCCCCGGTCTTCGGGGTCTCCTTCGGGGTTTCCTTCGGAGGCTCGACGACCTGATTCTTCTCCCACTGGGCGTAGACGGTCATGTCGCCGGTCACCGGAGTGGTCCTCGTGAACTGCGTGCCGCCCTCGGGCGTGGTGGCCCAGTGCAGGAAGGTGTAGCCTTCGCGCACCGGCGCACTCGGCAGGTAGGGAACCGTGGTTTCCGGCTCTACGACATAGATAGCCGAAGGCCCAGTCAGGGTGCCGCCATTCGGGTCGAAGGCCACGCGGTGGCGCACCGGGTCTCCCGGCCCGACGACCGTCGCCGTGATGGTGCGGAGCAGGGTCGGCTCGGCAGCGACCGAGAGTACAGGCCTGTACTGGCCGGCGACGTTCTGGTAGCCGGCGACATCGGCCACCATCACATCGGCAGGCGTGCCGTCATTGGCTGCCGCGACCGCACGCGACCTTTCGATGATCTGGCCGGACTTGTTGTTGTTGTCCACCTCGGTGTAGTCGATGGTGAAGTCGTAGGCACCGAGGATGTAGTTGTCGCCGAAGACGAAGCTGCCGTCGTCGACCACGATTGCGGTCCTGGCCTGGGTCGTGTTGTCATCGGAGTCGGTGACACTCAGGGTGACCCGGTAGATGCCCGGCACGTAGGGGACCTCTTCCAGCGCGATAATCTGGTCGGTCAGGTCGCCGTCCTCGATATCGTAGGCCGTCGAGGCACCCCGGCGCTGCTCCTGGGTGAGGTAGCCGTCAGCAAGGAGGCCTAAGCCCTCTTCGTCAAGAACGGAAAGGCCGTTCGCCTCCACATAGGGTATGCGGATGGGCCGCTCGGGCGTCAGCTCGGGCGCATTGCCGCTGATGACCTGGACGGTCAGCTCGATCTCCTGGATGCCGTCGACATCGGCGACACGGACGGTGTAGGTGCCGATCTCTGCCGTGAAGCCGCCCTTGTCGGTGATTATGACGTCCTGGTCGTGGATGAAGCCTTCCAGGTCGGTGAGCGCAGCGCCCGCGCCGAGGGCTTTCAGGAGCGCCGCGTCGGTGGTGATGGCAGCAGCCTCTCCGATGCGCAGCACGATGTTGTTGCCATAGACATAGACCTGTGCGCCGGTCGGGTCCTCGGGTTCCACGGGCTCGTTCTCGATTACGTCGGCAGCGACGACCCGGCCCTCGACCACCTTGGTCAGGGTGCCGCTCGGCAGGTCGGGTGCGGACACCGCGATGTTGTAGGTGCCTACTGCCCGGGTGTAGCCGCCCGTGCTCGTTATGTTGATCAGTGAGGACGGGAGCTCGTCGCCCGTCTCGCCGTCAAAGAGCCGCGCCCCTGTCATGCCCACGAGGTGCTGGGGAATCTGGGCGGCATCGGCCGGAACGTCGTCGAGCTTGATGACGAAGGGATGCGCCTCAAGGATGCGGCCATCCCCCACCACATAGCGGCCGTCGTTGACGACCACCGCGCGGCGGGCAGTGACAGTGTCGCCGCTTGAGCCGGTCACCTCGTAGGTGACGGAATAGATTCCCGGCAGCGCGGTGTTGACCGGGCGGGCCGGGTTGGTCGGGTAGTATTCCACCAGGTGGGTGATGTCGCCGTCGCCCGGGTCGGCTGCCGAGACGCCGGTCATGGAGAGCGGGCGTTCCCAGGGGGTGCCCACGGCGACCTCGAAGGGCGTGGTCACCGAGAGCGTCGGCGGCGTGGCGTTGGTGACGGTTCCGTTGATGGCGGCCGAATGCTCGGCGGGCGTGTAGCTCGTGACGCCGAAGACTATCGGGTAGACGCCCCGGACCGCCGTGAACCCGCCGTCGTCGAGGACGGTCACCGACTCGTCGGTGGCGGTGGGCACGAGGTTGATGACGCGTGCGGAGGCGGCGCTGATGAGGCCGACGTCGCCGTCCACCAAAGCCGCCTGGGCAACGTCCATCGTGAAGTGCGAGGCGATAAGCGCGTGCTTGGCGGCATAGGGGTCAGACCCCAGGTCGACCACGTCGGAATCGACCACTTCGCCAACGATGTCCTTGGGGACTTCGGGGTAGCCGACCGGTATGAAGGTGAAGTCGTACACGCCGAGCTCGCGATTGGCGAAGCCCGCAGGCAGCGTGGAGGCCAGCGCGACCGGGAGGGCATTGCCCTCGAAGTCGTAGGCTTCCGCAAAGGACAGGTCGATGGCGTTTTGGACGGTCCCGGTAAAGGAGGGGTCCTGCGTGGAGACCACGAAGTTCTTCGCGCCGATGATGACTTCAAAGTCCTCGTCGATGATGAAGCGTCCGTCGTTGACGATGACGGCACGGGTCACCGAGGCGGTGGCCGGGACCATGTTGCCCTGGCCGTCGTCCACCAGAAGGTGGGTGTCCGTGATGGTGTAGGTGACCTGCCACACGCCCACGACCGCCGTGTCTATCCGGGGGAAGTCCTCCCTCGGCTCGGCGGGGTTCAGGGCAGTGGCGTCGGTGATGACCACGTCACTGAGGCCGCGGTCGGGGACCTTGGCGTCGATGACGGTGATGCCCTCAAGCAGCTGCTCGCGCGTCAGCAGGGCCGAGGCGGGCGTCTGGTCGTAGACCAGGGGGCCGTCCGCCGTGATGATGGGCAGCAGGCCGAGGTCTATCGTGAAGATGACCGTCGCCTGGACATCGGGGACACCCCTCGGGATGAAGGTCACCTGATAGGAGCCGCCGGGGACGATCGGGTGGTCCGGGGCGCCTATCTCGTTGTAGACGACATCCACATCCCAGTCCTCTATCTTGGTCGTGATCTCCCAGGCCTCCGCATTCGCGCGGTCGATGAGCAGCGCCTTAGTGAGCGGGGAGTCGCCCACGAAGCTCGTTGCCTCGCCAAAGCTCAGGTCGGCATGGTTGGCACCGACCACATAGCGGTTGTTGCCCTTGAAGCCGTCCTCGATGACATCCTTGTCGACGACCTTGCCGGTGATGCTGCGGACGGGCTTGCCGTCGGCATACAGCGGCTCGGGCTCAAGCGTGATCTTGATGGGGGCATACTCGCCCACCGCCTTCATGTAGCCGGCGTTGTCGGCAACATATAAAAGTTCGTTCTTCTCGATGGGAAGCAGGGGTCGGTCCTTGGGGTCGAGCACTTCGATGCGCCAGGCCTTGGCAAGCGAGGCGGCAAGTATCTCGTCGTCGGTGCCCGTGACGTCGTCGAGCTTCTTGATGAAGTCGTAGGCCTGCAAGACGTAGGAGCCGCCGCGCACGTAGGTACCGTCGTTGATAAGGACGAAGTCGGTCTCGACCGTGGTGTTGTAGTCGCTGTCCGTGACCGAGTAGGAGACGGTCTGGAAGCCTGCCTTGGTCATGTCGAGGGGGTCGGCCACCTCGACGAAGTCGCCGGAGTCGTCGATAATGCCCCACACCATGAGCTCGGTGATGGTGCCGTCCTCGGAGTCGACCGCAATGACGTCGCCGTCGGTGTAGCGGCTGGGCTCCAGGGGGTCGTGGTCGGGGCCGTAAACGTAGTCCCACTCGTAGGGCGTCACCGAGCCGGGCGTGCGCAGGGGGTCGGCGGGGTCGGCTATCCATATCTCGCGCATGGGCGGCAGGAGTATCTGGGGATGCTCGCCGTTGGAGACGATGACGTTGATCCAGCAGAAGGCGGAATTGTCCTGGTCGACCCAGAACTTGACCGGGATGACGGTCGGGTAGTCGGGGTCGCCCTCTTCCGCAAAGACCGCGGTGTTGAAGCCGTTGTCGTCGGCGAGCGCCACTTCGCCGCCCTCGGTCAGGTCGCTCTCGGCACGCACGTAGCTGACTGCCTCGGAGCGGAGGATGAACTCACGGTCGTAGTCCCTCTCGTTCCACGGGTAGCTGTCGTCCCACATGCTTTGCAGGGCCCGGGCATCCGTCAGGTTGATGCGGAAGTCGTGGGCCATGATGGAGTAGAGCTCCCCGTTGCCGCCGCCGAAGCCGTCGCCATAGACGCGCGCGGTGATGGTCTTGCTCAAAGCGGCGTATTCCTGGATGCCGATGATGGGCCGGTAATCCCCCGGGGTGGGGCTCATGGAGACCGAGTCACGCACAATCGTCGTGGCCGGCGTGCCGTTGGTGCTCCAAGCCTGGGCCTGGGAAGAAGCGAGTATCAGGGCGTCGATGGGCTGCGTCACGTCGTTCGAGTGGATGACGAAGCTGCGCGCCCGCAGGATGTAGTTCTCGTCGAAGACGACCGAGCCGTCGTTGACGATGAGCGCACGCGAGACCTGGGCCTCGTTGCCGTCGGAGTCGATGACCCAGTAGGTGACCTGCGTGACCGACGAGATGTTCAAGGGGATGGCCGGCAGCTGTTCGTTGCCCAGGGCATCCGGGTTGATGACGACCTTTTCGGTCAGGGGGCCGTCCTCGATGTCGTGCGCCACCACGCCTGTCATTATCTGCTCGCGGCTCACGTTGGCGGTGCTCAGACGGTCGAAGGGGATGTTGAGCGGGGTGGGCGTCGCCGTTATCTCGGGCGGGTTGCCCTGGACGACCTGGACCCGCAGCTGGATGGAGACCATCTCGAAGGAGTCGGCGACGGTGACCATATAGGTGCCTACCGCGGCCTGGAAGCCGCCGTCGGCGACGACCTTCGGCTCCAGCGTCTCGATCGTGCCGTTCGGCAGGGTCCGACGGGCGCCGGCCCGAAGCTCGCGGAGCAGGGCGGCTTGCGCGTCGGCGGCATTCAGTATCTCTTCCGCCTCACTGATGAGCAGCACGATGTTGTTGCCGAATACGTAGTGGGCGTTCTCGTCCGGGTCGGTCGGGTTCACGCCGATGACCTCGGCATCCACCACTTCGCCCACGATTTGCCTGTTGAGGTAGCCCATCGGCACATCGATGCTGCGGATGTGGATGTTGTAGGCGCCCACGGCGCGGCGGTAGCCGCCGGTCTCGAAGACGACGGTGTCGGTGGAGGATATAAGGGCGTTCGTCGCGCCGTCATAGAGGGCCGCGTTGGACTTGCCGAGGATTTCCGTGTCGATGAGGGCGGGGTTGTCCGTCACGTCGCTCAGAAGGGTCACGAAGGAGTTGGCCCGCAGGATGCGCCCGCCTATGGTGTAGCGGCCATCGTTGACGACCACGACGCGGCTGGCCTCGACGGTGTTGTTGTCGGAGTCGGTGACGGAGTAGTGGAGCACGTAGCGGCCCACCTTGCCCAGGTTCACCGGGCCCGTATCCGCGTCAGCCGTGACCACGACCTTGTCTGTCAGGTCCTTGTCTTCCTCGTCCCAGGCCGTGACATCATAGCGGTCGCTGTACTGGGCGGGCAGGATGGAGTTTGCCGCACGCATCGGGTCGTTCGGGTCGCTGCCAACCCACACCTCAAGCGGGGTCGAGACGCTTAGTATGGGGATGTCGCCCTGCGACACGGTACCGGTGATGCCCACGCGGGGCGACGAGGCCGGCGGGATGCCGTCGACGCGGAAGGTGATGGGCGTATAGGTGCCCAGGGCGGCCTCGAAGCCGGCCCGGCTTTCCACGAAGGGATCGGGGTGCGCGGGGTCGGCATTGGGGACCAGCGGGATGACCGCTGCCTGGGCGGCGGCGATATAGGCGCTGTTGCCGCCCGTGACGATTGCCTGGGCGCCCATGAGGTTCACCCGGAAGTGCGAGGCGACGATGGCATAGCTCGACGACTTGCCGCCGTTGTCAACGGCGTCGGCATCCACCACATGCGCGGTGATGGACTTCGTGGTCGTGCGGCCCGGGGCCATCCAGGTGATGGGGTAGCTGCCGACCGCGGCGCCGTCAACGTAGCCGTTGGGACGCTCCGTCCACCTGAGCAGCGTGGGGTCTATCGGATGGCCGTTGATGTCGAAGGCCTCGGCCCACGACAGGCTGCGTGCCTGGCCCTCGGTGCCGTCGACCCGGCCGGTGCCGGTGCGGGGCACCACGTAGTCGCGGGCGCCGATGATGATGTTGTCCGTTTCGTCTATCACGTAGCGGCCGTCGTTGATGACTACGGCGCGCTCGGCGATGGTCGTGTTGCCGTGGCTGTCAGTGACGGTGTAGACCGCCGTCCAGACACCCACGTTGGCCTGGTCGAGGTTGAGCGGCGAGCCGGGAATGGGGGTGCCATCCGGCGACGTGCCGTTCGACGAGAATACCTCGGTTGCCTGCCACAGGTCGCCGTCCTCGAAGTCCCAGACCGTCATGAATTCCTTGAGGTCGTTGTTCGTGAGGGGATGCGAGACAGCCGTCTTCTCCAGCACGAGCGGGTACATCTCGAAGACTATCTCCGGGGCATGGCCGTTGTCGATGGTGAAGTTGACCGTCGCCCGGATGTCGGGCTGGCCGGCCGGGATGAAGGTGACCGGGTAGGAGCCCCGGGGCTGGGGGTTGATTATTCCGTTTGTCAGGACGTCGGCATCCCAGTCCCCGATGCCCCCGTCGATCTCCCAGGCCTCGGCCAGGGCACGCTCTATCAGGCGGTCCTTGACTGCCTGGGTCAGGCCCACGAAGCTGGCTGCTTCCTCAAGCTTCAGCGTCGCGTGGTTGGCGGCGACCACATAGCGGACATCGCCGTCAAAGCCGTCGTCGATGACGTCCTTGTCAACGACGCGCCCGGTGACGTCGCGGGTCCTCATACCGCCGCTGAAGCCGGGTTCCGGCTCGATGCCTATCCGTATCGGGTAGTAGTCGCCGACCTCTGCCCGGTAGCCCGCGTCGCCGCGCACCTCAAGGAGCTCGGAGGCAGGCACGGGGAGCCATTCGCCCGCAGTCGAGGGGTTGCTGTGGATCCTCCAGGCCTCGGCGGCCGAAAGCCGCAGTATCTCGCGGTGGCTCGTGCCGTTCCTCTCGACGTTGGCAAGGGTCTCGATGAAGTCGTAGGCCAAGATGAGGTAGTCGCCGTCGATGACCGCGTTCTTGGTCACGAAGACCTTGACCGTCTTGGTGGTCTCGTTGTAGTCGGAGTCCTGGACATAGTAGGTGACGTCTTGGTATATGTCGCGCTTGTTCATATCCAGGGGGTCGCCCGCAGTGAAGTTCCCCGCGTTGAGGGAGCCTATCACGATATCGTCCGTGAGGTCGCCGTCGTAGTCGTCCCAAGCGGTGACATCAGGGAGCATTTCTCCGTTTTGCAGGGACTTGGTGAAGCCGCCGTTCCATTCGGAGGGGAGCAGCGTGCCCTCTGGCTTGTTGGCAGGGTCGCCCACCCATATCACGCGGATGTCGGGGGCATAGATGATGGGCGGCAGGCCGTTGTCCACAAAGGCGGTTATCTTCGTGGTGGCCTTCGGGTCGGCCGTGCTGTCGAAGGTGATGGTGAAGCTGTCGCCTTCCGCCAGGGTGCCGCTCGTGGCAAAGCCGCCGTCGTTGACGAGGTTGCGCGTCGAGAGGTCGGCCGTGAGGAAGTTCGAGGTCGCCCGCTGGCGCAGGTCGACGTCGGCACGCGCGATGAGGGCGGCGGCGTAGGCCGGCGTGCCCCGCTGCGCCGCGAGCGCGTTGGCGTCGCGTTCGTTGATGCGGAAGTTGGTCGCGATGATGGAGGTGGCCGTGCCGTTGTCGCCGTGGGTGTCGCCCGGCCTTTGCGCCTGCGGGTCGCCGTCGGGGACGACCAGGGCGGCGATCTCCTTGTTCAGGTCCGGATGGCCGAGCACCTGGACGGTCACGATATAGAAGTCGAGCGGGTTCGCGCTGTAGCCGCCGAGGCTTCTCACGGTGGCGGCGCGGGGCTCGCCCTCAACGCTCCAGGCAGCTGCCTCGGACATGGCGAGTATCTGCTGGTCTGAGCGCATGGGATCAACCTGCGATGCCCTGATGACGAAACTCAGGGCCTTGAGGATGAACCTGTCGTCCCAGATGTATTCCTCTCCGCGGGACAGGATGATGGCGCGCGAGTCGCTTGCCTTGTTGCCGTCGGAGTCCATGACGGTATAGGTGACATGGTAGATGCCCGACTGGGTGACGGGTATCTTGTCCATCGGCACGCCCGGTGCGCCCTGGGTGACGTCGAGGATGCTGTAGTCCACCTCAAGCGGGATGCCGGCGGCGTCGTCCTCGACATCGGCGACGTCCACGGTCTCCATGATAAGGGACTCCAGGAGGAACCCGCTCCCGTCGTTTATCCGCGTTGCGGTGGCGGGGTCGGTGTAGTCGAAGCCGAGCGGCTTGGGATAGACGGCGATGGTCGGGGCATTCCCGTTGTGGACCGATATGGTCAGGTTGATGGTCTCGGTATAGTCCTCGTCGCTCACGGGGAAGCGGTACACGCCCGGAGTGGTCGAGGTGCCGTCGGCATACCTGCCGATATAGTCGTTGGTGTCCGTGAGCATGACCGCCCTGTCGGTGATGGAGCCTTCCGGCCAGGCGGTGGCGGCACCCGTGTTGAGGGCCAGGGCGACCGCGCCCATGCCCCCGCCGGCCGTGGCCCATGCCTCGCCGATGGTCTGGACCGCGTTGTTGCCCCACACGTAAGTGACCGGCCCGAACTCGGACGGGGTCTCGGGCGTGATGACCTCGGCATCGACTATCCTACCGACGATGTCCTTGGTCAGGGTGCCTGAGGGGTGGTCCCTAACCGTGATGGCGATGTTGTAGGAGCCCGCCATCCGGGGAGCCCCGTAGCCGCCCGTGGAGATGCTGGCCAGGTTGGAGCTGTCGATATCGACCTGCACGCCCGTGGTGCCGTTATAAAGCCGCGCGCGGCCCTTGTCCAGTATCTCGGCCTCGATCAGTGCAGGGTTGGTGGTCACGTCCCTGAGCAGGGTCACGAAGGAGCGAGCATAGAGGATGTATCCCCCGGGCTTTTCGCTGACCACGTAACTGCCGTCGTTGACCACCACCACGCGCTGGGTCGTGACCGTGTTGTTGTCGGAGTCCGTGACCGAGAAGCGCAGGGTGTAGAGGCCCGGCGTGGTCACGTCGACGCCCGTTGTGGGGTTGAGGTAGGTGGCGGTGATAGTGAGCGGTATGCCGTCGCGGTCGTCCTCGAAGTCGGCTGCCGTGACGCCGTAGAGGTCGCCGGGCACGGCGAGGTACTGGGCCGCGCTGATGGCGGGTGCCTGGGCGGGGCCTTCGCCTATCCAGACCTCAAGGGGCGTCATCGCGTCTATCGTGGGCATCGAGCCCTGGGAGACCCGGCCGCGGATGGTCACCTGCGTCTGGTTTGGCGCGGGCGTCACCACGACGGCGCCGTTGGCCCTGACGCCGTAGGTTATCGGGTAGCCCGGGTCGGGGTTGAGCACCGAGGTGAAGCCGCCGTTGTTGGCAACGTAGGGCGTGCCGGTCGGCAGGCCGTCCACCAGCGGGTAGACCCGCGTGTCGGACATGCGCATCAGTTCGTTGTTCAGCCCCGCGGCTATCATCGCGGCGGCCTGTTCGAGGTTCACCGTGAAGTGGTTCGCCACAACGACGTAAAGGCCGTTCTCGCCGGGGTTGGATATCTCGTCTGCCGCGGTGACGATGCCGGTGATGTTCTTGACGGTGCTGTAGCCGCTCACCATCCAGGTGAAGGGGTACTCGTCCGGCTCGGCGTTGCGGACATAGCCCGGCGGGAGGTCCTGCAGTTCGAGCGTCGCCTCTGCCGGCAGGGCGGAGCCGTCGATAAGGTAGGCGAAGGCGCCCGAGAGGCTGCGCACCTGGGTCGAGGTACCGTCGACGTCGTCTTGCTTCACGACGAAGTTCTTCGCGCCGATGATGATGCCCTCTTCAGGGTCTATCACGAAGCGGCCGTCCTGGATGACGATGGCGCGGGTGGCCGTCGTGGTCATGTTGTCGGAGTCGGTGACCGAGTAGTGGACCTGGTAGACGCCGGGGCTTCCCGTGCTGATCCTGCCGTCGCCGCCCGGAACCGCGAAGGTGGTGATATCCCAGAGGTCGCCGTCCTCGGCGTCCTCGACATTCATCTTCGCCTTTATCTCGGCGGCGGTAAGGTAGTGGCCCTGGTCGCCCGGCTCGAAGGGGATGACGAGCGGATAGCCGCCGTCGAGGGCGCCGGGGGTCGACTCGGGGTGCCAGGTTATGACCGGGGGCGTGCCGCCTATCGAGTAGTGCACCGTGACCGTGATGCTGGGCGATGCCGCAACGGCGAAGGTCACGGGGAAGCTGTCGCCGGACCGTGCGGTCAGGGGTATCTTGTTGTCGACGACCACGACGCCGGCGTTGGCAAGCGAGGTCAGGGGCAGGGGGTCGCCGAGGTAGGTGGCCTCGTTGGTGAGGCGGAAGGCCTCGGCCGCAGAGGCATTGATGAGGTTCATCATGACCTCGGAGCTCATGCCGGAATAGCTCGCGAGCTGCGAGACGGTTATCGCGTAGTTGTTCGCGCCGATGCGGTAGCGGGTGCCCGTGGTGGGATCCTCGCCGTCGGTTTCCTCGTCCTTGTTCCACACGGTGGCGGTGATGTTCTGGACGACCGCGGGGTCCTGGACGACCGCGATGGTGATGTTGTAGGTGCCTATGGTGGCATCGGGGCCGTAGCCGCCATTGGAGGCGACCCGGGCATCGGCACTGCTCGTGCCCGTCGGCAGGGACGCGTCGACCATCCAGGCCTGGGCGCGGGAGTCGGCGAGGATGGCCGCATCGTTGCTGCTGGCCTTGACCTCGTCAATGTGCTTGATGAAGCTCTGGGCGTGGAGCACGTAGCCCGGGGTCACCACGTAGCTGCCGTCGTTGACCACCACGAGGCGCGTGGCGTCGATGGAGTTGCCGTCGGAATTGGTGACGGAATAGGTGATGGGGTACATGCCCTTCTTGTTGAGGTTCAGGGCCTGGGCCATGGCCGCGTCATAGGTGACCCGGTCGGTGATGTTCGTGCCGTCCACCTTGGAGAGGGCCGTGACGCCGTCCATGATGTTCCACTGGCTCGGCAGGATGGCGCTCGCGGGCTTCTTGGCCGCGTCGCCTATCCACACCTCGATGGGCGTGGTGACCATGAGCACCGGCATGTCGCCCGAGATGACGTGGGCCTTGATGGTGACCACATGGGGGTGGTTGGGGGTGAAGCCGTTGACGTAGAAGGTCACGTCATAACTTCCCACTTGGGCGGGGTTGGGGATGTCCACGTCGTGCACGAGGACCAGATCAGCGGTGAAGGGGTCGGTCAGGCTCACGCGGGCCCGGGCGCCCGCCAGCTTGATGAGCTCGGCATTGCGCTGGGCAAGCGGGAGGCTCATCAGGTCGGTCGCGTTGTTGGTCGAGATGGTGAAGTCGTTGGCGCCGATAAAGGGCGCCGCCTCGTCGAAGGGCAGGACCGTGACCATGCCCGTGTTGTATATCTCCGGCGCCGCAACCGCTTCGTAGCGCAGGTCGTAGGGCTTGCCCATGGGCCAGAGCGGGGCAAAGAGGTCGATGTTGTAGTAGCTTTCCGTGTCCCACGGCGGGGCTACCTGGGTGACGCGCACGTCGAGGCCGAGGGTGACCTCGGGGGCGCGCCTTTCGGCCCGCGCGTTGATAAGGGACTTAAGCCTGTCGAGCTGGCTGGTGGTGTTCGTCCCCAGACGGGCGATGTCCTTGGCCATGTTCAAGCCGATGTACTGGTCGTCATGGTTTAGGATAAGGTCGGGCTGGGATGCCGTGAGGTAGGGGGAGGGGTCTATCATCGTGTCGTGGCAGGGCGTGGGGGCAAGCGGGGTCTTGTTGCCGTTTGCGTCTTCGAGGATGAAGAACACGCGCTGGCCGTCGGTCAGGCTGTTCGACACGGCCACGGGCAGGTTGTAGGTCCAGGTGCCGTTCGCGTCGAGGGTGCCGGCCACCGGGGTGGAGCCGTCCATGACGACCTTGTCCATCGAGTCGATGACCGCATAGAGCTTGACGGCCGGCTCGGGGTTGTGCGGCTGCGCGGCCGCCTGGTTCGGCGTCCAGGTGCCCGAGATAGCCGTGGTGAGGCCTATCCATATCTTGCCGTTGCTCGGCGTGCTTACCGTGGCCGGCACCGGGGGCAGGATGTCTTCGACGGTCACCACCTTGGTGGTGATGTCCCCCGGGCGCGCATGGTGCACCCGCTGGGAGTTCGGGTCGTCCACCTCGCCGCGCCAGGCCTGCATTATCTGGTAGCGGTCGCCCGGATGCAGGAACTCGCCGTTGCTGTAGCGCACAATGCCCTCAAGGGTGTCCACACCGGTCTCCACCGTGTAGATGTCCTCGTAGCGCAGGGAGGTCGCCTGCCCGGCCACGGAGGTCGTCGTCGTGGAGCCCCGCGTGATGTTCCAGCGGGAGTAGACCTCGTCGTCCCAGACGTAGCGGCCGTCGAAGTCGAGGCCTTCGGGCACCCGCCCAGTCGCGCGGACGTACTTGTCAGCGTTCGTGGCGGGCAGCACATCGCCTATCTTCGGCGCGGCGTTGTTGCCCGAGATACGGCGGTAGGGCCAGGTGCCTTGGCTGCCGAAGTTGTCCACCGCGTTGGTGAAGTAGCCCGGGTCCTGCGTCGAGAACTGGTTGGCTACCGCGAAGTTGTTGCCGCCCATCGTGAAGCCCCGCACCATGGTCCATGACTTGTAGGGGTTTCCCTCGATGGGGTTGTTCGAGCTGTTGGTCGCGTTGCCCGCCGCGTCGGCGACACGGCTGCGGCCGTTGCCCCATGCCGCTATGTCGGAATTCGTCTGGCTGAAGCGGGAGGCCGCCCCGTTGACGTTGAAGACGCGTGCGTTGGCGGCGGGGTTGAGGCTGGTGAAGTCGTAGTAGAGCGGGCTGGTGCTCGCAAAGGTGACGGTCCCTGTGTCGATGGCGCCGTGGGTGCTCGCAGAAGTGCCCGCGCCGCTCCAACCGTGGGCGATGAAGACCGAGCCGTCGCCTACGGAGATATTGCCGTTGTTCACGCTGCCGGCGCCGATGGCCGGACCCCTGTTGGAGTAGACCTCGATGGCGGTCTCATAGCCCGTGACGTCGAAGGTCCAGTTGTTCGCGCGGTACTCGATGCCGGAGTTGTTGTTGTCGCCCGAGGCCGAGGTGGCATAGGCGGCCGAGCCTTCGTTGTAGACGTGGATGGTCGCGCCGCTCTCGGCGTAGAAGCTGTTTCCCGTGCCTGTGCCGAAGCGGATGGCCGCAGCGCGGTTGGAGCCGGTGTTCGCATGCCTGATGACAGTGATGTCTGCCAGGTTGGAGGCCCTGAACTCCTGGTTGCCCCGCAGGCGGAAGCGCAGCGTGGCACCGAGGTTGTTCGACTGGCCGAAGGACTCGAAGAGCAGTTCCGTGCCCTTGCCGTCGGCAAGGAAGCGGGTGCCGTCGCACTGTATGACCAGGGCAGGCTGGCCCGTGTTCTGGGCAAGGCTGCGGACGAAGCACTTGGCTCCCCCGGTGACCTGGAACACAGCGGTCCGCGCGCCGGCCTGCATGGTGATAGTGCCGCCCGAGGTGCCGGTGCCGCGCCCGAGGCCCTTGACGTCAAGGATCGTGCCGACGCCGTCGACTATGAATTCGGCGCGGGTGGTCGCGGTCTCGTTTATCTCCATGTCGATGGTGTTGGTGTTGCCGATGTTGCGGCTGTCGAAGTAGACCTGGGCGCCGCCACGTACCGAGAAGATGTTGAGCCGGGTGCTCTGGTTCTGCCGGATGAATACCGTGGAGTTGTTCAGGCCTTCGTGCCCCACGATGTTCACCACCGTGTTCGCGCCGGAATAGTACTGCTGCTGGGTTTCCATGATGATGGCGTTTGCGGCGCCGCTGTACCAGTCGAGCACGCCCGTAACGTTGAGCGTCGCGCGCGGGGCGCTGATGAGGCCGCAGAAGGGCCGGGTGGGGCCTTCCTTGGGGGCGGTGAGGTTGTTGAAGTTGACCGTCCACCTGTCGGAGTTGACGGCGGTCCCCACGATGAAGTGGGCGGAGCCCTGGCTGCCTGTGGCGACGTTGGGCTTGATGACGGTGAGGTTTTGGACCGTCAGGGTCGCGCCGGTGCTGGGGGCCGCGTTGAGCTGGATGCCCCTCGTGTTGATGTTCGTGCTGGCCCCGTCGTTGCGGAAGTCCAGCTCGTGCCCGTTGCCGTCGATGGTGAGGGTGCGGGTGATGCCCGGCAGGTCGTTGGCGGCCGCTGTGCCGCCCGTGCGCCGGATGTCGCCGTTGAAGCGGATGTAGTTGACGTTCGGGTCGCCCATGGCCTGGCGCAGGTCGGCCCAGTTGTCAATCGAGACCTGGCCCGGGCCGATGGGGGTGACCGCCAGGGGCATTATCCCGATGGCCCCGGGGCCTTCGTCCGGGTCGGGGGCGGGGTCGACGACGGCGTCGAAGGCGTCGAAGCCGAGGCCTTCCTCCCCTGCCGGGGCCGCGCTGCCCGCGTTGCCCGCGCTGCCCGCAGGCGGCTCGGGGGCGGCCGGGCTGTCGGCCGGCTGTTCAGGGGCGGGGTTCCCGTAGACCACATCGCTGCCGTCGGGCGCGACGATTGCCTCTTCGGCAAACGAAACCCCTGGTCCGACCATCGTGATGGCCAGAGTTGCAGCGAGCAGGATGGCGAGGGCCTTCCGCGAAGTCCCTGCCGTCTTGCCCCGTCTCCTGTTGTTCTTCATTGTGTTCATGATTATCCTGCCTCTTTCCTCACTTCAAGACCTGATACCTACCCGCATACACATGCGATACGAGAACTAGTACTAACAAGGCTCCATCAGGCAGGGTGTGCCTTGCCTGATGTTGATGCTATTCCTCAAGATACAATGGTTGTCGCCTGCCTTGCTATTACCTAACAGCCGTATTATACTCCAAAAGTATTTAGTTAGGACGACAATAATCATAGATGTATTCAGTATGCGGTGAACAGTATGCGGTGAAAGGAATAAGAGGCGATGGAACAGGGACGGAGCACTTTTCACAGGGGCCACATGGACCGCAGGCGCTTCCTTCGGCTCGGCGCGGCTGTCGGGGTGTCGCTGGCCTCGTCGGCCGCGTTTTCCGCCCTGCTGACCGGATGCGAGCAGAACCCGCCCCTTGACCGCGCACAGGCGGGGGATGTCGTTCGCCTGGGGAACGTGGCCTTCCCCGAATACTTCGGCGGCGAGCTTTCCCGCAACATCGGCTGGCGGGTGCTTGCCGCAGAGAGCGGGCGCGTCTTGGTCATCTCCGAGAAGATCATCGACCTGCGCCCTTACAACGACGGCTACGCCCGGGTCACCTGGGAGACCTGCACCCTGCGCAAATGGCTGAATGTGGATTTCTTCGAGTACCTGCCCGAGGCCATGCGGGATGCCGTCATGGCGGTCAAGCTGGAAAACCTCGGGAACCCCGACGTCCGGTCCGAGGACAGCAACGAGACGGTGGACCGGGTGTTCCTGCTCTCGGGCGACGAGGCCAAGGACTACCTTCCCACCTACGACGACCGCAGGGCGAGCCTCGACGTCAGCAAGGAGGCCATCGAAGGCTATGTCGAGAACCAGGGCGAGGATATCAAGGCCCTTGTCGAGAAGCACGGCGGCGGCGCCTGGTGGCTCCGCTCGTCCGGCAGCTCCGAGAGCTCTGCCGCATACATCTTCAACAACGGGAGGGTCATGCCCTACGGCAGCATCATCATCGCGCCCCTCGGTGTCCGGCCCGCCCTCTGGCTGAGGACTTCGGAGTGACGAGGGAGGGGCAGGGTATGCCGCAGGGGGAAACGCCGCAGGAGGCGCCCGGGGCGGCGGCGGGCCCGGCGGCGGCGGGCCGGCGGCAGGTAGCGGCGGCGGGCGGCCTGGCGGCCGAGGATCCGCGGCAGGTAGCGGCGGGGCCGGCGGCTGCCGAAAAGGCGGGTCGGGGCTTCGTGGTGAAGTGGACGCTGCTCGTATGCGCCGGGTTGGCCTGTGCCTTGGCCGGGCGCATCCTCGGTTATGCGGACGGCCCCTTCTACCTCACCTACCTCTTCGCCGTGGCCGTGGCGATATCGTCGGTCAGCCTCATCGTCGTGGGAGGCTTCGTGTTCGAGCGCGGCCTGCGCAGGCGTGCGGCGTGGCAGAAGCGCCGCGGCGCGATGATCATCGTGCTGGGACTTTGCATGCTGGCCGGGCACTTCATCTTCCGCACGGCCGTTCCCCTGATATTCGGATGAAAGGGGGCCTTCCGTGTTCAAGGTACCCACAAAGCTCCTCTTGCTCGTAGCGGCACTGGTCTGGCTTCTCGCGGGGGCATCGGTGGTCGGTGTCGGCCTCAGGGCGTCGCCCGAGCCCTGGACGGGGGGCATGGCCCTGGGCTGCCTTTTCACCTATGTGCCTTTCCTGGCCATGTTCCTGTTCATCTCGCGCAAGCACGTCAGGCGCATCGGCGGCTATACGGAAAAGCTCACGAGCCTGTTCAAGTTCTTCGACCTGCCCTCATACCTCATGCTTGCCATCATGATGGGGCTGGGGCTTTCCACCCGGGCTTCCGGGCTGGTCCGCCTCGACGTCATCGAGTTCTTCTACGTCGGCCTCGGGATGGCGCTTGTCACCGCCTCTGTCTATTATGTGGTGACCTATGTCGCCGTGTGCGACGAGCTCGCCGGCGACGAGGACAGCCTGGCCGCACTTGCCCAGGCTTTTCGGAGGTCGTTCTCGGATGGCGACGGTGCCGTGTGACACGTAGGAATGTCCACTCTTGAGGGGGGCGACGGAATAGAGGCTGCCGAAGGCGCAGACGAGGCCTTCGGGGCCGGCGAGCGCGCGGGCCTGCCTGACAGCGGCGGGGATGTCGGGGGTGGCGTGCACCGGCACGGCCCCGGGTGTGCACCCCGCCTCTTCGAGCAATGACCGGATACATACGACGAGGTCGGCGGCGGGAAGCGCGCGGTCGTTGGGCGGCGTGGTGGCCACCAGGCCGGACGCGCGTGGCAGGACCCGGCGCAGCATTTCCGCATAGTCCTTGTCCTTGAGCACGCCGACGATGAAGACCGGCGCGGCCTCGGGGAAGTAGGCCTCAAGCGAGTCGGCCAGGGCCTGGGCCCCGTCGGGGTTGTGTGCGCCGTCGATGATGAAAGTCGGGCTGTGCGCGACCACCTCGAAGCGCCCCGGCAGCGAGGCCTTCGCAAGTCCGGCACGCAGGGCGTCGTCGCTGATGGCCCAGCCTTTCTGGCGCAGCAGGGACACCGCCTTGATGGCCATGGCGGCGTTTCGGGGCTGGTGGATGCCGAGCAGGGACAGGGAATAGCCCGGCGCGGTGCCGGGGCTGGACTGGTGCCCGCTCGCTCGCGGGATGCTTGCGAACGAGTGGCCCGACGCGGTGCCGGGCGCGGGCAGCCGCGAGAAGTCGGGGAGGGCGAGGGGGGCGCCCCGCTCGCGTGCCACCCGCTCGACCACCTCCATGGCCTCGGGCCGCTGCGGCCAGGAGAGCAGGGGCACGCCCTCCTTGATGATGCCCGCCTTCTCGCCCGCGATGGCGCCGAGCGTTTCCCCCAGCACTTCTGTGTGATCGAGCCCGATGGCGGTGATTATGCACAGCTCGGGGGCCTCGATGATGTTCGTCGAGTCGAGGCGCCCCCCGAGGCCGACCTCGCAGACGACGATGTCGCACCCTTTTTGCGCGAAGTGGACGAAGGCCACCGCGGTCATCAGCTCGAACTCGGTCGGGTGGTCCGCCATGGCCTCGGCCGCCTCCTTCACCGCGCAGGTGGCCGCACAAAGGTCCTCAAAGGGGATGTTCTCCCCGTCCACCTGGATGCGGTCGGCAAATTCGATGATATAGGGGCTGGTGAAGAGGCCCGTCCTGTAGCCGGCCTCCCGGAGTATCCGGGAGAGGAAGGCGCAGAACGACCCCTTGCCGTTCGTGCCGGCGACATGCACGAAGCGCAGGCGGTCCTGGGGCCTTCCTATCTTGTCAAGCAGCTCGGCGATGCGCTCAAGCCCCAGGCGGGAGGCCATCCAGCGGGGCTCGTTGATGTAGGCGACCGGGTCGAAGCAGGCGACCGGGTCGAGACCCCCCGCATCCTTCCCTTCCCCCCTCTGCCCGGCTCCCGCGGCTTTCACAGCCCCTCACCCAGCATAGTGCCGAGCGTGCGGAAGTCCTGTTCCAAAAGCTCGCGTTTTGTGCGGTCGTAGATGGCTGCCGCCGGGTGGAAGACGGGGAAGACCTTGAAGCGGCCCGCCTGCTGCAAGGTGCCGTGGAGCCGCGTGATGCCCACTTCGGTCTTCAGGATGAACTTCGTCGAGAAGTTGCCGAGCGTCACGATGAATTCCGGGTTGATGGCCCTTGTCTGCCCGCGCAGGTAGGGGGTGCAGGCCTCTATCTCTTCCGGCAGGGGGTCGCGGTTGCCGGGCGGCCTGCATTTGAGCACGTTGGCGATATAGACGTCCTGACGCATGAGCCCGGCTGCGGCCAAGAGCTCGTTTAAGTACTGGCCCGCCGCGCCGACGAAGGGCTCGCCTTGCAGGTCCTCGTTCTTTCCCGGAGCCTCGCCGACGATGAGCACCCGGGCTTGCGGGTTCCCCACCCCGAACACGACGTGGGTGCGGCCCTCGCACAAGGGGCACCTGCGGCAGGCCGCAGCGTCCCGGGCGAGCTCGTCGAGGGGGATCGGCTGTGTTTTCCCTGCCTGCGTTTTCCCTGCCTGCGTTTCCACGGTGGAGGGCCCGTTAGGTGTGGACGCGCGCTATGCGGTTCGCAAAGCCGATAGTGACCTCGTGCTGGACCGTGTCGAGCGCGTTCGCCAGTTCCTCGATGGTGATGGCCGATTCGCCCTCGCGGCCCACAAGCAGCACTTCGTTGCCTATCTGGGGAGTGATGCGGGTCTTGTTGCCATAGACCCGCATGTTGACCTCGTACATGCTGTAGTCCATGCAGATGGCGCCGACCTGCCTGCACCGCTGGCCCTGCAGGATCATGTCGATGCGCCCCGAGAGCCCGCGCCGCAGGCCATCGGCATAGCCTATCGGCAGGGTGCATATCATCACGTTGCCGGGGCTTCTGTAGGACAGCCCGTAGCTCACCCCTTCGCTCATGCCGACCGTCCTCACGTCGACTATACGCGCATGGACGCTCATAGCCGGATGCAGGTCCACCACCCGCCGCGTCTGCGTGCAGGGATGGAGCCCGTACATCGAAAGGCCCAGACGCACCATGTCGAAGCGGACCTCGGGGTAACGGAAGGTGGCCGCCGAGTTCGCCGCATGGACGATCCCGGGGTTTATCCCCGCCGCCTGGAGCATATGGATGGCCTCCACGAAGCGCTTTGCCTGGATGTGGAAGTCGAGGGTTTCCATGCAGTCGGCGGTCGCGAAGTGGGTGTAGACCCCCACGAGGTCGAGCGCCCGGTGGAAGTCTACCCGCCTGACGAAGTCGACCACCTCGTCGGGGCGGACGCCGATGCGGTTCATGCCCGTGTTGACCTTTAGGTGGTAGGGTGCGCGCACCTGGTGGCGGTCGGCCTCTTCCCCGTAGAGGATGGCGAACTCGGGCGTGTAGACGGTTGGCATGACCTTATAGGCCACGAACAGGGGGACTGCGCTATTCGGAGGCTCGGCGAGCACCAGGATAGGCGCGTTGATGAGCGCTTCGCGCAGCTCGATCGCCTCGTCGATGGTCGCAACACCGAGGTATTCGGCGCCGGAGTTCAAGGCGGTCTTTGCGACCTGGACCGCCCCGTGCCCGTATGCGTCGGCCTTGACGACGGCCATCAGGCGGCATCCCGGGCCGATGGCCTGCTTCGTGACCATCACGTTGTGCCGGATGGCGTTCAGGTTGACCTCGACCCACGCCCACCTGCGGTCGGCCTGGGGGAGCAGCGCGAGCTTTTCGGGGTTGAACTTCATTTCGCCCGACAAGGTGAGGGGCGGTATGGGGGCTGCCGGGGGCTTTGCCGAAGGGCCGTCGGCGACCGGAAGGTTCTCATGGGTCTTGAAGCCGGTGAAGCCGTTGATAGGTTCGCTCACTGGTATGCCTTTCTTTCGCGTTCCCCCTCAGTATAGCGTATCAATCACTTCTCCAAGCGCTTGACTGCATAGGTATACAGCGCACTGATTCCGAAACAGATGAGCCCGCCGCCGATAAAGGCGACGACCCGCGTGATGGACTCGGTGTAGACGGTGTCTATCAGCAGCAGCTTGAGGACGAATACGATGGTGAGGACGAGCCCGTAGAGACGCAGCGACTTGACCCGGACGACAAAGCCTGCCGCGACGCATATGAGCGCTGCCACCATACAGACGACGCTTAAGGCGTAAGGCTCTTGGAGCCAGTCGGTCAGCCCGGCCATCGCCCCGAGCAGAACCAGGGTGAAGCAGATTCCCTGCAGGCAGGCGAGCCATCCGTGTTCTTCCGGCTTGAACAGCTTGACGCGGAAGAGCGCCCAGGCGAGAAGGACGACGCTTGCCACAGCGAGCAGCACCGCCGGGACGGGCACCTGTGCCACCACGGCCTTGCTTGAGAGGACGAGGGCGGTACAGAAGCCCAAGACGACCTCGAACGCGCGCACGAAGGTCCAGTACCCCCGTGTGGCACGCGGCCCTATGTCGAGCCTCACCGCGAGCATTATCAGGAAGAGCAGGGTTATGACCAGGAAGCTCTCGACTATGCTCAATAAGGCCGCATCGAAGATTCTCAAGATAGAGAAAACGGACACGAGGATGAGCACGACTTTCAAGGTATCGAAGGCTTGGGCCCTGTAGGCCTCGTCTTGGCTTGCCCACAAGAAGATCAGGACGGCCGCGCTCAAGGCCAGGTAAGCGAGGCCCGCAAACACCGTCCCGAGCGAAACCAGCATCTCGTAGCCCCCGAAGAGCATGAAGAACACATCCACCGCCCACACAACAAGGGCCACTGCCGCATACACCGGCTTGGAGGTGACCCGGTTGCACACGATAAGGGCAATTGCCACGAGGATAAGACCTGAGGCGGCAAGCGGCAAGACACCGGAAAAGAGGGCAGCAAGGTGCGCAGGCACTATCAAGAGCGACGCGAACGCGGCCGCAAGCACGACCGAGGCGGTCTCAAGACGCGTGTCGCTTTGTGTCTTCTTCCGCAGGAAGATGCTCAGAGCCGCATGTGCCACGAAGAACAGGAGGCTGAGGCCCGCTGCGACAGCAAGGGCATAGGCTGCCGCGTGGCCCCCGGGTAATTCAGCAGAGGCAAACAGGGGACGAAAGAGTTCCCATGCGACGAACAGGATGGCCATGAGGACGATGCCAAAAAACACGAGCTTGTTCGCCCCATGCAAAAGCACGCGGGCTTGTTCGTCTTGGACCGATCCCATCGAGGCGAAGAGCAGGTAGGAAAGGACCGCACCGCCCAGGACGTGGATACCGAAGACAGCAGGTACCGCGAAACGCTGTATCCCGTCGAGGGAGCCCAGCGCGCCTGCATAGTACCAGTATATCACGCATACCGCCACCAGCGACAGGACCAGGGAGACGAGCAGGCCGACTCGGTAGGCCTTCCGGTAGCACAGGATGTTGCCCACCGTGACAACGGCGACCGCAAGCAGCTGGTAGACGAGCAGGGGGATTATCCTGTCCTGCCCCATGCCCGTAAAGTACGCGAAGCACAGGGACACGACCAAGCCCACGTGGACGAGGATGCTCATCAGCAGGGAATCCGTGATTTTTACCAGGACGAGGCTTACCGCCATCCAGACCAGCAGGAGCGAGAAGGCCACGATATCGTTGAAGGCGTGGAAGTAGGCGTGCGCGACCAGGATGGAGATAAAGAAAGACCCGCAGCCGCAGCCGAGGAGCGTCGTCGTGAAGCTGTTCTTGTTCCTGGCGGTGAGCAGCAGGCCGCCTGCCGTCAGCAGGGTGCTCAGTAGGAACATGAGCGCGATTTTTATAGGGTCGGTCAGGAGGGGCACAACGAGGATGCCGAGGAAGACAAGCCCGATGAAGACGAGGATTGCCGCGATGATACCTATCACGTTGCGCCCTATGAGGCTTTCCATCGACTTTGAGGGGTCGGCCTGCTGGGGCTGGATGTGGAGCGGCATGCCGGGTGCCTGGAGGGCTTGAGCGCCGTAGGGCGACGGGGCCGGGGGCATGCCGGAGGCGATGCCGTAGGGGGCTTGGGGCGGCGGTGGCGGCGTGCCGTATTGGGGCGGTGCTGGGGGCTGCTGGTAGTAGTGCGGGGGCGACGGGGGCTGGTGCTGCTGCTGCGCCCACGCCGGGGATGTCGGGGGTTGCTGGTAGGCAGACCGCCCTTGCGGGGGCGACGGGGGCTGGTGCCAGTGCCGGGGCGGTGCCGGGGGCTGCTGGTAGACGGGTTGACCCTGCGGGGGCGACGGGGGCTGCTGCTGCGGCAGCGGCTGATGTTGCGGCAGCGGCTGATGTTGCGGCAGCGGCTGATGTTGCGCCCACGCCGGGGGCGGCGTGGGGGCGCCGGGGGGCGTGCCGTAGGGGGGCGCCGCGCTTCCCGCCGGGGAGGTTGCACCTCCCGCCTGTCCTTCAAATGTGCTCATGAGACCACCTCTACTCCTTCGATGGAAAAATCAATGGCCGCCGCCGGCCATCATGGACACGGCATGGGACAGGACGCCTGCGATGCCGTCCCAGTTCTCCCGCGCGGCCTTCTCGCTGCCCGGCAGGTTGACGACAAGCGTCCTGCCCCGCTGCATGCACAGCGCCCGCGAGAGCATCGCGTTGGGGGTGATGGCAAGGCTGTGGGCACGCATGGCCTCGGCGATGCCGGGGACGTTGCGCTCGCATGCGTCCTGGGTGGCCTCGGGGGTCACGTCGCGCAGCGAAAGCCCGCTCCCGCCGCAGGTGAGCACGACATCGGCCCCGAGCTCGTCGGCCGCCTGGGCGATTGTTGCCGCAATGGCGGCCCGCTCGTCCTTCACCACCACATGGCGCAGGCATTCCCAGCCCTTTTCGGCGATAAGCGCCTCAAGGGCCGCGCCGGCGGTGTCGCTGCCGATGTCACGCGTATCGGAACACGTGACAATCGCAAAGCGAATCGGTTTATCTGGCATGGGGCCTTCCTTCCGGGCCGTAGGCGCACCCGCGCAAGCCCTGTGTGCGTATCAAATGCTCAGTTCCTCGGCAACGTCGAGCAGGACGCACTCGACGGTGGTGCCCGCCGTGTGCGCGCCGAGCCCTTCGGGCAGCACCACCATGGCGTTGCTGCGCTGGATGACCCCGAAAAGCCCCGAGCTCTGGTTCTTTGCGGGGGCGACCACGTATTCGCCCTGGTCGTCTTTGTAGAGGGTGGCCCGCAGGAAGATACGCCGCGGGTCTTTCTTCTTCACGTCCCGCGACAGCCTTGCTTTAAGCAGGGGGCGCTCGAAATGGGTGTAGCCCTGCATCTTGCGCAGTGCCGGGCGGATGATCATCTCGAAGCCCACATAGGCCGCCGCCGGGTTGCCCGGCAGCCCGAAGACCGGCACGCCCTCGACAAGTCCGAAGGTCTGCGCCTTGCCGGGGCGGATGTTGACGCTCGTCATGAGCAGTTCGCCCAGTTGCGAGACGACCGGCTTGACGAAGTCGAAGTCGCCGTTCGAGGCGCCTCCGCTGGTGATGACGAAGTCGAAGTCGCGGACGGCCTCCCCTATCGCCGCGCCAAGCGCGTCGGGCGAGTCGTCCACGATGGGCTGGATCGTCGGCAGCCCCCCCGCGGCCTGGACGCAGGCGGCGAGCGCATAGCTGTTCGAGTTGCGTATCTTGCCCCGTGCCGGCACCTCGGCGATGTCGACCAGTTCCGACCCGACGGCGATGACGGCCACCCGGGGGCGGCGGTAGGTGCTCACCTCGACGGCGCCGCAGCCGGCCAGAAAGCCGATCCCGGCATTGCTGATGACCTCGCCTGCCTCGACGACGACCTCTCCGGCCCGCGCCTCTTCGCCTGCCTCGCGGATATTGTCCTTCAACCGGGCCGGCGCCGTGAACGCGACCCTGCTGCCGGTCTTCCCGTCGCCTTCGACGGCCTCGACAACCTCGTACTTCACCACGGCGTCAAGCGTACCGGGAATAGGGGCACCCGTCATGATGCGCACACACTGGCCGTGCTCCACCGGGGCCTCGAAGCTCTCGCCGGCGGCTATTTCCGCCACGACCTTGAGGGTTGCCGGGGCCTCTTCGCTTGCCTCGGCGATGTCGGCCGCATAGAGCGCGAAGCCGTCCATGGCCGAGTTGGCGAAGGGGGCGACGTCGATATCGCTTGCCAGCGGCTCGGCCGAGACGCGGCCGGCGACTTCAAGGAGCGGCACCTTTTCGGTTGAAAGGACGCTCACCTTTGAAAGGACGAGGGACCGCGCTTCCTCAAGTGAGATCATTTCAGCCATGAGGCCTCTTTCTTAAAGCAGGACGCGCCCGCGTAGGACCCGGAGCCGTCGAGCTCTTCCTCTATGCGGATGAGCTGGTTGTATTTCGCCACCCGGTCGCTGCGGCAGGGGGCGCCGGTCTTTATCTGGCCCGCGTTCGTGGCGACCGCAAGGTCCGCTATCGTCGTGTCCTCGGTCTCGCCGGAGCGGTGGCTTATGACGCAGGCATAGCCCGCCTGCTTGGCCGTCTGGATCGTGTCAAGCGTCTCGGTCAGGCTGCCTATCTGGTTCACCTTGATGAGGATGGCGTTCGCGCAGCCCATTTCAATGCCGCGTGCCAGGCGCTTCGCGTTGGTGACGAAGAGGTCGTCGCCGACGAGCTGCACCTTTTCCCCGATGCGCTCGGTCAGGGCCTTCCAGCCCTCCCAGTCGTCCTCGGCCATGCCGTCCTCAAGCGATATGATGGGGTACTTGTCGACAAGCGCCGCCCAGTAGTCGACCATTTCATCGCTCGACAGCTCGCGCCCCTCCCCTGCCAGCACGTACTTCTTCTTTTCCGCGTCGTAGTATTCCGTCGAGGCGGGGTCCATCGCGAACAGGATGTCGGTCCCCGGCTTGTAGCCGGCGGCCTCGCAGGCGCGCATGATGTACTCAAGCGGCTCTTCGTTCGTCTTGAAGTTCGGGGCGAAACCGCCCTCGTCGCCGACGCCGCCACCCAGGCCGGCATCGTGCAAGACCTTCTTCAGGGTGTGGTAGACCTCGCAGCACCATCGCACGGCCTCCGCGAAGGACCCGGCACCGACGGGCATGATCATGAACTCCTGGAAGTCGACGTTGTTGTCCGCGTGGACGCCGCCGTTCAGGATGTTCATCATGGGCGTCGGCAGCAGGTTCGCGTTCACTCCCCCGATGTAGCGGTACAGGGACAGGCTGGCCGCCTCCGCGGCAGCCTTGGCAACGGCGAGCGACGCGCCGAGGATGGCGTTGGCGCCGAGCTTGCCCTTGTTGTCCGTCCCGTCGAGGGCTATCATCTCAAGGTCGATCAGCCTTTGGTCGTCGGCCTCCATGCCTATCAGGGCATCGGCGATTTCCTCGTTGACATGGGCGGCCGCCTTGAGTGTCCCTTTTCCCAGGTAGCGCTCCGTGTCCCCGTCGCGCAGCTCGACCGCCTCGAAGGCGCCTGTCGACGCCCCGGACGGGACGATGGCGCGCCCGAAGGAGCCGTCCTCAAGCACCACTTCCACCTCTACCGTAGGATTGCCCCGTGAGTCCAGCACCTCGCGAGCGAACACGTCGATGATAATGCCCATGAATGCCTCCTTGATCTTTAATGTCCGTCTCAGATTCGCCCTTGGGCCTTTACCCAAAAGCCGTCGTTTTCAAACCAGGCATATCATACTAAAGGATGCTTTGCAGGTGCCACTTGAACACCACTTCGCCAGAACTTCTTTACAGCTTGTGCGGGGGTTTCCGCTTGTGCGGGGGTTTCCGCTTGTGCGGGGGTTTCCGCCGTGCCGCGGGCGTCGGACAGCTGGGTATCCCAGGGGTTTCCGCCTGTCGGGGATTTCCGCTGTGCCGCGGGTTTTCCGCCTGCCGTCACTTCTTCGTGCGCTGGAGCCTCATGGCCCCCATCGCCACGCGCAGCCACCACGGCTCCATCTGCTTGAGCACGTTTTTGAGCTCGGCGGGGATTGCGATGTGCTGCGGGCACTTCTTCTCACACAGGCCGCAGTCGACGCATTGCCTCGGCGAGTAGTTGTTGTCGGGTGAAAAGGCGCTGATGCCCATTGCGTAGAGCTGTATCGCCGAGAGGCGGCCGACCGTGTACGACATGTTGTAGGCGGTGAAGGAGCCGGGGATGTTCACGTTGTTCGGGCAGGGCATACAGTAGTTGCAGCCGGTGCACGCGACCTTGTAGGCGTCGTTGAGGGCATCGATGACGCCGTCGTAGACCTGGTGTTCGGCCTCGCTCAGCATCCCTTGTCGCGATGCGTCGGCTATGCGGAGGTTCTCGTCGAGCTGCGCTTCCTCGTTCATGCCCGACAAGACGACCGTCACCGCCTCCTGGTCCCACAGCCAGCGCAGGGCCCAGTCGACCGGCGTGCGGCTTGGGTCGGCCTGCGTGAACAGGTTCTGCGCGGCTGGCGGCAGGTCGGCCGCGAGCCTTCCGCCCAGCAGGGGCTCCATGACGATGACCGGCAGGCCCATCCCGTGGGCCTTGAGCATCCCCTCGCGGCCCGCCTGGTAGTTGATGTTCATGTAGTTGTACTGTATCTGGCAGAAGTCCCAGCTGTAGGCGTCGAGCAGCGCCAGGAATTCCTCGGCCTTCCCGTGGAAGGAAAAGCCCAGCTGCCGGATGGTGCCTTCCGCCTTCTTTTCCGCTATCCAGCGCTCGACCCCCAAGTCGCACAGGCGCTGCCACAGGGCGGTGTCCGAGAGGTTGTGCATGAGGTAGTAGTCGATATGGTCGGTCCGCAGCTTCTTGAGCTGGCCGGCAAGCAGCACGTCGAAGTCCTCGTAGGCGCGGCATCTCATGAGGGGGAGCTTTGTGGCGATGAAGACCCTGTCCCGCAGGCCGTGCTTCTCGAGTATGGAGCCGAGGGTTTCCTCGCTTCCGGGATAGATATGGGCGGTGTCGAAGTAGTTGATGCCCGCCTCGACCGCCTTGGCGATGAGCTGTTCCGTCTTGGCCTGGTCTGTCATGCCCAGGGTGCGGGGGAACCTCATGCACCCGAATCCGAGGACGGAGAGCCTGTTGCCGCTTTTCGGGTCGGTGCGAAACTGCATGCGAAACCTCCTGGGTCGTGGTGGCCAGATACATTGTCAGATGAAATTGCTCGATGCAGATTATATCCCCTTGCCTCCCGCAAGCCTATCGGAACTTGCCTCAGATGAGAATATATTTGCTGCGGAGAGCGACAGGGGCAAGGTGGGGCGGCGGGGAAGGTGGGGCTTCTGCTTTCAGCCGACGCCGTCAGCACTATCTTTTATGTGGTGGCCAAAAACCGCGATGCCCAAACCGGGCGGCGGGCAGTTGTCGCCCTTCTCGATTATGTCACGCTGGCCGCCCTTGACGAGCGCTGTGTCTTGGACGGGCTCGCCTTCGACATTCCCGACATCGAGGACGCCCTCGTTGCCGCCGTGGCCCGCAAGAGCGGCGTTTCGGCTATCGTCACAAGAAACGCGAAAGACTTCAAGGCCTCGCCCGTCCCGGCGATATCCCCCCGTGAATGCATAGCCCGCAGCCTTGGGCACTAACCAGCCCCCTGCAGGGCCAACCGGACGACAGAATCGCCGAGGGGCTATGGCGACGGGTGTTGGCTTGACCCGACTCGGCGGTCAGGCTGGCGTGACCCTGTCCGTCCTCTGGTGGAGGGTCAGGCGTTCTCGGGAGAGGTAGTCAGGGGCCTTGCGGGCTATCCTCTTGTTCAGCCAGTGGCGCACTAGCCAGAGGCAGTTGAGGGAAAAGGCGCCCAGCACCAGTGCCAGCATCGCCACGCACAGCACGGTCCACCAGTCGCCCTCCGGGAGCAGGAAGGCCTTCACCCAGAGGGCGGGAAGCTCTATCGCCGCAACGCCGAGCGCAAGGAACTTCGGGAACAGGAACATCTGCTTGCGCAGGAAGGACTCCTTGTCCAGCGCGATTGCGGCACCGACCGACGCCGCAGCGAGGGGCGCGAAGGACGACACCGAGTTGAAGAACCCGGGGTCGGCGAACAGGCTCGCCCACAAGACGGTCGACAGTGCGTAGAACAGGCAGTAGCCGACGGCGCGAAGCCCCAGCTGGGGGCGCAGGCGGCACAGCAGCTCGTAGTCGTAGCCCGGGTACCTCCCTTGGTCGGGCACCCTCCGGTAGGGCTCGCCCTGCGCATTCCACCCGCCGCTCACCTTCACCCCTATGTGCTCGGGCCCCAGCGAAACGTCGCCCTGTATCTCAGGCTCGGTGCCCGTCCCCCGATACCTCACGTAGGCGGGGATCACGAGGGGGCCTTCCTCGACAAGTGGGCCGGAATCGGCACCCCTCACCTTCACGCCCTTGACCATCAGGTCCTTGTCGCGCAAGGGTGCCTTGTTCTGACAGTGGGAGAAGAAGGTGCCCTCCGGGGCCAGGATGGTGAAATGCTCGGATTCTGCCTGACCCAGCATCTTGAGCGGGAAGCATATTTTCCTGCCGGCACCCAGCAAAAACCCCCCTCCCAGCCCCCTGGGCTGCGAGCCCAGGGGCTCCTGCAAGACGTCCCTGGTCGAGACGTAGCTGTACCGGATCGTCTGGCTCTTCCTGTCGTTGGGCACCTGCAGGCAGGCAAGCCAGTTGACGGAGAACAGGGCGACGAGGTAGACGAACACGGGAAGGCCCTCGTAGCACTCGACCTGCCGAAGCGCCTCTTCCGCAAGCCCCCTGCCTTCTGCGCCGCCTTTTCCCACGAAGTCGCGCCCGATGCTCTCCTTGAGCCTGCCCATGAAGTTCGGGGAGCCGGGGGTCTCAAGCCAGTTCTCATAGGAGCCGAGGCTTTCCAGGAGCTCCTTCTTCCTCTTTTTGCCAAGGGATGCGTTCCCCACTATCCCGTCCCTTTTGTATTCTTGGACGAAGGGGGGCAAAAGCGGGTCCTCGAACCACCTTCCCAGGAAGGTCATCAGGGCGTCGCCGCTGTGCAGAAGCGGGACCGTGTCGTCGTCCCAGCATTCTTCGGCGACCGCCCCCAGAAGCGTTTGCGCCATCATCGCCGTCGCAGCATGCCGCAAGACCAGCTGGATGGAGCCGCCCTGGCTGTCTCCGGAGTCGAAGAAGACGAACTGGTCCCTCCTGTCGACCTCAAGGATGGGGATGTCGAAGAACTCCGGGGCTTCGCCGTTGCTCGGGCCCCTTCCGTAGGCGTTCAGGTAGTCCAGGTTCAGGTCGAGGCTCGTCGAGGTCTTCCACCGGGCGCCGTTCTCATAGGATATGGTGACCACCCTGCGCTTGGCCCAATCCTTCCTCTTGACAAGCCGGTAGCGGAAGAGGCAAAGCCCGAGCATCCGGGCCTCGTCGGTTGCCAGGGCATCGTGGAAGTCCCCCTTGGAGACGCCGTGGCGGGCGAGCAGCGCCCGCAGCTTCTCGGCTTTCGCTGACTGTGCCCCGGGGCCCGGCTGGCCGAGGGCGGCCAGTTCGCCGAAGGGGTCGGAGCCCCTGCATCCCGCCCCCTGGCCGAGGGGGCCGGAGGTGCCGGGGTCGCCCTGCGCCAGGCCTTCCTGCGCCGGGTCTGCCGGTGCGGGGCAAAGCTCGCCGCCGCCTGCGTCGTAGGCTTCCCACAATGCGGCCCTCTCGCCGCTGTCAAGCGAGCAGTACGCGGCAACAAGCCTCAAGAGCCTGTCTTCCCGGGACTCCAATATCGCCGAAGGGGTGTCTGTGTGTGTGTCCATGGATGGGCCGAGGCCTGGTCGTCAGCAGGCCTAGACAAGCATCTTGCAGAGGGTATCCTCCCGCTTCCTGAACAGGTAGCAGGGACGGGCAAGGTCGGGGGGCAGTTTGCTGTCCTTGCCATACTCAAGCTCGACGATCCGCTTCTCATGAAACTCCATCAGCTTCTTCGTCGCCTCGTCATACACGTCGATCTCGCAAGGATGCGCCATAGGATACCTCCCTTTCCGAACCCGTCAAATTCTAACCCAACCCCGATGCAACTTCAAGCAAGCCCAGCGACAGTCGGCCATAACCTGCAAGCCCGAGCCCAAGCCCTACAGCACAACGGCAACAGCTGCGCAGAGGGCGATGCCGCCCGCGAGCGTCAGGCCGGATGTCACGGTGAAGGGGCGGGGGTCCAGCCGGGTGCGGCCCTGCGCCATCGCGTAGCAGCGCGACTCCATGGCCAGGGCAAGGTTGTCGGCCCGCCGGAAGAGCCCCACGAACAGGGGGATCAAAACCGGCTGCCATGCGCCGACGCGCCTTATCGGCCCCCCCTCGTCGAACACGGCGCCCCGTGAGCGCTGGGCCGCCTGGACGCGGCCGAGCTCTTCGGCGGTCAGGGGGATGAAGCGCAGAGCGACGGACACCGTCATGGCGATATCCTCGGTGGGAACCCTGCATGCCCGCAGGGGCCTCAGGCAGTCGTAGAGGGCGTCGGTCAGCTCGGTAGAGGTGGTCGTGAGGCTCACGGCGAGGCTCATGGCCACCAGCAAGGCGATGCGCAGCGCATAGTAGCAGCCACGGGCGAAGCCCTCCGGCACGAACCCGAAGGAGCCGACGAGCAAGACGGGTGCCCTGTCGGCAAAGAGCCCCGCCGACACATTCCCCAGCCCGTAGAGCATGCCTGTACTCGACGCGTCGAAGCGGAACCCGTTGAACACGATGGTGAGGCCTAAGATCACGTACAAGGGGATCATCAAGGCCAGCAGCTGCCGCAGCGGCACCCGTGCGACGGCGCATACCGCAAGGCAGAGCACGGTGCAGAGGGCAAGCCCCGCCCATGTCCGCACGAAGAACAGCGTTAGCGAATACGCAAGGAGCAAGGCGAGCTTCACCCGCGCGTCGCAGCGGTGGACCGCCGACGTGCCGAAAAAGTAAGTGTCAAGGCCCAGTCGCACAGGCCTCCTTTCTACGCAAGGACAGTCAGAGCCCCCGTCCTCCGGGGCCTTCCTTCAGCCCGAAGCGCGGGTCGTTGGCAACCTGGTCGAGCGGCGCCATGACGACATCCTCGACCTCAAGCACAAGGGGGGCGACCAGGTGCTCTTGGAACACGGTGCGGGCGTACCCGCCGCACTCGTCGCAGGTATGCAGCCGGTGGGCCTCGTCGCCCTCGATGTGGAAGTAATGCAGGTGCCCCTGGTTGCGGGTCCCGCAGTGCACGCAGCGGATCCGCTCGAACTCCCAGGCGGTCCCACAGGCGCTACAGTAAAGGAGCCTTCCCTTCCCTTGGCTTGAGGGGGTCTCGCCCACAACCGCCAAGGTTGCCCCGCCTCCGCAAAAGGGGCAGCACCGGGGCTTGCTGTGTGTCGCGTTGCCCGCTTTGAGCACGTCTTCAAGGGACGACATAACAGCCTGGGCAGCATGCTCGACCAGGGGGCGCATCGCGAGCGTCAGCACGGTGGCGGCCATCGGGGCCTCAAGCGGCCCTCCTGCGTGTTTTTGTGCCAGCCCGCAAAAGACCTGGGTATAAGCCATCGGGTCAGAACCGGCAAGCGACAGGTCGGTCTCATCGACAAGGGTGCGCCAGTCGAGGCCGTGCAGGCATTCGGCCGCCCCCCTCTCCAGGCAGGCCTTCCCTGCCAGATAGCCTGCGACCTCCCCGAGGGAGGCCACAAAGGTGTCGGCGTCGATGCGTACCGGCGCGAATGCCAGGATAGGCCTTCCCTGCCAATACCAAGTTTCTGCCGCCTCGATGCTGGGGATGGCGTACCCTGCCTTTTCAGCAGCGCGGGCACGGTAGCCCTCCTGAATATCCCACAGGCCTCCGAAGAGCTCAAGGCGGCCCCAGGCCGCCTTGTCGAGGTGCTTCTTGTATGCCTCAAGCGCCAAGGCCCTGCGTTTCATGTCCACACGCACGCCCCTGCATCACTGTGCGCCCGGTCCCGCAGCCGCACAAGCGGGCGCCCCTGCCTCATTTGACGGCCCCTTTGCCGTCGTCAAACACGTTTTCGGCCTTGTCGATCTCTTCGCGGGCCCAGTGTCCCCAGTGATAGAGCGCGTCGCTCTCCGAGATCTTCCCGTCGCCGAACATCAGGCGGACGGTTCCCCGGTAGGGCTGGAAAATACCGGCACCGAGATAGATATGGGCAATTCCAAAGACGATAAGCCAGAGGAAGGCGATGTCATGAACGAGGCGTACCGCCATCATGAGCCCTGCGCCCAGTTCGGCAAAAGTGGCCCCTGCGAGAAGGAGGGCGCCACTTATTGCCATTGCGACAACGCCGAGGATCATGGCACCGTCGGCAATGCGCTGGCCCGACTTTATCTCGTGCTGGTCGGGCATGTGTATCTTTTTGGGCGCAAGCATATAGGGGATGAACCGCTTCATCCAAACGATGTCGTCCTTGTCCCATTTCTCAAAGTAGTTCTTGAAGAAGTGCACTGCCCCCTTCGGAGCGAGTAGGCCGCTGATGAGGGGGGTTAGGATGAAGACGATGCCCAGCACACGGTGTGCCATCCGCATTGCAAGCGTCACTTGGGGAGGGACAAGGGCCGTAAGCGGCGGGACGAACACAAACAAGCCGCTTATGGCCAAAAGGATGCAGCTTACAGCCAAGGTGCCGTGCGTGATGCGTGTCTGGAGGGTATGCCTTTTAATGTAACGGGTCATGGTCAGGCCTTCCTTTCCACGTCGATATCCACGTCGATATGCTGAAGGACCTCACCGGTATCCATGTCAACAACGTCATGCGCCACCTCGTCGTAGTGGAGGGTGTGGCGCTTATAGCCGACGCCGGTCAAGAACGAGAGCCCAAGGCCTGCGAGGATGGCCCCCGCACCAATGCCGGTCAAGGGCTTCATGATACCAAGCCAATCGACGATATCGTTGACTTGGGGATTTTCGGGCAAGCCAGCGGCATCGAGGCCGTACTTCGCAACCGAGACGACATGAAGCCCGTCAAGCTCGTCCTCGCCGTAGACGACCGCCTTGTCAAAGCCCTTCGACTTCAGGAGGGCGACACGCTCGTGGGCGATAGCAAGCATTTCGGCACGGTCGCCGAAGTTGAGCGCACCGGGCTGGCAGGTTTTCACACAGGCAGGCACCCTGCCTTGTTCGATACGGTCAACACACCCCGTGCACTTGTTGACGGTTGGCTCGGGGCCGTAGTGGTGCGGGACACCGAAGGGGCAGGCACTCGCACAATACTGGCACCCGATGCACTTCTCGTCGGATACCGCCACCATGCCGCTTGCCTCGTCAACGTGGAGCGTTCCCGAGGGGCACACTGCGGCGCAGGCCGGATTGACACAGTGCATACAGCTTCTGCGGGCGAATGCCCATTCGATGCCGCCCTTCTCATTCCTCTTCTCGTTGAAGCTGATAAGCAGGCGCGTGTCCCCGTTCAGCTCCAAAGGAGACTGGTAAGAGCCGGTGCAGCCGCCCGCCTCCTTTCCCAGGGGGGATGGAAGCCCGTTCCAGCATTTACAAGCGGACTGACAGCCCTTGCAGGCCGAGCAGCGCGAAGAGTCGTAGAGAATCGCTGAGTCTGTCATGTTCCCCACACCCCCTATACCTTTTCGATGTCGACAAGGAAGGCCTTGTACTCAGGCACAAAGCAGTTCGGGTCGCCGACGTTGGGGGCAAGGTCGTTGACCAGGTCCCCCGTAGAAAGGCTTCCCGCCCACCCCCAGTGATGGGGAATGCCGATCTGGTGGACGGTCTTCCCGTTTACCGCAAGGGGCCTGAGGCGGCAGGTGACAAAGGCGTTCAGGACAGCCGATCCGCGGTTGTTGAACACCCGGACCCTGTCACCGTTTTTGATGCCCCTCTCTTCTGCCAGCTCTTCCGATATCTCGACGAACTGGGCAGGCATCGCCTCGACAAGTACCGGGGTGTTCCGTGTCTGAGAGCCGCTTTGCCAGTGCTCGACCAGCGTATAGGTCGTCACCGCAATGGGGTAGTCCTCCTTGCTGCCACGCTGCACCGACTTGTGCTCGGCGAACTTTATGCACGGGGAGTTCTGACGCCCGTTGAGGATGTTTTCCGTAGGCGACTCGAAGGGCTCGTAGTGCTCGGGCAGGGGCATGTCCAGGCTTGGGACCATAAGGCGCGCGTTTTGCTCCCAGTTCATGAAGTAGGCCTTGTTGTTGGGCGGAACCGGGGTCACCGTGCCGTCGCCCGCCTTGGTTGAGGCAACGAAGTCGGGGACGTCGTTGGTGTCCCACTTCTCGCCGTCCCATGCGACCAGCATCCGGTTTGCGTTCCAGGGCCTGCCTTCTGTGTCGGCCGACGCACGGTTGTACACGATGCGCCTGTTCAAGGGCCATGCGTATGCCCAGTCCTGGTAAAGGCCGAGGCCGCCCTTGTCCTCGGTCCCCCGTCCGCCGATACGCTGCTGCGCGGGGTCGAGGGGTGCGTCGTTGTTGGCATAGAATCCGGCGTATATCCACAGGGCACACGAAGTCGAGCCGTCGGCTTTGAGATCGCCGAAAGTGCCCAGGAGCTTCTTGTCCGCAGTCGTGTACCCGTTAAGCGCCATTGCCACCGAGCGGGCATCGATCTTGCCGTCAATATGGTAGTCCCACTTCATGTTCAGGATAGGGTCGGGGTTGGCACCGCCCTCGGCCTTGTAGAGCCCCACTATCTCTTTCCACAAAAGGTCGCAGATCTCAAGGTCTGTCTTGCATTGGCCGAAGGGCTCGACGGCCTTGTTGCGCCACTGCAGCCAGCGTCCCGAGTTCACAACCGTGCCGAACTTCTCGTATATGAGCGCCGCAGGCAAAAGGTACACTTCCGTGCCGATGGCCGCAGGGTCGAGGTCGGGAGCCTTCCAGAACGAGGCGGTCTCTGTCTCGGTTATGTCGACGCAGACCATCCAGTCGAGCTTCGACATCGCTTGGCGCGCGAACTTCGCGTTGGGCGCAGAATGCGCAGGGTTTTGTCCCCACAGCCAGTAGCCCTTGATAAGCCCTGTGTCCATGTGCTCGAAGGTCGGTATGATGCTCAGGTCGGTATTCGAGCCGATCTTCGGGAGCCAGTCGTAGCCGAAGTCGTTCTCGCTCGTGGCGTTCTCGCCGAACCATTCCTTGAGCGCCGATATGAAGAACTTCGGTTTGTTGGTGTAGTAGCCGTCGCTTGCCGTCTCTGTCTCCATCCAGGTGCGCAGGCTCGGGTACTTTTGCACCGTCGGCCATTTCATATAGCCCGGGAAGTCATAGACGAGCATCGCCAGGTCGGTCGCACCCTGGACGTTCGGCTCGCCGCGCAGCGCATTCACGCCGCCGCCGGCAACCCCGACATTGCCCAGCAAGAGCTGCACAAGGGTGAGCGCACGGGTGTTCTGCGTGCCATAGTGGTGCTGCGTCTGCCCGAGAGCATACATAATAGTCCCCGATTTTTCAGGGGAGCCCGTGGCGCAGTAGGTCTTATACACCAGCTCAAGGGTTTCCCTGTCCATGCCGCAGATGCTGCATACGGTGTCGAGGTCGTAGCGCTCGTAGTGTCTCTTGAACACCTGGAACACGCATTGGGGGTCTTCCAGGGTCGGGTCCTTCTTCGCGACCTTGTTGCTGGGAGGGGTGAACTCGGGGACGCCGTCTGCGGTCGTCCAGGAAAACGCACCGGTGGCGCTTGTGTCGGGTCCGACAACCTCTGCGGTCTGGTAGCCCCAGGTCGTGGTTGCGTAGGCCTTCTTCCCCTCGTCCCACCCGGAGAACAGCCCGGTGTTGACGTCGAAGCTGAAATCGGGGTCGATGAGGTAGGATGCGTTGGTGTAGTTGGCCACGTACTCCTTTTGCATGAGGCCGTTTTTGACGATATAGTTGAACATGCCGCCATAAAAGGCGATGTCGGTGCCTGCACGAATCGGGCAATAGATATCCGCGCATGCGGCAGAGCGGGTGTAGCGGGGGTCGACGACAATCCAGGTAGCCCCTTTGTCGAGTGCCTTTTGCACCCATTTCGAGCTGATGGGGTGGTTCTCGACGTTGTTGGAGCCGCAGGTTAGAAAGACATCAGCGTTTTGGAGGTCGCACCAGTGGTTTGTCATCGAGCCGCGACCGAGTGTTGGTGCCAGACCGGCAACCGTTGGGCTGTGTCAAACTCGTGCTTGGTTGTCGAGCGCAACGATACCAAGCGTCCTCATAGTCTTTACGATGGCATAGTCTTCCTCGCAGTTCTGCTGGGAGCCGCCAAGGCTTGCCATGCCGTCACAGCGGTTTGCGACCACGCCCTGATCCACCTCGACAAAAGTCGCATCACGGGTGTCTTTCACCTTGCGGGCGATAGAGGTGACGGCCTCGTCCCACGATATCTCTTCCCAGTCAGAGGCGCCTGGCCTGCGGACCATTGGCCGGGTAAGGCGGCCGGGGTTGGGAATCACCTTGCGCGTCTTCTCGTCGACGACATTGCGCAGCTGGAACATTGACGCCCCCTTCGCGCAAAGTCCTCCTTGGCTGATGGGATGGTCGGGATCGCCTTCGACGGAGATCAGCTCCCCGTCACGCACCGAGCACAGGGAGCCACAACCGCCTGCGCAGTAGCAGCAGATGTTGGTGCACTCCTCGGTGTTGACCAGCTTCCAATCGGGGCTCGCGTCAAGCGCGAATGCCTCAGATTGGGTTGCCAAGCCATATGCCAGGCTGGTGCCGAAGGCCAAACCTGTGGCTTTGATGAAGCCTCGCCGTGTTGTCTGCATGGACGACCCCTTTCTCTTACAGTTTCTCGATACCTGCCTCACGCACCGCTATCCACGCGAGGCCTGTGTAAAACCTAATGATGAATCTGGCTATATTTTAGCCGAACTTTGTAAAGCTTTGGGCAAGGCAATATAAAACCCCGGTCAAGCGGGGTTTTATGATGAGCGGGAAAGGACATGTCCCGAAGGCGGCCTCTGGGAACCGGCTGAGAGGCAGCTGTCAAGAACATTTGTTCTCGGTGTTCAGCGAGGTTTCCGGTTCTTGTGAAGATGTGCATTATGCCTGGAGGATACGCTACAGTATCGCTACCGTGGCAGCCTAGTCCTGCAGGCAGGCCCGGCTCTTGTAGGGAAGGAGGTGGACACCGTGAGCGAAAACGAGCGCATCCGCCTTACGCGCCTGACGTCCAAGGGCGGTTGAGCGGCGAAGTGGGGTCCGGGAGACCTTGAGCAGATACTGTCCTCGATAGCGCCGATGCAGGGAGCAGGGGTCATTTTGGGCTTCGAGACCAGCGACGACGCGGCCGTGTATCGGCTGAGCGACGACATTGCCGCAGTGCTTACGGTCGATTTCTTCACTCCTGTCGTCGACGACCCCTACCTTTTTGGGCGCATTGCTGCCGCCAATGCCTTGAGCGACATCTATGCGATGGGCGCGGAGCCGAAGGCTGCCTTGAACCTCCTTGCCCTTGACAGCGCCCTCGGCACCGGCCTGGCAGGGGCCATCCTCCGCGGCGGGGCCGATGCGGTGCGCGAGGCAGGCGCCACAATCGTCGGAGGCCACACTATTGATGACGCTGAGCCGAAATACGGCCTTGCGGTGTTCGGCACGGCCCACCCCGATGCCATCGTGAGGAACAGCGGAGCCATGCCCGGGGATCTGCTCTATCTCACCAAGCCGCTCGGCACGGGAATCATGAGCTCAGCGCTTCAGGTGGGCCTGGAGACAGAGGCGAGCCTGGCCCCCGTCCTCGCGTCCATGGAAGAGCTCAACGACCGCGGTGCAAGGGCCATGAAAGAGGCCGGCGCCCATGCCGCCACCGACGTCACAGGGTTCGGATTCGCGGGCCACCTCCATGAAATGCTCGTTGCGAGCAAGTGCAGCGCCTTGCTCGACTGGGCTGCGATCCCCGTGTTCGACAAGGCGTGGGAGTATTCGCGGCAATACTGCCGTCCCGCCCGCAGCTTTTCCATCATGGACCATGTCGGGGAGTCCGTCTTGCCCGGAGGCCTTGCCGGCGACGAATACGACACCCGCATGGGAATCCTGTGCGACCCCCAGACCAGCGGCGGCCTTCTGCTTGCCATCCCCCCGCACAACCAGAAGGCCTTCGAGCAGGCATACCGGAGTCACTGCGAAAAAGGCATTGCTGCAATCGGCACGGTAACCAGCGGAGATCCCGGCACCATGGGCTTCATTGGCTGACGGACGGCCAAAGGCCTTGCCGCCGGGCAGGGGCTTGGCAGATTCGGCGGTTAGCAGGAAACCGCGTGATAGCTTTCGTTTGAGCAGGCATACAGGGTGCTTGCGTCTTCGTCCAGCCCCGTCTCGCGCCTGATTGCCTGTGCCTGATGCACGTCTCGGGCAAAGAACTTGACAGACATCCCGCACCCTGCACTGACCTGCCTTGGCGTAGGGATGATATGAGGGAGGTACTTTGCCAAGGCCCTTTGGGCGACAAGCGCCGCATAGGTCGAGTCGAAGGCCAAGAGGTAGGCACAGCGGCCGTCCTGTGTGCTGCCGTGCCCCTCGCCCGACGCACGTCCCCGTGCGCTGCCTTGCGGTGTGCCCTGCATTTTATCCATGGAAGAGCCCCGGAGCCTTTTGTGCCAAGCTCTTTAGAGGGTGATTACCATCGAAGACCGCCGCATGCCTTCGAGGATGTCGTACATGTTGCTGACTTCCCCCACCAGCAACTCTTCCTTGAGCCCGTAGAAGTCGAGGCAGGAGCCGCATGCCATAACCTCGGTCCCGCGCCCTTGCAGCGTCTGAACGTGTTCAACAGCCTGCTTGTCTCCCCCGGTGAGCAGCTTGACCCCGGCATTCATGAAAAAGAGCGCCGAGGGCGCCTGCTCTGCCTCAGAGAGGGTGTAAAGTGCCATCTTCATGAGGGCCTTCCCGAGCTCAAGGTCCCCTTCGCCTATAGAGTCCTTGCTGATGAACACTGCATAGTCGTCGGCAGGTCGGCCAGCCTGCCCGCTTGCAGGTGGCTCGCCCTTCAGGCATCTGTCCGTGGACAGGCCTCCCTCCGGGGCCTCGTCCGCCTTCGGCGCTGCGGGCATGCTGCCTGCGGTGCCGGCACTCCTGCCAGCATCGGAAAGCCTTACGAGATACCCTCCGTCGACCACGCTTGCCTCCACCATGAGCCCGGACTGCTTGCCGAGGCGCACGATGTTGTCACGCGCCGTTTCGTTGTCGACGGTGATGCTGAGGTCCCCGCACCCGGCATCTATCTCCTTCTTTGCCATCATCAGCGGCATCGGGCAGGGTTTCCCAAAAGCATCGATTCTCATTGCAGACCTCATATCTCGTAGTTCGCCTGGCCAATCTTATGCAAGCACGAACAGGCGCAGCACTAGCCGCGGGCAATAGCCCTCAAGGCGGCCACCCCCTGGTCGATCTCTTCTTCGGTGTTGAAGGGGCTGAAGCTGAACCTGACAGCACCCTGTTCGACGGTGCCCATCGCCCGATGCATCAAGGGGGCACAGTGCGCCCCCGCACGCGTGCAGATGTCGTGCTCGGTGTTCAGCCGGTCGCTCACCGCCGACGAGTCCATATCCCCTATGTTGAGGGCCACGATGCCGCATCCGCGCGACCCGTCGCGCCTGCCGTATATGGTGGCCCCCCGGACGGTGCGGACGCCCGCCTCGAATCTTCCGACGAGTGCGTCCACCCGCGCGTTGATGGTCGCGACGCCGGTGCTCTCGACATAGTCAAGGCCAGCGGAAAGGCCGGCGATCCCGTGGCTGTTCATAGTGCCGGCCTCAAGGCGCTCCGGCATCTGGCTCGGATGGTGGCGGTCGTAGCTGCGGGTTCCCGAGCCGCCGACCATGAAGGGAGGGACCTCGACGCCTTCCCCCAGGCAAAGCCCGCCCGTGCCCTGGGGGCCGAAAAGCCCCTTATGGCCCGTGAAGACAAAGATGTCTGCCGCTGTCCCTTCCATGTCGAGGGGAACCCGGCCTGCCGTCTGGGCGCAGTCCAGGGCACAGAGGACTTCCCTCTCGTGGCAGATGCGGGCGATGCGGGCGATGTCATACAGGTCGCCCGTGAGGTTCGAGGCGTGGGTCGCGAACATCAGGCGAGTGTTCGGCCTGAACAAGGACTCCAGTTCCGCATAGTCGATTGTTGCGTCGGCGGCAACGGGGAGGATGGAAAGCCCGCACCCGTGCTCGGCCTTGCGGTACAGGGGGCGGAGCAGCGAGTTGTGCGAAGCCGCCGTCGTGATCGCGTGGTCGCCCGGTTCGAGCAGCCCCTCCACAACGATGTTGATTGCCTCGGTCGCACCGGACACGAAGGAAACGTTTTTTGCCGACGGGACGCCGAAGAGCCGCGCGACTTTTTCCCGCGCCTCCAAAACCGCCATCCCTGCCGCCAGGGAGGGCTTGCAGGCGCCCCGTGCGACGCTGCCGAAGGTGCCGATGGCGCCAGCCACCGCCTTGGCAACGCCAGGCGGCTTTGTCAGCGTCGTTGCTGCGTTGTCGAAGTAGATCACGCTTCTCCCGGTGGGCTCTCAAGTCCTGCCTATTGAGGGTAGGGCATTCTGCCGTCCGCCTGCGAGACGAACTATCTCACATATCCGCTGTTTTTTCAACACGGCATTGGCGTCGGTATTGGCGGTGCTTCTGCAATACCCCCGCGATACTTCCCCAGCAACCCCTCTGCTGTGTTCGTGCTGCTGTGCCCGTGTCGGCATTTCTCTGTCAGGAACGCGAGAAACTGCTATATACTTTGGACGACAGCACCGCCATGCCCAGAACGGGTGCTGCGACCCTGTTGAAAACGATGTCGTTTTGGGATTGGGGGATGCCATGGCAGGCCCCGGCCCCAGATGCGAAAGGTGCCTTCATGCCACAGGCTGCTAAAAACGAGCTGTTGCGGATGCTTCCACAGGTCGAGGAAGTGCTCGCATCGCCTGAAATCCTCAAGCTCAAAGAAGAGCTCCCGCACTCCGTCGTCGTCGGCCTTGTGCGCGAGGCGATCCAGGAGGCGCGGCAAGCTGTTTTAGATTCCCGCATCCTCCAAGGCGACAGCGACCCGGCGATCCAGCAGCTTTCCTGCGGGGCGGTCGCCTTGAAGGCCCGGCAGAAGGCGTGCACGCTGCAAACGCCGTCGCTTCGCAAGGTCGTCAACGTGTCGGGTATCGTCCTGCATACCAACCTTGGGCGAAGCGTCTTTTCCGATGCGGCGGCACAGGCCGTCCAGGAAGTCGTGGCGAACTACTCAAGCCTTGAGTACGATCCGGCGAGCCAGGCGCGTGGAAGCAGGCACGGCCACTACGAACAGCTCGTCTGCGCGCTTACCGGGGCCCAGGCCGCCCTTGCGGTCAACAACAACGCCGCTGCCGTTCTGATGGTGTTGTCGGAATTCGCCTCAGGGCATGAGGCAGTCGTGTCGCGGGGGGAGCTGGTAGAGATCGGAGGCTCGTTCCGGGTTCCCGACATCATGCGCCTCTCGCATGCGGAAATGAGGGAAGTGGGCACGACCAACAAAACCCGCCTCTCCGACTACGAGCAGGCAATCACCCCCCGTACCGCCCTCCTTTTGAAGGTGCACCCGTCGAACTACCGAATGGTCGGCTTTACCGAAAGCGTGGACGTCGCTGCCTTGCGCACTCTTGCCGATGCCATAAACGAGCACCGGGCGGCAGGGGCGAACGCAGCGGCAACTCCGGCGGCGGGGGCAGAGGAAGCAGGAGCAGGAGGCCCCTCCCAGCCGCCCCAGGCACCCCAGCCGCCCCGGCTGCTCGTGTACGAAGACCAAGGCTCGGGCGCGCTCTTCCCCCTGGACTGCTTTGGCGGCCCCGGCGAGCCAAGCGTGGCGGAATCGCTCAAGAACGGCTGCGACCTCGTGTCGTTTTCGGGCGACAAGCTCCTCGGCGGCCCCCAGGCGGGAATCATCGTCGGTGACCGCGAGCATATCGGGGCCCTGAAGAGAAGCCCCCTGGCGCGCGCGCTCCGCCTCGACAAGATGGCGGTTGCGGCGCTTGAGGCAACGCTTCGCCTCTACCTGGACAAAGGCCGCGCGCTGCACGAGATACCCACGCTGCGGATGCTTTCGATGTCTGCGGACGAAGCCTGCGAACGTGCGCGGCAGCTACAGCAGGCCATCGAGTCGGCCCTGCAAAAAGGCATGGTTGACCTGGACATTGTCGAAGAGGCTGCTTTGGCGGGCGGCGGGTCCTTGCCCATGAGCAGCATCCCAAGCTGTGCGCTCCGCATAGGGTTCAAGCAAGGTGACGCGCAAGGCTGCAGCAGCTATCTGAGTGCGCGGCACCCGGTCCCCATCGTTGCCCGCATCAAAAAAGAGGCGCTTCTCTGTGACGGGCGCACCTTGTTGGACAGGAAAGACATGGAAGAGATCGCCCGGGCCCTCAAAGGCTATTTCGAGAGCCTTGAAGCGCCCCGGCAGGAAGGCTAGGCTCCGGTGAGCGAGCGCCCCGGCCTCATCCTTGGGACGGCCGGCCACATCGACCACGGCAAATCGTCCCTTATAAAAGCCCTCACGGGGACGGACCCCGACCGGCTTGAGGAGGAAAAACGCCGCGGCATCACCATCGAGCTGGGCTTTGCCCAACTTCAACTTCCCGACAACACCACGATGGGCGTTGTCGACGTCCCCGGGCACGAGCGTTTCGTGCGCCAGATGATATCAGGCTCAACCGGCGTCGACATCGCGCTGCTCTGTGTTGCGGCAGACGACGGCATCATGCCCCAGACAATCGAGCACCTTGCCGTATTGCAGCTCCTTGCGATAGGGCACTGCGTGGTTGCCGTCACCAAGGCAGACTTGGTCGATGAGGACTGGCTCAACCTCGTCGTCGAGGAAGTGAGAAACCACCTGGCCTCAACACCCTATGCAGGCTCCCCGGTAATTCCCACCTCAAGCAAGTCGGGCCTGGGTTTTGAAGAACTCAAGGAAAGCCTCGTCGCAACCGCCGCCCGATACAGGGGAAGGCAGCAAGGCGCAGTTATGCGCCTCCCCATAGACCGCGTGTTCACCATCAAGGGAAGCGGGACGGTGGTGACCGGAACCTTATGGAGCGGAACGGTGGCGCCCGACGACGAGGTCGAGATACTTCCCTGCAAGAAAACCGCACGGGTGAAGTCGGTGCAGCTCCACGGGCTTCCAAGCGAAAAGGCACATTCCGGCAATCGGGTCGCCTTGAACCTCGGCGGCATGACCACCGAAGAGGTGCGCCCTGGGGATTTCCTCGCAAAACCCCAGGCCATAAGCCCAACCGACCGCTTTGACGCCTCCTTTCACTACCTTGACCCCACACGAAGGTGGAAGGCCCTCGAAAGCGGTTCGAGAATTCGCCTCGCCCACGGAACCCGCGAGGTGCTGGGACGCATCCTCTTCATCGGCTCGGCAGCTGCCTTGAAGCCCGGGGACCGGGCCTATGTGCAAGTCCGCCTCGAAGAGCCCCTTGCGGTATCGCGCAACGACCGCTTCATTGTCCGCTCTTACTCGCCGGTGGCGGTCATCGGAGGCGGTTTCGTGCTGAGAAGCCACCCCCGCCGCAAGACGAACCTCGCAGAGGACGAGCTCTCCCTCCTTGAGTCTCTTGAGCAGGGAGACACCGCTGGAATCATCCAAAAGGCCGCCGCCCTGAGAAAGACGCCCTTTACCTTGGGGGATTTGAGCTCGGACGCGGAGGTCGGCGAGGTAGCAGCGGGCAAAGAGCTGGACCGCCTGACAGGCACAGGTGCGCTTGCGGTCATCAAGGCAGCTTCGGGGCCGCCATACTACGCCTCACCCAAGATCCTGAGAAGCGCACTGGCGAGAATCGAGAACCTGCTTATAGGCTTCCATGGCGAAAACCCCGAACAGCCTGGGCTTTCAAAGGGGGACTTGCTGCAGCGTTTCGACAAGGGCATCGATCCGCAAGCCTTCGACGCCCTTGTCCTTGAGGCCCAAAAGCTCGGGAAGGCATATGCCGAAGGCGGCATGGTGAGCCATCCGAAGGCAGGTGCCCGCCTGCGGCTCGCCGAAGCACAGGCAGGTGCCGCCCTTTTGGAGCTTTTGCGGGCCGGGTCTGCAACGCCCCCCTTGGTTTGGGACTTGCTCAAGGAGGCAGGCACAAGCCCCGGCGTCGGCCAGCGTGCCCTCAACGCCCTTGAGAAACAAGGGGCCGTCGTTCGCATCAACAAGGATATCTATTACGAGAAGGGCGCCTTTGACGAGCTGGCCCAAAAAGTGAGAGGCTTTCTGGGAAGCTGCCAGCGTGCGTCTGCTGCCGACCTAAAGGAAGCGATGGGGATCAGCAGGAAGCACGCGATACCCCTGCTTGAATACCTCGACAGCACGTGCGTCACGCGACGCGAGGGCGACGAGAGGGTGTTGGCCAGGCCTGCCAAGTAGCCCCTTGTTTCAAGAGGCTACTTGGCAGGCCTTATGCTTTTGGGCTTGTGCGAGGCGACAACGCAAAGGCTTTGTGTAGAATACACAGTGGTTGCTTTTGGAGATGGATGGCACCCTGGTGGGGCCCGCGGCCTTCAAAGCCGTTGCGAGGCGCGCAGAACGTCTCGGGTGTGTTCGATTCGCACGCATCTCCGCCAACAGGAACATAAAGCGCCGCCCCATCTGCCGCCTCGCTTGCTGACGGCCGCCTCGCCGGATGCCTAGATGGCGGTGTACCCGCCGTCGATCGGGAGGGCTATGCCGGTCACGTAGGTGGCCTCGTCGCTTGCGAGGAAGATGGCGCCGGCGTTGAGCTCGCCTTCGCGCCCGTACCTCCCCAGGGGGACGAAGGTCTTCATATAGGTAGTGAAGTCGTCCGTGTTCAAGACTGCGGAGGTCAGCTCCGTCTCGAAGTAGCCCGGGCAGATAGCGTTGCAGGTGATGTTGTACTTCGCGAGCTCCGCCGCAACCGCGCGCGTGAAGTTCACGACGCCGCCCTTGGAAGCGTGGTAGGCGACCGTGTCGATTGCCGTGTTGCCCACCAGGCCATACATTGAGGCGATGTTGATGATTCGCCCGTAATTGTTCTTCTTCATGATGTTCGCAAAGGCGCGGGTCACGTAAAAGACGCTGGTCAAATCGGTGTCAATGGTGAAATCCCATTCCTCGTTGGTCATGTCGAGGACGCCCGCGTTCTTCGCGGACCCGGCACAGTTCACCAACACGTCCACGCGGCCGAACTCTTTTTCCACGGTCGCGGCGGCCTCGTCGACCATGCCGGAGTCGGTGACATCGCACTTGACCGCAAGGCACTTCGTGCCCAGGGCCCCGAAGCCCTTGGCTATCTCTTCCAGCCTGTCCATGCGCCTCGCCATAAGGACAAGGTCTGCTCCCTGCGCCTGGAAGGCCTTTGCCATCTGCAAGCCAAGCCCCGAGGACGCTCCCGATACAACGACAACCCTTTTGCTGAGATCAAACATTTTTTACTCCTCTCGTCCGAGTCTCATAAAGAGAGTGTATGGCAAATCACAGGGCCGACAAGAAAGAAGCAGGAACAATTCCACGACTGGTATCAATTCGCCGTTAAGGTAACCCGCCCAGTAGCCTTTACCCGGCGACAGCAACAGCATCAAAGGATGCTGTGCCAATCGCGGCGGCCATAGAGGATACGGTCAACATCGACGGTTCTTTCCTCAACCCATTCCCTGGGCTAGAAACGCCTGAAAATCGAATTATCACTTAATAATTCCTATCATTCCTGGTATAGAGATATCCCTATGTCGTTTTGATGAACACGTAGGGAACGAGCAAGACAAAGAGCTAAAAATGTCAACCGTCCCCTTTGACTCTTTTTCGGCATTTCTTCCCATTCGCTCTATGCGGTATCGTCGCTTAGTTGTTGCAACAATATCCCATACTTGAAGATTACCGCAAAACCATAGCACATCACCGCCACAATAAGCATCGACAAGTTCACGCTTATCATTGAGGATTCAACAGTAACAAGTCCGATGAGTCCGCCTCCCGGCAGCTCTGCCCCATAGGAAAGGGGGCCGAACAGAACCGACAACAGGGCTTCAGCGACCGCAAGCAAAAGAAACACTGTTCCCAGCGTGCGTAGCCTCTTTGCTTGTTTGAGCGTAAAGGGGGACTCACCTGCAATGACATCCGAGAACGCCCTAATGGCGATAATGAGGCTCAGGCAGACAAGGACACCGAACATGATGAAGAACACTATGTCCACCAGGTTAAGCGGGGCAAAGCCCGCTTGCACACATTCGACAACAAAAAAGCATACAACCAAAGACCAGACCAAAACAAAGCCTGCTAGACAAATCAAGCACAGTGTTTTGATTATCCTGCACGTCTTTTCCATCCTCATCACCGAGTTTTGCAGCTTAAGCGTCTCCTCGTTTACCATCGGATTCCTTTCAAGAAAATTAAAATTATTTGAATAAAAATAAGTTTGTTTTTGGACGCAGGCCTGATGAACGGCGTATTCCGCAAAGACAAATTTGATGATGGATTCCTTTTGGTAGAGGACCCTTGGGGTTTAGTAGGCGTCGGCATCGCTTTCCTGTACTTTAGGTCGATAAACGCGATTACGATTGGCTCCATCGGCGACAATTTTGCCTTCTATAACAAGCTCTTTCAGGTAGACCCTCGTCCTGGACGCATTTACGGAGAGCAGCTCTGATATATCTTTGGTTTTGCCAACGCCGCGCTCGACAAGATATTCAAGGATTAGTTGCTTTTTCGCTGCTCCGACAGACATCCTTTCTTTATCGCCACTTTTTATCGCCACTTTATTGTCATTTTGTGGCGACAATACAAGAGATAGAGTCGTTCGTTCAGGGTCGAACTGTTCTTCCAGTGTTGGTTCGGGCCATTTCTGGCTGCTCCAGACTGCAAATATATTGGGCAATCCACTGCCAGCTCGTTCACCTATATCGATTAGGTTGAAAAGCTTTATAAGCGTCTGATTTCTTGGATCGGATAGCCCTCCTGACACGGCATCCTCAATGCTGATGCGCATTCCACCCGGACGAGTGTCAATGGGGACGTATGACTTTGACACCTTTTGTTCGATTGCCTCACAGGAAAAGGTGAGAAAAGGTGTCAAAGTCATACGTCCCCATTGACACTGGCTCAAGCCATTCAAATTCAACATCTCGTCTCACCATTCATTTAGTTGCTCAATTCCTGCTTGTTTCTTACTCTTAATCTTATTTCCGCAGTGTATAGCATACTATATAAGGCTTTCTGTATCCGCGACGATGGGCTCGACCCAATGTTCACGATGCTCTGCACTATGGGGGCTCGGCTTCGTTGTCGGGCAGTTGGTATGCTTTCTGAGGATAAAAGAGGGTATAATGGGGGGACTCGGGGTTGAGGGAGTAAGGGAAGGACGGGTAAAAAGGGGATGTTGTGGATATACGGAGCTTGAAATGCTTTCGCCTTGCCTACGAGCATGGCTCGATCGGGAAGGCGGCGAAGCATGCCTATCTCTCGCGGCAGGGCTTGAGCCAGATTCTCAAGAGCCTGGAGACGGAGATAAAGCAGACCCTGTTCAGCCGTACCCACCGGGGCCTTGAGCCGACCGAGATGGCGCACCTCATCTACCCGAAGACCGTGGAGCTGCTTAACAGCTACGACGACCTGCATATCCTCTGCTTCCCTAAGGGGTCTGACAAGGAGATCGTGCGGCTCAGCGTGGCCTTCGGGGCCTTCGCGTCGCTGCCCTTCGACAAGCTTGCGGAAGAGTTCCACCGCGACAACCCCGCGGTGCGCTTCAACGTCGACAGCGTCGAGCCGCTTTTAGCCCAACGCTGTATCGCGGACGGCATCGAGGACCTTGCCCTGATCGTCGGGTGCACAAGCGGCCTCAGGACGCGGTGCTATTCGCTGTGCCGGGTGCCGCTCGACATCATCGTCCACGAGTCGCTGCTTTCCGAGGTGGACGAGGGCGCCCATCCCCTTGCCTGCCTCAAGGGGCTCACCTGGTTCGGCCTGTCCTCGGACTCTACGGTCGACTCGGCCAACTCGGCCATCATGAGCCTTTCGCGGGAACAGGGCCTCGACATAAACTTCTCCTTCGACTGGCATGACTACCACCTTATCATCGAGCAGGTGCGCCAACGCAAGGGCGTGTGCTTCCTCCCCAAGTTCTTTTCCCCGCAGTTCTGCCAAAAGGGCATCTGCACCGTGCCGTCGGGCGACACGGAGCTCACGTGGGAGCTCAGCCTTGTCATATCCGAGGAACGGCCGCTCTCGCCGGCTGCCCAGGCCGTCTTCGACTGGTTCACGGAGCGGTTGCGGAACTACTTTTCCGCGGCGCCCTTCATGGAGGACTAGCTTGTGGATGCCGCGTATTTCTTCGGGATGCTCACCTTGGGACTGGTGACCTCGCTGCACTGTATCTCGATGTGCGGCCCCATCGTGGCAACCATCGCGCTTGACGATACCGAAAACGCCACCTTCCTGGAGCGTCTGGGGCCGCAGTTCACCTATCATGTGGCGCGCGTCGCCAGCTATGCCTTGGTGGGGCTGGTGCTTGGCTTTGTGGGCTCCTTCTTCAACTTCGAGGGCATACGGCCCTATGCGATGTTCGTCGCGGGCGGCTTCATGCTGCTGCTGGCCCTTGCGATGTCGGGCCTTGCCCCCTGGGCCCAAAAGATTATCCCGAGGCCCCCACGCTTCATCACCGACACGCTTGTGCGCCTCCAGATGCGCAAGGGGGCTGGGACGGCGGCAGGCGGCGGCGCGGATGCTGCGGGTGTGGCGGGCGGCGGCGCGGGTGCTGTGGGTGCTGCGGGTGTGGCGGGCGCGGGTGCGGCTGACGCGGCAAGCACTGCGGGTGCGGCGGCGGGTGCTGCTGTGGGTGCTGCGGGCGGCGGGCAGAACGGGCTGGGGGTGGCGCTGGTGTTCGGGCTGCTCTCGGGGCTCATGCCCTGTGGCGCCCTCATGGCAGCCGCCCTCAATGCCGCCGTTTCGGGGAATGCTATAAGCGGGCTTTTCGGCATGGTGCTCTTCGCCCTCGGAACCATCCCCCTGCTGTTCGCCTTCGGCGCGGGCATGGCCTTCATCCCCCTGGGCTGGAAGAAGCGGGTCATGCTCGTCCTTGCGGCCCTCGTCTTGGTGTTCGGGCTGGTCTATATCGACCGGGGTCTGCGGGCGGTCGCCCCGCAGTTCAGTTCGGCCGCCCTCTGGGCGAAGATCGTCGGCAGCGACGTGCCGCTTTCCGGAGGGCCTGCGGGGACGGAGGCAGGCGAGGCCTACGAGGTCAGCCTTGTGATTGAGAACGTCCGCTACAACCCCTCCCGGATCGTCGTGCCCAGCAACACGCCGGTGCGCATCGTCGTCGACCGGCGCGAGGCTGCCGGATGCAGCTCCACCCTCGAAATCCCAGAGCTGGGCGTTTCCGAGCCTTTGCAAGACAACGGCGTGACCGTGGTGGAGGTGCCCGCAGCGCCGCCGGGCGACTACGTGATGACCTGCTGGATGTACATGATGAACGGCACCTACACGGTGCAGTAGGACGGCAGGACGGCAGGGGCCGGGCAACACAGGACGACGGGGCCGGGGCCGGGCGGCACAAGGCGACGGCAGGACGACACGGCAACAGGACGGCAGGACAGCCATGAAAGAAACCATCCGCATACACAACATGACCTGCGCGGCCTGCGCGGCACGGGTCGAGCGGGCGGTCGCCCTCACCGAAGGCGTGCACCGCTCCGTCGTCAACCTCGCGACCGAGCGCCTGACCGTCGAGTACGACGACGCGCGGCTTTCCCTGGAAGACATCGGCGCCGTCGTCAAGGCCGTCGGCTACGGATGGGCGCCCATCGAGGACATGCAGACGGCCCTCGACGAGGACCGGGCCAAAAGGGCACGGGACGTCTCGGTCATGAAGGCGAAGACCATCGCAAGCGCCCTGTTCGCGGTCCCGCTCCTCTACCTTGCCATGGGGCATATGTTCCCCGAGGTGTTCACCCTGCCCCTCCCTGCGGGCCTGGTGCCCGACGCACACCCCCTGCGCTTTGCGCTGGCGCAGGTCGCGCTCGTCATTCCCATCCTCGCCGTCGGCTGGCGCTTTTACTACGTGGGGTACCGCGCCTTGTGGTTGCGGGCGCCCAACATGGACTCCCTCGTCGCGCTGGGCACGAGCGCGGCCGTCCTCTACAGCCTCTACGTCGTGTACATGATCGCCACAACCGGAGACCACGTTTGGACAATGCAGCTGTACTTCGAGAGCGCAGGCGTCATCATCACCCTGATCCTGCTGGGCAAGACGATGGAGGCGGTTTCCAAGGGGCGCACGAGCGAGGCGCTGAAAAAGCTCATGGAGCTGGCGCCGAAAAGCGCCTGGGTGCTGCGCGGCGAGGGCGCCGAGACGGCCGAGGGCGAAGCGGTCGAGATCGAGGTCCCTATCGAGGAAGTGCTCGTGGGCGACCTGGTCGTCGTGAGGCCCGGGGCGAAGATACCCGTCGACGGCGAGGTGGCCGACGGGGCGAGCTCTGTCGACGAGTCGATGCTCACGGGCGAGTCGATGCCGGTGGACAAGGGCCCCGGGGCGCCGGTGTACGCGGCGAGCCTCAACGCACAGGGGCGGCTGGTCGTCCGCGCCACGAGCATCGGGGCGGACACCGCGCTTGCCCACATCGTGAAGCTTGTCGAGGACGCGCAGGAGTCCAAGGCGCCCATCGCCGCGCTGGCCGACGTGGTGTCCCGCTACTTCGTGCCGGCCGTGCTTGCCATCGCGGTGCTGGCGGCGGGCGCCTGGCTGCTCGCGGGGCAGCCGCCCTCCTTCGCACTCACCATCCTCATATCGGTCCTCGTCATCGCGTGCCCCTGCGCACTCGGGCTCGCGACCCCGACGGCCATCATGGTGGGCACCGGCAAGGGGGCGCAGCACGGCATACTGGTCAAGGGCGGCGAGGCGCTTGAGGCGACCCAGAAGGTACAGACCGTGATATTGGACAAGACGGGGACCATCACCGAAGGCAAACCCCATGTCACCGACGTGATCACGCTCGAAGAGCTCGGGGGCGCCGGGGGCGAGGCCTCTGATGCATCCCGGGCCTCTGATGCGGGCGAGGCCTACAACGCGCCCAGCATCCTCGGTTATGCGGCGGGTATCGAGCGCGGCAGCGAACATCCCGTCGGGTTCTCCATCGTGCAGCACGCAATAGGCCAGGGGATCGCGCTTGCGCCTATCGACTCCTTCGAGGCTGTCGTCGGACAAGGCGTTCGCGGCAGGAGCGGGGAACACGACATCCTTGCGGGCAACAGCGCCCTCATGGAAGCCCAGGGGGTCGCGCTCTCTGCGGAAAGCGAGAGCCGCGTCCAGGAGCTGGCCCAGCAGGGCAAGACGCCTGTATACCTCGCCCTTGACGGGAAGCTCGTCGGCATCATTGCCGTCGCCGACATCGTGAAGCCCACGAGCGCCCAGGCCATCCAGAAGCTGCGGGACATGGGCATCCGCGTCGCAATGGTCACCGGGGACAACGAGCGCACCGCTCGCACCATCGCCCAGGAGGTCGGCATTGAGACGGTGATGGCAGAAGTGCTCCCGCAGGACAAGGCCGACCAGGTCAAGCGCCTGCAGGCCGAAGGGCAGCGCGTCGCAATGGTGGGGGACGGCATCAACGACGCCCCCGCGCTGGCACAGGCCGACATCGGCATCGCCATCGGCACCGGCACCGACGTCGCACTTGAGAGCGCCGACATCGTGCTCATGCACAGCGACCTCATGGACGTCGCCACGGCAATCAAGCTCTCGAAGGCGACCATCCGCAACGTCAAGCAGAACCTCTTCTGGGCATTCGGCTACAACGTCGCGGGCATCCCCATTGCCTGCGGCCTCCTGTACCTGTTCGGCGGCCCTTTGCTCAGTCCCATGTTCGCCGCCGCCGCCATGTCGCTCAGCAGCGTGTCGGTGGTCTCGAACGCACTACGCCTGAGGCGGTTTGAGCCCTATTGAGGGCAGCTCCTCTGGGGGCAGCCCTCCTGGGGGCTTCGTTGGGCCTTATCAAAGAACCGACAGGCACGGGCAAGCCCCTGCTTGTCGGTTCTTAGTGGTCGCAGTTGCGACCGAAGGTTCGTTACGACCGGAAGTTCGGTCGGCAACTATAGTCGGCTATACCAGGCCGTTTGTAATCGTGGACAGGGCCTGCGTGTAGAGATCGGGATTGAGGAAAAACAAACCGAGCCCGGCGGCCCAACCAAGAAGTGCGAGAACACCGAATATGATGCCTGCCATGGCAATGCCCCGCCTATCGGGACGCTTGCGTGCCTGCACGCCAAGCACGATGGCGACGATGCCGAGAATCAAGCCGAAGAGGAACAAGCCAAGAATACCGCATACCAACGAGGCAACCGCCTTGCCGTTCTTTTGGGGCACGGCGGCCGGGGCCGGCTGCATGTAGCCCGGCTGGCCGTAGTTGGGATCCAGGCTGACCGGCTGCGCCGCTGCGTCAGGAGCCTGCGGCACTGCGGCTTCCACAACAGGCTGGGCGCCTGCAGCCGCAGCTTCCGCCGCCTGTGCAGCCGGGAATTCGGTGAGCTGGTCGGTCCATTGGGCACCATCCCAATAACGCAGCTTCGTGCTACCGGGCTCGGGGTCGGCATACCAACCTGCAACAGGATTGGAATCGCTCATACTACCTCCTCAGGATTGCGTACATATCTGTAGGGGAATGGTATCACAACACGGCGGCAGAAGGGTGTTTTAAAACAAAAAGGACAAAGACGGCCCCTTGGGGCGCTCCCGCGTTGACACGCTGCCAAGGAGCCGAACGGAAGGTGTCAAATTATACGTCCCCGTGACACGCCGCGAATACAGGAGCGGGGGCCGTAGCCCCCGCTCGCAGAAAGGTTTTGCTGGTGGACGGGTCCTTGCTTAGGCCTTCTCTGCCTCGGCAGCATCGGCGGCATCGCCAGCCACAGCCTCGGCGGCCTCGGCGGCTTCCTCGGTTGCCTCGGCGACAGCTTCCTCGACTGCCTCGGCGGCTTCCACGGCCGCGTCCTTGGCCTTCTGCGCGTCTGCCTCGCTCGCCTTGACCGGCGTGGCCTTCTTGGCGGGGGCCTTCTTGGAGCCGGCCTTCTCGGCTGCCTTCTTCTTGCTGGCGACCGGCTCGGTCACCAGCTCAAGGATGACCATGGAGGCGTTGTCGCCCTTGCGGTTGCCGAGCTTCATGATGCGGGTATAGCCGCCGTTGCGGTCCTTGAACATGCCTTGGTCGACCTTCTCGAATACCTCGCGGACGAGGTCCTTGTCGCCCAGGGCGGCGATTGCCAGGCGGCGGGAATGTATGTCGCCGCGCTTCGCCCAGCCGATGATCCTGTCCACGTCGCCGCGCACTTCCTTCGCGCGCGCCTCGACGGTCTTGATGCGGTCGTTCAAGAACAAGGCACCGACCAGGCTCTTCTTCATGGCCTTGGTATGGCTTGCGTCGGTGCCGAGCTTGCGGCCCTTCTTATAGTGTCTCATCGTTTGCTTCTCCTATTGTTTCAAGTTGAGTTCCATCGAGATGAGCTTGTCCTTCACTTCCTCGATGGACTTCGCGCCAAAGTTCCTGATATTCAAAAGGTCGTTCTCGGAGAACTCGACCAACTGGCGCACCGAGTGGATGCCGGCGCGCTTCAGGCAGTTGTAGGAGCGAACCGAAAGGTCAAGGTCTTCGATCTGCTTGTCGAGCTCGGCGTTGCTTTCCTGCCCCTCGGGCGCGAAGATGGAGGGGACTTCGCCCTCTTCGTCCTCGTCGACGTCGGACAGGCTCAAGAACGCGCCCATGTACTGGTTGATGATGTTCGCCGCGCCGCATACTGCCTCGGTCGGCGTGATGGAGCCGTCGGTCTCGACCTCGAACACCAGCTTGTCGTAGTCGGTCCGCTGCCCGACGCGGGTGTCCGTCACGTTCGAGATGCAGCGGCGCACCGGCGAGAACAGCGAGTCGACGTGGATGATGCCGATTGGGTCCTCGGTGCGTTTGTTGCGCTCGGCTGAAACATAGCCGCGGCCGACGCCGATGCGGATGCTCAGGTCGAGCTGGCCGCCGTCGGCAATCGTCGCGATGACGTGCTCGGGGTTTATGAGGTTGAACTCGGTCGGAACCTCAAGGTCTGCACCGGTCACCGTACAGGGGCCCGATGCCGACACATGGGCGGTCGCTTCCTCGACATCGTCGGTCGAGGCCGAGAATACCAGGCCCTTCACGTTCAGCACGATGTCGGTGATGTCCTCGATCACGCCTTCGGCGGTCGAAAACTCGTGTTGCACTCCTTCGATTTGAATAGCGGTCGCTTTCGCGCCGTCCAACGAAGAAAGCAACACACGACGCATACAGTTCCCGAGCGTATAGCCGTAACCACGCTCAAGCGGCTCGACAACGAAACGAGCAATGGTCTCACTGACGTCATCCGTTGTTACCGTCGGCCTCATGAACTCTGTCATAGTGTGTAAGCCTCCTTAAAAAGCCGCAATGTGTATTATTTAGAATAAAGTTCGACGATGAGCTGTTCGCGGATATCGAGATCGATATGGTCGCGCTGCGGGAGCGCCAAGACGCTGCCCTGAAGCTTCTCGATGTCGACTTCGAGCCATGCGGGGACCTGCACGCGCTCGTTGGAGATCAGCGCACTCTTGATCACGAGCATGTCCCGGGCCTTCGGGGCGACCGCGACGAGGTCGCCGGGACGCACGCGGAACGACGGGATGTCGACGCGCTTGCCGTTCACCGTGATATGCCCGTGGCGCACCTGCTGGCGGGCCTCCGCGCGTGATTTCGCGAAGCCGAGCCGGTACACGACGTTGTCGAGGCGGCTTTCGAGGATGCGCAGCAGGTTCTCGCCCGTGACGCCGCTTTGGCGGTTCGCCAGTTCGTAATAGCCGCGGAACTGCTTTTCGAGGAGCCCGTAGATGCGCTTGGTCTTCTGCTTCTCGCGCAGCTGGAGGCGGTACTCGCTTTCCTTCACGCGCTTCTTGCCGGCCTCGCCCGGCGCGTAGTTGCGCCGCTCAAGGGCGCATTTGTCCGTATAGCAGCGGTCGCCCTTGAGGAACAGCTTCGCTGCTTCGCGGCGGCACAACCTGCAGTCCGCCCCTGTATATCGAGCCATAGTAGGTTCCTTTCAGTTAGACGCGACGACGCTTGCGCGGACGGCAACCGTTGTGCGGGATGGGCGTGCAGTCTTGGATGCTGGCGACTTCGAGGCCGGCGGCTTGCAGCGAGCGGATGGCCGTCTCGCGGCCCGAGCCCGGGCCTTTCACGAAGACGGAGACCTTGCGCAGGCCGTGCTCCATGGCGACCTTCGCCGCCGCCTCGGCAGCCATCTGCGCTGCAAAGGGGGTGGACTTGCGGGAGCCCTTGAACCCGACCGTGCCGGCGGACTGCCACGAGATCACGTTGCCCTGGGGGTCGGTGATGCTGATGATCGTGTTGTTGAACGTTGATTTGATATGCGCCGCGCCGACCGCGATGTTCTTGCGCTCTGAGCGCTTGATGCGCGTGCGTACGTTTTTCTTAGCTGCCACTTATCTACCTCACTTCTTCTTTCCGCCGATTTGCTTCCGGGGGCCTTTGCGCGTGCGCGCGTTGGTGTGCGTGCGCTGCCCACGGACGGGGAGCCCGCGGCGGTGACGCAGGCCACGGTAGCAACCGATCTCCATGAGGCGTTTGATGTTTTGGGAGACCTCGCGCTTCAGGTCGCCTTCGACCTGGAGGTTCTCCTGGATGTAGTCACGAAGCTTCGTGACGTCCTCTTCGCTGAGGTCCTTCACGCGGACGTCGGGGTCGACGCCAGTCCCCGCGAGGATCTTCTTGGATGTGGTGAGGCCAATGCCATAGATGTAGGTCAAGCCGACTTCGATGCGCTTGTCGCGAGGAAGGTCGACGCCAACAAGACGTGCCATAGGTCAAATCTCCTTTTTCCTAGCCCTGGCGTTGCTTATGGCGCGGGTTCTCGCAAATGACGAGGACCTTGCCATGACGCCGGATAATCTTGCATTTGTCGCACATTTTCTTGACCGAAGGACGCACCTTCATAATCTTTTCCTTTCGGTTTGTGCAGGCCCGCAGTTCTCGACATGCCTTGGGAGGCGAGGTCGCACCGCGATAAGGCCTTGAGTTTCTTTTTTGCTATTCCCACACCCAGCCGCAGGTGATAGTTTGCTTGTTCGTTCGTTCGTTGGTTTGCTTGCTTGCTTGCTTGCTTGCTTGTCGCTGTCGTCCGCTTGCTCGTCGTTCGCTGGCCCCCAAAAACCTCGGGTCATTTTTTCCTATGCACATAAAAAATCCACAAACAGCGCTGCTGTTTCATGGGTGTTACGCCTTATTTGTACCGATAGGTGATGCGTCCACGGTCAAGGTCGTACACGGAAAGCTCGACGGTCACTTTGTCGCCCGGCAGTATCTTGATGTAGTGCATACGCATCTTGCCTGAGATATGAGCCAATATCTTGTGCCCGTTCTCAAGCTCAACCCTAAACATTGCGTTGGGAAGCGCTTCGAGTACATTACCTTCGAGCTCAATTACATCTGCTTTGGTCAACAGCTCTCCTTCAAGCAAATCAGTCAATAGCGACAAACGCAAATGATACCAAAAAAAAGCTCTCCTATGCAAGAAGAAATTGTTGACCCTGCCTTGTCGCGCCGCTAAAATAGGAACCCGTGTGCACACGCTGCACGAGGCGAAGGCGGGCCGTTAGCTCAGTTGGTAGAGCAGGGGACTTTTAATCCCAAGGTCGCGGGTTCGATTCCCTCACGGCCCACCACTTGTTTCGTGCGTGCCCCCCGGTGCGCGTCCCGGTTCGTGCCGTGCGTGCCCCCCGGTGCGCCCCTGCGGCTTGCAGGAAGACACTGGCTCGTCGTCCAACGGCAGGACTCTGGCTTTTGGTGCCAGCTATCGGGGTTCGAATCCCTGCGAGCCAGCCAATTTTTTTCATTTGTGATTTCCTTCGGAAGTTGCGTTACACAATGTCCTCACAATATAGCACTCATCCACTGCCGTATCAAGGCACGTCGCAAAATAAGATAAAATACCCCATATGAGCAGGAACGCCGCAATATACGCACGGTTCTCGTGCAGCCGCCAGAACGAGGTCTCGATCGAGGACCAGGTGCTGGCTGGCAGGGGCTTCGCAGAGGCGAACGGCCTTGATGTCGTCGGGGTGTACAGCGACAGGGCTATGAGCGGCACGAGCGACGCCCGCCCAGGCCTTCAGCGGATGATGCGCGACTCGTGCAGGCACGCCTTCGACTACGTGGTCATCTGGCACACCGACCGGATACACCGCAACATGCTCAACGCCTTCAGCTCGCTTGCCGTCCTGTTCAAGAACGACGTGCAGGTCCTGTCCGTCACACAGCCCGAGCTGAACACCGGGGCCGACGAGGACGAGGACAAGAACCTGCTCTTGTGGAGCGTTTATGCATGGAAGGACATGCGCTACTCCAAGGACCTGTCGAAGAACGTGAAGAGGGGGATGCAGTCCAGGGCCGACAAGTGCCTGTACCTGGGCCACAAGGTCTTCGGCTACGACCACGACAAGGACAGGCGCTTCGTCGTCAACGAGGACGAGGCCGCCGTAGTGGCATGGTGCTTCGGCGTGTACGCCGCAGGCCGGATGACGCTGAGGGAGATGGCCGACGACCTCAACAGGCGCGGGCACCGCTCTGCCAGGGGCAACCCGCTCGGCTACAACTTCGTAGAGGCCATGCTGCGCCGCGAGGCCTACATCGGGCGCTACTGGTACAAGGGGAGGCTGGTCAGCGAGGACGGTTATCCGCGGATAGTCGGCAGCGACCTCTTCGCCGCCGTGCAGGAGCACCTGGGAAGGAAGAGGCGCAAGGCCGAGAAGGGCGAGTACCTGCTGCTATCGAAGCTGTTCTGCTCAAGCTGCAAGAAGAGGATGGTCGGCAAGTCCGGGTACGGGAGGGCTGGCAAGGCCTATTACTACTACGTGTGCAGCGGCAGGCACACCAGCTGCATCACCGACAGCGGGCTGCACAAGGACGTCCTGGAGCAAGCCGTGGCCGACGCCGTCCTCAAGACGCTCGGCGACCACAGAACCGCCGAGCACCTGATTGGCAGGATAATGGAGATGCAGGAAACGGGCCCCTCCAAAGACAGGATAGACGGCATCGCCCGCGAGCTTGAAGCCGTCGAGCGCAGGCAGGGGCTGCTGTTGGACGCCATCGACAGCTTCCCGCCGCACCTCTTGGCCAAGAAGGCCGACGAGCTGCAAGGGCAGAGGCTCGGCCTGGAATCCGAGATGGGGCGGCTCAAGGCGGCAGGTCTGACCCTCACAAGGGACGACCTCCGGGAGTACATGGGCACGCTGTCCAACAGGCTGTCCGTAAGGGACGTCATCGAGAACCTGGTCATGGGCGTGACGGTGGCACGTGATGGTAAGCTCCGCATCACAACCAGCATCCCCGGTGCAGACGGCTCGCTCGTAGAGGCCGAGGGCGGCCTGCCGGGCACCGCGACCCAGCAGTAAGCACGGCAGAAAAACTAATAGAAACCAGGCCTATGGGAGGCTTTTGCCGCCCATAGGCACCCAGGGCACCTCCGGCGTGCTACCCTGTTCGCGCATTCACTCGGTACAGGGCCGAGAAGTTTCGCCGCACCTTGAAAACGGAAGATTGGATAGAAAGGATGCTACTGTCCCACTATGGGACAGTGACTATCTCCTACGCCGGGAGACTAGTAAAAGCTTGGTGACGCTGACAACAGGGTCGCCTATTCCGGCGACTCAAGCATTTGAGAGGAGAAAGTTATGAGGACGTTAGTGGTAAACCTGTACGGAGGCCCGGGCGCGGGCAAGACCACCCTGGCACACTGGCTCGTAGCCGAGCTCAGCAAGATGGGAGTTTTGACCGAGTACGTGCCCGAGGTGGCCAAAGCCCTTGTCTGGCAAGGCGGTAGATGTCTTTTGGATGGTTCTCGAGAAAACCAGCGTTTTGTGACCGAGGCCCAGATAGGCCTTATCGACAACCTGGTCGGACAAGTTGAGGTCGTGGTGACAGACTCACCACCAGCGCTTGGCTTGGTTTATGCCGACAAGACGGACATTTATGGCTATGACGACCTCAAGCACTTAGTTTTTTCTCAGCGCGGGCGGCAAGACTGCTTCGACGTGTTTGTTAATCGCTCGTCGTGTTATGACGAGCGCGGACGCAAGCACAGCGCTGAAGAGTCTCTCGATCTCGATCGCAAGATTCGCCAGCTTTTAGGTTCTATGAGCTCTGTGGATGTTTTTGAGTATTCCCGCACAGACGCCGATATCGAGGGCAACTTTTACGATTTGCTCCAGACGATATTTGTGCGAACCTGGGCTTTGTCCGACTGCGAGCTCATTCAGCCCTAAAGCATTAAAAGCCTTTATCGGGCCATCTCCCCCGCCGGGAGTAAAAAGGCGGCCCTACCAAGGGCCGCCTGCCTGGCGGCCCTTGTTTTTTCATAAGGAATCGTAAAAACAAGGAAAGGAGAAGGCAATGGCTGCTTTCAGTCCTAACGAGTTCAGGGTCAGCCAAGACCCGAGCCTGTGGTACAAGCTGTCCCGTCTGGCATTGGCAGAGGTTGGGGTGCTCCTGGGTGCCGGTCTTGAGCTTGGAGCCTTGCGGGAGTGCCATGACGCGCTTGAAAAGATCCTCAAGGCAATCTGTGCACAGCAAGGAGTGCTGACCGACAAGGACGACACCCACAAGCTCGTGCACCTTGCGAAAAAATGCGGAGTCTTCGACATCCTCGACCAGGAAACCAGATGGTTTCTAAAGGATGCCTCGGGCCTTCATACCGATGCCTCATATCCAGAGGACGAAGCTATGTTCCGACGATTGTCTGACCCCGCGTATGTTACCATGGTCTTTAGGGAAACCGTCACGCTTTTCTCAAAGCTGAAAGGGATCTATGAGACAGGTAGCATGCAGCCGGGCAACGGAGAGAACAGTGGATAGCGCGGCGCTCGATCTGGCGCTTGCCTTTGCCGAAGAAGCGCAAAGGCACTTCCCGGACTCCTACGTGTTCTTGTTCGGCTCCCATGCCAAAGGCACCGCCCGCCCAAGCTCAGACATCGACGTTGCCGTCATCGTTGACGGCATCGAGGGCTACGAAGAAGATCCATGGCTGGGCATCATGGCCAAAAGGCTGCTACACGGAATCAGCGAAGAGTCCTTCTACCCCGTAGAAGGACACCTCTTCCAAGCAGACCACAGCCAAAGTGGGATTATCAACAACATCCTCGAGACCGGCATCCAGCTACTCGGCCCCTACGGCTCGCTCGAAAACCAGTTCGTCACATACGGGCTGCCCGGAGACGAGCCTGTCTGCCGACTGATGCAGCCCGCATAGGAGTTGCATCAGTCGCCCTTGTGTCCAGTCTAAGGTTTTCGAGCAGGTGGAGCGCCAAGGGATATGATTCATTTCATATCCCTTTTTCTTTTGGCGCGGGACAACCCTACGGTCTCATGGTGAGACCGTAGTCTGCAAGGCGGTTACTGCCCCGCGATGGGCCGACCGACCGAACTATTAGTTTTTGGCTGATCGCCGCAAAATGACGGGAGGCGCCCGCCGAAGGCCTTACAGGCGGTACCATGTCCGTGCATTCACTCGATAATCAGACCGGGAAGTTTTTGCGCACCTTGACAACAAGACCATCGAATGTGGCCCGAACAGGGCCGGGCAGACACGTGCGTAGGAAAGGAAGAACAATGGGCATCAATCGAGTAATAATCAGCGGCAACCTCACCCGTGATCCGGAGCTCCGTTCCACAGCGAGCGGGCATGTAGTGCTGGGGTTCGGCGTGGCGGTAAACGACCGCCGCAAGAACCAGCAGACAGGGGAGTGGGAGGATCACCCGAACTTCGTTGACTGCACCATGTTCGGCGCACGCGCCGAGGCGATAGCCAAATACCTGAACAAGGGCGGCAAGGTGGCCATCGAGGGCAGGCTCCGTTGGAGCCAATGGGAACGCGACGGGCAGAAGCGCTCGAAGATCGAAGTGATCGTCGAGGAGATCGAGCTGATGACCAGGGTCGCCGACCCCAAGCAAGCCGAGGCAATGCCTGCGCCAGAGCCTGCCGGCGTCTACGACGAAGATATCCCGTTCTAGATGCCTTGCCCGAGCAAGCCGCCTGCTGCCTGTGCTGTCGAAGGGTCTGGCCAGGCCGTGTCAGGGAGCTGCGACTGGGGACAGGAGCAGCAAGAGGACAAGGAGGATGCTTACAGGGTGCTCGACTCGGAGGTAGACGGCCTCACTAGAGACATCCTCTCCAGCATTCCCGTACTCTGGTAGCCCGATGGTCTAATGCAGCGGCGCAAAGACGAAAAGGAGATATGCAAGCCATATCTCCTTCTTTTTTATGCATAGGAGTTGCACGGCGTTCACGGTCTCATGGTGAGACCGTAGGTTGCACGGCGTTCACGGTCTCATGGTGAGACCGTAGGTTGCACGGCGTTCACGGTCTCATGGTGAGACCGTAGGTTGCACGGCGTTCACGGTCTCATGGTGAGACCGTAGGTTGCACGGCGTTCACGGTCTCATGGTGAGACCGTGAACTATTAGTTTCGCTGTCGTGTTCGGGTTGTTGCCGGAAGAATGGCAGGCAGATGAGGCACGGATGGGAAAATGGGCGGCGTAGGAGCCACCTGAGACTCCTGCACCGTCCTGGAGGGGCCGCCAAAACGGCCCTTCCTCACTTTTTGATGCCCTTCTTTATTGCCGAGACGCTTGCTTGGGCGCTCTTGACGAGGCCTGGGTCGGGGGCCTCGGCGTCCTCGCGCAAAAAGAGCCTCTCGGCCCGCTCAAGCAGTCTTGCCGCCCGGTCAAGGCACTGGTTTCCTTGGAGCCCTCCCTCGACCGACCCGATTGCCAAGGAGACGTCTTGCTCCGTTTGTGGCCTGGCAAGCCTGATGGCGTCTGCTATCTCGGGGATCTTGTCGCCCTGCTTGGTTATCCCACAGGCCTTCCTGCGGGTCAGGATGCCCTTGTCGAGGCAGTGCTTGATCTCGTCTGGGAGGCCGTCTATGCACCTCTCCTGATAGATGTAGTGGGGGGACTTGCCGGATACCGTTCCGATGAGCGCCATGTTGTTGAAGGTGTTGCCTGGCGGCCACTCCCTGTGCCGCTTGTGCATGTCGTAGACAGGCTGGTGCAGGGCTATCAACAGCCGCCCCTTCTCACTTGAGGGCAGGTCGCGCGTGAAGATGTTCGATATCGTGTGAAGGAGGAGGGCCTCGTCGTCGTCGATGTCCTCAAGGACCACGACGGGGACCTTTTGGGGCGGGTTTGCCCCCTTGGCACACGCCAGCCTCCTGGCTCCGACTATCACCCTGTTCTCGCCGTTGACGGCCCTCGCGAACAGGGGCTTCTTGACGCCGTTGTCGGCAATGTCGCCCATCAGGGCAGCAGGCGGCGTCGGCTCGGCACCTGCATAGACGACCTCGTCGAGGGAGAGGTCGGTGCAGTCCATCACGCCCGAGGTGCCAAAGGTGCGGTCGTCCTTTTTGGACACGGCAATCGGCTCCTTTCCCGGGCGGTGTCCGCCCTTAGTTGAATCGCGGGTCTGTGGGGTGTATTATAGACTCCCCGCAGATGATGTGTCGATGCAGGAAGTAAATTGCGCGGCGGACGGCGAGCGAGCTGTTGCCCTTCCTCACCGAGCAGCCGTTCATTTTGTTCTGCTCGAACCATGAGCATATCTCTTCGAGCTTCACCTTCTCGACATCGTCTCGTTGGTCCCAACGATTGCTCTCACCATATTCCCGTCCTCTCTTTCCCAAATTATCGTAGGATGAACAGCAGCTTTATTATTATTCATTCTGATATTACCATTATAGCACACCTGTCAGCAGGTGTTGATAGGAACTGAGAGTTTTTCGGAAAACCTTACGGTCTCATGGTGAGACCGTAGGCTGCAAGGCGGTTACGGTCTCACCATGAGACCGTAAAAGCTATTAGAACCGCCGGGCATTCGGTTCTTTTGTGAATGACGCCCCGCCGCGGCACGGCCTCCCCTATCATGGGGGGACTCGCTCTGTGAGTGAATGCAGGGGCATGGCGCCCCAGGGGGGCGGGGATCGCCTACAGCCATGGCGCGGCGCGAAAGTCGCGGCCATGGACGGGGATCCCCCCTCTCACCTCGATACCCCCCACAACATGGTAGAATAGCGAGGTCGGTGGTGTCCGCGACCGGCGGGTGACGCTTTCTTATGGAAGGGGATCCCAATGGATACTTTTAATCTCATCGCCGGGCTCTGCTCGGTGGCCTCGTTCTTGCTGGACATAGGGGAAAGGTTGAAACGAAAGCGGAAGGCGCAGGGAAGCAAAAAGCGGTAAGGCGCAAGCCTTGACCGCTCTTTAATGATCCGCGTCACCCGCCCGGGACTCACAATCCTGCGGGCACCGCTGACCCCTAGATACTACCATATCCATGGGAATACTTCAACAACACACCCCCTTTTCTGCATGTTAGGTGATTGGGGGTGGTGCCTCCCTTTTGGTGGGTGGCAACGCCCTGGAAGATGACATCAACGGCCTTCCTTGAACAATCTGAGCAATACTATAACCCATCAAAGAAGCCTTGT
>WRIR01000009.1 GCA_009782605.1 Eggerthellaceae bacterium | reverse complement strand
AGATACTGAACTACTTCGAAAATAGAGTCACCAACGCCATCCTTGAAGGCATCAACTCCGTGGTGCAAAATGTGAAGAGAAGAGCCAGAGGCTACCGTAACAATGAGTACTTCAAAGCGATGAGCTTCTGGCATTGACTTTTAAGGACATTGATTTCAAGACCGATATGGTTACAGTCAACAAAACTGTTAAGCACTTAAACGTCGATGGTGTGTTCCAGCCCGTCGTGACGAAAGCAAAGACAGAGGCGAGCAAACGCAAAGTGCCGCTCCTCGGGGAGATCAAGCCCATGCTGCAGGAGCATATCAACCGCGTCAGGCAATTAAACCGGGTCTTAACCATTCGCGGCGACTTCCTGCTGTTTCCCTCTGAGGCTGGCGTATATCGGGAACACAGCAATTTCCTACAGGCATACAAGCGTCTGTGTGACAGGTTGGATATAGAGACGGGACGGACGATCCACAGCCTCCGGCATACCTACTGCACGATTTTAGCGAGGCGCGGCGTGTCCCTGCTGGACGCGAGCCGCCTTATGGGTCATAGCAACGTATCTGTGACAGCGAAGGTATACTCGCACGTCAACAACGACGACAAAAAGAACGCCGTACAAAAGCTCGCGGCATACTTCGCTTAGTCTGGCTTTTACACACCTGAAAGCATATTTTACACACCTTTTTACACTAAAGTTTTGAATAGCCACGAATAACAGCGAAAAGAAAACCGCCTGAACACTTGATTTCAAGCGGTTTTTCTATTGCCGTGAATTGCTATAAACTATTCCCATAGAACAACTTGGGAAAAGGTATCGCTATTCAGTTTTAAGTGTTTTTGGGCATTGCAAAGGGCATGGGGTATATTCTCCATGCTCTTTGTTATAACCAAAAATTGCTGGTTTTATACTATTATTCTACTATTGTGTTACCTAATATGTTTCTTGATTCAAGATTCAATAATCCTTGTTATTAAAACTCACGTTTCCTATAAAATGCAAGCGAAAGTTTATACGAAACGAACACGGCAGCCGCTAAAACCGCAATCACAGCCGCGCCGATAGCCAATGCGTTCTCTAAGAGGTTTTGAATATAAATATTTACTCTATCAGGCATACCACCACCCTGCGCGCTTATAACGAAATACGAAACAAACGCCGCAATCAGGAAAAAAGGTAAAATGCTCATGATTTTTGCTTTTTCATAACCCAATTTGAAATACATCGGAATTTGCGTTGCCTGAACAATTAAGAAAATCGCAGAAAGAGCCAAAGCTGCCCCAAATTCAACCCATAGCCCTTCGTTGTTAACAAGTGAACGTGTAAAAACCAGTGTTATTAGCGAGAGCAGCAGAATGAAGGTTATTGCGCACAAATTAAGCAATAACGTAAAAATATATCTGCCTCTCACAACAGTTCTTCTGTCAGCGCCAAGCGTTACATAGAGTGCGTCCATATTACTTTTTTCAGCCAAGGCAAAAGGATGGCTGACAAAAACCGTGGCAAGCATCATTCCAATGCTAATTGAAGACGCGATGTTCTTTGACATGATTGCCATATAGACCGCAAGCCCGGCGTAAATTATCATGTTCTTTGCTGTAAAATACGGTTTAGAGGTCACAAAATCCAACCGTACAAATGATTTGAGTTTATTCATGGTTCTCAGCCCCCTTGTTCATAAAAATGATGATTTCGTCCAAGCTGATTTCCTCGGTCAGAACACCGTTTGGCAGTTTGCCGATGTTTTCGGTTTCGACCATGCCCTCAAAGCCTGTGCCGTGTTCCCGGCAGCCAATGACGAGTTTTTTCTGCTCTGTGTTCAATTCTTGTAAACCGCCTATCACACGGGCATATCTTTCGAGCAAATCGTCTTTCGCGCCAGTAAATACGATGCTGCCGTTTAATATGAAAACGATATAGTCGGCGGTCTTTTCGAGGTCAGATGTGATGTGTGTGGAAAAGAGGACGCTTTTACTTTCGTCGGTCACGAACTCGCGGAGCAAGTCGCATATTTCATCACGCGCCACAGGGTCAAGCCCGCTTGTGGGTTCATCGAGAATCAAAAGCCTTGCGCTATGGGAAAGCGCGGCGGCAATTTGGAGTTTTATTTTCATACCACGCGACATTTCCTTGATTTTCTTTTTAGGTTCAAGCCCGAACCGCTTTAAGTAACCCGAATACAATTCCTTGTCCCATTGCTTATAGAAGGACGAAACGGCTTTCTCTACATCGCCGACATTCCAATCGTCAACGTACATCGGGGAATCCATCACAACGCCGATTTCTTCGTTTTGAACTGCGCCGCCGTCCTGCCCGAACATTTTTACGCTGCCGGAATCGGGTTGTACAATGCTCAAAATCGACTTGAGCGTGGTCGTCTTGCCCGCGCCATTTGGCCCGATAAACCCCATAATATAACCGCTCGGCACATCAAAGGATATTTCGTTTAACGCGAACGAACCGTAGTCCTTACGAAGCCCCCGCACTTCTAAAATATTATTCATAATCGTCCTCCCACAACAGTTTTAATCTTTCGATGACTTCATCTTTTGTGATTCCCTCCGTTTTGGCGGCGGCAATGGCGGTACTCAGCCCGTTCTCCATTTTGTGCATGGCATTTTCCCTTGCCAGTTCTGAATTACGGGGCAGTACAAAACAACCCTTTCCCTGCACGTTCGCAATGAAGCCCTCTTGCTCCAAGTCGCTGTATGCGCGTGTCGTTGTGATAACGCTGATTTTCAAATCCCGTGCAAGCTGACGGATTGACGGGAGCATTTCGTCCTCTTGCAACTCACCGGAGAAAATCGCCGCTTTGACTTGCTCCTTGATTTGCTCGTAAATCGGTACGCCGGAGCGGTTTGACACGATTATTTTCATCATGCACCCCCTTTTAACAATAACACTATATACAGTATATTCGTTAGTTACAATATTGTCAATGTAAATTTTTGCTGGAAATATGAAATATTTATATCAGCATGATATTTATCACACTAATTATTATTGGGAATTGCAAAGGGCATGATGCTTGTCTTTCAAGCGCCATGCCCTTTGTCGCAACCAAAAACCTACTATGTTTTTACAATTTACGCCGAAACCCTTCTTGTGATTGCCAGTCCGTGAGCAGGCTATAGATTATATCTTCCATCTGTTGAGCAGAGTATCCTTTGGGGAAGAAATGACGGAAACGCTTGATTTCCTTATCCCCTTTATCTTCTTGGGGCTGTTTGCACTCGGATAAGATTTCGTAAATCATATCTACCGACAGTTCGCCGTCCTGTTTCAACTTTTTCAACCGTGCCGCTTGGGATAGCGAGGGTTTTACGCCGTGGCTTTCCATAGAAGATATGACCGCCATCTGCTCCACTTGCGAGAGGTAAGATAATTCAACAGCAGGGTTAAAGGCAATTTTCTTGGCATCCACCATATCCAGCAGGCCGTAGACTAATTCCGTAAGGCGAATCAAACGGAAGATTTGATTTTTGCTTTCGCCTGTCTGTTCAACCAAGATTTCGTAAGAGTGCTTATCACCCTTGATACCGTTGTGGTTTAGTGCCTCCATCTTCATCTTGTATGCCCATGCCTTTTCGCTGTATAACAGGATTTCTCGCTGTTCGAGGTTTGAATCAACCATTGCGATTATAGCTTCATCGTCTGTCATTGCACGGATGATTACAGGCAGCGAGGGGATTCCAGCCCGTTCACAGGCTCTTTTCCGGCGGTTTCCCGCAAGGAGTTCATACCCGCCGTCCTCTCTTGGTCGGGCAAGACCCGGCTCTCTCACGCCATATTGCTTGATATTAGTCGTGAGCCTGTCCATCGCTTCATCGTCATTTACATGGAATGGGTGAAATTCGGGCGGGTAGAGTTCCGTGAGCGGGATTTCAACAACAAGTTCACCGTTAAAGTCGGTCGGGGTGATGGTCGGCTTTGCCGTTGTCGGCGGCATAGTGCTTGTAAACAGTTCATTGTACCCTACAAGGGCAAGATTGCCGATTTGTTTTGTCTTAGGCACTTGCAAGCACCTCCCTTGCAAGCGAGGCATACGCCATCGCAACTTTACCGTTGGGGTCATGCTCGAAGATGCTCTTGCCTGTAGCCGATGTTTCCACCGCACGGACTGAATGGGGAATCGCCTCCTTGAAAATGCTGATGCTTTCGCCGTAGGCGTGGCGTATCATTTCTATTATCTCTTTGGTGATGTTAGCCCGCCTGTCTACCATCGTCAGCAATATACCGCCGATTTCAAGGTGCGGATTTATATACTGCCGTGTCTGTGCTATGCTTTTGAGTAGGAGTTCTAATCCTTTTGCGTCCAAAAATTTGGGGGCAACGGGGATTATAACGCTGTCTGCGGCGGCGAGTGAGTTTACCGCCAGCAAATCGAGGGTGGGGGCGGTATCAAGCAGTATATAGTCGAATAGGCTGCGAACCTTGTCTATATACCGCCTAAGTACCGTTTCTCGCCCGATTATTGGGGCAAGGACAATTTCCATCCCTGCAAGCCCGTTGTTTGAGGGCAAAAACGATATGCCCTCGTTATGTGAGATAATTCCCTCAAGCGGGTTTATCTCTTGCTCTCTGATGATGTTTTGCATGACCGTAGCTAAAGTGACTTCCAGCTTGTCCGGCTCTGCTACGCCGAGGCTCACGGTCGCGGAGTGCTGGCTGTCGGCGTCTACAACTAAAACTTTCTTCCCTTGCCGTACCAACGATGCCCCTAAACTCACGCTCGTCATGGTCTTTCCTGTACCGCCTTTGCGGTTGGTGATTGCTAAAACCTTACCCATACATTTCCTCCTTTTGGGGCAGAAATTTTAGCTCTAATGACACATCGCCATTTTTTGACCGCAATTTTTGCCCCATTTTGATATGACTTTCATAGTGGAAAAAGAAAAGCTAAATCCGTTCAACCCTTGATTCTACTGGGGTTATTTGGATTTAGCCTTATTATAGTGTATGGGGATCTATTTGAATTGCAGCGGTCTTGACCTGAGTGTGGTGCCCAGTTGATGATCTATACTACCCATAGTAAACAGCGAAAGGCCATTTTATTTATATAATGGCAGCAATTATGCTACCGGATTTACTGTCACGATAAAGCATTCAAAGAACAACATTCAAACACGCGGTGTTCTTGATGGTGTTACAGGCGGGGCAGGTCAAGTTAATGTAAGGGGGTGGGCTTTTCACAGGCCCACCCCAACAACCCCTCTAACAATTCATGTTTATATAGGAGGCCCGGCGGGTAGTTCTGGTGCAGAAAGCACTGCGATAACTGCAAATGTGTATCGAGATGATGTTGGCAAAGCTTATCCGGGTACGGGAAACAACCACGGTTTTAACCACAACATCAACACAGCGAAGCGTGGTTCGCAGCCAGTGTATGTCTATGCCCTTTACCCTGGCGGATGGATTGAGTTGGGACATAAAACCGTTACAATTACCGAGCCTTCACCCAACATTACAACAAGCTCTCTCAAAAACGCAACGGTGGGACTTGGCTATTCTGAAGCTCTTACGGTATCGGGAGCTACGCCTGTTATTTGGGATATGGCATCAGGTGATCTACCGGCTGGACTTCGGCTTTCATCTTCCGGTTTGATATCTGGCACACCCACGGTTCAGGGGACTTATAATTTTACGGTACGCGCTACGAATTCTGGTGGCAAAGCAACCAAGCAGCTTTCCATCAAGGTGGTCGCCGCCCCGGTGAAGCCGACGATCACTACCTCTTCTCTTGCGGGGGGCACAGTGGGGAAGGCTTACAGCCAGAAGCTGGCGGCTACGGGGGACGCTACCATCACGTGGAGTGTTTCTTCCGGCAGCCTGCCAAAGGGGCTGAAAATTGCAAGCAACGGCACGATATCGGGCACGCCGACCGCTGCGGGGACGTCAACCTTCACCGTGAAGGCGGCGAATGGCGCCGGCAGCGCTACCAAGCAGCTCTCTATCAAGGTGGCAGCCGCCCCGACACCCGCCCCGACGCCGACACCTGCCCCGGCGGGCACGGTGTCGGTCGCTTATTCCACCCATGTGCAGAACGTCGGGTGGCAGGCGGCGGTGAAGGACGGCGCGGTGTCGGGCACCTCCGGGCGCGCGCTGCGGCTTGAGGGCCTGAAGGTCAACCTCACGAACACGACGGGGTACGCCGGCGGCATCAGCTACGCCACCCACGTGCAGAACATCGGCTGGCAGAAGGCGGCCAGTGTGAGCACCACCGGCAAGTCGACGGCCGAGGCCAAGGGCACGCTGTCGGGCACCGAGGGCCGGGCCTACAGGCTTGAGGCCATGACGATGACGCTTACCGGCGAGCTCGCCAAGCACTACGACATCTACTACCGGGTCCACGCCCAGAACGTCGGCTGGATGGGCTGGGCCAAGAACGGCGAGCAGGCGGGCACGGCGGGCTGCGCCTTTAGGCTTGAGGCCTTGCAGGTGGCGCTGGTCAAGAAGGGTGCCGCCGCGCCCGGCAACACCTATAAAAACGTTACCACCGCTGCCGGTACCCCCCGCATGATCGACCCCAAACCGGCAACGAGTGCAACGCTTGGCTATTCGGCGACCGTCCATATCCAAAACGTGGGGGACCAGGGCTATCCTTCCGCCACGGGCTCCACCATTCTCGGGACGTCGGGCAAGGGGCTTCGCCTGGAAGCCCTCACCTTGAAGCTCAAGGGCGCCCCCTATTCCGGCTCCATAAAGTATGAGACCCATATCCAAAACATCGGCTGGCAGGCAGCAAAGACCGATGGGGGCAAGTCGGGGACAAGCGGGCAGGGGCTTCGCCTGGAGGCGCTGCGCATATCCCTTACCGGGGACATAGGCAAGAACTACGACGTGTACTACCGCACCCACATCCAGAACATCGGCTGGACCGGCTGGGCCAAGAACGGCCAGAGCTGCGGCAGCGCGGGCTATGCCTATCGCATGGAGGCCATGCAGATAGTCATAGTCCCTAAGGGGGGAGTAGCCCCCGGCCTGAACTCAAGCTACTTCTACCAGCGGCGCTAGGCAAAAAGAAGGGAAGGGCAGCAGGGGCTTTCCCGCTGCCCTTCCCTTTACGAGGTATCGAGGGAACCTGCCCTCATGGACCGCCTACGTCCGTCCCGTTGCCGTCAGGGCAAGATTGCGGGTCAGGCCCGCAATGACGGGGGTGACGGACGGTGCTACTGGGGGCCGGGCGAACAGCTGGACCCGTTGCCGTCAGGGCAGGATTGCGGGCGGCCCGCAATGACGCAGGTGGAAGGGCAGGCAGCGGCGAACGTCCGGGTGTCACGCCTTTGGCGCATTTCGGGCTTTTTGTGCTGCTTGGGGCATGGTCGAGGTCGGGGTTGCGCTCCCGTTTTTGACGGCGGTTATCTCGGCGATGATCGACAGGGCTATCTCGGAAGGCTCTTTTGAGGCGATGTCGAGCCCGATGGGCCCGAAGATCCGGGAGAGGGCCCCTTCGTCGTATCCCGCCTTCAACAGCTGGCTGTAGCGCGAGAGCTGGGTCTTGCCGCTCCCGAGCGAGCCGATGTAGAAAGCGGGGGAGTCCAGTGCTATCTGCAATGCGGGCACGTCAATCTTCGGGTCGTGCGTGAGGGCGCACAGCGCGCTGGCCGAGTCGAGGCCGACCTCGGCAAGCGCCTCCTGCGGCCATGCGTGGACCAGTTCGTCGACGGAGGGGAAACGCTCCTTGGTCGGGAACACCCGGCGCGGGTCGATTACCGCGGTGTGGTAGCCCAAGGCCTTCGCGAACCGGGTCAGGTGTATGGCGATATGGACGCCCCCGATGCAGACGAGCTTGGGCCGCGGCGTTTGGCGCGAGAAGAAGTACCCTGTTCCGCCCTCTTCAAAGAGGCCTGTCCTCTGCGTTGCGGGAAAGGCCCGGCATCTCTCGACGAGCCTCTGCGCCCCATCCCCCCGCGGCATGTGCCCCTGCGCCGTGGCAGGCACCGGACCCGCATCCTGTGGTGCGGGCGTGACCAGGAAACAGCTGCCCTGGGGGATCGTGCCCGACCCACCGCAGGCGGTGACCCTCAGGTACTCGCTCCCTGCCTCAAGCAGGCGGCACTCGTCTTCAAACACCGCCTTGTCAAGCCGCGACAGAAGCACCTCGACGCTGCCTCCGCAGGAAAGCCCGACCTCCCGGGCTTGCCTCGTTGTGGCATGGAACTTTTCCAGGACTGCCGTTCCTGTCTCAAGGCACTCGTGTGCGGCCTGCATCACGGCCCCCTCAAGGCACCCGCCGGAGACAGACCCTGCGACCTGCCCCTTGGAGCTGATGGCCATCAGGCTCCCCGGGACGCGCGGCGCCGACCCCCAGGCAGCTACCACCTGGGCCAGTGCGACGGACGAGCCTTCCGCGAACCAGCGTGCTATGTCGTCTCGGATATCCCGCATGCTGCCCTCTCTTCCTCATGCCCGCCCCGAGGGCCCTGGCCGTGGCTGCCACGGCCAGGGCCCAGCCGCAGGCGCCTAGCCCACAGGCTCAACATGGCAGGTGACGCAGTCCTCGTTCGTCAGCTGGGCGTCGACATGGCTCCTTGGCTGGACGGCCCCAGACCCGCCGTCGCGATGGCAGCTCATACAGTCAGGCCCGTTGCCGGTATGCCCCATAGGGGGGGCCTGGAGGTTCATGCCGAAGGCCAGGCGGAACTCGTCGCCCGGCGTCTCGGTTATCCCGTAGAGCGGTTCGAGGTTCTTCGAGACGACGCCTCCCACCGAGCCCCCCGCTATCCGCTCTTGTTGGAGCTCGTCTTCCTCCGACCCCTTGATTTCCTCGCCGCCCGTCTCTGCGGCATCGACCTCGGGGTTGAACTGGTCGTAGTCGCCCTTTACCGCCGTGTCGCCCCCGAGTGGCGAAACGATGGATTCCCCGGCCGTATTGCCCGGCCCGGGCTGGCATGCCGCCAAAGCAAGCAGCATCACGGCAACAGCAAAACAGGCGCCTATCAAAACCCGCATCCGCTTTGAACGAATTTTCATGTTGATTCTCCTTTGCAAATATCAGTTACGAACTAAGTCGGCTATCTCTTTGAGCCTCTGGTGCGAAAACCCGACGACCCGCTGCTCAAGGCTTTGGAGGCGCTTGTCTTCCAACATCTCTGGGGGGAAGACCCCCGGCCTGTCAAAGCAGATGACCTGTACGGGGCGCTTCGAGCGCACGGTGTTGATGCGGTCGGCGAACTGCGAGAGGCAGGAGGGCTGCTCGATCTCTTGGGGGGTAAGCACCTCGCACATGAGGTCGCTCGGCAGCACGGTCTGCTTGTCGCGGTCTGCGATAGCCGGGATCGCGTCGAGGCTTGCGATCTCATAGAGCAACAAGACCCGGTGCGCCACCTGGTCGACCGTGTTCCCGCCGGCCGAGAAGTCCCTCCGCCTGGTTATCCTCAGCCCATAGTAGTCGAGCTCGCGCGCAGCCTCGCTCTTCATGGCGAAGAGCCTCCCTTCGGCTGTTTCGAAGACGGCCTCGGGGAAGCGCCGCTCCGGGGAGGTGGCCTGTGAGCCTATGGTCACGTACCCGCTGGCTACTGCAGAAGCCTGGACGGTGTCGGGCGAAAAGACCTCGTAGAAGCGCCTCGGCCCCAGCGCCTCGACGACGCCGTAGTAGGCCCAGGCCTCGTAGGCGTTCCTGAAAAGCCGCTCCGAGTGCCCGGGCAAGGTCTCCTGTGCCTCTGCAAGCAGCTGTAGCCGGGTCTTCCTTTTTTGGACGACGTCGAGGACCATGCCGAGAAGCGGTGCCGCGAGCGCACGTTCCGGGTTGTCGACGAGCGCCTCGACGGCGCTCGCCAGTCTCAGGTCGACAAGGTCGCTCATACCGGCCAGGCGCTGCTTGACGCCGCTGCACAGCCTGGCGGCCTCGACGAGCTCGGCAGACGGGCCGCCGAGAGCTTTCGTGCACAGTGCATGCTGCACCTGGGATGCCAGCTGGTAGAACCGGGGCCTGAGCTCTTCCGGTATCGCGAGCGACACGGGCGTGACCGTGATTCCCGGGTGCGCACACACATAGCCCTCAAGCGCGTCGAGCGCGGTTTCCCAAACGCCGCCGCCGCCGCCGACGCGGGTGTCGAGCCCGGGTTCTCTTACGGGGCGGCTGCTCACTTAAGCTCCATGAGGGTTCTCTTTACGAGGGCCCGTGCGATCTCGACCTTGTAGCCGCTCTTCGGCAAAGGCCGACACTCTGCAACCGCGGCATCTGCGGCGCTTTGTGCGGAAGCCTCGGTGATGCCGCCCGCAACCGCCGCCTCTGCTGCCTGTATGCGCACAGGCGAAGGGTAGACGCCGCCGAGCGCGATGCACACCGAGTCGTCCCCAAGCCGCGCTGCTGCGCAGTTAACCAGGGGGAAGTCGATGGACTTGCGTAGGGCGAACTTCTGGAAGGCGCTCTTTGCGGCTTTGGGCACCGATATCTCTGTGACCACCTCGTCGGCCTCAAGGGCGTTCGAGCGGATGCCGTTTATCACAAAGAAGTCCTCGGCGGCAAGCTTGCGTTTCGTGGTGCTTATGGTTGCCCCGAGCGCTATCAGGGCAGGCGCCGTGTCGTGCGAGCTTGCCGCATAGCAGCCGTCCTGCTCGCCGTATATCGAATGGTAGCGGTTGTCGCCGATACGGGCTGGGCAGTAGTTGCCGCCCTTGCGCCGACAGGCGAAGCGGTTGTCCGGCACCCTGAAGTACCAGCAGCGGTGCATCTGGCAGATATTGCCTCCGATAGTTGCCATGTTGCGAATGGTTGGGGACGCCACCTTTTCGCAGGCTTGGGCAAGCGCTGTGGCATGGGCGATGGCAAGGTCGCTCTCGGCAAGGGCGCTGATTTTTGCAAGCGCCCCGATCAAGACCGCCCCGCCCTCGTCGCGGATCCCGTCCATCCCGCCTATGGTCTTGAGGTTGATGACCTTTTCCGGGTAGGAGGGGAGTATCTCGTCTTTGAGGGTCCCCAAGAGGTCCGTGCCGCCTGCAATGAACAGGGCGCTTGATTTCGAGGCGTTCGAGCTTGCCTCCTTTGCCGAAGCGGCGTCCACATGGCTGAAATTCCTCATCTTCTACCTCCCTTGCGATATCTTCCCCAAGGCTTCGAGGACCTTGTCGGGTGTGTACGGTAACATAGGGATGAACTCCCCGATGGCGTTTTGGATGGCGAGGCCCACAAGCCCCCCGTCGCAATGGGCGTGCGCGACGCCGGTCGAGCCGTAGGCGCCGCCGCCGCAGCGGGTCTCGACGGGGACGGTCAGTATCTCGGGCTGGTCAAGCGCTGTTGGCACCTTGTAGTCGTACATGTTGCCGTTCAGCAAGACGCCCGTCCCCTCGTCCCAGACAAGCTCTTCGCGCAATGCGCGGCCCGAGGCCATGGTCAGGGCGTTCTCCAGCTGCCCGAGGCCTGAGGAGGGGCGTATTATCTTCCCGAAGTCATGGGCGGAACAGTAGTCGAGGATTTCAACGAGTCCCGTCTCCGTGTCGACGGCCACCTCGCAAAAATCGACGTTCATCGTGCGGATCACGTCGTTTTGGAAGGGCACCAAAGGCTTGCCGCAAAAGCCTGTGGCTATCTGCCCCGTGGCCCCGATAGGCATCTGCACCGACGGGTCGGCCTTGAGGACGAGCATGGAGTCGATGATATCGACCTCGTCTGCTTCTGCGCCGAGGTAGGTACAGCCGACTTCGCATATCTTTCGCTTCAGGTCGATCGCCGCCTCCTTCGCCGCCCAGGTGCAGGTGGAGCCCCGGTCGGCCGCGTCCCCCTGGTTCCAGTTGGGGTAGTGCCCCGCATAGTAGACGACCACGTCCTCAAGCTTCATGCCGGTCTCTTCGGCGATGACCATCTGTGCGGCATCGGGCCAGTACGTGCCTATCAGGGACTCCTGATAGGGCATGTAGACCTTGCCCTCGCGCATGCGCAGGTTGATGTTGTAGGAGATCATGCCCCAGGTCATCGACCAGCACGACCTGCAGGCGATGCCGTGCAGGCGCCCGTCAGCAAGCGTCCTCTTCCCGGGAAGGTGCCATTTCTCGTCCCACCCGAAGGCCTGCTTCCCGGCAGCCATGCACGCCTCCAGCGAAGGCGCCGTCACCTTGACGTTCTTCATGATGACGTCGGATATCGGCATGTCAAGCGTGTCGGCTATCTTTGCGAATGCCAGGTTGACCGGCTCCCAGTGGTCCTTGCCGGGGTCTGCCGTCGTGCACGCGCCGTTCGTCACGTAATAGCCCATCTCCGAGTGGATGTTCGGGCACGACGTCGACTTGAAGCCCTGGGCGTTCGCGGGCAGGACCAGGTGCCCATGCGTCTTGTCCCCGTAGCCGCCCCGGGCGCCGACCTGGTGGATGTTCTTCGACTGGACCGCACACAGCGTGCCGTCCTTCTTGAAGCCTATGCGCACGGTGAAGAAGCTCTGGGGGACCGCCGCGTCGAAGGACTCGCGGCGCGACTGGATATAGCGGATAGGGACGCCCCCGAGGCGCTTTGACAGGACGGGGGCGAACTGTGCCCCGCGCTTCTCCACGAAGTCGCAGTAGCGTGCCGCCATGTAGGGGGACAGCGCGCGGTACTTGTCCATGTCGGTGCCCGCGCCCAGGTAGGCCGACACAATCGGCCCGTTGCTGGGGAAGTGGGCGTGGTTCGTCACATAACCTATCTTGTTGCCGTCGGGGTTGCCCCAGGGGTCGTCGTCCCAGTAGGCGAAGTAGGCCGGGGGCATGGGGCGGAACTGGCTCCACATCTGGCGGCCGTACTCGATGACTTCGATATGGTCGGCCTCCTTGAAGCCTTCCTCAACATTGCCGAGCTCCCAGGTTATCGGGGCCCCGAAGGTGTTTCCCGTGAGGTTTGAGTCCGGGTTCATCTCGGGGCGCAGGATAGGTGCGCCCGGCTTGGCCGCGTCCCGGGCGTCGAGGATGAAGGGGAGGACCTCCCATTCGACCTCGACCAGGCTCAAGGCATCCTTGCAGACCTCCTCGCTGATGGCGACCACCACCACCCCGCACTCGTCTCCCTCGAACTCGGCCTCGTCGCTGAGCAGGGGGCTCCTGCCGAACTCGAACCAGGAGGGGACCATCCGGGGCATCTCGGAGATTTCCTCGTCCTCATGCGTGACGACGAGCCGCACCCCCTCAAGGGCCTCGGCCTTGGAGACGTCCTTCACCTTCACGCGTGCCCGGCCGAAGGGGCAGCGCAGGGCCATTGCGACCAAGGTGCCCTCCCGGTGCAGGTCGGTGGGGAACTTGGCCGCGCCCGAGGCCATGTCCCATGACTGGCGGCCCGGGTGGCCCTCGGTCCCGACTATCTTGAAATCTTCCCGTTCCTGGTTTCTCCCCTCAAGCTCCCATACGCTTGTCTCTCCCATTAGTTGCCTCCTTTCAGAGAGGCGGCAGCTTCTTGAATTGCCGCGACGTGGCGCGAGTAGGTCCCGCAGCGGCAGATGTTGCCTGCCAGCTCGGCCCTTATCTGGTCTGCGCTCGGGTCCCCGTACTTCGTGAGGATGTATTTTGCGACCGTGAGGTGGCCCGGCGTGCAGTAGCCGCACTGGCTTGCGTCATGCTTGACATAGGACTCGAACAAGGGCCTATAGGCAGGGTCGGCGGCAATGCCCTCCGAGGTCTCTATCTGCCTGCCTTCGCACTCGACCGCAAGCACCGAGCACGACAGGGCGGGCACCCCGTCGATCAGGACCGAGCAGGAGCCGCAGGCCCCGCGGTCGCACATCTGCTTCGCGTTGCCGGTAAGGCCGACCGCATAGAGCAGCGTCTCGCGCAGGGTCCACTGGGGCTCGACCTGCGCCATGAAGGTTGTGCCGTTGATGGTGAGCGCGACCGCCTGGGGGACGGCTGCGCCGGGATGCGTCCCGTCGAAGTGCTTGACCAGGGCGTCGTAGTCCGACGTGTGCTGGCCGCATACGGGGCAGGTGTACACGAATTCCGTCATGGTCGCCGTGGCGGCGCAGGCTTCCTCAGTCCCCAGGACCGAGCCGACCCCAAGGCTTGCGACCCCGGCTATGGTGATGCCGGCCAGACCACCGCCTTTGAGAAAATCACGACGTGACACATTGCTCGCCATATATGCCTCCTTAAAGCTCGTAGTGCCTGATACGAATTGTCCGTGCTGCCTATCTTAGGGCGCGCCCGCGTGGGGGGTAATTACCCCTTTGGCCTTTCTTGGGTATGATTTCGGGTATGGTTTTTCCGGTGGTGCCCCCGGTGCCGGGCCGAGGGGCCCCTGCTGCCTTGCTAGATGATGCCCTCCTGCTTGAGGAGGATCACCGCCTGCATCTTCGAGCTGACGCCCAGCTTGGAGTAGATGTTTGCAAGGTGCTTCTTTGCGGTGTTGCGGGATATGTAGAGCTCCCTGGCCGTCTCTTCGACGGTGCGTCCCTCTGCCACGGAGCGGATGACGGCAATCTCCCTGTCGGTGAGCTTGAAATCCTTCGTGTCCAGCTGCCTCAAGACCTCTTGGGCGAAGCGGGCCGCGTCCGTGCCCCCCCACTTCTCGTGCACGCACAGCCTCTTCAGGAGGGGTTTGATATAGCTGCCGTTCTCAAGCATCGTCTGGATGAGCATATGCTCGTGCGCGAGGAGCAGGGCTTTGGCCATGTAGTCAAGCGAGGCGGTGTGCCGCATGGCCTTCTCGCAGCACAGGGCGGCAATGATATGGGCGTATACGCAGGCTATCCGTTCCTCTTTGTCTATCGAGTCGGCGAAGGCGCAGGCTTGCTCGCATATTCCGTCGGCGTCGAGGTGCAGCTGCAACCCGTACTCGAAGACGCGGACGAAGGCCTCGGGCGAGCCCCGTCCGGCACGCTCAAGCGCCTTTGCCCTGAACGCAGCCAGGTAGTCCTTGCTCATGGGCAGGCTGGGGAAGCTCAGCAAGGCGCCCGTCTCGCTTACCGAGAGCGCCTGGAAGAACTCGCCTTTCCCGGCAGGGCTTCCCAGGCTGTATGAGACCTTTGCCGAAAGGGCTTTTGCCTCGGCTATCTTCGAGAGCACCCCGAGGGCTTGGCAGCAGGCCTCGAACATGTCGTAGGCCTCCTGCGCCTTCCGGTAGTTCGCACGCTGGTAGCAGCAGCCCATCATGGCCAGGAAGGCGAAGGAGAGCATGGGCTTGAAGCAGCTTTCCTGCTGGGGGTACACGCCCAGCGCCATTTCCACATAGTGCTCGGCTTCCTTTATGTGCCCGAGGTGCTGGCATATGGCGGCCAGGTTGCTGTATGCGGAGCAGAGCAGGTTCTTGTTCCCGAGCGGCTGCTGCAGCTCGATTGCCTTGATGAACCCGGCCTTTGCGCGCAAGGGCTCGCTTTCGAGGTAGCTGGACGCGATGACCTGCAGCATCATGCCGCGGAGGTAGTATTCTTTCGCGGGCAGGTGCTCCAAGGCCTGTTCTGCGCAGGCGCGGGCGTCGGCCAGGTCGTTTTGGAAGGTGGAGATATAGGCCTTCTGCGACATGCACAAGGCCGAGAGGAAGTCGTCTTCCTCCCGGAGGTTCTCGACTGCGTTGGATATGTAGGCATTCCCCTTTTCCAGGTCGCCCGCAACTGCCACAGGCATCGCGAGGATGGCGCAGACCATGGGGTTCTTGCGTATCTCTGCCTCCGGGATCAGGCTGGCCCAGCGTATCAAAGTAGCGTGCGAGTCGGTCATGTAGTGGAAGAGCCAGTGCGCCAGGATGACCTCTTTGATCTTCGCATAGTCCCGGATATCGGATGATATCTCGACGACATGGTCCAGGTAGCTGTGCTCCTCGAACCAGTCGCGGGCGGCCCTCTTGACGGCCAGGGCCTTCTCGGAGTCCATATGGGCCTTGCGGGTTGAGAGGGTTTCCGAGAACAGGGCCTGGTAGCGGAACCACTCTTCTTTGTCGGAGTCCTCGACGTATTCGATGAAAAGGTCGCTCTCCTTGAGGAAGTCGACGATTTCCATGACCTTCGTGCGCGGGAAGCCCGTGATGTGCTCGGCAAGGGAAGGCGAGAAGGCGCTGGCTATCGAGGTCGTCACGAGGAATTCCTGCTGGTCGTCGGACAGGTTGGAGAACACCTCTTCCAGGAGGTAGTCGCTCATGATGGGCTTTGTCCTGGCCAGGGCGTCTTTGACTGAAGAGCGGGATCTTTCCACATACAGCAGCACGAGCTTGTTGCCTGTGGGCCATCCCTTGGTGGCGGCGCACAGCTCGTCAAGGTCTTTGTGCGCCAGAGCTATCCCGCCCGCCTCGAAGAAATCGGCTATCTCGGAACGGGTGAAGCGCAGGTCGGCTTCGGTAACCTCTGCAAGAAGGCCCTCGACGCGCATCTTCTGTGTGGGGAAGTGAACCGGCCTGCGCGTGCTTATGACGACGTGGACGTTGACGGGGAGGTGCTTGATGAAGTACTGGAGGCTTTCGTTGACGCCCTGCGCGTCGTTGACCTTGTGGAAATCCCCCAGTACGCAGACAAGGTCGCCGCCGTAGCCGTTGAGCTGGTATATCAGCGAGTCGATGACCGGGCGGATAGAGTCCATGCTGTTCATCATCAGGACCTCGCTGAAATCCGAGCATGCGGCAGCGTCTGCCTTCCTGATCGAGGCGATGAAGTACTGCCAGAACCTGTCAAGGGCCGCGTCCTCGGCATCGAGCAGGAACCAGGCGACCGGCGTTTCGGGCCGGCTGCCCACCCAGGAGCGTATTGCGGTCGACTTCCCAAACCCCGCAGAGGCCACCACAGTGGTCAGCGGGCAGAAGAGGCTTTGCATAAGCATCTCGTCGACCCGGGGCCGCTTGAGTATATGCGCCGCAGAGGCCGGGATATTGATCTTCGAGGGCAATATCACCATGCCGAAAGGCGTCTTGTTGGCACTGCCCCCCGTCATGCGGTAAGAGCCCTTCCCAGTATCCGGAGGGAAAGCTCCACACAGCCCCTTCGCGCACGCCCTACTTCCAGCCCGCCCCAAAGCAGCAGCAGGCTGTCGAGGCCGAGGCTGTGCGCCTGGGCGACGGGCATCCCTATCACCTGGTCGAGCAGAAGGTCGCTGCTTGCCAGGCACAGCGAGCAGGCATACCCGTCGAAGCTCGCCTGCTCGATGAACCCGCCATGCTGGTCGTTGACCTTGAAGAAGAGCTGCAGGGAGTCGCCGCAAAAAGGGTTGTCGCCAGAAGCGGTGTGCGTAAAGTCGGCGAGCCTGCCACGGTGGGCGGGTGCCTCTGCTCGCTCGATGATTCTCGGGTCGTCACAGTACATGCGCTATGTCCTCCTGCCTGTGCCCTCGGTGACCTCCGCAAGCGCGTCCAGCAGCGCCTGGATATCCCTGCCCTCAGAATAGCCCGCAACGCTCGCGCGGACGCTTGCGGGCGTGCGCAGGGCAGCGTGCAGGGGCATCGCGCAGTGGTGGCCCGCCCTCACGGCGATCCCGTAGTGGTCGGAGAGCCTTTGGCTGATGTCGTGCGGATGGATGCCCTCGACGGTGAAGGAGACGATGGAATTACGCTTGAGCCCGTGTGCGCCCAATACGGCTATTCGTGGGTTGTGCGCCAGGCCTTTGACGAGTTTCGTGCATAGGGCCTCGGTGTGGCGGGCGAGCAGGCCGAGGCCCAGCTCTCCGACGAGCGCCAAGGCCTCGGAGCAGGCGACGGCGGCGGCAATTGCGGGAGTGCCTGCCTCGAAGCAGCGGGGGGCGTCGGCGGGCAGGAAGCCCTCCCTCCCCACCCGCTCGACCATGCCGCCCCCGCCGTACGCGGGCTCCATCTCGCCACGTGCGCCGGGCGAGCAGGCCAGCACCCCGAACCCGCCCAGTCCCATGGCCTTGTGTGCCGAGAAGGCAAGGAAGTCGACTGCCAGCCCTTGGAAGTCAACGGGCATGTGGCCGACGCTCTGTGCGGCGTCGAGCGCGACCCGCGCCCCGGCCGCCCGGGCGTCGCTGATGAGCTGGCCGAGCCCCGGCTGCTCGTATCCGAGCACGTTGGAGAGATGCGTCAGGGCAACGAGCTTTGGCCGTGCCTCAAGGAGGCGCAGCCATTCCGTCTGGTCGAGGATGCCGTCTGTGCCAAGCGGTATCCATCCGACCTTGAGCCCGTTCTCGCGGGCGAGCATATGCCAGCACACGATGTTCGCATGGTGGTTGTCCTCGGCCACCAGGACGGTGTCGCCGGGCTTGAGGGCGTGTGCCGCCCAGCAGCGGGCCACCATGTTGAGCGATTCTGTGGCCCCGTGGGTGAAGATGACCTGTTCGGCGCTGCCGACATGCAGGAAGGACGCAATGTGTGACCGCGCGTCCTCAAAGGAGCCGGTAGACTCCTCCGCCAGGAGGTGGGCGCCCCGGTGGATGTTGGAGCAGCTGCTGCGGTAGTATTCCACGACCCTTCTGAGCACCCGTTCCGGCACAAGCGAGCTGGCGGCACTGTCGAGGTAGGTGAGCCTTTGGCCCGCCCGCCCGACCTCCCGGTCCAAGATGGGGAACTCCGTGTGGGGGAACAGGCTCTCTAGCATGAGGCCCCCTTCGCCTGGTTCAGGCGTGCAAGGTCTTCGGGGGTGTCGATGTCCATGAAGAGCGCGGCATCGTCGAAGCCGATATCGGCTGTGCGCAGGCCCATGCTTGGGGCGGCCTTGAAGAGCTGCCGGGCCCCTTCGTCCCCTTCAAGGGCTGTGAGCAGGGGAAAGCAGGGTCTGGTGAAACCACAGGGGCTTCCCGCATAACCGGGGGCAATGCAGCGGTAGGCGTCTGCCGCCCCCGACCCCAAAGCCTGGACGAGACGGTCGATCACGGCACTGTCTACATGGGGCTGGTCGGCGAGCATGACGACCAATGAGTGATATCCTTCTCTCAGGCAGTAGTGGGCAGCGCGGGCCACCGAGGTGGACTGGCCACAGGCCCAGTCCGGGTTGAAGAGGGGGACGGCCCGGCACGTGGAGACGGCCGCCTCGACGTGGCTGTGGGAGAAGCCCGTGACGACGCAGACAGAGTCGGCCTGCGAGGAACAGGCTGCATCCAGGGCATAATCGAGCAGCTTGGCTCCTTTGAGGGGTTTCATGAGCTTGTGCGAGCCCATGCGCCGCGATGCGCCAGCTGCAAGAACAGCAACAAGGGATCTTCTGCTGAAGCTGCGCACTATGCCCCCTTCCTTGAGCCTACACAATACAGGAAAACAAGGTGGCTGCGCATTACCCAAAAGGAGTATTCTGCTCACGCCCGCCCGCCGCAGTGTCCCCGCCCCGCCCACGTGCGCCCGTCGCCCGTGCTCACCGGCTTGTGGGCCCCGGCCCGCGTGCCCGCGCCCTCCCTGTGAATTTTTCGGGAATCGGGGGTGCGGGGCTTTCGCGGGGGGTTTCTTTTGCCTATACTTTCCCCAGTCCTTTAAAAGCGGTACAGAGAGACCGACAAGGCCAAGGAGCACCCGTTTGAAAAGGGTGCCGTGTCCGGGGACCCTTTGTCTGTCGCAAGGGTTTTTTTATGCCCTGGGGCAAATAAGGGGACGGGCACAGAAAGGAGCGTACATGAGAAGCATCCCTCAAAGCGGCTCTGTCGTCATGGACGGTGCGGAGATAGAGCGTTCCTTGACGCGCATGGCCCACCAGATCCTCGAAGAGAACCACGGGGCAGAAGGCCTCGCCATAGTGGGCATCGTCACCCGGGGCGACATCCTGGCCCGGATGCTCGTCGAGAAGATCGCCGGGATAGAGGGCGAGGAGAACCGGGTGCCCCTTGGGAGCCTGGACATCAGCCTGTACCGCGACGACTTCCTGACCACCTTCAACCCCGAGGTACACGCCACGAGCATCCCCTTCGACATGAGCGGGAAGCACGTCGTCTTAGTGGATGACGTGCTCTACACCGGGCGGACTGTCCGCGCCGCGCTCAACGCGCTGACCGACTTCGGCCGTCCGGCAGGGGTGCAGCTCGCCGTCCTCGTCGACCGGGGGCACCGGGAGCTGCCTATCAGGGCCGACTATGTGGGCAAGAACGTCCCGTCGTCGAAGGACCAAAACGTCAGGCTCTCCCTTGAAGAGGTCGACGGCGTATCCTGCGTCAGGATCACCGATATCGAGCCGGGAAGCCGGGCAAGCTCGGCACCTCTGGGAGGCGAGTGACCATGGCCTTTTCCCACAAGCACCTCATCGACATCTCCGAGTACTCGGCCGACGACATCATGCTCGTCTTAGAGCTCGCCGTGAAGTTCAAGGAGGTCAACGAGCGCACGATAAAGAAGGTGCCCACGCTCAAGGGCTTCACCGTCATCAACATGTTCAACGAGCCCTCGACGCGCACGCGCTCGTCCTTCGAGCTGGCCGAGAAGCGCCTGTCTTGCGACAGCCTGAACTTCGGCGGCTCTTCGACCTCGGCCGTGAAGGGCGAGAGCCTTGTCGACACCATAGAGACCCTCAACTCCTACAAGGTCGACATGGTCGTCGTGCGCGACAAGCATGCGGGCGTGCCGCGCCTCATCGCCAAGCACGTCGACGCCAGCGTCATCGACGCGGGCGACGGGAAGCACCAGCACCCCACCCAGGCCCTGCTCGACCTGTACTCCATCTGGGAGAGGTTCGGCCGTCTTGAGGGGCTGCACGTCGGCATCGTCGGCGACATCGGCCACTCGCGCGTGTGCGGGTCGCTTATCCCGGCCTTAAAGACCATGGGCTGCACGGTGACGGTCATCGCGCCGCCCACCCTCCTGCCCGCCCGCCCGGACGTGCTGGGGGCGGATTTCGTGTCTTCTGCAATCGAGGCGGTGCTTCCCGAGCTCGACGTGGTCTATATGCTGCGCATCCAGCGGGAGCGCCTTGAGGGGGCCCCCTACCCGAGCCTGCGCGAGTACAACCTGCTCTTCGGCCTGACGAGGGAGCGCGAGCGCCTTATGAGGCCCGACGCGCTCGTCTGCCACCCCGGCCCCATCAACCGCGGGGTCGAGCTCGACAGCTATATGGCCGACCACCCGCAGCGCTCGGTCATACTCGACCAGGTCTATGCGGGCATCTGCACGCGCATGGCGATCCTGTGCCTGCTGTTAGGAGGGAGCGACGATGGCCTTACTGCTTAAGAACGCCCGCGCGATCGACCCGGCCTGCGGGCTGGACGACGTGTGCGACATCCTCATCCGCGACGGGAGGATAGTCGAGGTGGGGCGGGGGCTTGCCCTTGGGAAGGGGGTCGCCCGCGACCTTGCCGGGAAGATAGTCGTGCCGGGGCTCGTCGACATGCATGTCCATCTGCGCGAGCCCGGCCAGGAGCAGAAGGAAGATATCGCCAGCGGCAGCCGCGCGGCGGCGCGAGGCGGCTTCACGGCGGTCTGCTGCATGCCCAATACCACGCCGGTCATCGACAGTGCAGCACAGGTCCGGTTCGTGGCCGAGCGTGCCGCCGCGGTCGCGAAATGCCGCGTGCATGTCGCGGGGGCCTGCACGCAGGGGCTCAAGGGCGACACGCTCTCCGAGATGGGCGACATGGCCGCACACGGCGCGGTCGCCTTCACCGACGACGGCCGGGGCATCCAGTCGTCCGGCATGATGCGCCTCGTCTTGGACTATGCGAGCATGTTCGGCAAGGCCGTCATGGTCCACTGCCAGGACGAGGGCCTGGTCGGCGCCGGGCAGGTGAACGAGGGCGTCGCCTCGACCCGCCTGGGGCTTTTGGGCTGGCCGGCCGAGGGGGAGGAGCTTGAGATTGCCCGCGACATAGCGCTCGCCCGCCTGACGGGCTGCCCGCTCCACATCCAGCACATCACCACCCTGCGCGGCCTGGACATGGTGCGTGCGGCGAAGGCCGAGGGCCTGCCGGTCACCTGCGAGGTGACGCCCCACCACCTCTTCCTCACCGAGGACGACATCACCGACGACTACAACACCGCCTTGAAGGTGAACCCGCCCCTGCGTACCGCTGCCGACGCCGCAGGGCTCCTTGAAGGGGTGGCCGACGGCTCCATCGACTGCATCGCGAGCGACCATGCCCCCCATGCGGCCTGGGAGAAGGACTGCGAGTTCGAGGTGGCCGCCTTCGGCATGACCGGGCTTGAGACCGCGCTTGCCCTCGTGCTCACGAAGCTCGTGGGCGGCGGCCTTATCGACTATGCGCGGATGGTCGAGCTTATGGCCGTCAACCCCCGCAGGGTGCTGCGCCTCGACCCGGTGGGCATCGCAGCGGGCAGCGTCGCCGACCTGACCGTCATCGACCCCGATGCCGCCTGGACGGTCGACCGCTGCGGATTCGCCTCCAAGGCGGCGAACTCCGCGTTCATCGGTATGGAGCTGACGGGACGGGCGCATGACGTCTATGTCGGCGGATACGCGACTATGGAAGAAGGTGTGATCGTTGAGTGAGCAAAGCAAGGCCCTCCTGGGCACGACTTCTGCGCCCCAAGGCGCGCCGGCCCTGCTCGTCTTGGCCGACGGCACGGTGTTTGAAGGATATTCCTGTGCGGCTCCCGGCGAGGTGTTCGGGGAGATAAGCTTCGACACCTCCATGATAGGCTATGAGGAAGTGATAGCGGATGCGGCCAACGCAGGCAAGATAGTGTGCATGACCTATCCGCAGATAGGCAACTACGGGGTGAACCGCGGCGACCTTGCGGCGGGGAAGGCTCTCATCGGCGGGATGGTGGTGCGCGCGCTGTGCCAGACCCCGTCCAACTGGCGCAGCGAGGTGGGGCTCGCAGAGCTCCTGTGCGAGCAGGGCATCGTGGCGGTAGAGGGCGTCGACACCCGTATGCTGACCCAGCATATCCGCGACTGTGGCACACAGCTGGCGGTGCTCTCTACCCTCGACGGCGACCCCGCGTCCCTGGGCGCGAAGCTCCGGGAGAGGCAGGGCGGCTCTGCCGCCTGCGGGGCTTCCGCACAGGCTGGCGCGCCTGCCGCCCGCAGGGCCCCTGCGCCCGCCCAGACAAGAAAGAAGGCCGACTGACATGCCCAGACGCAACGACATCGAGAGCATCCTCATCATCGGCTCGGGCCCCATCGTCATCGGCCAGGCCTGCGAGTTCGACTATTCCGGCGCCCAGGCCTGCAAGGTGCTGAAGGCCGAGGGCTACCGGGTCATCCTCGTGAACTCCAACCCGGCGACCATCATGACCGACCCCGAGCTGGTCGACCGCACCTATGTGGAGCCCATCACGCCTGAGTTCGTCGAGAAGATAATCGCGGCCGAGCGCCCCGACGCCCTCCTGGCGACCATCGGCGGGCAGACCGGGCTGAACACCGCGGTCGCGCTTGCGAAGGACGGTGTGCTCGATAGGTACAATGTCGAGCTGATAGGCTGCGACATCCAGGCCATCGAGCGCGGCGAGGACCGCAAGCTCTTCAACGAGTGCATGGAGTCGATAGGCCTTGAGACGGCACGCTGCGGCTACGCCTATGCGGTGGCCGATGCCGAGCGGCTTGTCAAGGAGCTGGGCTTCCCCGTCGTCTTGCGCCCCTCCTTCACCCTCGGCGGCGCCGGCGGGGGCATCGCCTATACCGAAGACGAGCTTCGCGAGATAGTCCGCCAGGGCCTTGAGCTCTCCCCGGCCGGCGAGGTGTTAGTCGAGGAGAGCGTGCTCGGGTGGAAGGAGATAGAGATGGAGGTCATGCGCGACTGCGCGGGCAACACCATCACCGTCTGCTCCATCGAGAACTTCGATGCCATGGGCGTCCACACCGGCGACTCGATCACGGTGGCCCCGGCACAGACCCTCTCTGCCGCGGAGTACGCCCGCGTCCGCGACGCGAGCCACGCCATCGTGGCCGCGGTCGGGGTCGCCGCGGGAGGCTCGAACATCCAGCTTGCCATCCATCCCGACAACGGGCGCATGATAATCATCGAGATGAACCCCCGCGTCTCGCGTTCCTCGGCGCTCGCGTCGAAGGCGACCGGCTTTCCTATCGCGAAGGTCTCGGCGAAGCTCGCGGTGGGCTACACCTTCGACGAGATACCCAACGACATCACCAAGATAGCGACGGCCGCCTTCGAGCCGACCATCGACTACTGCGTCGTCAAGGCCCCGCGCTTCGCCTTCGAGAAGTTCAAGGGCACCGACACCACGCTCACCACCCGCATGAAGGCCGTCGGCGAGGTCATGAGCATCGGCCGCAGCTTCGAGGAGGCCTTCGGCAAGGCCCTGCGCTCGCTTGAGGACGGCAGGGCGGGTTTGGGCGCCGACGGCAAGGATGCCTTCGACGAGGAACGCTTTGCGGAGCTGGTCGGCCTGCCCACCCAGGACAGGGTGCTCTACATGGCAGAGGCGCTGCGGCGCGGATGGAGTGTCGCGGAAGTGTCCCAGGCAAGCTCGGTAGACCCCTGGTTCGTGTCGCGGATGGCCGACATGGTGGCCGTCGAGCGCGGGATCGCCGCGCTGGAGCTTGGGGACATCGATTCGGACACCCTGTTCGCCGCAAAGGGCTTCGGGCTGTCGGACAGCCAGATAGCCCACCTGACAAAGACAGACGAGGCCTCCGTGCGTGCGCACCGCGCAGCGCTCGGCGTGGTGCCGACGGTCAAGACAGTCGACACCTGTGCCGCGGCATTTGCCACGGACACCGAGTACAAGTACAAGTGCTACGAGAGGGGCAGGAGCGAGGTTGTGCCCAAGACGCGCAAGCGGGCATTGATCTTAGGAGCCGGCCCCAACCGCATCGGGCAGGGCATCGAGTTCGACTATTGCTGCGTGCATGCGAGCTATGCGCTGCACGACATCGGCTATGAGACTATCATGGTGAACTGCAATCCCGAGACGGTGTCGACCGACTACGACACCTCCGACAAGCTCTACTTCGAGCCGCTTACCTTCGAGGACGTTATGGACGTCATCGACGTCGAGCAGCCCGACGGCGTCGTCGTGACGCTCGGCGGGCAGACGCCTTTGAAGCTCGCCCGCGCACTTGAGGCCGCCGGGGTGAACATCATGGGGACGAAACCGGAGTCCATCGACCTGGCGGAGGACCGCGACCGCTTCTCTGCCATCCTCGACGAGCTGGGGATAACCTACCCGCAGGCCGACATGGCATCGAGTTTTGAAGAGGCACGCCGGGTCGCTGACATGCTGGGCTTCCCTTTGCTGGTGCGCCCGAGCTATGTGCTGGGCGGCCGGGGTATGGCGATAGTATATGACAGCGCCCAGCTTGAGAAGTACATGGCGGAGGCCACGCGGATATCGCCCGACCACCCGGTCTACCTCGACCGCTTCTTAGAAGGTGCGATAGAGGTCGATGTCGATGCGCTCTGCGACGGCGAGAGGGTCTATGTCGGCGGCGTGCTTGAGCACATCGAGATGGCCGGCATCCACTCGGGCGACTCGGCATGCTGCATGCCGCCTTTCTCGCTCTCGGAGGCCATAGTCTCGCAGCTGCGCACCACCACGCGCCGCCTGGCGCTGCGGCTGGGCGTGGTCGGCCTCATCAACATCCAGTTCGCCATCAAGGATTCCGTTATCTATGTCATCGAGGCGAACCCGCGGGCAAGCCGCACCGTGCCCTTCGTGTCGAAGGCGACCTGCATCCCCCTTGCGAAGTGCGGGGCCCGCATCATGGCTGGCGAGAAGATAGCCGACATGGACCTTCCCGACGACGAGCGGCGGCTGGGCTATTACTGCGTGAAAGAAGCGGTCATGCCCTTCGGACGCTTCCCGGGGACCGACGTGGTGCTCGGGCCCGAGATGCGCTCGACCGGCGAGGTCATGGGCATTGCCAAGAACTTCCCTGCGGCCTATGCCAAGACCCAGCTGGCAATCTCTTACAAGCTGCCCGAAGCGGGCAAGGTGTTCCTTTCGGTGTGCGACCGCGACAAGCGCCATATCGTTGCCATTGCGCGCGACATCATAAGGATGGGCTTTACGCTGCTGGCCACGGCAGGCACGGCGCGTACCTTGGAGGCTGCGGGAATCCCTGTGGAAGAAGTGAAAAAGGTCAACGAAACGGATTCGACCATCGTCGACGAAATCATGTCAGGCGAAGTCTCCTTGATGATAAACACGCCGCTGGGAAACCTCGCGCTTGATGACGGGTACTACCTGCGCTCGCTTGCGGTGCGCCACGGCATCAGCCACGTGACCACCCTTGCAGGAGCCCAAGCGCTGATTGCCGGCATGGAGGCGGCAATTGAAGAGGGGGGCCTTGGGGTCAAGGCCTTGCAGGACCTCCCGGGGCTCCGGGGCAGCTGAGGGAGGCCGCATGGGAAATGTTTTTGAAGGGCGCGGGACAATACGGAGAAACGAGCAGGTCGGGCCGGGCCTCTTCCTCATGGAGGTCGGCGAGGCCTCGATGGCGCGCGCCATAACCCCGGGACAGTTCGTCCATGTGGGGCTGCCGGGCATGGAGGGCCATATCCTGCGGCGGCCCTTCTCGGTGTACAGCGCGTGCGGGGATAGCGGCACGATCGACATACTCTACCAGGCCGTCGGCTTCGGGACGAGGCATATGGCAGGCCTTGGCCCCGGTGCGGCGGTCTCGCTGCTCGGCCCTTTGGGCAGGGCCTGGCACCCGCCCGAGGATACGCGCTGCGCCCTGTTGGTCGGCGGGGGCGTCGGTGCCGCGCCGCTCTTTCTGCTTGCCGCAGAGCTGGTGCGCTGCGGTAGTGCTGTCGACGTCGTCTTAGGCGCCCAGACCGCAGACGCGCTGGTCTGCCGCGGGCGCTACGAGGCGCTGCTGGCAGGGGCGCCTGCGAAGTCCTCGCTCCGGTGTGCGACCGACGACGGCAGCTTCGGCCATGCGGGCTTTTGCACCCCTTTGGTCGAAGAGAGGCTTGCAGCCCGAAGCTACGACTATGCGGCGGTGTGCGGCCCCGAGCCGATGATGCGCATCGTCATCGGCCAAATGGAGGGCCTGCCCCTGGCCTGCGAGGCCTCGCTTGAGCGGCGGATGGCCTGCGGGGTGGGCGCCTGCCTGTCCTGCGTGGTCGCCACGGACGAGGGCATGAGGCGCGCCTGTGTCGACGGGCCGGTCTTCGACGCGAGGAAGGTGGTGTTCGCATGAGCCTTGCCATGGGGGTATCCTTGGGCGGCCTCGCTATGAAGAACCCGGTGACGACCGCGTCGGGGACCTTCGCGTCGGGCCGGGAATACGCCGACTTCATCGACCTTTCCGCACTCGGCGCACTCACCACGAAGGGCGTGTCGCTGCACGCCTGGGCGGGCAACGCCACGCCGCGCATCGCGGAGACTCCCTCGGGGATGCTGAACTCCATCGGGCTGCAGAACCCCGGCGTGCAGGCCTTCATCGACTCCGACCTCGCCTGGCTCTCCACGCAAGGCGTCCCGGTCATCGTCAACGTGTCGGGTCACAGCATCGAGGAATACCTGGCTGTGATAGCCCTCCTTGAGCCCCAGGACGCGGTCCATGCCTTCGAGCTGAACATATCCTGCCCCAACGTGGATGCGGGCGGCATGGCCTTCGGCTGCAGCACGGCCAACGTGGAGGCGGTTGTCGCCAAGGCACGCGCGGCGACCAAAAAGCCGCTTATCGTGAAGCTCACCCCGAACGTGACCGACATCGCCGAGATAGCCCGCAGTGCCGAGGGTGCCGGCGCAGACGCGCTGTCGCTCATCAACACGGTGCTCGGCATGGCCATAGACGCGCATACGCGCAAACCCCGGCTCGCACGGGTCGTCGGCGGCCTTTCCGGGCCCGCCATCAAGCCGATTGCCCTGCGTTTGGTCTATGAGGCCTATCGGGCGGTGGCAATCCCCCTGATTGGCATGGGGGGCATCATGACCGGCGAGGATGCGGTGGAATTCCTGCTCGCCGGCGCGAGTGCGGTGGCCGTCGGAACGGCGAACTTCGTCAACCCCCGGGCAACGGTCGAGGTCATCGAGGGCATCGAGCGCTATTGCGCAGACAACGGGGTCACAGACGTCAAGGAGCTTATTGGAGGTTTGCTATGCTGAGTATCTTCGAGTCCCAGCCGCCGCGCGAGCGCATCATCGTCGCGCTTGACTGCGGCGCAGAAGAGTCCCTTGCGATTGCCGATGTGCTCGCCGGGAAGGCCGTCTGGCTCAAGGTCGGGATGACCCTGTTCTACGAGAGGGGCCCCGAGGCAGTGCGCGCCTTGAAGCAGCGCGGCTTCAAGGTCTTCCTCGACCTGAAGTTCCACGACATCCCGCACCAGGTCCTCGGGGCTGCCGCGTCCGCGACCGCAAGCGGCGCCGACATGCTCACCATACATGCGGCAGGCGGCACCGACATGATGCGCAAGGCCCAGGAAGGCGCAGCGCGGGCCGCAGGTGCCGGCGGCCTTGAGGTGCCGGCCACCTTGGGCATCACGGTGCTGACGAGCATGGACGACAGGTCCCTTGCGGATGCCGGCATCGCCCGAAGCCTTACCGACCAGGTGCTTGACCTGGCAAGGCAGGCACGCGAGGCCGGGCTGTCCGGCGTGGTTGCCTCTCCGCAGGAGGCCGCGATGCTGCGTGCTGCCCTGGGGCCCGAGGCCTATATCGTGACCCCGGGCGTGCGCCCTGCCGGGACAGAGGCGGGCGACCAGCGCCGGGTGACGACCCCCGCCCAGGCATTTGCCGCAGGGGCGAGCCATATCGTCGTCGGGCGCCCGATAACGGGGGCCGCCGACCCTGCCGCGGCCTTCGAGGGCATCGTTGCAGACATAGGGGCTGCATGAGGGCCGCATGAGGGCTGCACAGGAAACGACCACCTTTCGAGAAAGGACATAAGATGGAGCGTGAAGAGGTACTTGCCATGCTCGAAGAGACAGGCGCCATGAGGAAGGGCCACTTCGAGCTCACGAGCGGCCGGCACTCGGACACCTACATCCAGTGCGCCCGCATACAGGAGCGTCCGACGCTGAACAACCGCCTTGCCGCCGGGGCGGTGGAACTGCTCCCACAGGGCTGCGAGATCGACCTGGTTGCCGCCCCGGCAGTCGGCGGCATCGTCTTCGGCTATGCGGTCGCTTCCGCGCTCGACAGGCGCTTCATCTGGTCGGAGAGGGTCGGCACGGCGATGACGCTGCGCAGGAGCTTCGAGGTGCGCCCCGGCGAGAGGGTCCTCGTCTGCGAGGACGTCGTGACCACGGGCGGCTCGGTACAGGAGCTCATCGGGCTTGTCGAGGCGGCTGGCGGCATCGTCGTTGCGGTCACCTCCCTTATCTACCGCGGCGGCGAGCGGAAGTTTTCCGCGCCCTACTATCCCCTGATCGAGATGGCGACCCCTTCGTGGGACCCCGCCGACTGTGCGCTGTGCGGGCAGGGCCGCCCCCTCGACTCCCCCGGGTCGAGGCATTTGCCCAAGGAGGCCTGAGGCAGGGCCGGGAGGCCTGCCGTCGGGGTGCCGCGGCCCAGTGCCGCCCGAGCGGGAAGGGGCGGCTGTTGCCTACCACCCGGCACAGACGCGCAAACCCCCGGCCGCCCGAGCGGGGAGGGGCGGCCGGGCACTTATTTGAATGAGTGGATTCACAGTCAAATTTGGAAAAATAGGGATTAGCTGCTGCAAAATCCTCCGTCGCGTGCTACTATCTTAGGATTGCTTTTGAGGAATAGAAGGAGAGAGATAATGGATATACCTCAACTCACCCCCGAAGAGCGTCAGGCAGCTCTCGAGAAGGCGAAGGCTGCCCGCATCCGGAGAGCACAGGTTCGCGACGATTTGAAATTCGGCAGGTTGTCTTTAGAGAGGGTACTGGGCATGAAGGACGACGAGATCGTCGGCCGCATGAAGGTCTCGACGCTGATAGAGACCCTTCCGGGCTATGGCAAGGCGAAGGCAGAGAAGATCATGAAAGAGCTGCAGATAGCCGAAAGCCGCCGCCTCCGCGGTTTGGGCGCGCGCCAGCAGGCGGCGCTTTTGGAGCGCTTGGGCTGACCAATCCATGCGTTCCGGCAATTTATTTGTCATTTCTGGGCCATCAGGTGCCGGCAAGGGTACCTTGGTGGCCCGTCTTTTGCAGGAGGTAGGGGATGCCCGCGTCAGCGTCTCGGTCACGACGCGCGCGCCGCGTGTGGGCGAGACAGACGGGGTCGACTACTGCTTCGTCAGTGAGGATGCCTTCGACCAGCTGGTACAAGACGACGCCCTGCTTGAGTGGGCTTTCGTGTACGGGGGTTGCCGGTACGGCACCTTGAGGAAGGCGGTGGAGGACCATGTCGCGCAGGGACGGCAGGTCATCCTCGAGATCGACGTCCAGGGCGGCGCACAGGTGCGGGACAAGATGCCCGGTGCCCACTTCGTCTTCATCGAGCCCCCGAGCCTTGCCGTCTTGGAGGGCCGCCTGCGCGGGCGTGCGACGGAGACCGACGAGATGATAGGGAAAAGGCTCTACACCGCAGAGCTGGAACTTTCCCAGAAAATGGATTATGATGTAAGGCTGGTAAACGACGACCTTGAAAAAGCAGTCAGCGAGCTGGTGTCATACGTCAACGAGCAGGCCGAAAGAGAACGAGGATAGATATTACATGAGCATTATCGAACCGAGGATCGACAATTTATTGGACGAGACCGACAACGACCGCTTCTTGCTGTGCACCTTGGCGGCGAAGCGGGCCCACGACATCAACGACATGATGAGGGGCCAGCGCGACCGCGCCATCCAGCTGCAGACGGCGGTCGAGATAGCACGGGCGGCGGACCGGAAGCCGCTGAGCCTCGCCTTCAACGAGATATCCCGGGGCGAGGTGTCCTTTGACCCGCAGTCGATCGACATCAAGAACCACTAGTCGGCACCCAAGCCCGTCTGCCCCCAGCAGCACGCCACCACAGCAGTGTTCCAAAGAGTCTGCTTAGTCCACTACCATGAGATAGGCCTCAAAGGGCACAACCGCGCCTCCTTCGAGGTGCGGCTTTTGAAGAACCTTGAATTGCTCTTGAAGGGGCTTCCCCTCGTCACCCTCAAGCGGATTTCCGGGCGTATCTGCCTCTACATCAAGGAAGGTGCCTCGTATGAGGCTGCCTGCGACATCGCAGACAGGGCGGCGGGCGTCCCCGGCGTCGTCAGGGTCTCCTGCGGTTACAAGTGCCCCCGCGACCTCGATGCCTTTTTCGAGGCGGCGGTGTGTGCCGTGCACGACGCGGGGGGCTTCGAGTCCTTCAAAGTCCAGGCGCGGCGCAACCACACCGATTTCCCTATCGAGTCCATGGAGATAAATCGCCTGGTCGGCGGCCATCTCTGCGAGGTCTTCCCCGACAAGAAGGTCAAGATGAAAGACCCCGACCTGAATGTCGCGGTCGAAGTGGTGCAAAGCGCGGCCTACGTCTACGCGCGCTCGATACCCGGGGTCGGCGGCCTGCCGGTGGGGTCGTCGGGGCGCGTCATGTGCCTGCTCTCGTCGGGGATAGACTCCCCGGTCGCCCTTTGGAGGCTTGCCCGCAGGGGCGCATCCTGTGTTGCCGTCCACTTCTCCGGCCGTCCCCAGACATCCTCGGCGAGCGAGTTCCTCGTCCGCGACATCGCCCAGGTGCTGGACAGGACCGGCTGCATCAGCCGGGTCTACATCGTCCCCTTCGGGGACTGCCAGCGCGAGATTGCCGCCTTGGTGCCGCCCGAGCTGCGCGTCATCATGTACCGCCGCCTCATGTTCAAGGTCGCCGAGGCGCTTGCGCGAAAAGAGAAGGCGAAGGCGCTGGTGACCGGCGAGAGCCTGGGGCAGGTCGCCTCGCAGACCCTCGACAACATCTTCGCGACCGACGAGGCGGTGTCCCTGCCGGTCTTCAGGCCGCTCATCGGCACCGACAAGCAGGAGATCATCCGGGAGGCGCAGAGCCTGGGGACCTTCGACATCTCATCCCAGGACGCCCCTGACTGCTGCACGCTCTTCATGCCCCGCAACCCCGAGACCCACGCCAAGCTCCGTTTCGTGCTAGAGGCCGAGGCCCAGCTCCCCCTCGAAGAGTGGGTCCCCGCCCTCGCAGCCGCCGCCGAGCTTTGCGACTACAGCTCCCGGCGGTAGTGGCCCCTCATTTGATCAGGCGCTTTAATTCCTCGTAGAAGTTCTCACGTGTTCCGGCTAATATGATGACTAAAAGCAGGCCATCTTCTTCGTAGATTCGGTAGGCAAGCTCGTAGTTCACTCCGCTGTGCCTTACGTCATACCCGTAGATGCCCCGCAGGTCCCCTGTCTTCTGTTTTCCGAGGTAGGGGTTCGCTCTTAGTGCGTCAATCGCACCCTTGTAGGCAGCAAGCAGGCCCTTTTCCTTGATTTTCTTGAAATACCTCTCGGCAGGCTTGGAATAGCCGATTTCATACATCGGGTCAGTCCTCTCCGAAAAGGTCTTTCGTGGCGGCACTCTTCCTTGCGCCTCGGGCAATCTCGTCGGCTTCGTCGATCAGCATACTGACGGCCTTTTTTATGCCTGCCTGCTGCTCTGCGAACTTTTCAAGCAGTTCAGCGCCGCCATAGCCTTGAGAAACCAAGTCCGTGAGAATTTCCATTGCGAACCCGTCGCCAGAGTTGTCGAGCGGTCGGAGCACGATGGCGCCGTCGGTCAGGCAGCATTCCACCTCTTTCCCAAAGTGCAGCTTCTCAAAAAACCTCAGGGGTATCGTGATCTGGCGTTTTCCTGTTATGTTTATTATCTTTCGGTCAACTACGGTTCCGTCCAAAACATCCATGCTGTCCGCCTTTCATGTTAAGGGCTGCTCAGGAATGGCAAATAGGGACTAGGATTATCCTAATATCCTTGATATATGATATCAAGGATATTAGGATGTTTCAAGGGGACAGGTGATGCATCCCTGTGAGGTTTTGTGGGGAAGGGCGTGAGAAGGCTATCGGGTTTCTTTGGGTTTTATGCAAGATTCTCCTTTGATTTGTGTCGGATCCCTTTGGGATTCCTGCAAGGTTCCTGTCAGGTTTTTGCAAGGTTTCTGTGTCCGTTCTGTTAACTCCGGTCGTTATGATGGTTATTGATGCCATAGACGGGGCAGCAACGGTCTTTCAGGAGGGACGAAGGGATGCCGTTTCAGGAAAGTGCGGACACATTCAGGGCAAAGGCCCACATCAGCAACGTAAAGTCCCCGGTCCTGCTCGGCTTGGGCGCCCTTGTCCTCGTCGTCGTCTTCCTCGTGCTCCAAAACACCTGGGACCTGGTGCAGGGCAGCGGCTTTTCCATCTCCCGCCAAAGCGGGGCAGAGGCGGCCCAGCAGGCCGACGAGGGCCTTTCGGAGGCGCCGGCACCTGTCGAGGAGGCGCCCCCCGTATGGGTGCATGTCGGCGGCGCGGTCGTGAGCCCGGGGCTCTATGAGCTGCAGGAGGGCGCACGGGTCCATGCCGTCATCGAGGCGGCGGGGGGCTTCACTCAGGAGGCCTCGCCCGATACGGTCAACCTCGCCCGCGTGCTGGTCGACGGCGAGCAGATAATCATACCGACCGTGGGGGAGGCGGCCGCCTACCAGGAGGCGGCCCCGCAGGGCCCCGGTGCCCCGGCCCCGGCAGGGAAGGTCAACCTCAACACTGCGACGATGAGCGAGCTTACCACCCTGCCCGGGGTGGGGGAGGCGACGGCGAAGAAGATCATAGCCGACCGCGAGGCAAACGGCCCTTTTCTCAGCGTCGAGGACATCATGCGGGTCTCAGGGATAGGGGAGAAGAAGTTCGCCGACATGCTTCCCCTTATCACGGTCTAGGCCTGTCGATGGACAAAGGCCCTGCTTCCCGCCTCGCACCCCGATCCGAGCGCCCCGCCCCGCTGCCCCTGCTCTTTGTCGCGCTCGGCCTCTGGTCAGGGGCGGCAGCGGCCTACCAGTATGCAGCCGGGCTTTCCCCCGGCGTGCTCTGGTGTATCCTTGCCGCAGGCCTCGCCTTGGCAGGTGTCGGCATCGGCGTGTATGCCAAGGCGGGCGGCGCCAAGGCAGAAGTGGTCTCCCTCGTGGCCCTGGGGCTGGGGCTCGGACTTGCCTGCGGGTCTTTCGCCGGCCTGTCGGCACAGGCGCGGGCAGAGTCCTTGCAGGGGCAGGCTGCCGCCACCTACCGTTTCGAGATAGTCGAGGACGTCCATGACGGCTCCTTCAGCCGTACCGCCCGCGCCCGCACCGTCCTGGACGACGGGAGGGTGTTCTCCGTGCGGCTGGTCTTCAAGGGGAAGGACTCGGATGTCGCCTTCGGGGACTGCATCGACGCCACCACCACCCTCAGGCCGCCCAGCGCAGGTGCGGCGGGCTTCTACTGGCAGCAGGGCATCGACGCCGTAGCGGATGTCAGGGCCTTCGAGGCGCGGGAGCGAGACGACCCCCTTGGGGTGCTTGTCGGGGTGCGCAAGGCCGCCATAGCCCTCGTCGAGGAACAGGAGGCCCCCGGCGGCGCCCTGCTCACAGCGATACTCATGGGGGAGCGCAGCGCGCTGAACGCAAGCGGGCTGTATGCCGACATCAGGGTCGTCGGCCTGGCGCACCTTGTCGCGGTGTCGGGGGCCCATCTTGTGATAGTCGGGTCCTTCCTTGCCTCGCTGCTGCGCCTTGCCCGGGTGCCGCGGGTCGCCGCGCTCGTCATCCAGGTCCTGTTCATCGGCATCTATCTGGTCTTCACGGGAATGCAGGTATCGGCGCTGCGGGCCGCCTGCATGACGGTGGTCGCCACCCTCTCCTTCTTTGCGCGCAGGCGGGCCTCGTCGATGAACGCTCTGGCGGTTTGCATCATCGCCATGGTCGTCGCCTCCCCGGCGACCTCCGTCTCCATCTCCTTCGTGCTTTCCGCAGGCTCGACCTTGAGCATCGTCGTGCTCGGGCGGCTGTTCAGCAACTGGTTCTCGTCGACGGTGCCTCGCGCCCCCGCAATCGTGCGCGAGAACGCCTCGCTGTGCCTTGCGTCCAGCGTGGTGGTCATGCCGCTCACCGCCGCGCTCTTCTCGCAGATGTCGCTCATATCGCCCGTGGCGAACATTGTTGCCGCCCCGCTCTTCGCCTTCCTGTGCACGGGCGGCTTGGTCGCGGTGTGCCTCTCGCTTGCCCTGCCTTCCCTGGCAGGCGTCCTGCTCGCGCCTTTGCTTGGGGCCTCGCAGGGCTTCTGCGAGATGGTGTCCCTCATTGCGCGGGTCCCCTATGCAGCTATCCCGGCACACGCCGGGGTCGTGCCTGCGGTGCTGCTGAGCCTTGCCCTCTTCTTTGCGCTGTGGTATGCCTGGCCCCGCCCGTCGAAGGCAGGGGCGCTGGGCGCAAGCCTGGGCCTGGCAGCCCTTGCCCTTGCCGCCGTGGCCGCCACCCCCTTCCTCAGCAGCGACGAGCTGGTCATGCTCAATGTCGGGCAGGGCGACGCCTTCCTCGTCAAGAGCAGGGGCTCGTGCGTGCTCGTCGACACCGGCATGAACGACCGGCAGCTCCTGTCCGGCCTCGCGCGGCATTCGGCCTACACCATCGACACCGTCGTCATCACGCATCCCGACTACGACCACATGGGATCCCTCGATGCCTTGTGCGGTATCGTACGGGTGAAGAGGGTGTGCCTTGCCGAACCCCTGTTCACCTGCGGCTGCGAGAGCTGTGAGGACCTGCTGGCCTCGGCGGCGGCCCTCGTGGGGGAAGAGGGGCTTGTCCCCTTGCAGGTGGGCGACGACATCCGGTTCGGGAGCATCTGTTTGACAACTGTCTGGCCCGAGGGTTTTTCCGACAAAGGCGGAAACGCCGACAGCCTCTGCCTTCTTTTAGAAAGGGAGGGCAGGGAAACCTGGAAGGCCCTTTTGTGCGGCGACCTCGAGGCGAAGCAGATGAACCAGCTCCTGGACACGGGGCGCGTCGGCGAGGTGGACATCCTCAAAGTCGGGCACCACGGGGCAAGGGTCGCCCTCGACGAGAAGTCGGCAGGGCGGCTCTCCCCAAGGATAGCCCTCATAAGCGTCGGGGCGAACAACTCCTACGGGCACCCCTCGCCCGAGGCGCTCGACCTCTTAGAAGGCCTTTCCTGCACGGTGGTGCGAAGCGACGAGGCGGGGGACGTCGTATGTAAATTCACCGACGGGGGGATAGGGGTCAGGGTGCTGGGGTAGAATGGGGGCATGGCTGATCCAGGAAAAGACGATAGCTTGCTGCCCGCCTACCTCGTCGTCGGCGAGGACATGCTGAAGCGCGAAACGGTGCTGAAGAGGCTCAAGGCCCGGGTTGCCGGGTCGGGCGACCTTTCCCTTAACTACGACCTCTTCCAGGGCACAAGCGCGGCAGCGCACGATATCGTCAGTGCGTGCATCACGCTCCCCTTCGTCGGCGACACACGGCTTGTGCAGGTCGCCGATGCCGACAAGCTGAAGAAGGCGGATGCCGACGCCCTTGCAGAATACCTGAAATCCCCGTCCGAAAGCACGGTGCTCGCGCTGGTGGCCGAAAAGCTTCCCGACAAGTCCCGCCTGTACCAGGCAGTGCGGGCATTCGGCGAGAAGGCGGTCATCTCCTGCCTTCCCCAGAAGCGCTACGAGCTGGTGAAGACACTGCGCAGCATTGCCCGCGGGCACGGCATGACCCTCACGGAAGGCGCCGCCAGCGCGCTTATAGACCTCGTCGGCGAGAACACCGTCCACCTTGACGGCGAGCTGAGGAAGATAGCGCTGGCACGCCAGGGCTCCCCGGCGATAGACGAGGAAGCGGTACGCGCGCTTGTGAGCAGGACAACCGCCGCCAAGCCCTGGGAGTTCGTCGACGCCTTTTCCGCGCGCCGGGTGGACGCCTGCGTCAGGTACCTGCGTCAGGGAAAGCCGGACACTCCCTATGTCTTGCTGGGGAGGTGCGTCGTCCGGCTGCGGGAGCTCGTCTGCGCGAAATCCCTTGACGAGCGGGGGAGCCCCGCTGCCCTGGGGGCGGTGCTCAAGGCCCCCGACTGGAAGGTGAAGAACCACCTGGCCTGGTCGCGCGGCTTCACCGCCGAAGAGCTCCGCCGCTCCCTCGTGTCGGCCCGCGACACCGAGCGCGCCATGAAGAGCGGCGCCGACCCCGACGCCGCCTTTTTAGAATGGATACTCAGTGTGACTGCCCGCTGACTGATGTGGACCGGGGAGGGGGCAAACCGGGCAACATGCAGGACATAAGGGGGACGTTTCTGTTATGTTCTGTGATTGAGGTAGGCAAGATTGCGGGTCAGGCCCGCAATGACGTGGGGGCACAGAGTGCAAATTTGAACCACGTCGGGGTTATCCCAGCCTTCACAGAGCACAGAGTGGGAGAGGATAAACCAGACCCCATCTTATCATTTGCAGGCTATAGTGCTTTACATCCCGCTCAACTTGGCGTTCACCCTCAGTTTGAACTATCCGATAATTCCGGATAGTTGAACTTTCGGGCAACTCATCATCGCCGAAAACTTTTTGTAAGAAAAAAGGCCCCGGTGGGGCCTTTCCCTTGATATGCGGATGGGCCTTTGAGGCTCCATCCTCACCAACTGCCTATTCGGCAGGTGATTCCTCGGTTGCCTCTTCGGCTGGGGTCGGGGCCTCTTCGGGCTTTGCCGCCTCGGCCGCTGCGGCCTTCGCGGCCTCCTTCTCGGCCTTGGCCTCGGCGTCGGCCTTCTTCTTGGCCGCGCCCGCCTGGGCCTTCACGGTCTTCTCGCGGTTCTTCGCCTTCTCCTTCGACGCCGCCTCCATGGCCTTGAGACGCTCGGCCTTCACGGCGGCCTTCTTCGACCCTGTGGCCTGGGGGGCCTTCTTCTCGGCGGGCTTGTAGGCCGCGATGTCCTCGGCGGTGGCAACGGTGTTCGCCAGCTTCATGATGCCGCTCTTGCGGTTGGCGGCCTGGTGCTTATGGATGACGCCCTTGGTGACTGCCCTGTCCATCAGCCGGGATGCCTTGAGCGCCGCAGCGTAGGCCTCGCCCCCGTTCTCTGCCTGGACGGCATCGGTGACCCTTCTGGTCGCGGTCTTCAACTCCGAGCGGATGGCACGGTTGCGCAGGCGCGCCTTCTCGTTGGTGATGTTGCGCTTCTTTTGACTTTTTATATTAGCCACGCTTGTTCCTCCATGTTTATTCTTTGTTTCAGACGAAAACTTGTAGAGTTTATCACAGAACAGGCGCCTTTGTACAAGGTGTATTGGTAAAATACATCCAAACCTTTGCAAAGCCCGCACAAACGCGCACGCAAAAACCGACAGCCAGGCACCAAGGAGCACGCACCAAAAGATGAGCACAGACCCGAAATACATACGCAACTTCTCGATAATCGCCCACATCGACCATGGGAAGTCGACCCTGTCGGACCGTATCCTCGAGATGACCGGCACCATATCCGCACGCAACATGAAGGAGCAGGTCCTCGACTCGATGGACATAGAGCGGGAGCGCGGGATAACCATCAAGAGCCAGGCCGTCCGGGTCGACTACACCGCCGAGGACGGCCACACCTACCAGTTCAACCTGATTGACACCCCCGGCCACGTCGACTTCACCTACGAGGTGTCGCGCAGCCTCGCCGCCTGCGAGGGCGCGGTGCTCGTCGTCGACGCGACGCAGGGCGTCGAGGCCCAGACGGTCGCCAACGCCATGATGGCCATGAACGCGGGCCTTGAGATAATCCCCCTCATCAACAAGGTAGACCTCCCGGCGGCCGAACCCGAGCGGGTGCGTGCCGAGATAGAGGACGGCCTGGCCATCCCCGCCGACGACGCGGTCATCGCAAGCGGCAAGACCGGCGCGGGCGTCGGCGACCTCCTTGAGTCGGTGGTCTACAACATAGCGCCCCCCGAGGGCAGTGCCACCTCTGCGCTGCGGGCCCTCATCTTCGACTCCTACTTCGACCCCTACCGCGGCGTCGTGGCGCTCATCCGCGTGGTGGACGGCTCCATCAGGCGAGGCGAGCGCATCCACATGATAGCCACCGGCATCGACACGCTCGTCGAGGAGGTCGGCGTGCGCCGCCCGGCCGAGACGCCGATGCCCGACTTGAGCGTCGGGGAGGTCGGCTACCTGGTGACCGGCCTGAAGGAAGTGAGCAATGTCAAGGTCGGCGACACGATAACGACCGTCCAAGGCGGCGTGCGCGAGGCCCTGCCCGGCTACCGCGAGGTGAAGCCGATGGTCTACACCGGCCTCTTCCCCCTCGACGGCGACCAGTACGAGCCCCTCAAGGAGGCGCTTGAGAAGCTCTCATTGAACGACCCGGCGCTCGTCTGGGAGCCCGAGAAGTCCCACGCGCTCGGCTTCGGCTTCCGCGTCGGCTTCTTAGGCCTGCTGCACATGGAGGTCATCAAGGAGCGCCTTGAGCGCGAGTTCGGCCTGGAGCTTTTGGCGACGGCGCCCTCGGTGGAATACCACGTCTTCAAGGCAAGCGGCGAGATGCTTTCCATCCACTCGCCCCAGGAGATGCCCGACCCGGGCGAGGTCCTGCGAATCGAGGAGCCCTACCTCAAGGCGAAGGTGCTCATCCCGCCCGACTACGTGGGGGCGGTCATGGACCTTACCGTCTCGCGCCGCGGCACCTTCAAGACCATGGACTACCTCTCGGCGACCACGGTCGAGCTTTTGTGGGAGATACCCCTGTCCGAGCTCATCATGGACTACTTCGACAAGCTCAAGTCAAACACCAAGGGCTACGCCTCGCTCGACTACGAGTTCGACGGCTACAAGGCCTCGCAGCTGGTGAAGCTCGACATCCTGCTCTCCGGGAAGCCCATTGACGCCCTGTCCTTCATCGTGCACAAGGACAAGGCCTACGACCGCGGCAAGGTCCTCACGGAGAAGCTGAAGGGCATCATCCCCCGCCAGATGTTCGAGGTGCCGATACAGGCCGCTATCGGCGGGCGTGTCCTGGCGCGTGAGACCGTGAAGGCCAAGCGCAAGGACGTCCTCGCAAAGTGCTACGGCGGCGACATCACGCGCAAGCGCAAGCTGCTTGAGAAGCAGAAGGCCGGCAAGAAGCGCATGAAGAACATCGGCAGCGTCGAGGTCCCCCAAGAGGCCTTCATGGCGATACTCAAAGTCGACGAGTGAGGGCGCCCTTTGTGAGCACGGCCCCCTTCGCAGAGTTCTTCGCCCACCGCCCGCTCCTCCTGGCCCCGATGGCCGGGGTCACCGATGCAGTTTTCAGGATTCTCTGCCTGGAGCAGGGGGCGGACCTCGGCTATACGGAAATGGTCTCGACCAAGGGCCTCAGCTATGCGAACGCCAAGACGCGCAGCCTCATCGAGCGTGCGCCGGGCGAGGAACAGGTTGCGGTGCAGCTGTTCGGGCACGAGCCCGACACGATGGCGCGCGAGGCGGCGTGGGTTTGCGAGCACCTTGGCGGCGCGCTCGCCTACATCGACATCAACATGGGCTGCCCGGCGCGCAAGATAGTCCGCAAGGGCGACGGCTGCGCGCTCATGTGCGACCCCGCGCTCGCGCGGGCCGTTATAGCGGCCGTCGCGCGTGCGGTGGACGTCCCGGTCACCGTGAAGTTCCGGCGGGGCTACCGCCTCGGGGAAGAGCTCGCGGTCGACTTCGCGCGGATGGCCCAGGATGCCGGCGCGGCCGCGGTGGCTGTGCACGGCAGGTTCGCCGAGCAGTTCTACCAGGGGGCCGCCGACTGGCAGGTCGTCGCGGACGTGAAGTCTGCCCTCGTTATCCCGGTCATCGGCAACGGGGACGTGCGCAGCGGTGCCGACGCGGCCGCCCTCAAGGCCGAGACCGCCTGCGACGCGGTCATGATCGGGCGGGCCGCCCAGGGCAACCCCTGGGTGTTCGCCGACACCCGCGCCGCGCTGCGCGGCGAGCAGGCCCCGGCACCGCCCGGCGTCGAGGCGCGCCTTGCGATGGCGCGAAGGCACGCCCAGCTCCTTGCTCAGGGCGGCAAGGGCCTTGTCCGCATGCGCAAGCACGCCATGTGGTACGTCCAGGGGATTCCCGGTGCCGCAAAGGCACGCGGCCTCATCAGCGCCTGTGTGAGCCTTGAGGACTTCGACGGGGTCTTCAAAGGCCTGCTCGAACAGGCATACCGCAGCGGAAAGGCGGCACACGATGCATGACCCCTACAAGGCCCTCTACCTCCACCTGCCCTTCTGCAAGAAGCGCTGTGCCTACTGCGACTTCGAGACCCGTGCGGTGCCCCAGGACAGCCCGGTCATCTCGGACTACGTCGAGGCGATGGTCATGGACCTCCGCCGGGAGGCGAGGGAGGGGAGGCTCGCCGAAGTCGAGACCGTCTACCTCGGCGGCGGGACGCCGAGCCATATCGGCCCGGCCAACCTCTCAAGCCTCCTGTACGCCCTGTCGGTGTCGGTGCCCCTCACCAGCCAGGTCGAGTGCAGCATGGAGGCGAACCCCGAGTCCCTGACCGAGCCGCTGGTGAGGGACATGTGGGCGCTGGGGGTCAACCGCATCTCCCTCGGCGTCCAGAGCTTCAGCGACCCGCTCCTGGAAAAGCTCGGGCGCGCCCACAGCGCCGACGACGCCCGCCGGGCGGTCGTGGCGGCTCAAACGCGCTTCGACAACGTGAGCATCGACCTCATGTGCGGCATCCCCACCCAAAGTTTCGAGGACTTCCATGAAAGCCTTAAAGAGGCCTTGGGCCTGGGGGTGCGCCATGTCAGCGTCTATCCCTTGACCATCGAGGAAGGAACGCCCTTCGCACGGCGGCAGGCCCGTGGCACCCTCGAAGAGGTCGACCAGGACCTCCAGGCCCTCATGATGCAGATGGCGGCGAGCACGCTTGAGCCTGCCGGCCTTGTACGCTACGAGGTCGCAAGCTATGCGGCGCCGGGATACGAGTGCCGGCACAACCAGGCCTATTGGACGGGCAGGCCCTACCGCGGCCTCGGCAGGTCGGCGGTGACCATGACCCAGAATGCCTCGAAGCGCATGCGCATCCAGGACGGGGAAGTGATAGAAGAGCTCGACCGGCGCCAGATGGCCGCGGAAGACCTGATGCTGGCCCTGCGTATGACGCGAGGGGTGGGCGTGGAAGCGCTGCGCGAGGCGGCTCTGCTGCTCCCCGACGCGCCGCTCGTGTTCCGCGAGCTGGTGCAGAAGGGCTTCCTCGAACAGCGTGAAGGCCGCTACCGGCCGACCCTCGCCGGGTGGCTGTGCGGCAACGAGATGTATGGCCGTGTCCTCGACCTGGCCCCCTAGGGCTGGCCCCGCATAGGTTTTTCCTGCAAAATCAGGGCTAAAGCGCCCACGCCCTCCCTCTTTCCCCGTGCCACCCCTATAATAAGGAACAGTAACGGATGACCGGCACGGAGCCGCCGGGGGACAGAGATGGGAGTGCACTGCCATGATCCACACAAGCGAGAAGACCGAGAGGCATGCAGCCATGCGCTGCGCCGAGCTGATGGCGGCGGCGGCGCGGACGGCGCCGAAGGCCTGTGCCGTCGACATGATAGAGACCCTGGTGCTCGACGGGGAGGACAAGGACCGCTTGAGCACGGTCATGCGGCGTATCGGCACCGAGGCCGACAAGCCCTTCTTCGTCCGCGACGCGGGCAACATCGACGCCTGCCACTGCGTCGTTCTCGTTGCGGGCGTCGTCGACAGCCGCGCCCTTGACTGCGGCTTTTGCGGCATCGACGACTGCGCCTCGGCTAGGCAGGCCGGCATCGCCTGTGCCGTCGCCGTCACCGACATCGGCATCGCGCTCAGCTCGGCGGCGCTGTGCGCCATGGACCACCGTATGGACAACCGCGTCCTGTTTACCGCAGGCTTGGCGGCGCTCGACATGGGGCTCTTCGACGAGGATGTGCAGGTATGCTACGGCCTGGGCCTGTCGGTCATGGGCAAGAACATATTCTTCGACCGCCAGGGGCTTTGAGGGCACAGGGGCAGGGCTGCGGCCGCTGCACGGGCTGCGCGGCGGCGACGGCCAAGGGCCCTGGGGGCGCGGGTGCACAGGGACAGAAGGGGCAGGGCGAGGCGGTTTTGCCGCTTACCCTGCCCTTTTGTGCGACTGGGGCAAAGCTGCTAAAATAGGCACATTATGAGTACGGGCCTCCAGACACGATTCTCCGCCTCTCTGCCCTCTGCCCTGACGGCGAGCAGGATAGTCGCCGCGCTTGCCCTGCTGTTTACCGAGGCCTTCTCTTCCACCTTCCTTGTCATCTACCTGTGGTGCGGCGCAAGCGACGTGCTCGACGGCATCCTGGCCCGCAGGCTCAGGCAGGAAAGCGACTTTGGCGCGAAGCTCGACAGCCTTGCCGACCTCGTCTTCTCGGCGGTACTCCTTCTGGTGCTTATCCGCACGCTGACCTGGAGGGTCTGGATGTACCTCATCTTGTGCCTCGTCGTGCTCGTGCGCCTTGCCGCCCTTGCCATCGCTGCGCTGCGCTTCCGCACCTTTGCCTCGCTGCACTCCTGGGCGAACAAGTCGGCGGGGATATTCCTGTTCCTGCTCCCGGCGCTCTACCTGTTGTGGGGGCTTTCTGTGGCGGTGCTCGTCGTCGGCCTCGTCTGCCTGCTCGCCGCAACCGAGGAGCTCATCTTGGTGTCGCGCATGGAAGAGCTCGACCTGAACACCCGCGGCCTCGCGCTGCAGAAGAGGTCCCCCGGCACCTGAGCGGCACCCGGGTGGGCAAGCCTTCCTCGCAGGCGCAATCCATCTGCTCGCATTCCGCCTGCATGTCCTGTGAGAATTTTCAAAGATTAGTTAGCACTCACCGACAGGGGCTGCTAGAATGCTTGCATGGTTGAAATGCAGGCAAGAGCGAAAGGTCGCAGGTGCTCTCGGATCGAAGACAACGGGTGTTGAGCGCGCTCATAGAGGAATACATCGCCCACGCGCTCCCCGTCGGGTCGCGCACGCTCGTCGAGCGCTATAGGCTCGGGGTGAGCCCCGCAACGGTGCGCAACGAGCTCTCGGTGCTTGAGGACGCGGGCTACATCGTCCAGCCGCATGCCTCTGCCGGGCGCATCCCGACCGACACCGGCTACCGGGCCTTCGTGGACGAGCTGCTTGACTCGAAGACCGTGGGAAAGGGCAGCCCGACCGACGAGATGATCGACGAGCTGCGCAACAGCGCGACCGAGCTCGACATGCTGCTTGAGCAGACCTCGTCTGCGCTCTCGCGCCTGACGGACTGCCTCTCCATCGTGCTGGCCCCCTCAATAATCTCCCAGCACATCCGGCAGCTGTCCTTGGTGTCGCTCACCGAGTACCAGGTGCTCATCATCCTGGTCACCGAGGACGGCCATGTGCTGAACCGCCATATCGACTTCGCCGAGGCGGTGGACTGCGACGACATCGCCGCTGCGCAGAACCTGCTCAACCGCTGCTTTGCGGGCAAGGCGCTCGACGACATCAGGCGGGAGGCCGACCGGAGCCTCGTCGATGCCCTGCGCGACCCCCTGGTGCGGCTGATACTCGACGAGGTAATCTTGTGCCTGCAGGAAAGCCGGGGCGGCAAGACGCACCGCCTGGGCATCGCCTCGCTCCTGCGCAAGCCCGAGTTCAGCCACTCCCAGTCCCTGCTGCCCATCATGCAGGTCATGGAGGACGACACGGTCCTGCTCCACATCCTGAGCGAGGGGCCGCAGGACAAGAAGACCATCGTGAAGATCGGGAGCGAGAACAGCTCCGAGGACCTCTCAGGCGTCTCGGTGGTCGCCACGCAGTACGGGCGCGACGAGGCGGCGGGCATCGTCGCGGTCATCGGCCCGACCCGCATGGACTACACGAAGGTCATCCAGGCGGTGCGCGCCGCCCAGCAGGTGCTCCAGGACAGCTAAGCGGCGAGGCAGCAAGCCAGTTAACAGGAAGGTTTTACAATCAATGGCAAAAGACTTGTATGAGATTCTCGAGGTGGGGAAGAATGCGTCCGACGACGACATAAAGAAGGCCTTCCGCAAGCAGGCCCGAGAACTTCATCCCGACGTTAACAAGGCCCCCGACGCCGAAGAGCGCTTCAAGGAGCTCAACGAGGCCTACGACGTCTTGAGCGACCCCGGCAAGCGGGCGCAGTACGACCGTTTCGGCACCATCCCCGGCGCGGCGGGCGGCGGCTACGGCGGCGGCTACGTGGACCTCGACGACCTCTTCGGCGGCGGTTTCGGCATGGGCGACCTCTTCAGCTCCTTCTTCGGCGGGACCGGGGGCAGGGAGGGCATCCGCAAGGAGGGCCGCGACATGGGGGTGGGGCTCCGGCTCACCCTCGAAGAGGTCGCGGTCGGCGCAAAGAAGGAGATTGTCTACGACCGCCTGGCGCCCTGCCCCGAGTGCGGCGGCGGCGGCCTGGGGGAGAACGGGCACGAGGTCAGCTGCCCCGAGTGCGGCGGCCAGGGCCGGGTCGTCACCGTGCAGCACACCTTCCTGGGCGACATGCAGACGGCGACGGCCTGCAAGACCTGCCGCGGCACCGGCAAGACCATCGAGAACCCCTGCCTTGAGTGCGACGGCCAGGGCCGCATACCCGACCGCCAGCGCGTGACCGTCGAGGTGCCGGTCGGCATCAAGGACTCCCAGCAGCTGAGGCTCACCGGCTTCGGGGAGGCGGGGATACAGGGCGCCCGCGCCGGCGACCTCATCGTCACCTGCCGCATCGTGCTCCACGAGTTCTTCGAGCGCGACGGCGACAACCTCCATGCCCGGGCGAACATCTCCATCGTGCAGGCGGCCTTGGGGGCGGAGATCATCATCGACGGCATCTTCGAGAACGAGAAGGTCATCGTGCGCATCCCGGAAGGGTGCCAAAACGAGCAGGTGGTGACCGTGCGCAGCCACGGCATGCCCCGCTTCAAGAGCACCTCGCGGGGCGAGATGTACGTCCACACCAACGTCATCATCCCGACCAAGCTCACGAAGAGCCAGCGGGAGCTGCTTGAGAAGCTTGCAGCCGACATGGGCGACACCGTGTCCGAGGCACGCACTCCCCTCCAAAAGCTGCGCGACGTCTTCAACTGACCATGGCGCCCTACCGCTTCTTCTTGGAAGGCCAGGTCCTCGGGCACGGGACCTTAGGCCCCTTCGCCCTGCGGCTCGCCCCCGACGACATGAGGCATGCCGCAGTGCTGCGCCTTGAGGCGGGCGAGCGCCTGGCCGTCGTCGACGCTGTCGGGGACTGTTTCGAGTGCGAGGTCGTCCGCTTCTCGCCCGGCACCCTGGAGGTGCGCATCGTGCGGTGCTCGACCGCGCCCGGGGCGTCGCCTGTGGTCGCCCTGGCGCAGGGCATCGCGAAGGGCGACAAGATGGACCAGGTCGTCCGCCAGGCGACAGAGCTGGGGGTGTCCGCCTTCCTTCCCTTTACCAGCGAGCGCTCGGTCGTGCGCCTTGCACCCGAGAAGGCGGCCGCGCGCACCGAGCGGTGGCGGGCGGTCGCGAAGAGCGCCGCCATGCAAAGCGGGCAGGGGCGCATTCCCGAGGTTGCCGAGCCGAAGACCCTCAAGGAGCTCGCCGCCTTCACGGCCCAGGCCACCGCAGTCCTGGTGTTTTGGGAAGAGGCTCACACGGGCAGCATCGCCGCCGTCCTGGACAAGGCTCTTGCCGCCCTGCGCGTCGAGCCCGCCGACGCACGGGTCGTCGCCGTGGTCGGCCCGGAGGGGGGCTTGGGCGAAGGCGAGGTGTCGTTGCTGCTGCGCGCGAACCCCCGCGCCGGCCTGGTGAGCCTGGGGCCCTCGATACTGCGGACGGAGACCGCCGGGGTGGTCGCCTCGGCGCTGACCCTCTACGAGCTGGGCGGCCTGAGGTGAGGTTCGCGCTGGTGAGCCTCGGCTGCAAGGTCAACCGGGTGGAGTCCGACTCCCTTGCCGCGGCGCTTTTGGAGCAGGGGCACGGGCGCTGCGGGCTTCCCGATGCCGACTGCGTCATCGTCAACACCTGCACGGTCACGGGCGAGGCGGACAAGAAGGCGCGCAAGGCGGTGCGCCGCAGCCTGCGCGACAACCGGCATGCGCCGGTCTATGTGACCGGCTGCGCCGCGGCGCTCGACCCAGGCACCTACCGCTCCCTCGACCCCCGCGTGGCCGTCGAGCCCGACAAGGGCCGGGCCCTGGCGCTCATCTGCGAGCGCTTCGGCCCTGCGCCGGGGGAGCGGGGCCCCACGCCGCAGGCGTCCGGGGCGTCCGAGGCGTCCGGGCAACCGGTGCCCCCTGCCCGCGGCCGGGCCCTGCGCGCCGGGGAGGGCTTCCCCACCCGCATAGGCGTCAAGGTGCAGGATGGTTGTGACGGGGCATGCAGCTACTGCATCGTTCCCGCCGCCCGTGGCCCGGCCCTCAGCCGGCCCTTCGACGAGGTTCTTGAAGAGGTGCGGGCGCTCGCCCAGGCTGGGGTCAAAGAGATAGTGCTCACGGGGATAAACCTGGGGTCCTACCGCTTCACGGAAGGAGGGCTGGCCGAGGCCCTGGAAGGGCTGCTCTCCGAGACCGAAACCACGCGCTTCAGGCTGTCGAGCATCGAGCCCGAAGACCTCGACGAGGCCCTGGTCGGCCTGGTCGCCACGTCACAGGGGCGGGTATGCCGCCACCTCCACCTGCCCCTCCAGTCAGGTTCTTCGAAGGTGCTCGCCGAGATGGCCCGCCCCTACGACGCGCAGGGCTTCCTTGCGCGGGCCGAGGCGCTTTACGCACAGATACCCGGGCTCGCCCTCACGACCGACGCCATCGTCGGCTTCCCCGGCGAGACGGACTCCGACTTCGACGAGACCTTAGGCCTCGTCGGTCGCCTGCGTTTCTCGAAGGTGCATGTCTTCCCCTATTCACAGCGCAAGGGCACGCCTGCGGCGGCGCGGGGCGACCAGGTATCCCCCGAGGCCAAGGCCGCCCGCGCAAAGCAGCTCACCGCCCTGGCCGAGCGCCTGCGCAGGGCGGACTACGAGAGCCGCCGGGGGAGGGAAGAGCTCGTGGTGGCCGAGGGCCGCGGGCGGGGCATGACCGAGAGCTACTATCGCATCGGCATCCCCCGCGACATTGCGCCTGGCACCCTGTTTCCCTTCGCCATCCCCTGACCGAAGCATGCCCGCAGAAAACGCCGCTTCACCCTCAGAGCACCTTTTCCATGAGGTAGTCGTCCAGGAAAAATCCCTGCCCTATCCCCTTCACGCTTGCGCCGACCACTGCAAAGCCCTTGGCGCGGTAGGCCCTCAGGGCAAGCTCGTTGTGCTTGTTGACCGAGAGGTACATCGTCGTAAGCCCGCGCCCGTGGCACAGCGCCTCGAAGAAGGCGATGGCCTCGGAGGCGAAGCCCCGTCCGCGCTCGGCCGCAAAGAGGTACACCTTCGAGATGAACAGGCGGGCATCGGGGGCCTCAACGCGCACCGCGGCATAACCGACACGGCGGCCCTCAGCCTCCAGCACCCAATACTCATAGCCTTCCTCGCGTATGGCGGCGGTTATGGCCGACGCACTCTGGAAGGCCTCGACCATGTAGTCCGTCTGTGCACTCCCGATGATCCCCGGCCAATACTCGTGCCATATCTCGTCTGCCATGCACGCGACGCCGCCGATATCCCCGTCGCTTAAGACCGGCCTGAACTCCAACACCATACGCCCTCCCTTTCCTGTCCGCCTGATTCTCTCACAACAAGCCCCCGCCGTCATCCCCGGAAAAGAGCTTCTGCCCGTCCCAGCCCAGCAGGCAGTTTGCCGGCAAATTTGCCGATGCCTGGATAGGGGAATGCGGTGGGATTTGAGGACGAACGGTGGAGATGGGGTTGCGTGCGCGCCCCAGTTGGAAGCATGACTAGCCATCGGGTGCAGAATGTGGTATAAAGTCCCGGTGCGTGTTTGCGTGGTGCGGCGCGTACCGAAAACTTTCAGTTGGTTCGAGAAAGTGGGTTTATCCCGCTTTCTTTTTATCTGAGGCGGTGAAGGAGGCCTGCATGCTGACCGCGAAAGAACAAAGCCTGCTCGACGCGCTTGAGAAGCAGGCGGCCGAGCACGGTATAGAGGTCGTGACCATCGAGGTCACCGGCGCGAAGAAGGCACCGACGATCCGGGTGTACATCGACTGCCCCCAGGGTATCGGCTTCGACGAGCTGGCCTCGTCACAGGCGTGGATAAACCAGATAATGGATGCGGCCGACCCCTTCCCCGGGGCCTATACCCTTGAGGTTTCCTCTCCCGGCATCGACCGCCCCCTGCGCACGCTTGCGCATTTCGAGCGCTTCGTCGGCGAAACGGCGGTCGTGCAGACGGCCTCGCCGATAGGCGGCAGGAGCAAATGGAGCGGTCGCATACAGTCGGTGGACGCCGGGCAGGTTGTATTGGACGTCGAGGGGGTTGCCCAGGCAATCGACTTCGGGAACGTGAAGCGCGCCCATCTCAAGGGCACGGTAGGGTTCAACGCATAAAGGCACAAGAAAGGAAGCATGATGGCAAGCTCTGAACTGATTGAGGCATTGCAGGCTCTCGCCCACGAAAAGAAGATCGACGAGTTCTACCTGATAGAGCGCCTTGAGGCTTCTTTGGCGAAAAGCTACCAGCATATCCTCGACCTCGAATGGGATGCGCGGGTGACCATAGAGCGCTCAAGCGGCAGGATATACGTGTACGAGCTCGTCCCCGTCGGGAAGCCCGACCCGGAGACGGGGGAGTATGCGGAATTCGAGGAGCGCGACGTGACCCCCGAGGACGTGAGCCGCATCGCCGCGCAGAACGCGAAGAGCGTCATCGCGGCCATCGTGCGCGAGGCGGGGCGCCAAAGCATCTACGAGGAGTTCTATTCCCGCGTCGGCGACCTGGTCACGGGCACCGTCCTTCAAGGGACCGCCGACTTCACCATCATCAAGATACGCGACGGCGTCGAAGCCGAGCTGCCCCACTACGACACCAAGCGCTTCCCCAACGAGCGGGCCGAGCGCCCGGCAAGCGAGCACTACCGCCACAACCAGCGCCTGAAGACCCTCATTATCGAGGTGCGCGACCCGAGCTCGGATGCCCCGAAGACCCGCGGCGATCAAGCCCGGCCGCCCATCGTCGTGTCCCGCACCCACCCCGACCTCATCCGCCGGCTCTTCGAGATAGAGGTGCCGGAGATATACGACGGCATGGTCGAGATCAAGTCGATAGCCCGCGAGCCGGGCGCCCGCTCGAAGATAGCCGTCACCTCCCGGGAGGCGAACCTCGACCCGGTGGGGGCCTGCGTCGGGCCGAAGGGCTCGCGCGTGCGCATGGTCGTCGAAGAGTTGCGCAACGAGCGCGTCGACGTCATCCAGTGGAACGAGGACCCGTCCGTCTATGTGTCCAACGCGCTTTCCCCCGCCAAGGTGACGCGGGTGAACATCGACGAGGAGAACCACTACGCCACCGTCATCGTGCCGGACGACCAACTGTCGCTCGCCATCGGCAAGGAGGGCCAGAACGCCCGCCTCGCCGCCCGGCTGACCGGCTGGCATATCGACATCAAGAGCGCATCCTTTGCCGGCGAGCCCCTGGCGCTCGACAACATGCTCATCGACGAGGAGGGCGCCTCCGAGGACGAGAGCGGGCTGTGCGCCTACGTCACCGAGGACGGCGTGCACTGCCGCAACCATGCCCGCCCCACGAAGCGCTACTGCGGCGTGCATGCGGACCACGAGGAAGCGTGAGGCAAGGGATGCGAAAGTCCGCGCCGACAGAAAAGCAGCAGGGCATGAAGCGGCGGCGCACCTGCGTCGCATGCGGCAGGCAGGCCGACAAGGCCGCGCTGCTCCGCCTCGTGCGGACGGGCACGGGCGCCGTCTGCTTCGACGGGAGCGGCACCCAGGCCGGGAGGGGCGCCTATGTGTGCTCCGGCGCCTGCTTGGAGGCCGCGTACAAGGCAAGGCGTATAGAGCGGGCGCTGCGTGTGCCGCTCACCCAGGAAGACCGCGACCGCATCGCCGAGGGCCTCTTCGGCGCGGCGTTGGAAGCATAAGGGAAAGTTGAGGGGGCTATATGGCCAGCATGCGGGTAAATGAGTTGGCGAAAGAGTTCGGGATGAACAGCAGGGACCTCTTGGAGCGCATCCAGGCGATGAAGATCTCCGCGAAGAGCCATGCAAGCGTCCTGACCGACGACGACGTTGCGAGGATATGGGAGAACATCGCGCCCGAGATCAAGCAGCGCACCGGCCAGCTTGAGGACAAGGAGGCCGAGAAGCTTGCCGAAGAGCAGCGTATCGCTGCCGAGAAGAAGGCCGAGGCCGAGGCCGAGCGCCGCGCCGCCGTGCAGAAGGAGCGCGCGCTGCGCGAGGCCGAGCGCGCAAAGCGCGGCGGCGAGGCCCCGGTGCCTGATGAAGTGCGCCTCAGCGAGGACGGCATCCCCGGCCCTTCCGGCGAGGCCGCCCCTGCCCCCGTGCCTGCCCCTGCGCCGGCCACCCCCGGCAGCCCGGCCGGCACGAAGGCCGCCCCCGCGCCCCCGGCCGCCCCGGCCCCGTCGAACTTCGAGGGCCTCGCAAGCCAGATAGAGAGTGCGAAGGAGCGGGCAAAGCGGGAGGCCCTGGCGGCCCAGCAGCGGGAGAGGGCCGAGCGCGCCGCGAAAGAGGTGGCGAAGAAGCAGGCGGTCGAGGAGTCCTTGGCGGCCAAGAAATCCGGCAAAAAGGCCCCGAAGGCCGCTGCCACCGCCGACGACCCCGCAAAGAAGGCGGCCCAGGCCCCGACCATACAGCCCAAGTCGAGCTTCGACGGCCTGCTCTCGCAGATCGCGAGCGAGAAGGAGCGTATGCAGCACGTCTCAGCAACGCCCCAGGCCGAGGGGAAGAAGGAGGGCAAGAGGCAGGCCGCCCAGAAGCCGGCGTCGGCAAAGCTGGACAAGCAGGGCAGGAAGGAAAAGCCGTCCAAGGACGATGCCTCGGCATTCGCCCCGGGCGAGGGCGGGGCCGGCGGCCCGGGCCGCGAGGGTGCCAAGCCGCGCGCCGACAAGAAGCCCGGGAAGGCAGGGCATGTCTTCGAGCCCGACGTGCCCGAGCTGCTTGAGGGCGAGTCCGGGGAGGACCGCTACGCCCAGATGGCCGTCCAGGCAGAGAAGTTCCAACGCGACAAGGTGCTTGCCGAGGCGCGCAGCGCGGTCGAGGCAGCGGCACAGGAGGGGGAGGGCCGCCGCAAGAAGCGCAAGGAGAAGCGCGTGGCAGAGGCCCGCGAGCGCCTGGAGCTGGAGGCCATAGAGAAGGGCCTCGACCCCGAGCTGGTGTTAGACGACTCGGTCATGGAGGTTCCCCAAGGGGCAAGCGTCTCGAAGTTCGCCGACCTCTTGGCCGTGCCCCCCAACGACATCATCAAGCGCCTCTTCATGCTGGGGCAGGTGCTGACCCTCACCCAGTCGATGAGCAACGACCTGATCGAGCTTATCGCCGACGACCTGGGCCGCAAGGTCCGTGTCGTCTCGCCCGAGGAGGAATACGCGGTGGTCATCGACGACCGCCCGCAGGACCTGAAGCCCCGGCCCCCCGTGGTCACGGTCATGGGCCATGTCGACCACGGCAAGACCTCCCTGCTCGACGCCATCCGCAACACCGGCGTGGTCGAGAGCGAGGCCGGCGGCATCACGCAGCATATCGGCGCCTCTGTCGTCAACATCAACGAGCGGCAGATATCCTTCATCGACACCCCGGGCCATGAGGCCTTCACGGCGATGCGCGCCCGTGGGGCGCAGGTGACCGACGTCATCGTGCTCGTCGTTGCGGCCGACGACGGGGTCATGCCCCAGACCGTCGAGGCGATACACCACGCGAAGGCCGCCGAGGTGCCCATAGTCGTCGCAGTCAACAAGGTGGACAAGGCCGGCGCGAACCCCGACAAGGTCCGCCAAGAGCTTGTCGAGCACGGGGTCATCCCCGAGGAATGGGGCGGCTCAAACATGTTCGTCGAGGTTTCGGCGAAGCAGAAGCTGCATATCGACGACCTGCTTGAGACCATCCTTTTGCAGGCAGACGTCCTTGAGCTGAGGGCGAACCCCGACACGTCTGCCTCGGGCTTCGTGATCGAGGCGAACCTCGACAAGGGGCGCGGCCCGCTCGCGACCGTCTTGGTGCAGCGCGGCACGCTGCGGCCGGGCGACGCGGTGGTCGCCGGGACATCCTATGGGCGCGTCCGGGCGTTGGTCAACCCCCACGGCATGCAGATAGACGCGGCCTGTCCGGCCGACCCGGTCGAGATACTGGGCCTGGGCTCGGTCCCGACCGCCGGCGACGAGTTCCGGGTCTTCGAGGACGAGCGCGACGCCCGCAAGCTTGCCGAGGAGCGTGCCTTGCGCGCCCGCCTCGCCGAGCAGGAGACCAAGGCGCACGTAAGCCTCGACGACCTCTTCAGCCGCATCGAGGCAGGCAAGCAGACCGACCTCAACCTCATCGTGAAGGCAGACGTGCAAGGCTCGATCGAAGCGCTCGTCGACGCCTTCGAGAAGATGGACCAGTCGGAGGTGCGCGTCAACATCGTGCATTCCGCCGTCGGCGGCATCACGGAGACCGACGTTACCCTGGCAGCCGCCAGCGACGCCATCATCATCGGCTTCAACGTGCGCCCCACCGGGAAGTCCAAGCAGCAGGCCGAGAAGGAGAAGGTCGATATCCGGCTCTACCGCATCATCTACCAGGCCATCGAGGACATCAACGCGGCCCGCGTCGGCCTGCTTTCCCCCGACATCGTGGAGAAGGACACCGGCATCGCCGAGGTGCGCGAGACCTTCAAGGTGCCGAAGGCGGGGACCATCGCCGGATGCTATGTGGTCGAGGGCGAGATCGCCCGCGACGACAAGGTGCGTATCGTGCGGGACGGCACGATAATCTTCGAGGGCACCATAGACAGCCTGAGGCGCTTCAAGGACGACGTGAAGTCGGTGCGCAGCGGCTATGAGTGCGGCATCGGCATCGTCGGCTACCAAGACATCAAGGTCGGCGACACCATCGAGGGCTACCAGGTCGTCGAGGTGGAGCGGACCGAGTAGGCGGGCCGGGGCAGGGTGTCGAAAAGGCAGCAAGGAAAGAGGCCGGCACCGGGGCCGAGGCAGGTGGCGCCCTGCCGGAAGGGCCGCCCCGCCCGCGGGGATGCGCCCGGAGGGCCGCATGTGCAGGACTTTGCGATACGGGGGTTCTTATGAAGCAACGCAGTAGCAGCAGGAAAGTAAACGAGCAGGCGCGCGAGGTCGTCTCGAACATCCTCCTGTTCGAGATCGCCGACCCCCGCCTGCACCTGGTCACCATCGTGGCCTGCGAGGTGAGCTTCGACAGGAGCGCGTGCAGGGTCTTCTACTCGACCGACCCCGACCGCTATGACGAGGTCGCCGAGGCCTTTACCGCCGCATCGGGGCATATCCGCTCCGAGATGGCCCAGAGGCTGTCGTGGCGGGTCGCGCCGGAGCTGCGCTTCGTCCTCGACGAGACCGTAGACCAGGCGGAGCGCATCGCCCAAGCCCTTGAGCGCGACGCTTTGAGGAACAGGCAGCCTTGACGGGGAGCAGGCAACAGTGACCGCGCCCCCGACGAATATTACGCTTCACGAGGTCGCCCGGCGGTTTCACGCCTTGGACGACTTCGTCATCTGCGGGCATGTGAGCCCTGACGGCGACTGCCTCGGCTCCCAGCTGACACTCGCGCACGCCCTGCACGGGCTTGGCAAAAAAGCCGTCTGCATCCTGTGCAAAGACGAGCCGGTAGACCCCTCCCTGCTCTTCCTGCCCGGCATAGAGGACATGGTCGCGGCGGGGCGCCTCCCCGGCAGCCCGCAGGCCTTCGTCGCGGTCGACGCGCCGACGCACGAGCGCCTGGGCGCGGCCGCAGCGGCGATACAGGCACGCGCGGAGGCGAGCTTCACCATCGACCACCATCCCGTCGACGAGGCGATGGCAGACTACAGCTATGTCGACCCGGACAGCGCATCGACCTCCATGATCGTCTGGGAGCTCGTCAAGGAGATGGGGGTCGCCCCCACCCGGGACATGGCGCTCGGCGCCTATACGGGGCTGGCTTCCGACACGGGGTGCTTCCAGTACCAGAACACCGACGCGGCTGCCTTCGACGCGGCGGCGGAGATGCTGCGGGCCGGCGCCGACCCCGCGGCCGTGGCCGCCGCCCTCTACCAGAGCCGCCGCCTACCCTCGCTCCTCCTGGAGGGCGCCCTGCTCTCCCGGCTGAGGATCGACGAGCGGCGGCGTTGGGCCATGAGCTACCTCACGCTTGAGGACTTCCGCGCCCTGGACGCCTGCAAGGCCGACGCCGAGCCGCTGGTCTCCACCCTGCGCTCCCTTGAGGGGGTGCGGGTCGCCTGTTTGCTCCGCGAGGGCAGCGAGGGTGTCCGGGGGAACCTGCGTGCGAAGGACGGCACGGACGTCGCCCGCATCGCGCGGCACCTGGGCGGCGGCGGCCACAGGGCGGCTGCCGGGTTCACGGTGCCCGGGCCGATCGAGGCGGCGCTCACGCAGGTGGCCGCGGCCCTTGAGGCTTTTGTCGGGGAAGGGTAGGCGGTCGTGAGGCGCGGGTCGTCGGGGCTCTCCTTCGTCATAGGCGTCGACAAGCCGGCAGGCCCGAGCTCGCACGATGTCGTGAACCGCGCCCGGAGGGTATTCGACGAGCGCCGCATCGGGCACACCGGGACGCTCGACCCGCTTGCCTCGGGGGCCCTGCTGCTGTGCGTCGGCCCTGCCACGAGGCTTTCCCCCTACCTCCAGGCCCACGATAAGCGCTACCGCTTCACCGTGGTCTTCGGCGAGGCGACCGAGACCGACGACGCGGCGGGGGCCGTCACCGAGAGGGGTGCCGTGCCCGACGAGGTGTGCGATCTGTCCTTCGCCCAGGGTTTCGTCTCGCGCCTGGCGGGGACGCATCAGCAGGTCCCCCCGGCCTACAGCGCGGTCAAGGTCGGCGGCGAGCGCTCCTACAAGGCGGCGCGCGCCGGCAGGCCGATAGGCCTAAAGCCCCGCGAGGTAACCGTCTTTGAGGCCCGGCTGCTCGGCCTCGACGGGGGCGGCGGGGGCAGGCTGCCGAGCTGGGATATCGCCGTCCACGTCTCCAAGGGTACCTACGTCCGCTCGCTCGCACGCGACATCGGCCAGGCCCTCGGGTGCCCCAGCCATGTGGGTGCGCTGCGCCGGACGGGTGTCGGGGCGGTGACCCTGGACGACTGCCAGGAGCTGGCCGCGCTTGAGCAGGGTCGAAAGCCTGCGGTCCTCGATCCGGCGGCGCTGCTGGGCTACCGTGTGGTAGAGGTGCCGGGGGACAGCCTTGAGGCGGTGCGGAACGGCCGGGCGCTGCCGGCGGGCGCCGTTGTGGCGGCGCTGCCCCCTGCGCCGCGCGGGCAGGGGCCGCCGGCTCCGGGGGAGGGCGCCGAGGCGGGGGAGGGCGCGTCCCTGCGGCAGGGCGGGGAAGCCCTGCCGTCCCTGGCCGACGGCGAGCTCGTGTCGGCGGTAACCGGGGCCCAGCTGCTCGGCCTGTTCTCCTACGACGCACAGGCCCGCCTCCTGCGGCCGGAGTGCGTCTTTTCCCAGGGGGTCGACCGTGGGTGAGGTGATACGGGCAGGCGGGGGCTTCGACCCCTCGCTCTTCAAGGGCTCATCCTGCGCCTTCGGGGTATTCGACGGCGTACACAGGGGGCACCAGTTCCTGATGCGCTGCACACAGGACTCTGCGCGGGCCTCGGGCGGCGCCAGCATCGCGCTCACCTTCGACATCGACCCCGACGAGAAGTTCCACCCCGGCCGCCTCAAGAAGCTCATGGCCAACCCCGACCGCCTGGATGCGCTTGCCGCAAGCGGCGTGGACGCGGTGGTCGCCCTGCCCTTCACCGACAGCTTCGCCGCCTTGGGGCCCGATGAGTTCCTGAGGGAGACTTTCGGCGGCTTTGTGCCCGAAAGCCTCCATGTTGGCTCCGACTTCCGCTTCGGGGCGCGCGCGCTCGGCACGGCCGCAGACCTCAGGCGCTGGGGTGCCGAGAACGGCACGCGCATACACGCCCATGACCTCCAGAGCAGCGACGGCGCCCCCATCACCTCGACGCGCATCCGCCTTTTGCTGGGCGCGACGGACATCGAGAAGGCCAACGGGCTTTTGGGGCGGCCCTACCACCTGAAAGCAGAGGTCGTCCCGGGGCGCGGCGAGGGGGGCACGATGGGCTTTCGTACCGCGAACCTTCGCATCGACCCTTTGTTCCAAGTCCTGGGCGACGGGGTCTATGCGGCCTATGCGACCGTGGGCCCCACGCGCATCAAGGCCGCGGTCTCGGTCGGCATCCCGCCAACGTTCGCCGAGGACGCACGTTCCACCTGCGAGGCCCACATCCTTGACTACTCAGGCGACCTCTACGGCAAGACCCTCAAGGTCGAGTTCACCCACTTCCTCCGCCCCATGATGCACTTCCCAACCAAAGAAGAGCTCATAACCACCGTCTTAGCCAACATCGCCTGGGTACGGGAGCATTTATGAAACCGTAAATCCGTGTGATAAGGGCTTTGGAGAAGGCTGGCTGTGCCTATATGTTGAGATGTCGGCTTTGCCACGGACAAGGGGTCTTGCCTTCGGCTTTACGGCCCATATGCTGCTTGGAGGCTGTTTCGACGAAGGATCCCGCTGACCTGCGGAACTCAGCCTTCTGCCAGGTGTTGTAAGGTGCTGCCTGCCAGGCGGTACACGGTCCAGTCTTCCAGGGGCTCGGCGCCGAGGGACAGGTAGAACTCGATGCTTGCGGTGTTCCAGTCCAGGCAGCTCCATTCCAGCCTGCCGCAGCCCCTCTCAATGGCTATCTTCGCAAGCTGTCTGAGCAGCGCTCTCCCGTAGCCCCTGCCCCGGTGCCCAGGCCGCACGAAGAGGTCCTCAAGGTACAGCCCTGCCCTGCCCAGAAAGGTCGAGAAGCTGGAGAAGAACAGGGCGAAGCCGACCTCGCGGCCGTCTGCCACCGCAAAGAGCACTTCTGCCCTCTGCCTGTCGAACACCCATTCTTCCAGCAGCGCTTCTGTGGCAACGACCTCGTCAAGCATCCTCTCGTATTCGGCCAGCTCCCTGACAAAGTCCAGTATGAGCGGGCAGTCTTCCCTTACGGCAGGGCGGAAGGATAACATGGGCGGCACCCCTTTCTACTCTTTCTAACTCATGGTACCCTACCACGAGTCTGTGCGCCCGTACTTTCAGCCTCCGACGGGACCAGAGACTATCCGCTGTAAGCAGGCAGCCGCAAGCAGCATCTCCAAGTTTTTTGAAAATCGCGGACTTCTTGGGCAATCCCTGTGCTAACACGTGCCCATGAAGAGTATTCTGTTCATGGGCGCTAAAACAACCGAAGAAGGAAGGCATTATGAATCTTGTGGAAGCCATCGAAGTGCGTCGTTCCCGACGGGCATACCTTCCTGTGCCCCTTGACCCGGGGGTTGTCGAAAAACTCAGGCAGCTGATTGCGCTTTATTCGCAAGGCATCGAAGGGCGCATCGAGCTTGTGCTTGACAACGGGAGTGCATTCGAGGGGCTGCGCAAGAGCTACGGCATGTTCTCGGGGGTTCGCCACTATATCGGGCTCATCGGCAACAAGAACAACCTTTCTTCGTCCGAACAGCTCGGTTACTACGGGCAGCTTCTCATGCTCGATGCCACCGCAGAGGGCTTGGGAAGCTGCTGGGTAAGCGGCTCCTTCGACCGGAAGTCCTGCCCCTTCTCCCTGTCGGAGGAAGAGTCCATCATAAGCACTGTCGTCGTCGGGAAGGCTGTGGAGCACGACAGCAGGAAGGAAAGGCTGATACGCTCCCTGGTTCATCGAAAGACAAAAACTGCCGAAGAGATGTTCGTGGCAGACCCGCCCGTGCCCGACTGGTTCTTGTGCGGAATGAAGGCGGTGCAAAAAGCGCCCTCGGCAGCCAACCGCCAACCGGTGACCTTTTCATATCAGGAAGGCAAAACAACCGCATGGGTCGAGAACCTCACCGATGCCACCTTGGCCGTCGACCTCGGCATTGCCAAGTGCAATTTCGAGATCGGTGCCGGTGGCGGCACCTGGGGCTGGGGCAACCACGCCGAGTTCGTCCGTGCAGATACATAACCTGTTCTTTTCCTGTCGGCCAAAAGAACGCCCGGCAGACCCGTGCCTTCGATAGTGTGTATTGCTGCCGGGTTGCCCTCAAACAGTCAGTCTACCAAACGGAATCAATCCAGGGGTGGGTTTTGATTTGACTGTCATCGGTGATAACCGTTAGGTTTTCGAGTGCTGCCTGTGCCACAATGAAGCGGTCAAAAGGGTCTCGATGAGACCAGTCCATGCTCCCTGCTAAATAGGTGTGAGCAAGCGTCAAAGGCAAATCCTCAACGCCAAGCTGCTGGGCAAACTGCGTGTAGTTTTTGACAATGCTTTCGTATGTTGCATCGAGTTTTGCATGGCGGAATTTATTGGCGGTCTCGAATGCGCTGATAGACGAAAGATAGAGGCGGGTTTTAGGATTCTCGATTATTGAATGCGCCGTCTTGCCCAACCGGTTTGGAGCCTTTACCGCCCAAAGAAACGTATGGGTGTCGAGCAGATAGCCTTTTTCAGAATCGAAGGTTTTCATAAGCCCCACGCTGCCAATTCTTCGTCAGGCAAGGAATCAAAGAATGAATCATTCCAGCTTTCAGGGCCTCCGACAAAACCAAGGGGGCGTTTTGTCGGCTGCTCATACGGAACAAGCCGAACTGCTGCCACTCCGCGATTTGCGATAACGACTTCCTGGCCTGCCAACGACGCTGAAACGAGCTTCGACAGGTTTGTTTTCGCGTCTTGCATGTTCGCAACAATAGACATGGTATGCCTTCCTGTCATTTATCTTTTTCTTGCAGGATAAAGATATCATGCTAATAAGACTTAGTCAACTTGACCTAGTTTTTTTCCTCCTGATAAAAGCACGTCCGCCTTAATCAGCACATGCCCTTAAGTGTGCGAATCTGCGCTCTGGCTCAAATCTGCCGGTATATGCCCTCAAGCCTGTCGAGATAGGTTCTCAGTGCAGCCTTTAGCCCCGCCGCATCGCCCTTTTCCGTGTGCCATTGCAGCTCGGTTTGGAAGCCTTCTGTTATCTCCCCGATAAGCGTGCCTGTTGCCTGCGTCCCCGTGTTGGCGACCCCAGGCTGCTCTTTGTCCCGCCCCGATGCAGGCGCTGTGGGCCTCTTCTTCTCGTAGGTGCCGCCCTCGATACTTTTGGCGAGCTTGGCTATTTCCCTGGATGAGCCTGCGGCAAGGGCTTCGAGTTCCTTTTTGTCGATGCTCACTTCCCCGGAAAGGATCTTTTTCTTGGCCTCGGGCGAGGCCTCGCCTATGGCGTCGATGGTTGTAGCCACTTTGGCATCGCGTTCTATCGTGGCGCGCGAAACCTTATACTGCCCCGCAAGGCGCTCGGATGTTGACGAGATTCGAGGTTGTCCCTCATTATGAGGTTCAACCTCGCTGACCTGCGGATTCGCGAGATTTTTTGTTTGGGCGGACATTTCGCTGTGCTGGTTTTTGCCCTTGGTGTTTGTGACGAGCTTCTTGTCCGCCCGGTAGTGCAACCCGCGGTAGTGGCTCAACTGCAGGGACGTGAGGTTGCGCCGCGCGACCTGTGTCGAGACGATCCAGATAAGCACCTCTTCCCGGGATGCGAAATCCTTGTCGACCGTGTCGAAGGGGATGCCGTGCTCGGTGCATATCGCATACCTGTTATGCCCGTCGATGAGGATGCCGTTCCAAAGCACCAGCGAGTCCCTGCAGCCGTGCTTCAGGATGTTCTCCTCAAGCAGGGTATAGGTCTCCTTGTCAAGCGCCGGCAACAGGTCCTTGAACTCCTGGTCGATGGTTATACCCTGCATCTCATCAGCTCCTTTAAAGCTCGCCCTACTTTTCTAGCTTGCAGCCTAATCCTAACATAGTTACTTGAGAAAAAACTGTCGTGTCCCGTTATGCTTACAGCACGATCCCCCAATGTTTGCGATGTGAATGTTCCTGATTCAGGATCATAACGCTTTTCCGTGCGCTATAATCGAAAATGCCAGACATATGAAACCAGTAACGGTCTTCATCCATAAAGTTTGCATTGAAGGGCATCTGCCCCACTGAACTTTATGGTTCTTATATGTCTGGCAACATAAGGGTGGATGCCCTTCTCTGTAAAGAGCTCAAGTTGCCAAGCAACCTGGTCATTCGGCATTCATCCACACAAAAAAGTATTGATAAGAAGACGACGGGGGTGCATGTTCGGATGCATATCTATGACGGTCATACAACATCCTGTAACGACGGACAGCTACCCGATGACCAGTTTGCTGAAACCCTCGAACAAATCATGGAGAATGAGGAAAACGTACAAATTCAATTAGCACCCTATGAAAAGCCCTCTCTTAACAAAATATTTGACCTCGACAGGATAATCTACGACCTGAATGACCAAGTTGATCTTTTGGCAAGCCAAGCGGACAGGTATGACTATGTAGTCTCTGTCGCCAGCGGTGTTATTTGCGGGCTATTGGACATTCTCTGGGTGGGAGAATTCAGCTTGGAGCACGGTCGCGGCATTGCCAGTGATAGAGTGGACGACTTTGTAAAAAAGACCGCTAAACTTCTCGGGCACGAAGGCGATAGCGTTAAATCAGCCGTTAAATTCCTTGAGGATAGGTTCCCGATTCCCAGCGACGGAAACACGCCCGACCTCGGTGGAGGGCTTCAGCACCATCTTCGCGATTTTGCCCATCATCCCACAATTGCTGGTCTCGTGTTCTCGCTATTGACTCAGTTCACCTACAAGTCCTATGGAACTGATACGGCTGGCGCTTTCATGGTTGTTGATGTCCCGGAGGCAAGCAGGATTTTCATCGGCAATGATGTGCCCTCAAAGGTCTTCCATGGAACTGTCATATGGTTCTTCCATCTTGTGAGCGACATGGCTGGCTCAAGCGCGTCGGCAGGGCTCAGTGGCGGCACAGGTATACCTGGGCCAATAATCTCCATAGCAAAAGAACTGTCAGCCTTGCCCGTGTTCAAAAGCATACGTATCGATGATAATTCTTTATCAGTTTTCTTATCAAAGCTGTTTAACGGAACTCTATTCGCGAAGTGCGATGAAGCTGGAAAAATAATCAAGGAGAGCATACTTAAGCTTGATTTACGCGGTGAAATCGGAGTTGGGTTCGGGCTCGGGAGACAGGCTGTTCCTGTTGTGGCCAATGACTGTATGGTGCGAGCCTTCTATTTCATACGGAGGCTTGCCATTGAGATCAGGGATAACGGGGCGCCTGCTCTCGACGACCTGAGAGAATTAGACTGGGATAAGACCAAGCCCTTTGGCAATCCCACCATTTCGCGGATGCTGACCATAGCGACAGGGGTTTTCACAACTATCGATGTCGGAGAGGCAGTTGTTACCCAAAAATACTGGATCTCAGTAAACTATATTGGAGTGGGGCGCTTTGCGGTAGCTATTGGAGAAGATGTCTCTTTTGCCTTGAAGGCTCGCAACGTAAAGCAAATCAGGCAGGTTTATCGGAAAAATAAACAGTTTACCTATATGAAGGAAGATAACAGCATCTATGAAAGGATGGGTGAAGGTATGAGTGACAATAAACTGGGGTTGACAATAGAACAGACCGAGATTCTCTATAACCTTGAGTACTACAAAATCCTTCATGATGTCGACAACACTAAGGCGCCTATTAACAACGAGGCAATAAGGTCTCTTAAGCGACAATGGGCCGATGAGTGGAAAGAGTACATGACAAAGGGCTTCTCTAGCTTTCTTCAATCAGAAGGTGCTGAGCTTCATTGGCATTCAGAACAAGAGCTGCTTTCCAGGATTGCCGGCAATAACCCCTTGGACGTATGGTTCCGTTTGGTATTACTTGAGGCGATGCTTTTTGAACCGTATTACCCTCTCGGCGTCGAGGAGAACAAGAAGGGCGAGGAGGTCCCAAGCAAGAAATACAAGGATCTTGACAATCCCATGAATGGTTTCAACCAAAAGACCGGTGATGATTTTCTAGAGACCTTTTTTTGCGACGATTATTACAAGGAGGGCTACGTCAAGAGGTTGAGAAAATCCTATAACAAGGCTTTTCGGGAACTAAAGGAGGTTCTGAAAGGTGCGCTTGTCGCTTTGGGAATAGCCGCTGGATCAGCAGTTGCTGTCGTTGCGTCGGCTGGCATATTTGCTGGACCTATAGCAGTTGCCTTAGTCGGGTCAAGTTTCCCCGGCCTCGCTGGCATTGCCTTGACAAACGCCTGTCTTGCATATATTGGTGGCGGGGCGATTGCTGTTGGAGGTTTAGGGATCGCCGGTGGCACAGCTACCATTGTTGGCGGTGGTGCCTTGTTAGGCACTACTGTTGGTCTTGGCATCGGCGGAGCAGTAGGCGCTGCCGGAATAATCGGCAAAGAGAGCACCGTTCAACAGTCCGCAAAGTTGCTTGTTTCCATGAAAGAAGTTTTCCTTAACGACGAGAAGGATGTGGAGTACTCTGACAGCGTTTATGAGCAGTATACGCAAAAGATCAAGGATATCCAGGCAGCTCTGATTGAGATAAGGCTACTTGAGGAGGATGAAGCCGACCCCAAGAGAAACAAGGAAATCAAACGCCAGATCAAGAATGCCGAAGAGTCTATCAAAGCAATGATTATTGCGCGAAACAGCATGAAGAAGTTCAAGAGTTCGTTTGAGCTTGGAATGGACAAGGCTGAATAAGAAAAGAAGCAGGGCGGGCGACAAAGGGGCGAAGGCTTATTCCTCGCTGAAATGGACGAGGGATATCAGCCCGAGGACGCAGAGGCAGGCAACGGCAAGAACAAGCAGGAACGAATGGGCGAGAGAAGCGGCGGCCATCACGACGATACAGGCAATAACCGCGGCTTCATAGCTTAGTGGGCGCCTGGTGCGCCGAAGGCGCAATCCTTCAAGAGAGGCACAAAGAACAAGCAAGGTGTTCATGGCCACGCCGAGCAGCAGGCCGCCGAGAAGGCTCACACCTGGGAGCGGATGGGCAGAGAAGAGCCCGGCCTGATGGGATACGAGGATAGCGAGGGACGAAAACAGGGTAACAAGGGCGAAAGAGGGAGCCGTATCGAGTACGAGAAGTTCGAGGGTAGAGAAAGGAAGCCTGTCGCGAATCAGCCTGTTGCGCAAGTCATCGCGGAATACTCGCGTCATCTCTCGCACACGGCGGGCGGCGGGCGGCGGGTATGATACAGTGTTCCTCGTCAGGAAATTGCTTCACGGGAGGCAGAAGGAAGGTAATTGCATGAGCGGCGAGTATGGGAGGACAGCCTTTTGACAAATAAGGTTTCCATCCGGTTTTTCGATGACAGGGAAGTTCGTGCTATCTGGGACGACGAGGGCTCCCAATGGTGGTTCTCCGTCATCGACATCGTCGGCGTCTTGAGCCAGAGCACGGATTCGCGTAACTATTGGTATGTGCTAAAGAATCGTCTGAAGAAAGCTGAAAGTGAAATCCTTACAGATTGTAAGGGATTCAAGCTCGTAGCACCCGATGGCAAGCATCGAACGACCGACTGCTTGACAAACGACGGCGTCATTGCACTCGCGAAAGAGTTTCCAGGCAAGAAGGCCAATCGTTTTATTGAATGGTTCACCTACAGTGATGACACCATTGACGGCAAGAGCAAGTCGAAGGCTTATGCCCTTTTTGACAGCTCATTGCTCGACACAATAGAGGTCGGTACGACAAAGGGCTTGCAGCAGGTTCACGGCTACCTGTTCGGCGGGCTTTATGACTTTGCGGGGCAGATACGGACGATGAACATCGCAAAGGGCGGCTTCCGGTTCGCAATGGCGAGGTTTTTGCCGGAGACCCTGAAAGCTATCGAGCAAATGCCGGAGGCCACCTTTGAGCAAATCGCCGACAAATACGTTGAGATGAATGTCGCGCACCCGTTTATAGAGGGCAACGGCAGAAGCACCCGCATCTGGCTTGACTTGATTCTAAAAAAGCACCTGAAGCTCTGCGTCGATTGGAGCCTGATTGACAAGAAGGGCTATCTGACTGCGATGGAAAAGAGCGTCACGGACTCCACGCAGATAAAAGCCCTCCTGCGGAAGGCATTGACAGACAGGATTAACGACCGTGAGGTGTTTATCAAGGGCATTGACTACTCCTATTACTACGAGCAGGAAAACGATATTTCCGAAGATGGAGAATGATCGGAGCTCCGGCCCTTACCAAGGCTGTTAGAACACGGACCAATAGCTGCAATTATGGGATTTCGGGCGCATTTCAAGATAAAGTTGCTGCAGTCCTTCGCCCGTCGTGTACGGATGCTTGTTTCTTGGGCAGCCGAAGAATGTTGCCGGGGATGCATACCGACAGATATGGTCATATTGTAGGCGGCGGGCGGCGGGTGTGATACAGTGTTCCTCGTCAGGAAATTGCTTCACGGGAGGCAGAAGGAAGGTAATCGTATGAAAGAGACGGCGAAGTATCTCAAGTGGCTTTCTATCCTCTGCGTCCTCATGGCGCTGTTCGGCATCGCCATCTTTGCCCTCGGGTACCAGGTCGCAAGCCCGTTCCGGGTGGCGACGGTGGTGGCGCTCTTTATCGGCTCGGGCGTGTTTGCGTTCTTCTCAAGGCGCCAGTCCCAGTAAGCCCCGTAAGACCCCATGCCAGGAATAAACGATGAGGACATCCAAAAGGTCCGCGAGGCAAACGACCTCGTCTCGGTCATAGGCGACCGCGTCCCGCTGCGCCAGAAAGGGCGCGACTTCTGGTGCTGCTGCCCTATACACGATGAGAAGACCCCCTCGTGCAAGATAGACCCCGCCGCCCAGCTGTGGCACTGCTTCGGGTGCGGCAGCGGCGGCGACGTGGTCGGGTTCGTCATGCAGGCCGACGGCCTGAGCTTCCCCGAGGCCGTCCACAAGCTGGCAGAGCGCGTGGGGATATCGGTCAGGCTTATCGGGGGGGCGCCGGGCCCGGCCAAGGGCTACAAGGCGCGCCTCGGCGAGGCCTGCAAGGAGACGGCGGCCTTCTACCACCTGCAGCTCATGCGCAGCAGGGACCCCCTCGCCGCGGCGGCCCGGGACTACCTGGGGAAGCGCGGCTTCGGGGGCGAGGTCTCGAAAAGGTGGCAGCTCGGCTTCGCCGGGGGGAGCGAAGCGCTTGTGCGGCACCTGCAAAAGCTCGGCTTCCGCAACCAGGAGCTCGTCGACGCCAATGTCGCGCTCGTGTCGAGGGGGAGGCTGAAGGACCGCTTCTTCAACCGCGTCATCTTCCCGATATGCGACATACAGGGGGAGGTCATCGCCTTCGGCGGCCGCGTCCTCGACGCGGGCACGCCCAAGTACCTGAACTCCCAGGAGACCCCGCTCTTCCACAAGTCGGAGGTGCTCTTCGGGCTCGACAAGGCAAAGTCTGCCCTCGCGTCGACGGGCGCCGCCGTCGTGGTCGAGGGCTATACCGACGTCATCGCCCTGCATGAGGCCGGCATTACCAACGTCGTCGCGACGCTGGGCACGGCGCTTACCAGCCAGCACATCCGCGTCCTTGCGCGCCATGCGAGGAAGAGGATCGTCTACCTCTTCGACGGCGACGCGGCAGGGCAGCGTGCGGCCGACAAGGCCTTAGGCTTTGTCGACGAGAGCATAACCCCGGAGAAGGGCCGCACGATAAGCATTCTGGCAGCCAGCCTGCCCGAAGGCACCGATCCGGCCGACTTTGTGGAAAAGGATGGCGCGGATGCCCTCCGGGCGCGTATCGACAACGCGCGCGACCTCGTCGAGTACGGGATTGAGCGCCGCCTCGCCCGCTATGACATGGACGACTTCACGAGCAGGGGCAGGGCTGTCACCGACGCGCTTTCCATCCTCGCGCCCATCAAGGAATCCATCCTCGCAAAGGAGTATGCGGTGAAGATAGCGGGCATGGTGCCCAACATGAAGGAGGACGTCGTGCTTGCGGCGCTTGCCAAGGTGCCGCCGCCCCGCGTCTACAGTGCGGCCCCTTCGCCAGACGACTCTGCCCCGGATGGGCAGGACGAGGATTCCCGGCCCGTCCAGCTTTCCCAGGCAGAGGCGAACCGCCGCCGCTTCGAGCGGGAGTTCCTGAGCCTCGCCGCCCGCCACCCCGGCCTGGCGCTCGCCCACACGCAGGCGCTCGCCCAGACCCAGTGGCACGAGCCTGCCCACGCAGCGGTTGCCGAAGCCCTGCTCGACGTGCTGGTGCAGGCCCCCCAGGCATCTGCCGCAGAGGTGGTGAGCGCAGTGTCCGTCCGCATACCGAAGGCTGCGGGCATCCTCACCTCCGGGACGATGGGCGGGAAGGCGGGCCTGGACGTGCTCGTGCGTTTCCTCGCCGAAGAGCTGGGGATGGGGGACGTAGAGGATGCGATAGCCGTGATGAAGGTACAGTTGGGCAACCCGAAGGAGCTCTCTCCCGAAGACCAGGAGCTCCTGTTCGCAAGCGTCGTCGCCCTGCAGAAGGACCTCACCCGCCGCCGCCTCGACCAGGCGGCCGTAGTCGAGCGCTTCGAGATCGACACAGGCACATGACTACCGTCGAGAAAGGAGACGAGCTCATGGACATAGTGCTCTCCCCCGACCCCCTGCTCAGGCAGGTGTGCGCACCGTGCGAGGTGGGCGATAAAAGCCTAAAAAAGCTCGCACGGAAAATGGCACAGGCCATGTACAAGAACAACGGCTGCGGGCTCGCCGGCCCCCAGGTGGGGGTGCTCAAGCGGATCATCGTCGTCGACTGCGACACCGAAAGCGACGAGCAAGACCCCCTCTTCCTCGTCAACCCGGTCATCACCGACCGGGAAGGGGAGGAGCTTACCGAGGACGAGGGCTGCCTGTCTTGCCCCGGGATATCGATACCGGTCACGCGCCAGCCCTTCGTGCGGGTGCGCTACTTCGACCTGGAAGGGGAGGAATGGGTCTTGGAGGGGGACGGGCTGCTCGGCCGCTGCCTCCAGCACGAGATCGACCACCTCGACGGCAAGACGCTCTTCGAGAGCTGTAGCCCCTCGGCGCGCATAGAGGCCCTGAGGGCCTACGAGGCAGCACTTGCCGCAGGGGCGAAGCCGGGCGACACGGGCACCGGGCCCGCGCCAGGACAGGAGGCGGGCGGCACATGAACATCGTATTCATGGGGACGCCCGACTTCGCGGCGACCATCCTCGAAGACCTTGTCGAGCACCACGAGGTGGGCGCCGTCTACACCCGTCCCGACGCGGTGCGGGGGCGCGGGCACGAGAAGGAGGCCTCCCCGGCAAAGCGCATGGCACAGTCCTGCGGCATCCCGGTCTACACGCCCTTGTCGTTCAAGGGCTCCCCGGCAATCGCCCAGCTACGCTCCTTGAGCCCGGACGTCGTCTGCGTCGCGGCCTATGGGATGATGCTCCCGAAGAAGGTGCTTGAGATACCCCGCTACGGGTGTTTGAACGTGCACGCATCCCTGCTTCCCCGCTGGCGGGGGGCGGCTCCCATCGAGCGGGCGATCCTCGCGGGCGACGCAGAGACGGGCGTGTGCGTCATGCGGATGGAAGAAGGCCTCGACACGGGCGACTTCTGCGTGTGCCGCACCACGGTCATTGGGAACAAGAGCGCCGTCGAGCTGTCCGACGAGCTGGCGAACCTGGGCTCCTACGCCCTCCTGACGGCCCTGGTGCACCTTGAGCAGGGGGCGCTTGACTGGACGGCCCAGGACGAGGCGGCGGTGACCTACGCCGAGAAGATAGGGAAGCACGAGATGAACCCCTCGCCGAAGGACACGGCGCGGCAGGCCGCGTTGAAGGTCCAGGCCTCATCAGACGCACACCCCGCCCGTTGTCTCATCGCCGGCCGCCCGGTCAGGGTCACCCGCGCACGCGACGTCACCGCCGATACCCGTGCCCAAGCCCTTGTCGCAGGGTGCCCGCCTGCCCCTGGGGGCATCCTCTTCGCCGGGAAGCGCTTCTTCCTCGGCACGGTCGACGGCATGCTTGAGGTGGCCGAGCTCAAGCCCGACGGGAAGTCCGTGATGGGCGCGAAGGCCTTTGCGGCGGGAGTCCAGGGGATCAAGCAGGGCGGGTTCACCTGGACGGCAGGGCCGGCCGGCGGGCCCCAGGGAAGCGCCACCTGATGCCGGGCAAGGCCCCGGGCAAGGGTCCCGCCCCGCACCGCCCGCACCGCCCCCCGCGCCCGCAACGTGCACGGCAGGGGCAGGGCCTCCGGGTCAGCCCCGCCCGCCGCGCCGCGCTTGAGGTCGGGACGCAGGTCCGGCTCAGGAAGGCCTTCACCTCGGAGGTCATAGCCGCCCGCATCGAGGGCGCCGGGCTCTCGCCGTCCGACAGGGCCTTTGCCACGCGGCTCGCCTTAGGGGTGACCAGCGCACAGGGCATGCTCGACGAGATGATAGGCCGCCACCTCCGTGCGCCCGGCGGGCTCGACCCGGCAGTCCGCGATGCCCTGCGCATCAGCTGCTATGAGATACTCTTCCTGGAGAAGGCGGGGTATGCGGCGGTCGACCAAGGCGTCGAGCTGGTGCGTTGCGTGGCACCCAAGGCGGCCGGGCTGGCCAACGCGGTTCTGAGGAAGATAGCGCACGAGCGGCCTGCCTTCCCCTTCGGCGACCCGGAAAGCGACATCGAGGCCCTTGCACGCCTCTGTGCCTTCCCAACCTGGCTCGCCGCGTCGCTGGTGGAGGCCTGGGGGCACGGGGACGCGCGGGCCTTCATGGAGGCCAGCAACGAGCCCGCGCCGCTCTTCATCGCGGTCAACTCCCTGAAGGCGTCCGAGCAGGAGGTGGAAGAGGCCTTCGGCGCCGTCGGCACCACGCTTGCGCGGGTGTCGCTCTCGGGCGAGCCGGTACCCGGCTGCTTCTTGCTGGAAGAAGGGGCCTTGCTGCAGCGGGCCGGCATCAAGGGGCTCTTCGACGAGGGGAAGATACTCGTGAGCGACGCGGCCTCGCAGTTCATCGCGGCACACATCCTCCCCGATACTCCTCCGGCAGGAATGCTCGAGATCGGCTCGGGCAGGGGCACGAAGACCATCCTCCTGCAAAACGCCGCCCTGCGCCGCTACAAAAGCCAGCTGCCGCTTGAGGCGCTGGACGCCCACAGGTTCAAGGCCGATATACTCAAGGAGCGTGCCGCGACCTACGGCCTGCGCCTCGACCGCACGCACGTGGCCGACGCACGGCGGCAGCTGGAAGGGACCTTCGAGCGCGAGTCCTTCGGCTTCGTGTTCGTCGACGCGCCCTGCTCCGGGCTGGGGACCTTAAGGCGGCACCCCGAGATACGCTGGCGCATCCAGGAAGCGGACATCCCCGCACTGGCCGACGCCGGACTTGGGATGCTTGAGCAGGCGGCTGGCCTGGTGAGGCCCGGCGGGCACCTTGCCTATTCGACCTGCACGGTGACGCGCGAGGAGAACCAGGGCGTCATCGCCCGCTTCCTGGGGAGCACGGCGGGAAAGTGCTTTCGCCTTGAGCCCCTTGTGGGCCGCCCCTCCTTTGCGACACGCGTCTCGCCCGGGTCCTCTGATGCTCATTTTGCGGTGCGTATGGCACGGATAGGGTGACCTGGTGTAGAATTACCGGTACTACACGCTTCGAAGAAGGGGCTGCTATGAAAGCTGCACGAATCATGGAGATCCTGAACGTCGCCGAGACTGCTGCCATCGCCTGCGTCGACTGGGTGGGCAAGGGCGACAAGGTCGCGGCCGACCAGGCTGCAACCACGGCGATGCGCGAGGCCTTCAACGACATCGACTTTTCCGGCCGTATCGTTATCGGCGAGGGGGAGCGCGACGAGGCACCCATGCTCTATATCGGCGAGATGGTCGGCCGCGGCGGCGAGGAGATCGACATCGCAGTCGACCCCCTGGAGGGCACCAACCTCTGTGCGGCCAACAAGCCGAACTCCCTGACGACTATCGCCATCGCCCCAAAGGGTGCGCTCCTGTTCGCGCCTGACACCTACATGCTCAAGATAGCGGCCGGGCCTGCCTGTGTCGGCAAGGTGCATATCGACGCGAAGCCCGAAGAGAACATTCGGGCGGTCGCCGAGGCGTTGGGCAAGCCGGTATCGGAGGTGAACGTCTGCGTGCTGGAGCGCGACCGCCACAACGACCTCATCGACGCGATACGCGCGGCCGACGCACGCGTGCGCCTCATCGACGACGGGGACGTGTTCGGCGCCATCGCGACCGCGGTCCCGGGGACGGGCATCGACCTGTACATGGGCTCCGGCGGCGCGCCGGAAGGGGTGCTCGCCTGCGTCGGCCTGAAAGCCATCGGCGGCGTCTTCATGGGGCGCTTCCGCTTCCGCTCCGACGACGAGCGCGCCCGCGCCGAGAAGACGGCCGAGGTCGACCTCGACGGCGTGCTGACCATGGACATGCTCGTCCGCTCCGACGATGCGGCCTTCCTCGCCTGCGGCGTGACCAACGGCGAGATGGTCTCCGGCGTGTCGATGGCAGACGGGTCTGTCACCACCGAGTCGGTCGTCATGAACGCCCAGGACAAGACCGTCCGCTTCATCAAGACTTGCCACCGCGGCGAGAACGGCATCGTCCGCTTCCATTAGCCGCCCGCTTCCATAAAGCAAGGGGCGCCGGGAAGGCCTGCCCGAAGGGTGCCGCCCGCATGTGCCGGGTGCTGCACCGGGTGCGCCCGGTCGCCCGCCGCCGCCGCCGAAGCCTTAAGGCGCCTGGCCTTCCTGGGCGTTTTTGAGCCTCGACCAGTTTATCGTGGCATATACATCGTTGACCAGGAGCATGGCGGGCATCAGCAGTATCTGCGCATAGCCGGCATCCCCGGCGAGCACCATGTAGCCCCACAGGATGACGAGCACGACGTCGTTGAAGATATACACGTGGAAGGCATAGCGGTTGCGCCGCGCGAGCATGAAGGTCGCCAGCACGCTTGCCATTATGGACAGGGTGGAGACGCTCAGAAAGGTCGTGCCGAAGGCCTTGAGCACGAAGTAGTAGCCGACCCCCATGACCACCTGCGAGGCCGCGGCAAGCCCCACCTCCTTCCTGTCCATGCCCGCAACGACAACCACGTTGCCCCGGTCCTCGTCGTAGCGGCTGTTCCTGAGCCAGGATACCAGCCCGAAGACGATTAAAGGCAGCAGCACGGCCAAGGATATGACGACTTCCCCGTAATAGCGCACGGTAAAGGAGACGTAGGAGTAAAGGAGCACCGCGAAGATGCCGATGACGTTGGCATAGTGCTTCCCCTTGGCAAGGAACAGGCACCAGAACAGGTACAGCGTCGTGGACAGGCACCCGATGAGCGTGCCGCCGAAGACAAGGGTGAACACCGCCGGCAAAACGAGCAGCGCCAGCAGATACCCCTTCTCGAACCCGTTCCAGCCCTTGAGAAAATCCCTATTCCGCCCCAACGCTGCTTCCTTCTCCTTCTCCCTTTAGTTGTCCAGCATAGGGCCGGGCCGCCTTTTTGTCAAAGCGTGTCAGCGGGTGTTATGCAGCTTTATCCTCTTCACACAACCGAGCCCATTGGGCACCAGCTGCATCAATCAGCTCGTTTTTCGTTGTCGGCCTTGGCATAGCTACCACCTCTTTCCGGTCCTCCTATTCTAAGGGATCTATACCGGCAATCGGGCATGGCCTTTATGGGAATTTTGTTTCAACCGCCAATATTGTTGCTCCTTGGTACAAAACGAGGAGACATGTGCCTGCATTGTGCCATACTGACGCGGTGTTCTCAGGTCGTTCTCCGGCGTAGGGAAGAGGGGATGTCTGGTTTTATGAGTAACGCGATTATTCGTAGTTTTAGAGAAGCCTTTCCCGCTGTCACACGATATAGCCTGGATGCACAGTGTATAATGGTAATCATGCTACCGATAGCTGTCGAAAGGCTAACTGATATGGGTTCTGGACCTGTTAAAACAGGATATTGCATGAACGAGGCCCAGCGTACTGCGCATTTTGTGGCAATTATCCTTTCGGAAATAAGACGCAAGCCTGCTCTCGATGACGCTGCATTTCAAAAGATAGTCAGCAATGATATCGTCATTCCTGAACTGGTCAAGAACTATGGCTACTTTCATATGTTCGGCTATGACCAGGTGATTCGGGAATTAAGTCAGAAAGAGCCGCTTTTAGCTCTCTGATTGCTGCGAATATGGCCATCTTTGAGCAAATATCGACCCTCTATCACGGCTCGACTTTCATTGTCGAGACACCTACCACCATGAGATCGAACCCACAGAACGACTTTGGGAGCGGCTTTTACACAACAACCAACCGTGACGAAGCTGTCGACTGGGCGACCAAAAAGAGCGCGTATCAAGGCAAGGCCGCCTATCTCAACGTATACGGCCTTGTTCAGGATGAAGGGCTCACCTGCTATGAGTTCGACAGGGGCCACCTTGACGACCTTCTCTGGCTAGACTTCATCTTAATGAACCGCGGGTATGACGACTGCGTTTCTTTCGAACGGGACTTCTCCATGCTCAACAAAGACATCCTCATAGGGCCGATTGCAGATAACAGGTTAGCTATACAGATGAATCTGCTCACCTCTGGCCTTATCGAGGGGGACACTCTAGAGGAAACAAAGCTAAAGTTCATCGGCCTACTGCTCCCCGACAGGCTCGATAACCAGGTCTGTTTCAAGAATGATTTCGCCCTGTCGCATCTGCGCTTTCGGGAGGTGGAGAAGGTTGGCTAACAGGCAGATCGAGGCCGGCATCACTGCGGAGCTTGGGGGTGTGATATACCGCCTATCCGACAAGCACAAGATTCCGCTCGAAGATATCGCCAAGCAGGTCTATCTCACACAGGCTTACCGGCGGCTCGCCGACCCGAGCAGCCTGCTGTACAAGGAGGATCTGCTTCGCTTGGTAAAACTTTTTGAAAAGGAGCTCGGATTAACAGCTACCGAACAGCAGCCATGAGGCAGGTGCCTGAGCCCCTATGCCGCCACTTCTTTGCCGTGAATATGGCCGTCCTTGAGCAAATTGCCTGACCTGGGGTCGTTATGGCGTCTAATAACCACGGAAGCGTGACCCTCAAGATCAAGATCATCGGTGCTTTAGCCTTTATGATGTGCCTGTTGTTTGCGGGGAACACCCTGTGGAACTATGCCAATCAAAAACAGGCAATGGAGCTTCAGCTCTTGGAAGAGTCGCGCAGCCTCAAGACGATGATGAACTCGGTCTGGAGCTTTGCGGCAATCAACAGGGAGCTGGTCAACACCTCAAGCTCCGGCGAGTACGACTACAAGGGGCTGCACTGCTCGATAGTGGGGAAAAGCGTGGGCGTGATATTCTCGCGCTCGTCTGACTATACCTTCCGCTTCGTGAATTTCAACCCGCGCAACCCCGCTGACGCGCCAGACCCCATCGAGGCCGACGCGCTCGACATCTTCTCATCCGACCAGGCGGCCTTGGAGTATTACCGCTTCGTCGATGTCGAGGGGGAGCGCTTCTTCCGGTATGTGTACAAGCTGACTGTGACCACGGACTGTATCGAGTGCCACGGACAGCCCGTCGGCGAGACCGACATATCGGGGTACCCGAAAGAAGGATGGGCGATAGGGGACATCGCCGGCGTTGGCAGCATCACCGTTCCGGCACAGGCCTACTATGAGAACCTGACCCGCAACATCCGCGTAGACTCGTTGTTCTTCGCAGCCGTTGTCACAGCCGTGGTGGTCGGCCTCTACTTCGCCCTCACACGCCTTGTGATATCGCCTCTCAACACCATGCAGGAGGCATTCAGGAAGGTCGGGCAGGGCGATTTGAAGGCCCGGCACGACCATCCGGTCATAGCTGCTTTTTCATCCCGGGAGATATCCAGCATGATATACAGCTTCAACAACATGGCTGACGACTTGGCAGCCCTGTATGCAGGTCTTGAGACCCAGGTGGAGCAGCGGACAGAAGAGCTCAACCGGGCAAACCTCGACCTCGCACAGCAGAAGCGCCATGTGGAGGCGGTCAACGAGCAGCTGAAGAAGGAAAGCGGCTTCAAGTCCGACTTCTTGGCCCTGGTCAGTCACGAGCTGCGGACCCCCCTGACCTCCATCCTCGCCTTCGCTGAGCTGCTGGACGAGAGCCTTGGCGAGTACGACAAGGGCTCCCGCCGGCAGCTCAAGAAGATTATCGAGAGCGGCGGCTCTTTGCTGGAGCTGGTGAACAACCTCTTGGACTCGGCACGGATAGAGGCTGGCAAGCAGACGATCTCGCCGGAGATGATCGACCTCTACGACCTCTTGAACGGGACCGCCACCATCATGTCCCCCTTAGCCCACAAGAACAAGGTCATGCTGAGCGTCGACCTTGCCAAGAACATCCCCCTGGTTATGACAGACCCCCGCCTGCTTGAGCGGGCTATCGAGAACCTGTTGTCCAATGCGCTCAAGTTCACGCCTCCCGGGGGAACGGTTGTGGTATCCGCGTCCCTGAGCGAGCCTGCGCAGACAGTCCTGATCTCAGTGGCCGATGACGGCATCGGCATTCCCGAAGAGCGGCAAGAGGTCGTTTTTGAGCGCTTTATCCACAGCGACCCGCCTATAGTGGGATATAATTATCGGGGGAGCGGGCTCGGCCTTTCCCTGGTCAGGGAAATAGCCCAGCTTCTCAACGCGAGGATCGGCCTTGAGAGCAAGCCGGGGGAGGGGAGCTGCTTCACCATAACGATCCCGATAACCGCCGAACAAGGCAATACGAGTTACAAGGAGCCTGATAATGAGCAAGATAATGGTGATCGACGATGACCAGGACATCTTGGACCTTCTTGAACAGTTCGCCGTTCAATATGGATACGAGTTTGCCGGGGCGAAGGACGGTACGGCAGGCCTGGAACGCATAGCCGCAGAGGACCCGGACCTCATTATCCTCGATGTGATGATACCCAGCATAAACGGCTTCGAGCTGTGCCGCCGTATCCGCGAGACCGATATCAAGACCCCTATCATCATCCTTTCAGCCAAGGGGGATATCGTCGACAAGAGCGTAGGCTTTGACGTGGGTGCCGACGACTACCTGGTGAAGCCTTTCAGCATCGAGGAACTGTCGCTTCGCGTCAAGTCCCACCTCCGCCGGCAGAGGAATCTGACCCAGGGGCCTTGGGACAACGCGGGAAGCCAGGCCATTGTCATCGGCAACCTGGAGCTGCTGCCTGCGTCATACGAGGCGCGGCTGAACGGTGCCCCCGTGGCACTCAGCTCAAAGGAGTTCGAGTTGATGATACTGTTGGCCTCGTCGCCCGGCGAAGTGTTCACGCGCGAACAGATTATCCGCCACCTGTGGGGCAGCTCGGACTGCGCCGACCCGAGCAGCGTGACCGTCTATATCCGCCGCATCAGGGAAAAGATAGAGGCCGACCCGGCCCATCCACGCTACCTTCTCACCGTATGGCGCGTGGGATACAAGCTGGCGCACGGGCAGTAGGCGGCCGGCATGGCCGAGGCCCCTCGCAGCTTGCCCGGGCCCGGCCGGTCAGGCCTTGAGGCCCGCAATGTGGCCTTGGGCAACGTCGAGCGCTTGTAAGTCCTGTCGGCAAAAGTCGCAGAGGGCGGAAGCGGCGCGCAGGTAGAAACCCCCCGTCTTCTCCGCATGGGCAAGGCGCTGCGTGAAAAGGGGCACCCACACCAGCATATGCTCGGCCAGGAAGCGGGCCTGCGGCCCTAGCGAGGCTGCCGCAGCCTCGCTATCCCCGGACGAGAACGCAGCCTCAGAGGCCCTTGACAATGCGGCCATGAAGCTGAGCTCTATGGCCAGATGGTCGTCAGCCACCCGCGGGTATTCCACAGGCAGGTAGCCTTCGCTTCGATACGCATTGCGCACGTCGAGGGTCGATTGCTGGAAAATGACGTCCTGCCCGCTTCTGTACACCGACTCCCAAGGAGGGGCGGGAAGCCTGCCGGGGCCGATGAAGAGCCGGACATAGTCGCTCGACAGGCGGCCGGCATGCTCAGGAAACGCATCGGGGGCAATGCCCGACAAGGGGTCGAGGAAGGCGGACCCTGCCTCGGCACCGACCGCATGTCCGAGCTGTTCCCCCGTTCGCCGGTCGGCCAATACTTCAAGCAGCTGCCCATCCGGCTCTTCGGCAAAGATTCGGTGGAACAGCTGGTATACAAAGGCCCTGTTAGCCAAGAATGCCCGAATCGTCTCACTGTCCATAACGGCCTTACCTCCGTTCGTCTGCCTGCACCCGGCTGGAAAGGGGCGCGGACCTGGGCAGCGGGTGCCTGCCAGGTCCGCGCAGGGAGGATCAAATTTCCTGGAGGTATTTGTAGGAGGCCTCCAAGGCGCAGGCGCGGGGATATATTATGGTGGAGGGACCGGTCTGCGAAGAGGACGGCAGGATGGGGAGGTCGGACACCAACTGCTTGCCGGGATGCTTTGCCCGCAGCTCGTCAAGTGCCCCGAACTCAAGGACCCTCATGTTGCATGCGTCAATGCAGGCGGGGTTGTGCCCTTCGGCCCGCAGCTCGGCACAGGCGTCGCACTTCCCGACCTTCATGGTGGCAGGAAGGTATTGCGGCACGCCATAGGGGCAGGCATCCACGCAGGCCTTGTCTCCGATGCACAGCTCGGGGTCTTGCTGCACGGTGCCGTCCTCCGCGATATACATCGCACCGCTCGGGCAGCTCGCAACGCACAGCGGCCTTTCGCAATGGTTGCAGGTCTTGGCGTAATGGTAGAGGCCGGGTGTGGGGTAGTCTCCCGTCTCATACGACTCGACATTCCGATAGAGGACCCCTATTTCCAAATTGTGGTAGTCCTTGCAGGCAATCTGGCAGGTATGGCAGCCGACGCAGTCGTCTTGGTTGAAGTAGAACCCTAATTGACCCATGTGCAGCTCCTTTCTATGCGTCGAGGAAGACACGGCGCGGTTTTTCAAAGTCGGGGACGAGCGGCGCCCCGGACCATTTCGAGATTTTCACGAGAAGCGAGTTATAGCCTTCTACGTCGCCGCCGGTTGTCGGGGTTCCGCACAGGGAATTGTCGTTCCCGCCCTCGTCGATGCCGTTCTTGTTGATGTCTTTCCAGGAGCCATGCACCATGGCAATGGTGCCCGGCATAATCCTGCTCGTCACGGTCGCACGCCTCAGTATCTTGCCCCACTTGCTCTCAACGAGGACGGTGTCGGTGTCCGAGATTCCGTGCTCTGCGGCGTCCAAGGTGCTCAGATACAGGGGTGAGCCGAATGCTTCTTGGAGCCACACGCTGTTCGAGAAGTTCGTATGGGCATGGCCGGGGTAGTGGATGGAATATATCTGATAGGGGTACTCGCCTTTGACCTTGTTCTCCCAGTCGTCGAAGGATTCCTCGTAGCGCTCAGGCCCGCTTTTGTAGAGGGGGAGGGGGTCTATGACGCTATACCCGAAGGCATTGATGAAGTCCGCGTATGCCTGCGAGTATATCTCGAACTTCCCGCTGGGAGTGGAGCGGGGGTTTTTCTCGGGGTCGGATACGAAGTCCTCAAAGGCAATGAAGGAGTAATTGTCCCCGGGCTTCAGCTCATGTTGGAACACGCCCTTCTCAAGCAGCTCGTCAAGGGGCAGCCTGCCTTCCTGCGCCTCGCCCTCAACGCCCCACTTCTCGATGTCCTCGCCTGTGATGGTGGCCAAGGGCACGCTTGTCTCGCCGTCGGCGTCGACGACGGTCGTCCGGGCGAGTATGTTGAAATAGGCCTGCTTCTCGTCAAAGGGGAAGAGCTCGTCGGTGTCGACCCCGAGCGCCTTGCCCAGGGCGAGGGCAACCTCATACGACGACTTGACCTCGTACATCGGCTCGATGACCTGGCTGCTGGCAATGAGGGCGTCCCGTGTCCCCAGGACGCTGATGTCGCCCGTTCGCTCCCAAAAGACGCTGAGCGGGAGGATGATGTCGCTGAACAGGGCAGTCGAGGACGTGTATTGGGCGGTCGAGAACACGAAGTCGACCTTGCGGAAGGCCTCGACCATCCTGTCGAGCCCGCATTCGTGGGTGTCTACAGGGTTCCCGCAGAAGTTGGCTATCACATGGATGTCGAGGTCGCGCGGGGTGCCCTTCCCGTCCTCCCTCACGATTACCCCTTTCCCGTCCAGTATCGCGTTGGCAACGTCGCCGTTGGTGATTGTCATCTTGATGGGAATCTCGAATGCGTTTGCCCCGCCCGCGCCAATGGTGGAGCCGCCCAGCGTAAGCCCCGAGGTAAACTGCGCAAAGCCGTTCGACCCTATCGAGTACAGGAAGGGGCCGCCGTTGATGTTGACCCTATGGCAGGTTGCCCCCCAGCTATGCCCTGCCTTGCCCATGTGCCCCGTCATCGAGCCGACCGCAAGGAGGATCTGGGGGAGCGCGTCGCTTTCGGCTATCCGTCCCGTGGACCACCCGCAGATAAGCGTCACTTTCTTGTCCTTTGCTATGTCGGAGGCAAAGGCCCGTATCCTCTCGGGGGCAACGCCGCATATCTCGGATGCCCACTCGGGGGTTTTGGGGATGCCGTCCACACCGCCGAGCACATAGTTCTTGAAGTTGCGCTCGGGGTCGGCGCCTTCCGGCATCATGGTCTCGTCGAAGCCGACAGTGCACCTCTTGAGGAAGTCCCAGTCTATCAAGGGGTTGCTCTCGGGGTCGTCCTCGGCTATCAGGGTGTGGGCGACACCAAGGAGGAAGGCCATGTCGGTCCCGAGGCGGATAGGTATCCATTCCGCGCCCATGGCAGCGGCGGTGTCGTTGTAGAACGGGTCGATTGAGATGAACCGCGCCCCGGCCTGCTTTGCCCGCAGGTAATAGCTGGCGGGGTTTCCCAACGAGCTCCATGCCGGATTGACGCCGAGCATTATGAAGGTCTCCGAGTTCGCATAGTCGAAGCGGTCGTTGATAGGTACCTGCCAGTAGGTCGACCCGAGCACCATGCTGTTCTTATGGGATCCCTGGGATGCGGCGCCGGAACACATAATGTAGCCGCCGAAGGCGTTGAGCACGTTGGAGATCTCAATGGCGAAGATATTGACGAAATGCGGGAACAGGATCGATTCGTTCCCGTAGTTCTCCTTCGCGTTCTTGAGCTCGGTTGCCACATACCCTAAGGCCTCGTCCCAGGAAATCCGCTCCCACTCGTCTGTGCCGCGCAGCGACCTGTCGCCGCCTCCAACCTCGTAGTGCTTCCGCTTCAGGGGGTATTTCAGCTTGTCTGCCGCATATACCATGTTCCGGTGGCCGCGTCCGCGGGCGCAGGCCCTCTGCTGCGGGTAGTCGGGCGTGTCCTCGTGGGTGTCGTCGGTCTTTTGCCTGACCACCACCCCGTCAACGACATAGGCCTTGTTGAGGCATCGGTGTCCGCAGTCGTAGCCGCATCCTGCCGTGACCCACTTCCCCTCGGCAACCTGCCCTGCCTCCTCGGTTTTTTTCACGGTGTTGCCCGCTGGGGCGCTGCAGGAGGACAGGAGGCCCGACAAGCCGATGCTGCCTGCGGCGAGCGCACCAAGGCCTACGAACTGGCGCCGGTCTATGCCCTCTCTCCCTAATTGATCAAAAAACATACATTGACCCCCTTCTCTCTGGACTTAACGGTCAGACTAGGATACAAGGCGCATTTTAAGAGTTCCATGTACAGGAGGAATAAACATTCTTGATAAATTATTACAGGTGCTTGCAGAATCCTTACGCCCTGCCCCCTGCCCGCAGGCGGGGGGGGGGGGGGGGCCAAGGCTGCGGCGGGCGCCCGGCCATCATGGGGGGGGCTTCCTTGAGCGGGGGGGCGAGGAAAAGGGGGGGGATCTTATGGCGGCTCTTGGCCTTGGGGG
>WRIR01000008.1 GCA_009782605.1 Eggerthellaceae bacterium | reverse complement strand
AGGAACCAGCAGGCAAGGAGCGGCAGGCAGGCAAGGGCAACAAGCAAGCAAGCAAGGACAGCAAGCAAGGCAAGGACAGGCAACAGGCAATGGCGACAGCCAAGGAGCAAGGAGCAGGGGGGCGGAAGGCCCCCCAGGCAAGAAGGAGGCACACAAGATGAGAGAGAAGATTCGCACGATGGACCCGCAGAAGAGGAAGAAGGCCGTGATACTGGCCTCGGTGCTGGCGGTGCTGCTGGCGCTGGGCGCCACGCTGGCCTACCTGTCGGCCATAACCGACCAGAAGGAGAACGCCTTCTCCTTCGCAGACAACATCCGCGGCAAGCTCACCGAGCCCAACTGGGACCCGGGCCTGGCCGAGAACCTGGTCCCGGGCGCCCAGGTGCCCAAGGACCCGATGGTCACCAACACGTCGAGCAACGGCGTCTCCGAGTGGGCCGCCGTCCGCGTGAACTTCACCGACGGCGAGGGCAACATGCTCTCGGACGACCCCGCCGACGACGACTGGGTGGGGCGCCTGCTGCGCATGCTCGACATCGACTGGAACACCGTCGACTGGGCGCTTGCCGACCCCGACATGGCCGACGCGGCCGAGCAGGTCTGGGTCTACCAGCACGAGCTCGCCCCCGGCGAGGTGACGACCCCGCTGTTCAGCAGCGTCACCATCAGGACCAAGGACATGATGGAAGGCCCGCTGCCGGCCGGCTTCGACTGGGACGAGGAGTACGCGTGGCTGTCGGGCTTCACCATGACCCACACCGACGCCTGCGACCTGTTCGAGAACCCCTGCACCTGCACAGACCCCAAGACCTGGCGCCACCACACGATGTGCGCCATCTACGAGATGGCCGGCGCCGATGCGGTCGGGCCGGGCGGCATGCTCGGGACCGAGGCCTGCGACTGCATGCCGGTCCAGGTGCACGACGCGGACTGCCTCTACAACGTGTCCAGCGGCACCGACCCCGACTGCGGCTGCGAGCCCCCCGACACCATCGGCGGCTTCTACATCGTGCTGCGCGCGGCAGTGGTGCAGTCGATGGTCGACGGCATGGACGCCCCGGACGACCAGGCGACCATAGACGCCCTCCTGGCGCTCTTCGAGGCCAACCCCTACGACGGGCTGACCTCGTAGGCGCGCCGGGACTAGGAGGCTGAGACTATGGGAAACACGACTGAAACCAAGAGGGGCAAGGGGCGCATAGCCGTCCTCGCCCTGCTGCTGGCGCTCGTCGTCGCGGCGGGCCTGACGGCGGCCTACCTCTTCTCCAAGACGGACCCCGTCACCAACGAGTTCACCTTCGCCGAGAACATCGAGGCCGACCTCACCGAGCCCAAGTGGGACGAGGGCGACCCCAACGACCCCGACGGCGACACCCGGCCCGGGCGCGACCGCGCCCGCGACCTGGTCCCCGGCGCGCGCGTGCCCAAGGACCCGCAGGTGACCAACACCTCGGCCAACCGCGTCAGCGAGTGGGTGGCCATAGGCCTGCGCTTCACCGACGGCGCGGGCAGGAACCTCACCGACGCCGAGGCGGCGCGGCTGCTCGGCCTGATAAGCATCGACTGGAACACGGCCGACTGGCAGCTGGCGGACTCCAGCGCCACGGGCGCCGCCGACAGCGCGGCCCAGGCCTGGGCCTACAGGCACGAGGTGGCGCCCAACGCCACCACCGTGCCGCTGTTCACCCAGGTGGCCGTCAACCCCACGGTGACCCCGGCCGACATGGACTGGCTGCGCGACACGCTCGGCGGCATCAACATAGTGCTCCAGGGCGCCGCCGTGCAGTACGACGCCTTCGCGGACCTCGCAGCCGCCACCCCGGCGCTGCTCGACGTCCTCGCGCAGGCCTAAAGGGCGCCCCGGGCGGCAGGGGGCGCGTCCCCCCGCCGCCCCGGCCCTGCGCCCCCGCCGCCCGCCCGGCCCGGAACAGGGCGGGCGGCAGGGCGCGGGAAGAGAGAGCAAGAGAGAGAAGAAGGAGCCATGACATGACAAGGAAGCTCATAGCCGACAGGAGGGCGCTCGCGGTAGCGGGCCTCGCCCTCGCGCTCGCGGGCGCCGTCGCCTGGGCCGTGACGGCGGCCTTCTTCACCGACTCCGACGAGGTGGAGAACACCTTCACGCTCGGCAGGATAGGGATAGACCTCGACGAGCCGGGCTGGGAGGACGGCGACGGGCTGGACCTCGTGCCCGGCAGCGTGCGGGTGAAGGACCCGACGGTCACCGCCACCGAGGGCGCGGGCTTCATGCGCGTGCGCATGGAGCTCCACGACGGGGCGGGCGGCCTCATAACCGACCAGGCCCGCATCGACCTCGTCCTGGCCACCCTCTTCCACGACCGCGCATACCCCACGCCCCCGCCCAACATATCCACCTCGGGCACCTACACGGCGGCCGACCTGGCGGCCCTCGTTGCCGCGGGCAGGGTGTACGAGGTCTACAACCAGGACGACTTCACCTACGCGGGACACGAGGCCGGCAGCCCCGGCGTCACCTACTACAACTACAACCACATCTTCGACGTGGACGACCCGGAGCACAGCAAAGCCGTGCTCTTCACCAACGCGGTCGTCCCCATAGACTGGGGCCCCGCCGAGACCGCCCTGCTGCAGGGCGCGGCCCCCGGCACAGGCCCCGGGTACCGGGTGGTCATGACAGCCGAGGCGATACAGTCCGCCGAGATGCCCGGCGCCGAGGCGGCGTTCGCCGCCCTCGACGAGGCCACCGGCGTGGTGAGGGTGCCTTGAGGGGCCCCGCAAGGACGGACAGGGAGGCAGGAGCCGCAATGCCGCACGACAACAACACACACGGCGCCATGACGCACGGCGCCCCGCAGCCCGCAGGCGCCCCGCACGGCGCCCCGGCGCAGCCCGCAGCCGCAACGGCGCAGGCCGCCCGGCCCGCACGCCCCTGGCTGCTCGTGCTGGCGGCCCTGGCCCTGGCCGCGGCCTTCGTGGCCGGGGCGGTGGGCACCACGCAGGCCCTCACCCGCTTCATAGGCGACTCCGTCCACATAATCGACACCGCGGGCGTGGCCGCCCGCATAGTCGAGGACTACGACGGCGCCGAGGGGATATACCCCGGGGCCGAGGTGGACAAGGCCGTCAACGTCACCAACACCGGCGAGGCCGACATCCTCGTGCGCGTCAGGGTGGAGAAGCGCTGGGGCGGCCCCGCGCCCGAGCCCGCCTCCGCGCCCGCCGCGGCGTCCCCCGCCCCGGCCGAGGCCCTTCCCACCGACAGCATCGCCATCCACTACAACGACACGATGTGGCTCTACGACGAGGCCGACGGCTACTTCTACTACAGGGGCGTGCTCGCACCCGGCCAGACGACCTCCGAGCCGCTGTTCACCGGCTTTTCCGTGGACCCCGCGCTCGGCAACGAGTACCAGGGGCTGTCAGGCTTCATCACGGTCAGGATGGAGTGCGTGCAGGCCGCAGGCGGCGGCGCCTCGGCCTGGGGCAAGACCCACGAGTCGCTGGGCATCCCGGAGTGGCTGCCCGGCGGGCGGGAGGCCCTCCCGGCCCGCTCCACCTTCATGGGCGGCGCCCCGGCCGACTTCGTCTTCACCCCCGAGGGCACCGACCTCTTCGGCAACTTCAAGCGCCTCATGCCCGGCGAGACCCGCACCCAGGCCATCGAGGTGGCCAACGCCTACACCCGCGGGGTGGAGGTGTTCCTGCGGGCGGAGGACATAGCCCAGGGCGCAGACCCCCGCCTGGCCGCGGCCGCGGATGATGGGGCCGCGGCCGGCGACGGCAGCGGCCCCGCCGGCGACGGCACCCCCGACGGCAGCGACGGCGCCGCCCTCGCCCTGCTCGCGCCCTCGGCCTTCACCGAGGGGCAGCTGGCCCTCATCGACCGGCTCCTGCGCGAGCACGTCGCCGTGGTCGTCACCGCCTCTGACGGCGCGACCGTCTACGACGGCCCGGTCTGGGGCCGCCCCGACGCCGACGAGCCCAACCCGCACGCCATGCGCAACGACATATCCTTAGGCTTCTTCGCCCCCGGCGAGGAGCGCGCCCTCAACGTCAGCCTCCAGGTGGACCCGGCGCTCGGCAACGAGTACCAGGACCTCATGGGCCTCATCCACTGGGTGTGGACGGCCGAGCTCCAGGAGGACCCGCCGCCCCCGCCCCCGCCGCCCCCGCCTCCCGACGACCCGCCCCCGCCGCCCCCGGCCCCGCCGGAGCAGCCCAAGCCCGCCCCCAAGACCGGGGACACGGCCGGGCTCGTGCTCTGGGCGTCCCTGACGGCCTTGAGCGGCGCGGCGCTCCTTCTCCTTGCTGTCCGCTCCAGGAGGGCGTTGCCCAAGCGCCCGGAGTGACAGGATAGTCGAAGGCCGGGGCTGTGCGGGCTTCCCGTTCCCGCAGCCGCCCGGCCGTCGCCCCGGGGCCGGGGCCTACTGCCTCAAGTCCCGCCCCGCCCCCGGGGGCCCCGTGCCGCAAGGCACACGCACTCGGGCCCCCTGCCGAACCACCTACCCACCCCGGCAGGGGGCCCCTTCCGTGACAACCCAGACGTCCCCATTGACACGTCGGGACACAGGATCCTCCCCTTTTGCCCCCTTATTCTTGAGAATCTTTCTTTATAAAAAGGGTTTTCCTATGGGTCGGGATGTGGTACAATCCCAAACAATACTAAGGGTGGAAGTTTAGTAGGACAAAGGAATAGCGACGTTGATGCTGTGCAGGGCCGTGTGCTGGCCGTGGCGGCGTGACAGGGGTGGTAGTGACGGGGTGGTCATTGTTGCCCAAACAAGGCAATCCTCGGCTTCTTCGCAGATGCCGGGAAAGGGAACGCCCCCTGTTCTCCTGTCCGTGTCGTCGGTGTGCCTCCCCGCATGAGCCGGGGATGTGCAGAATCCGTGATTGTGAGAACAGGGGAACGAGCGATGAAAAGGAAGAACATCACCACATACGTACTGACCACCATTATCTCAGCCTTCTTGCTGGGGTTCTGGTACTATCTCCGTTTCAATTGGGCAGACAACGTGTTTGACCTGGTAATATCGGTCGCATGGTGGGCGATGACGGCGATTGCCATTATCACCATCGTCCGAGTCGAGCGGAAGCGCCGAGAACATATCCGGACGATATACGTCTCGGAGCGCTCGGGATTCAATTCCGAGGTCGGCTTATTCCCTTTTGACGATCACACGCACCCGGTCGACGCGATCGACAAGGTGCTCAAAGACCTCACATACGGCTTTGAGAAAGTCGATTTCCCTCATGAGAAGGAGTTTTTCCCGCACTGTCACATACGGACGACCCGCTACGGCAGCGACACCTGGGAGGGCGAGGTCTTCATGGTGCGGACGGAAAAGGAGGAAAAGTTCGAGACACGTGAGGAACTTTCCAGGATTCTCGTACATACCTGAGGAAAAAAAGGTAAGATAGGGGCGCTCAGAACTTGGGCGGAGGCCAACTAACGGGATGCCGCCAACCAACGGGATGCTGCCTGTCGTTCTGCTGATTTGTTTGACAACCAAAAACGGAACATTCTCAGGTCTTTGTCCGTGCACCGGGCGGCCACCCGCAAAGACGGTAGTGTATTCCAACCACCCCTAGTTCACTACCCCGGACAAAGACCTGAGAGCGCTCCGTTCCCTCGACGCACCCAAGCCCATCAAATCATACAGGACGTATACAGGATGAAAATGTATATTCGCCTGTATACATGCAGGAAATCGTATAACAACTTCCGCAGAAAAAAAAGGGGAAAAAGGGCAAAAACGGAAAAGCCTTGCTTTTTCGCAGAATTCCGTATATGCTGTGATAGTATAACGAACAAGTGTTTGTAGTGCGGGTCTTGCGCGTAGCCCTGCGCCGGGAAGGTAAGGAAGACAAGGAAGGCAGGGAGGAAAGGATGCCCATGTCGGCAGAAAGCGTCGTGCTGGGGATAGACCCTGGCCTTGCCAACACGGGCTGGGGAATCGTCTTGCAGCAGCGGTCGCAGCTGGAATGCGTCGCCTTCGGCTGCATCTCCACTGAGGCCGGCGCCGGCCTCCCCCAGCGCTTGAAAAGGATACACGACCAGATAGCCGCCGTCATCCTGCGCTTCAAGCCCACCTGTGTGGGCATCGAGACCGTGTGGTTCGGGGCCAACACGAAAAGCGCCTTTGCCACCGGCCAGGCGCGCGGGGCGGCCCTGGTGGCCTGCGCTTCGGAAAGCCTGAGGGTCGAGGAATTCTCCCCCCGGCAGATAAAGCTGGCGGTCGTCGGCACGGGCACTGCCGAGAAGGGGCAGGTGCAGTATATGGTGAAGCACCTCCTGTCGCTTGAGGTCGAACCCCGGCCCGACCACGCCGCCGACGCGCTTGCGGCGGCAATCTGCTTCACCGCCCAAAACAGGATGCTGGAAGCGTCGGCGCAGGTGCGGTAGGCAGGCACAACAGGCAGACGCGGCTGAAGAGGAAGGGTGCAGTAAGGAACATGATCGCATTCATAAAAGGCGTGCTGGCGGGCAAGGGCCCCGACACGGCCTATGTCGAGGTGGCGGGAATCGGCTATGCCCTGGGCATGGCCACGGTCGACCTCGCGCGGCTCCCCGAAGTTGGGAGCGAGGTGACCGTGCATACCTACCTGCAGGTGCGGGAAGACGCGCTTGCCCTGTTCGGTTTCCTCACGCTTGAGGAAAAGAGCCTCTTCCTTCGCCTGATAGGGGTGTCCGGCGTCGGCCCCAAGGTTGCGCTCGCCGCGTTGTCGGCTTTCAGCCCCGACGAGCTGGGGGCCCATATCATGGCGCAGGACATCCCGGCTATCTCGTGCATTCCGGGCGTCGGCAAGAAGACCGCGTCACGCATCGTGGTCGAGCTGAAAGGGTCGCTTGAGAAGGACCAACTGCACGATGCCGACGGCGGGGCGCCCCCTGCCTCGACGGCGGTGCGCGACGCCCGGGAGGCCCTTCTCTCCATGGGGTTCAGCGTCCAGGAGGCAGACCTTGCGTTGAAGGGCGCTTCTGGTGCGGCAGGCGAGGCAGCCCTGCTACAATATGCTTTGAAGCGCTTGGGAACATGAGCCGGAAACACAAGGCCGGCTGCGGCGGAAGGCAGGAATGAGCGGGCAGGGAAACGACATAGACGGCATCATCTTCGAGGCGGGAGGCCCCGCTGCCGGCCCGGCTGCCGGCCTGGCTGGCGCTGTCGGCCTTGTCGGTGCCGCTGCCGGTGCCGCCGACACCGCCGCCGCCGCCGCCGATGCAGGCCCCGTGCCGGAGGCGGGCGGCCAGGAGGGCTTGCGTGCGGTCAACCCCCAGCTGAGCGAGGACGACCTGGCAATCGAGCGCAGCCTGCGGCCGCGCGCGCTTTCCGACTACCTCGGGCAGGCCAAGATAAAGGAGTCCTTCGAGATACTTATCGAGGCAGCCCGGCAGCGCAACGACGTCATCGACCACATCCTGCTGTCGGGGCCGCCGGGCCTGGGCAAGACGACGCTCGCAACGGTGGTTGCAAACGAGCTGGGGGCGCATATCAAGACGACGAGCGGCCCGGCAATCGAGCGGACCGGCGACCTTGCGGCGATACTGACGAACCTCGAAGAGGGGGACGTGCTCTTCATCGACGAGATACACCGGCTGAACAGGATGGTTGAGGAAGTCCTCTACCCGGCGCTTGAGGACTTCGCGCTCGACATCGTGGTGGGCAAGGGGCCCGCCGCCCGCTCCATCAGGATAGACCTGCCCCGCTTCACCCTTATCGGCGCGACGACGCGGACGGGCCTGCTCACCGGGCCCCTGCGCGACCGCTTCGGCATCGCCTTTCGGCTCGACTACTACAGCTTCGAGGAACTGGCGTCCATCGTGCTGCGCTCCGCGCTCATCTTACAGGCGCGGGTCGAGCGGGACGGCGCGTGGGAGATCGCCCGGCGGAGCAGGGGGACGCCACGGCTTGCAAACCGCCTGCTCAAGCGTGTGCGCGACTGGGCGCAGGTACGGGGCGACGGAACCATCGACGAGAAGGCCGTGGCCGAGGCCCTGGACTTCTTCGAGGTCGACCACCTGGGCCTCGACCCGGTCGACAACCGGATACTCGAACTTTTGGCGGTGCAGTTCTCGGGCAGGCCCGTCGGGCTTTCCACCCTGGCCGCCGCCTTGAGCGAGGACACCGAGACGCTTGAGGACGTCTACGAGCCCTACCTGATGCAGCAGGGCCTCCTTGTGCGCACCCCCAAGGGGAGGCAGGCCACGGCACGCGCTTTTGAGCACCTTGGCCTGGCCCCGCCGGACTGAGAGGCTGCGGCAGTGGCAGGCCGGACAGGCCGGGCGGCGCAGGCAGGCCCGGCAGCGAAAGACGAAGGATCCGAACGGCACCGAAGGACACAGAAGGAAGGACGCCCGTGTTTGAACAAGACTACCTCATGAGAATGTTCCTGCAGTTTACCGCAGCTATCCGCAAGAGCATACTGAAGGCCGCCGGCGAGCGCGACTATGCGGGAGCCGCAGAGCAGATCGAGGCCGCGGTCGGGGATGCGACCGACATGGACGGCAGCGTCTTGCTGTCGCTTGCGCCGGAGTCGCTTGCCGGGATACTCCAGGTCTCGGGGACCGATCCGATGGTTGCCGAGTACATCGCGCAGAGCCTCTTGCTTGAGTCGCACTACCTGCGGGAGGCGGGCGCCGACCAGCGTGCGGGCGTCCGCGAGGCCCAGGCCCTTGCCCTGGCGGGCGCCTTCGGCCTTGAGATCGGCCTCGAAGAGCTCACGGAAGAGGAATGGGAAGAGATGTTCTCCCCGCCCGATGCCGCCCTGCCCGAGGGGGGTTCGGATAAGATTCTCACCTGAGTAAAGAATTATGTATGAATAATGGAAAATGTGCCGCAGTTTTTGAATTTTTAGTGTAAGGTTATGCAAAGCCCAGATTAAGGGCAGAAGTGTTGCCGCCATGCAGCACGAAGATTTGCTTTCCCGTGAGAAGGAAAGAGAAAAGAGGAAAAATATGGCGGAAGGTACTGTAAAGTGGTTCAACCCGGAAAAAGGCTATGGATTCGTGTCTCAGGCGGATGGTGAAGATCTCTTCGTCCATTTCTCTGAGATACAGATGGATGGCTTCAAGACCCTGGAAGAGGGGACGGCCGTCTCCTTCGAGGTGACTACGGGCCAGAACGGCAAACTCCAGGCAAGCAATGTAGCGAAGCTCTAAACACAAGAACTTTTTCTATGATGTGCGCCAAAGAGCCCCTGAAAAGGGGCTCTTTTCTATTGCCGGGCCCCCGCGACACCCTGGGAACGGGCAGGATTGCGGGTCAAGCCCGCAATGACGCGGGGGCGCACGGACGGGGATGTTCCTACTGTGGCCTGCTACGTGATGAGCATGGCGTCCCCGAAGGAGAGGAAGCGGTACTCCTGTGCGAGGGCGTGCGCGTATGCCGCCATGACCTTGTCCCGGGAAGAGAACGCGGAGACCAGCATCATGAGCGTCGAGCGGGGGACGTGGAAGTTCGTGACGAGGGCGTCGACCACGTTGAAGCGCGAGCCCGGCAAGAGGTAGAGCGCCGTCGCCTCGTTGTGGCAGGCGCGCACGACGCCCGCCTGCGCGTCCCAGGCGCTCTCAAGGCTGCGGACGCTCGTGGTCCCCACCGTTATCACCCGGCTGTCCCGGGCGTGCGCCTCGTTGACCGCGGAGGCCGCCTGCTCGGGGACCGAATAGGACTCGGTGTGGATGCGGTGGTCGGCGGGGTCGTCCTCGTCGACGACGCGGAAGGTGTCGAGCCCGACCGCGAGCTCGATGGTCTCGAAGCGGGCGCCCTTCGCCCGTATGCGCTCAATGAGCTCGGGCGTGAAGTGCAGTCCCGCGGTCGGCGCGGCCGCAGATTTCTCCTGCCGGGAGAAGACGGTCTGGTAGAGCTCTTCGTCACCGTGGTAGTCCTTGATGTAGGGGGGCAGCGGGGTGTGCCCGACCAGGCGCAGTGCCTCGTCGAGCGCCCGGTGGCGCGGGGCGGAAAGCCTCACGAGGCGTGCGCCCCGCTGTGCGCCCTCAAGCCAGTCGACGACCTCGGCCTGCAGCACCGGGAAACCTCCGGCGTCGGCGAAGTCCACGACCGCCCCCGGCCTCAGGCGCCTGCCCGGGCGGACAAGCGCCTCCCAGAGGGCCGTGGCGCCCGCGCCCGCGGGTGCGGTGTCGGCTGCCGCCGACGCGGTGCCCGCGGGTGCCACAGCCTCGCCTGCGCCTGGCGGTGCCCCGCCCCGCCCCCCGAGCCCCGGCCTCTCCCGCAGCAGCAGCACCTCGACCGCCCCGCGGCTGTCCCGCTTCGTGCCGAAAAGGCGGGCGGGCATCACGCGGGTCTCGTTGGCGACGAGCACGTCCCCCGGATTGATGTAGTCGAGGATGTCGCAAAAGGCCCGGTCCTCAAGCGCCCCGCTCTTCCGGTCCATGACAAGCAGGCGGCACGCGTCGCGCACGGCGGCCGGAGCCTGGGCGATCCGCTCTTCGGGCAGGTGGTAGTCAAAATCGCTCGTCCTCATGCGCCGGCCCCCTCCTTCCGCGCCCGCCTGCGCTCGGCACGCTCGGCGGCGGCCTCGTCGGCAGAGGGGCGGCACCCGCAGAAGTTCTGCCGGTACATGCCCAGCGCGCGGCTGCGCCGGGTTGCCTCGGGGTAGAAGGGGCGGAAGTCCTCGAACACGCAGGCCAGCCCCTGTGCCGCCGCAGCGCGGCCCAGCTCTTCGGCAATCACCCCGGTGAGCTGGTAGGGGCTTATGCTAAGCGTGGTCGAGACGGCCTCGAAGCCCCCCTCGGCCCCGACACGTGCCACTTCCTCGAAGCGCAGCCGGTAGCAGGCACGGCAGCGCTCCTGCCGGGGCCCGGCGAGGGCAGGGGCGACGGCCGCTTCCCAGAGCGTCGGGTCCGAGGCGCCCTCCACGACCGGGATTCCGGCGGCCCCCGCCCAGGCCGCCAGCGTGTCGCGCCGCCGGGCGTACTCGTCGGCCGGCTGTATGTTCGCGTTCATGAAGGCAAGGGTCACCTCGTGTCCGGCTTCGGCTAGCAGGCGCACCGGCTCTAAGGAGCAGGGGCCGCAGCATGCGTGGAGTAGTAATTTCATAGGAATCTCGGGCACCCTTTCTCAACTGCCGTATACTGTCAAAGGCACGGTAGCCTATACTACCAAAGGAGCCACAACGAGTCGATACGCGGATAAACGAGGTAAAGGATATGGACCAAGGACCCTACAAGGCGATTTTCTTTGATTTGGACGGGACGCTTTTGCCCATGGACATGGAAGAGTTCATGGGGGCGTACCTGGCGGCAATAACTGAATTTGTGGGCACACACGGGCTTGAGCAGGTCGTTTTCTCGGCAGGGCTCTATTCGGGCATCAAGGCGATGTCCGGCAACGAGGGCGGGCGGACCAACGCGGACGTATTCTGGGACACCTTCTTCGACGTCGTCGACGAGGACCGCGACACCTGGATATCGCTGTTCGGGGACTTCTACGAGAACGAGTTCAACGCCATCGGGAAGGACGTCGCCGCAGACCCCCATGCGGTCGAGTCGGTCAGGCTCTTGCAGGAGAAGGGCTACCCGCTCGTCCTCGCGACCATGCCGATGTTCCCCCTGCGCGCCGTCGAGTGGCGGCTGGGCTGGGCCGGGCTTGAGGCGGCCGACTTCCAGCGCATCACGCACTTCGCGAACTCGACCTCGGTGAAGCCGCACCTCGCCTACTTCGAGGAGAACCTAACGGCGGCGGGCCTGAAGCCGCAGGAGGTCTTGATGGTCGGCAACAACACGCGGGAGGACCTTGCCTGCCAGGAATTGGGCATGGATGTCTGGCTGATAACCGACTTCCTGATAAACTCCAACGACTTCGACCTGGACACGGTCAAGCACGGTTCCTTCGAGGACTTCGTGGCCTGGGTGAGGGACCTGCCGCCCTGCGCGGATGCGCCCGTCTCGTTTGTGGCGGGGCTCGTCGAGCCCTGATGGCAGAGGTGCCGTTGAAACCGGCGGCGGGGCCCGCGTCGGCGTCAGGGCAGCCCGCACCGCCAGAGTCGCCCGCGCCGCCCGTCCCGTCAAAGCCGCCTACACCGCCCGCCTCGGCGGGACTCTTCGGCCTCACCCTTGAGAACACCGACGGAAGGGCCCGCGCAACACGCTTTGCCACCGCGCACGGCGACATCCTAACGCCCGCCTTCATGCCCGTCGGCACCCGCGCCACCGTGAAGGGTGTGGCGCCCGACCGCCTGCGCGACCTGGGCGCCCCGGTCGTCCTCGCGAACGCCTACCACCTCTACCTCCGACCCGGGATCGACGTCGTCGAGGCCGCCGGAGGGCTGCACGCCTTCATGAACTGGGAGGGCCCCCTCCTTACCGACTCGGGCGGGTTCCAGATATTCTCGCTTGCCGACACGCTGGCCGTCGACGACGACGGCGTGGGGTTCCGCTCCATCTATGACGGGAGCACGCACCGCTGGACGCCGGAGGACAACATGGGCATCCAGCAGCGGCTCGGCGCCGACATCGCCATGCAGCTCGACCAGTGTGCGCCCTATCCTGCCGAGAGGGGCTTCGTCGAGCGCGCCGTCGACCTTTCCGCAGGCTGGGCCCGGCGCTGCCTGGCCGCGCACACCCGCACGGACCAGGCCCTCTTCGGCATCGTCCAGGGCGGCATGCACCTCGACCTGCGCCTGCGCTCCATTGAGCGCCTGCACGAGGCCGAGCAGGACAGCCAGGCCAAGGGGCACAAGGGTTTCGCGGGCTTCGGCATCGGGGGCTATTCGGTGGGGGAAGAGCACGCGGTCATGTTCGAGACCCTGGGACAGGTCGCATCAGCGCTCCCGGCGGGCAGGCCCCGCTACCTGATGGGGGTCGGCAACCCGACGACGCTCCTGCGCGCCGTGCACGAGGGCGTCGACCTCTTCGACTGCGTCTTGCCCACGCGGACCGCGCGCATGGGGACGGCCTTCTCGGCGACGGGGCGCATGAACCTGCGCAACGCCCGCTACACCCGGGACTTCGGCCCGCTCGACGAGGCCTGCACCTGCCCCGTCTGCGCCGGCTACACCCGCGCCTACCTGAGGCACCTGGTGAAGTCCGACGAGATGCTGGGCGGCATCCTGCTGACGCTCCACAACCTGCACTTCGTCATCGACCTGATGCGCCGCGCCCGCGAGGCCGTCCTCGCCGGCCGCTTCGAGGCCTTCTACCAAGCCTGGATGGCCTCCCCCGCCGCCCAGGATTACTGACAAAAGCAGGCTGCCCCCTCCCCGTCCGGGGGTTCTGTGTCGCTTCTTGAGATTTCTTTCCCAGACGGGTTTTTCCGCTGCTCAAAACGAAGAGTTGTGGCACAATGTGAAGGTTATGTAAAAAAACGCCTCTCGACAGGGAAACAGGCGGCACGAGGCCTGAGGACGGTATGCTCCGGGGAAGCCCCCCAAGGCATGGTAGAGAAAAGGAAAACGCTCGGTCATGGTTGCAAAACAAACGAAAAAAAGAATGCTTCTGGACAGCGACAGGCGAAACGTCTGGCTGCTGGTGCTCACCGCGCTTCTGACGGTCGGGTCCATCTTCTTGTTCACGCCGCCGGCGGAACGGATCAACCAGGGGCTTGACATCCAAGGCGGCCTGTCGGTCGTCCTGACGGCAAAGGGGGCCGACGGCGCCCCGGTCACCGCCGACGACATGGAGCGGAGCCGTGCCATCATCGAGAGCCGCGTGAACGCGCTCGGCGCGTCGGAGACCACGGTGCAGGTGCAGGGCAACAACCAGGTCCTCGTCCAGATACCCGGCCTCTCCGACACGGAGCAGGCCCTGGCCACCATCGGCAAGACGGGCAAGCTCGTGTTCGCGCGCCTCGACTCCTTCACCGACGAGGGCGTAAAGGCGAACATCGAGAGCGGCAACATCTATTCCCAGGGGGCCATCACTGACGAGTTCGGCAACCAGTTCCCCTCGGGCACCGTGGAGCGCATGAGCGTCGAGGAAGGCGCCTACACCCCGCTCGTCACCGGTGCGAACATCACGAACGTGACGGTGGGGAAGGCCAACGAGGCCGCCACCAGCTATTCGGTGAACATATCCCTCGACAACGCAGGCGCGCAGGCCTTCGCCGAGGCCACGAGGGAGCTGGCGGCCACGAAGGGCCAGATAGTCATTATCCTGGACGGCGAGGTGCAAAGCGCGCCTGCAGTGCAGGGCGTCATCCCGAACGGCCAGGTCCAGATCACGGGCAACTACACGCTGGAGCAGGCGCGGTCGCTCCAGACCATCCTGGAAAGCGGCTCGCTGCCTATCAGCTTCGAGTACTCGCAAAGCCAGGTGGTCGGCCCGACGCTCGGCCAGGACGCCCTGCGCTCGGGTGTCCTCGTCGCGCTCATCGGCCTGCTGCTCGTCATGTGCTACCTGCTGTTCTTCTACCGGGGGCTCGGCTTCGTGACCGCCGCCGCCATGATGGTCTTTGCGATGCTCTACCTGGGGATACTTGCGGCCCTTTCCGCGTTCGGGCTGTTCAGCCTCTCGCTTGCGGGCATCGCGGGCATCGTGCTGACCATCGGCATGGCGGCCGACTCGTCCATTTTGACGATGGAGCGCTTCCGGGAGGAGATCCGCATGGGCCGCACGGTCCGCGCCGCCTCCATCACGGGCGTGAGGCACGCTATCCAGACCTCCATCGACGCCGACCTGGTGACCATGGTCTCGGCCCTGGCGCTCTTCTTCCTGGCAAGCGCCTCGGTCAAGGGCTTCGGCATGACGCTGGCGCTCGGCATCATGTGCGACATCATGATGATGCTCATCTTCAAGGCGCCGCTCATCCGCCTTTTGGCGCCGCGCTCCATCTCCAAGCACCCGGGCTTCTGGGGCATCAAGGAAAGCCTCGTCGCCTCGGGGACCTACCGGGAGGACGGCTCCGTGCAGGCTTCGGCAGGCGGTGTCGGCGGTGCCGGCGGCGCTGCCGCCAACCAGGTGCGGGCCCTTGCTGAAGGGACGGGAGCCGAGGCGTCCGCATCCGCCGGGACAGTAGGCGGTGCCGACAGCCAGGGGATTGCGGAGACGCTTTCCGAGCCCCGCCGCCCCCGCGGCCGCTTCATCAAGCGGGACATCAACTTCATGGGGTACCGCAAGGTCTTCCTCAGCGTTGCCGCCTTCCTGGTTCTCGCCTCCTTCGCGGTGGTCGGGGTCAAGGGCATGAGCTTCGGCATCGAGTTCGTCGGGGGCACCTCGGTGTCCTTCCACGGGACGGGGGACGTCGCCCTTGAGGACATGCGTGCGGCCTTCACCGAGGCGGGCGAGCCCGACGCGGTCATCCAGACGACCTTTGCCGACGGCGACAAGGGCTTCCTCGTGCGCACGACCACGACGAGTGCCGAGGCCGCTGCCGCGAGCGCCCGGCAGGTGGCGGACAAGTTCGGCCTGTCGACCAGCAGCTTCGAGGTGATGACGATAGGGCCCGACTGGGGGGCGAGCGTCATCCAGGCCTCGCTTATCGCGTTTCTGGTCTCCATTATCCTCATCATCATCTATATCGCGTTCCGCTTCGAGTACAAGATGGGCCTCACGGCCATCGTCTCGCTTTTGCACGACCTCATCCTGATCATGGGGATATACACCCTGGTCGGCCGCGAGATAAACCCGAACACCATCGCCGCGCTGCTGACCATCTTAGGCTATTCGCTCTACGACAGCGTCGTCGTGTTCCACCGCATTGCCGACAACGCGAAGGAGTCGGACATGAAGTGCAACTTCATGTCCATGGCGAACCACTCGGTCAACCAGGTGCTCATCCGCTCGATCAACACGGTGGTCTCGTCACTTATCCCCGTCGTCGCCATGCTGCTCTTCGGCGGCGAGACCCTGCGCGACTTCGCCTTCGCCATGACGGTCGGCCTGGTCTGCGGGGCCTATTCGTCCATTGCGATTGCGACGCCGCTCTACGCCATGTGGAAGACGCGGGAGCCGCAGTATGCGCGGCTGGTGAAGAAGTACGGCCCGGAGGTCACCCTCTTCGAGTTCGCCAAACCGAGCTTCGGCGCACTCTCGGCAGCCAGCGCCGCACCAGCTGTGGCAGCAGCGGGTATCGGCGGCGCGGGCGCGGGCGGCAGCGCCTTTGGCAGCGTGCCTGCGGGCGCACCGGCCAAGGGGGGAGGCCCTTCGCAGGGGGCCAAGTCGAAGAGCAACCACCACTACCGCAAGAAGAAAGACTGAGCAGGGGCGGCCATGAGGCAGGGAAGCTCCCCCGACTTCTGCCCTCCCGTCGAGGAAGGCGTCGTGTTCACCTTCGAGGACGAGGAAGGCGAGCTCGTCAACCTGGAGTTCTTAGGCTTGCTTATCCACGGAGGTAGGCGCTACGGGTTCTTTTTCCCGGTGACCGAGGACGCCCCCGCCGGCTCGTCGGGCGAGGTCCTGCTCCTTGAGGTGACCGAGCTCGACGAAGAGGGGCAGCCGGTATCCTTCGCCCTTGTGGAGGACGAGGCCATCGCCCAAGAGGTCTACGCCGGGTTCTCCCAGGCCACCAAGGACATCTACCGCTTCGCCTGAGTCTTTCGGACGGGGCCTCTCCGACGGGCGAACAAGGGGAGTTGCCGTAGCAGGGGGGACGGTGCCCTTCCGACCGCCTCCATTGCCGTCAGGCAAGGCGGAGGAACTGCTTGCTGCCGTCTATGTCGGCTATCCAGGCAACGGGGTCCTCGACGGAAAAGAAGGTGAGGGCCGGGTCGTCTGCCCCGTCGTAGCTCTCGCCGAGGCCAGCCATGTGCTCATAGCCCGCGCGGCGCAGATCGGGGCGTGCCTCGTCGGCCAGCCCGGCCCTGCCCCGCAACACTATCCAGCCGCGGCCCGGCTTCCAGCCGGAGAGCTCGAACTTCGGGTTCGCCTCAAGCTCGCGGTACACGTCCTTGGTCCGCGCGGTGCAAAACCACAGTTTCCCGCCCTGTTCGGCGACGAAGCTGAAAGGGCGCACGTGCGGCTGGTCGCCCTCGCAGGTTGCCAGGAACCAGGCGGGGATGTCCGTGAGGTATTCCAGGGCGGCCAGGAGCCCGGTCGAGGGGAAGGGGGGGCCGAAGGCATCGGGGGCGTGCGGGGGCTCCGGCGGGGCCGACTGGGCCGAGCTGGCCTGGGGGGCTGGGGACTCCTGGGTGGCCGCGGGGCCATCCTTCTTGAGGGGGCTTTCCTTTCGGGGCATGGGGTCTCCTTCCTTATCGGGGGATGAAGTTGGTCGCAAGGACCAGCACGAACATCACGACAATCACCGCAAGCGCCCGACGGTCAAGCGGGCCGTAGGCCAGCGGGGCAAGCCGGGTGCGCCCGACCCCGCCGTGGTAGCAGCGGGAGTCCATGGCCAAAGACAGCGTCTCGGCATGGCGGAAGGCGCTGGTGAACAGCGGCACCATCAGGGAGCCGACCATGTGCAGGCCGCCCTTCCAGGGGCTGTTCGAGAAATTCGCCCCGCGGCTGACCTGCGCCCGGTGGATCGTTTGAAGCTCGAAGGCGAACTGCGGCAGGAAGCGCAGGGCGATGCCCATCATCATCGACAGCTCGTGGGCGGGCAGCCCGAAGCGCTCGAAGGGGGTAAGCAGGTACTCGAAGGCGTCAGTGATGTCGAGGGTCGTCGTGGTCAGGGTGAGCAGGCTCATGCTGAGCAGCAGCAGCGAGAGCCGGCAGCCGATAAAGGCCGCCTGGTAGAGGCCTGCCTCGCTTACCTGGATGGGGCCGAAGTGAAAGAACACCGTGCCGCCCTGAACGAAGAATACGTTGAAGAGCGCCGCGACGACCACGATGAAGAAGAGCAGGCCCACCGACCGTATGGCCTGCACCAGCGGTATGCGGGCGCAGGCGAAGAACCCGAAAACGAAGGCCGCGCAGACGGCGAGCCCCCAAAAACTCTGGGCGCTAAAGATGACGACCATCACGAAGAAGGCCAACAGGAGCTTTGCGCGGGGGTCCATGCGGTGCAGCGGGCTGGTGCCCGGCCAGTACCTCCCGAATATCGCTATCATCAACACAATTCCCCCGTCCCCCTGTGTCCGCTATCGGACGGCGGCGTGGTACAGGGCGGCAAGGCTGTCGGCAAGGCGTGCCGTGTCGTAGAGCCCGCCTTCGAGATCCAGGCCCGCACCTTTCAGGCTGTTCGCCATGCGCTGGGCCGCAGGCACGCCGAGCCCGACCTCCCGCAGCGCCCCCTCGTGCGAGAACACCTCTTCCGGGGTCCCGAGCATCAGCATCTCGCCCTCCTTGAGCACGAGGATACGGTCGCAGAGGCGGGCGAGGTCGTCCATGTTGTGCGAGACGATGACCACGGTGAGGCCTTCGTCGTGGAAGCCTGTAATCAAACCGAGGAAGTCCCGGCGGGCCGCCGGGTCGAGGCCGGCGACGGGCTCGTCGAGGACGAGGACCGACGGCTTCATGGCGAGCACGCCCGCGAAGGCCACGCGGCGCTGCTGCCCGCCGGAAAGCTCGAAGGGGCTCCTTCCCTGGACCGTGTCAAAATCGAGCGCGACTTGGGCAAGCGCCTCGTGCACACAGGCATCGACCGCGTCGGGCGCCAGGCCCATGTTGCGCGGCCCGAAGGCCACGTCGTCGTAGACCGTGGCGGCGAAGAGCTGGTATTCGGGATACTGGAAGACCAGCCCGACCTTCGAGCGCGCGCGGGTGGCCTCCTTCTTGTCGAGGATGTCTTGCCCGTCGACGAGCACCCGGCCCACCGTGGGGTGCAAAAGCCCGTTCGTGTGCTGGATGAGCGTGCTCTTCCCGCTGCCGGTGTGGCCGGCTATCCCGAAGAACTCGCCGTCTTCGAGGCAAAAGTCGATGTCTTTGAGCGCCCAGGCCTCCGGAGGCGGTGGGGCGCCCTTCCTTGCTGCCGAAACCCCCTTCTTCGCCCTCTTCTTCGTTGCGGGGGCATGGTAGGAAAAGCTCACGTCTTCGAAAGCAATCGGCACAGCTCCTCCTTCAAATCGTCTTCGGAAACGTGGGTGGCGACCGGCACGCCGCGGCGTTGGAGCTCGCCGGAAAGCCGACAGGCAAAGGGGGCTTGGAGGTTCAGGCCCGCCAGCTGCTCGGTCTGGGTCAACACCTTGCTCGGGACGCCGTCAAGGGCGATGCGCCCGGCATCGAGCACGACGACCCTGTCGGCAAGGCTCGCCTCTTCCATGAAGTGGGTGATCATGACGATGGTCATCCCCTGGGCGTTGAGCTCGCAACACACCCGCAAAAGCCCCCGGCGCCCCCGGGGGTCGAGCATGGCCGAGGCCTCGTCGAGGATGAGGATGCGCGGGTCCATGGCCAGCACGCCGGCGATGGCGACGCGCTGCTTCTGGCCGCCCGACAGCGCGTGGGTCTCCCTCTTCTCGAAGCCTTGCAGCCCCACCTGGGCAAGCGCCTCGGTCACGCGTTGCCGCATCTTGTCGGTCGGCACGCCGAGGTTTTCCGGCCCGAAGGCGACATCGTTCTCGATGAGGCTTGCGACCAGCTGGTCGTCGGGATTCTGGAAGACCATGCCGGCATTGCTGCGGATGAAGTACACGGAGCGCTCGTCGCGGGTATCGGCGCCGAACACGGCGACCCTGCCCTCATCGGGCAGGAGCAGCGCGTTGATGTGCTTGGCCAGGGTCGATTTCCCCGACCCGTTGCCGCCGAGGATACAAACGAAGGAGCCTTCCTCGACCACGAGGTCGATGCCATCGAGCACGAAGGCCTCGCCGTCATAGGTGAAGCCGGTCGCCTCGAAGTCAATATGGATGTCCTCTGTGGCCGCCGCTGTCATTTTGCGCCCCTTCGCCCGAGTGGGCTATCTGCCTTTGATCTGCTTCTTCTTCGGCGTGATGAGGTTCGAGATGCTTTTGTAGACGATGAGGGTCAGCACGGAGTTCAGCACGGCCTTGATAAGGTTGAAGGGCAGGAGCACCGGCAGTATCATGGCGACGACAGCCTCACGGGGCATCCCGAAATACAGCGGCGTGATGACGAGGTTGGCGGCAAGCGCCCCCAGCGTCGCGGTGATGCAGCCGACGACCAGCGCGATGACGGCACCCTTCCAGGTGTGCATCCGCTTGTAGACAAGCGCGGCGGGGACCACGAAGCACGTGACGATGATGATGTTCATGAGCGCCCCGACATAGTCTCCGAGCAGGACCGCATGGACGAGGGAGCCGATGATTCCGACAACGAGGCCGGCCACCGGGCCGTAGGCGAAGCCGCTGACCATGGCGGGCATCGCGGAGGCGTCGTACTTCAACCAGGGGGCTGCGGGAAGGAGGGGGAACTCGATGAAGGCCAAAAGCGCACTGATGGCGCACATGAGCGCCAGGATCACCAGCTGGCGCGTGTCCCAGCGGTTCGTGTTGGTGAACTGGAGGTCAGCGGCCTCGGAGTCGGGCGCCGGGGCTTCTGGGGCAGCCTGCGCGGCTGCGGTCGTTGCGGCTGCCTCGACAGCCTCGTGTGCTTCGGGTTTCTTGCTCGTCATGGTAGGACCCTTTCTCTTCCTGCGGTTCTTAAGGCCTTGCGGTTCAGGTCTTGTTCCCTGCCTAAAAAAGAACAAACCCGCATGAATTCTCTTCATACAGGTTCAAAGGGTCTGTCCGCGCGGGACTGCTTGCGGGACAGATCTCTGCCTCTTTCATCCGGACTGTGACCGTCGGTTCTGGGCTCCCACCAGAATCAGCCTGCGCCCGCCCGCCTCTCGGGGACAAATGCAGGGTCGTGGACTCGCGGCCCGGGTCGCGCGTGCGGCACCTTAAGTGCTGCCGTTCGCGGCGAACCCTGCCGATAACCACCGGTGAGGATTTTCACCTCGCCCTGAAACAGAATTCATGGGGACATACTACCAGACCCACCCCCCGTGGCGCAAGACAGAAAACCAGTGGAGAGTTCATGTAGAAAGGGGTGCGTTCGGGGCTCGGATGGTGTATCATTGCACGAAAGCCATAATTGTAGTAATAAACGCAGATGAAACGGAACAGCCATGGCTCCTCGACGCAACCATCAGAAAAGCTCTGTTGCTTTTTATGGCACGACCTCACGGGACGTGTCTGCGACGGCACCCTTTGCCATTCCCCGGAAAAAAGCATCCTTCGGAAAGAAGGCGGCCATCGCAGGCATCCTGCTCGTGGTGATGACCGGCGTGATTGTCGGCACCGACTTCGCCTGGAGCTACAACAAGGTGCACAAAGGCGTCAAAATCGAAGGGGTCGACATCGGCGGCCTGGGCAAGGCGGCGGCCACCGAGAAGCTTCAGGTGGCCCTCGACGGACGGCTTGCGGGTACGCGGGTCCACGTAAGGCCCGATGCCGTTTCCGAAGAACGCCTTGCGACCAAGGCCGTCTCATGGGAGGGCGAGGGGGACAGCCCCGAGGAAGGGGATGTCGCCGACCCCGCCCAGGAGGCCGGCCCCGCCGGCCCCGAGGAAGCCTCGATTACCTGGACGCTTTCCGCAACGGATTTGGGCGCGTCGGTCGACGCAGCGGCCCTCGTCGACAAGGCCTACGAGATCGGGCAGGTAAGCAGCGTCTTCGATGTCGTCCCGAGCCTGGTCGACCGCGTGAACAGCTGGGCGGGTAACATCGACCTCTCGGCGACCGTCGACTTCGACCGCGACCAGCTTGCAGTGGCGCTTAAGCCGATAAACGACACCATCGGCATCGGCATGGTGAACAGCAACATCGACATCGACTCGGGCGGCTTCGCCTGGGTCAGGAGTGGCCGGACGGGCATCAAGGTCGACGAGGCCCTGTTCACCGAACGCGCCGAAAGCATGCTGCTCGACCGGTCGGGCGAGGCCTTCGAGGCGCCCATGAGGACCATCCCGATCAACATCAACGACGATGCCGCCCAGGTGTTCGCGACCGAGGTCAACGACATCCTCGACGAGCCTATCGTGTTCGACTACGAGGGCGAGGTCTGGGAGGCGGACGCGGCCCTGCTCGGCGCGTGGGTCACGGTCGCGGTCGAAGGCGAGGGCAGCGCCCAGCGGCTGGTTGCCTCGGTGGACGCGGCGAAGGCCTATGACGGGCTGCGGCAGCTCATGGACGAGGCCGGCTTCGGCACCGCCCAAAACGCATCCATCGACGTTAGCAGCGGCACCCCGGTCATCGTCGGCGGGGAGCGGGGCGAGGGCCCCGACCTCCTTCGGGCGGTCGAGGACGTGCAAAGCATCCTCTTCGGCAGCGCGACGAGCCGCCGGGTCTTCTGCGGCACCGCGCAGGTCGACCCCGCGGTGACGGCGGCAGACGTCTCGTCCTGGGGCGTCATCGAGCTGATAGCCTCCTTCGACCTGGGGTACGGGTCGGGCAGCGGGTCGAACCGCGAATTCAACATCGAGCGCTGCCTCGACAGGCTCAACAACTCGCTCGTCGCGCCCGGCGAGGATTGGCTCTGGAACGAGGTCGTGGGCCGCTGTGACGAGTCGAGTGGCTACAGGGAGGCCGGTGCCATCAACGATCAGAACGAGATGGTGCAAGAGCCCGGCGGCGGGATATGCAACGTCGCGACGGGGGTCTTCAACGCAGCCTATGAGGCGGGGCTCCCCATCCTCGAGCGCGCGAACCACAGCCTGTATCTGCCCCACTATCCCCTGGGCCGCGACGCGGCGGTGTCCTGGGAGTATCCCACGCTCTCTTTCACGAACGACACCGACCGCCATATCCTGGTGACCGCGCGCTACGACGGGTCCAGCATGACTGTCAGCATCTGGGGGACCAGCCCCCAGCGCACGGTGGAGAGCAGGAACAGCGACTGGGTGGAGGCGGCGACCGGCGGAAAGAGCATCACGAACTACCGGACGGTGACAGGCCTCGACGGGACGGTGCTGCACGAGGACGTCTTCTACTCGTACTTCCCCCCGAAAAAGGAAGAGCCCAAGCCTGAGGACACCTGAGGACACCCACTCTGCGAGGTCGCGGGCCCTCCGGGGGGTCGCCCCGCTCCTGCGCGGCTGCCCCGTTCCTGCCGTGTATAATCCACCTGCCGTGGCCGTGCGAGGAAGGAACATGCCATGAAGAACACACGGGCGTCCTTTGTCGCGCAGGCGGGCATGATAGCCGCCGTCTACGCAAGTGCGACCCTGCTTGCCATGTTCCTCCTGCAAGGCCTTGCCTGGGGCCCGGTGCAGTTCCGTGTCTCGGAGGCGATAACCGTCCTCGCCGTGCTCACGCCTGCGGCGGTGCCGGGGCTGACGCTCGGCTGCGCCATCGCGAACCTTGCCGCGTCGGTCATGAACGGCACCGGCCTCCTTGGCATCTTCGACGTGGCCTTCGGGACCCTCGCGACCCTGCTTGCCGCCCTGTGGTGCAGGAGGTTTCGGGAAAGCCCGCGTCTCGCCCTGCTCGGGCCGGTCGTCGCCAACGCGCTCATCGTGCCCGCCTACCTGCCCCTTCTCCTACAGGGGCTGGGGTTCTACACCATTCCCTTCACGTCGATAAGCCTTGAGGGGGCCTATCTGCCCATGTACCTCTTCGGTGTGGCGGCGGTCGGCTTCGGCCAGGCGGTCGTGGTTTATGCGCTGGGATATCCCCTTCTCAAAGCCCTTCGGAAGACCATGCCGCAAAGCTAGGGCAGCGTTCGGGCTGTGCCTGGGCGGCACCAAGCGGCACTCGGGCAGCACCTGGACAGTGCACCAAGCGGCACCCGGGCAGCTCCCGACGCGGCCACACTTTGTTCACTCGGTGAATTGGATGGCAAAACTGCGTGAAAGGGTTACAATAGCCACGTACACCCCTTCTGGTCCGCATCGGTGGCCTCTGCGGCCTGCTTTTGTGACCGGAGCCTTTCATCAAAAGGAAGAGAATGAACCCGGTAATCGTTATCCCCACCTACGTTTCAGTACGGCGTTCCCGGGAGGGCGGGAACGTCCTCACGACCTACGATCACGCGACGCCGCTCACTCAGGCCGGGGAGCTGCCCCGTTGCCTTGAGTCCTTGCAGCAGGTGGTCGACATCGGGCCTATTGTCATCCTGGTGGTGAGCGAGCCTTCCATCGAGGTGCAGGCTGCGGAAAAGGTCCAGAAGATAGCCTCCAAGTTTCCCAAGCTCGGCATCGTGGTGATAGGGGCCCCTGAGCTCAACCTGATTCAGCAGCGCATGGAGCAGCTGGGACTGGGGAGGCAGCAGGCAGAGATCGGGCTTTCCAGTTACGGGGCCATCCGCAACCTGGGGCTGCTCGTCACCAGCACCCTTGGGTTCGATGCGGTGGTTTTCATCGACGACGACGAGGTGATCGACGACCCGGAATTCCTGCACAACGCGATGTATGGCCTGGGGAAGCTGACGAAGAAGGGCATCCCCATCCTGGCGAAGTCCGGCTTTTTCTTCAACACGCAGGGCACCTACCTGTCCGCGAGCCAGGACAAGTGGTACAACCGCCTGTGGCAGCAGGGCAGGGCTTTCAACAAGTGGATGGCCAAGGCGATGCGCGGTCCGAGGCTTTCCCGCTCGAACTACGTGTGCGGGGGCTGTTTCGTGCTGCACAAGGAGGCTTTCAAGCGCCTGAGCTTCGACCCGTGGATAACCCGGGGCGAAGACCTGGACTACATGCTCAACCTGCGCATGTACGGCTCCGACATGTGGTTCGACAACCAGTGGAGCCTCTTGCACCGACCCCCGGCATCAACGAGCGAGGGCACGCGCTTTCGCCAGGACATCTACCGGTGGCTCTACGAGTTCCGCAAGCTGGAGTACAGCCGCACGCAGATAGACCTTCTCCAGGTGAAGGCTGCCTCGCTTGAGCCCTACCCCGGGCCCTTCCTTGAGCCGGGGATCATGAACCGCATCCGCATGACGGCCTTCATGCGGTCCTTGGCGCGGCCCGACAAGTCGGCCTACCGCAAGGCCGCGAAGGCCGCGACCGGCGAGGCCGCGACCTACGCGCAGCGCAACTGCTCGCGATACTTCGAGTTCCAGTTCGTCTGGCCCGAGATCATGGCACGTATGGAACATGACACGATGCTCACGACCGCGCTCATCCAGTCGGTCTCGCAGCGCCAGGTCATGATAAACCTCGGGACGGGCGGCATCGACCCGGGCTCGACAAGCGAGATCCGCCTCAACATCGCCGAATAGCCCATGGACCAGGCCCTGTCGTTTTCCCTGCTTGCCGCGGTCGGGCTGCTCATCGGCATCTTCTCGGGCCTGCTGGGGATCGGCGGCGGCACCGTCATCGTGCCGGTCTTTCGGCTTGCCTTTGGGATGAGCGCCCTTGCGTCAACGGCCACCTCGCTTTTCGTCATCGTGCCGACCTCCCTTGCGGGTGCGGCCGCCCGCATCCGTCAGAAGGCCTGCATCCTCCCGCTGGGCCTTGCCGCCGGCCTCGGCGGGGCCCTCACCTCGGTTGCGGGGGTGTGGCTGTCGTCGGTGTCCCCGGCCTGGCTGGTCATGGTGGTTGCCGCGGCCGTGATAACCTACTCGGCAGCGACCATGCTTGTCCAGGCAGCCAGGCTGAAGGAGGCGCGGTTGGTTGATGGCGAGCCGGTCGCAGGCGGTGGGCCGGGCAGTAGCGGCACGGCGGCCGGCGGCGGCCGGCTGCGGCTTTCCCCTTCGCAGGTTGCCGTCGGCTTCCCGATAGGGCTCGCCGCAGGGCTTGTTGCCGGCTATATCGGGGTCGGCGGCGGGTTTCTCATGATCCCGCTCATGATAGCGGTCTTGGGTGTGTCCATGAAGGAGGCCTCCGGAGCCTCGCTTGTCGCCATGGTCATCCTGGCAATTCCCGGGGTGGTCGGGCACGCGGCCCTGGAAAACATTGACTTCCTGGCGGGCATCGCCGTTGCGGCAGGCTCCGTTCCCGGGGCCGTGATTGGCGCGCGCCTCGTAAAGAGGGTTCCCGAGCGGGCGCTCCGCTTCGTGTTCGGCGGCTTCCTGATCGTTGCCGCAGCCCTTCTTGTCCTCAACGAGCTTGGCCTTTGGGCGAAGTGAAAGGCGTGTGAGAATGACATCGAAAAAGGAAAGGCGGGACAAGTCGCACCTTCCCCGCTTCTTCACCCTGGAAATGCTGATGTTCACCCTGACGGTGCTTTCGGGCTTCGTCTTGCTGGGGTCGCTGCTCCAGCCTACCTTCAACACGCCCGTCATCGTCTTGGCAGGCATCGCTTTCACCTCTTCGCTGGTGTTGGTCTCGCGCCTCCTTATGGATCCCGACAGCGTCCGGGCCCGCCAGACCGACTCGATGCTGAAGCTGGCAAGCCAGACGCTCGCCTGCATGAAGGAGGGGCTTGACATAGACTCTGCCCAAAAGGTTTGCGACCTGCTCCTGCCTTCGACCGGCGCCATCGCCGTGGCCATCACCGACGAGGAACAGATCCTCGGGTATGCCGGAGCCGACCGGGAGGCGAGCCCGCCGGGAAGCGCCGTCCGCACCCAGGCGACGCGCTTGGCCATCGAGGACGGCCAGATGAGGATTCTGCCCACACCGGAAGACATCGGCTTCCCCACGAAGTCCGCCAACATCAAGGCGGCCATCATCGTGCCGCTCTCGGTCGGCGGGCGCGCCGCGGGGACCTTGAAATTCTACTACCGCAAGGCCACGCACATCAGCGAGGCCCAAAAATCGATCGCCGAGGGCTTCGGCACGCTGCTGTCGACCCAGATGGCCGCCTCGGCCCTTGAGCAGCAGACGAAGCTGGCGACCCGGATGGAGCTCAAGGCCCTCCAAAGCCAGATCAACCCGCACTTTCTCTTCAACACTATCAACACCATTGCCTCGCTCGTGCGGACAGACCCGGAAAAGGCGCGGATACTCCTGCGCGAGTTCGCCGTCTTCTACCGCAGGACGCTTGAGGACTCTGCCGACCTGATCCTCTTCTCGCGCGAGATAGAGCAGACGCTGCGGTACTTCTCCTTCGAGGTCGCCCGTTTCGGCGAGGACCGGGTCGGCATCGAGGTGGAGGTCGACCCGGAGGTCGAGGACATGCTGGTCCCGCCCTTCCTCATCCAGCCGCTCGTCGAGAACGCCGTGCGCCATGCGCTCCCCTCAACGGGGAAGCTCGACATCGAGGTCGTGGGGAAGGCGCAGGGCGAGGACGTGCGCGTGTATGTGAGGGACAACGGCGTCGGGATGAGCAAGGAGACCTGCGAGAGCATCCTGAACCCGAAGTCGACCACGGGGCTGGGAATCGCCGTCGGCAACGTGAGCGACCGCATCAAGGGCCACTTCGGCCCGGACGCCTCCATGCAGGTCGAAAGCCAGCCGGGTGTCGGCACCACAGTCACCCTCACCCTGCGCTGCCCGTAAGCAGGCGTAGGGCACTTGTCGAATAGCAGTTGAGGGTGTTGATCATCTCAGCGGCATTTATTGGACTAGCAGAGGCACTGGAGGAGACCTACAGCTCTTTCCTGCTGCCCCTGAAGAGAAGGAATAGACTCATATTCGTGCAAGCAGAATTAGCATCTCAGTTTATCGTAGAAGGTTTACGAAGAATTCAAAATAAGAGGCATCTGAAGAGTAAGATATAGGTGGTCTTTGAAGATATAGGAAAGAAGCGAATGAAGAAAAACGGAGTTGTTTATACAAAAGAATGGATCGTCAATCTGATGCTCGATTTGTGCGGTTATGACTCTCGTATCGATTTATCGAGAAGGGTTGCAGTAGAGCCCTCCTGCGGAACTGGCGTTTTTGTGGTACAGATGGCAAAACGACTGATAGAGTCATGCAGACTATTTGGTCATAATTTCGATGATTTGCACGGATCAATAAAAGCCATCGACGTTTGTCCCTCTTCAATAACCACCACAAAGAGATCTCTAAGCGCCTTACTTACTTCTGAAAATATCGATTCCCAGCTTTCAAATAAATTGATTGAAAGCTGGGTTATCCAGGATGATTTTTTAATAATGCCGCAATTTACCAGCGCAGATTTTCTCGTTGGCAATCCACCATATCTTCGATCGAACGACATTGATGAAGAAAAGAAGCAAAAATACCTGATGAACTGTCAGACAATGACTCCTGGCAGCGATCTATTCATCGGATTTTATGAAAAAGGTTTATCCATGCTGAATTCTTCCGGCAAACTTTCCTTTATTTGCGCTGATAGATGGATGCATAATTCATATGGCAAAAAGCTTCGCAAGTATATTATTGAAAATTATGCAGTTGAGTCAATTATTTCAATGCATGATGTTAATGCCTTTGAAAGTAATGTTTCTGCCTACCCTGCCATTTCAACCATATCCAAAGCAACACAAGGTAACGTCATCTATGTTGAAGCCACTTCATATTTTGATGAAAAAGAAGCAGTTAAATTGGCCGATGCTTTCGAGCGAAAAGTTTTTCAAGGTGTTCAAAATTGCCGTATAGGAGAAATCCAAGCAAAGAAACTTACAGATGGGTCTTGGCCTCTTCTTTTGCCTGAAAAACAAGCCCTATTATGCGATCTTGAAGAGCATTTTCCAATGCTCGAAAGCCTAGAAACAGGAACACGTGTCGGAATTGGAATGGCAACGGGCAACGATAGCATCTTTCTTACTAGGGTAAAAGACCTTGTTGAGCCAGAACATTTGATTCCTATGATTACATCCCGGCAGTTAAGTACTGAGAGCGTTTACACAGACCCATTGTGGCTTGTTAGTCCTTGGAACAAAGATGGCTCACTCTCGGATTTGTCCAATACCAAAAAACTATGCGATTTTTTTTCTAACAATCGCACTGTCCTTGGTAAAAGGCATATTGCAAAAAAGAATTCCGGAACATGGTTTAGAACCATTGACAACTATCGTCCCGGACTCGAAAATACACCGAAACTCTTAATTCAGGATATGCACTATAGACTCGAACCTTATTATGACGATAAGCACTATCCTCACGGAAATTTGTATTATATCACCTCAGAAAAATGGGATTTACTGGTGCTTGGCGGGTTGTTGATGTCTTTCTATTGCGAGCTATTCATCGATGCTTACGGAGTCAAAATGCGTGGAGGTACGCTTCGATTCCAAGCGCAATTTCTTAGGAAAATCAGGGTTCCTGACCCAGACACTATAGCCAATGATATTGCGGACGCCTTGAAAAAGGCATTCGTTAATAAGGATTATAGTCTTGCTAATGAGGCAGCTTCGATTGCCTTTGGATACAGGGAGAATAAAATTGCAGTTTAACGGAAATGATATTAAACGAGCTGTGGAATACGCAATTGTTGGCATTGAGTCATCACGCGAAGACGCAGCGAAACGTCAACAAGTAGCCGGCAATATGGATCAAGGATTCAGGAGCCAAGTAACAAGTGGAGGACATCTAGATGCCCTTGCTGATGTGATTGCTCAAGTATTCATTGACTCTGGAATAAATAAGGAAGAAATCCATTTTGGAAAAAGAGGAGTAGAATTACCAGGTTTTTTTCGTCCAGAAAAGTCTTGGGATATCGTAGTTGTTCGAGAAGAAAAATTAATAGCCGCAATCGAATTAAAATCCATTTGGAGCTCATATGGCAACAACATGAACAATCGTACGGAAGAGGCGATAGGATCGGGGTTTGATTTTCAAACTGCCTGCCGATACGACCTATACAATCATTCAACACCGTGGCTTGGATACGTATTCGTAATTAGAGATGATGTAAAAATACATACTTCAACAAAGTTTAGACAGCCCCATTTCCCTGTTGATCGTGAATATCAAGAAACGGGATACCTTGAACGCTCCATTGTGTCATGTAGGCGCTTAATGACCGAGCGTGTCTATGACCGCGTTTTTTATGCTTTAGTTGATCCTGCAAAAATGAAAATGATTGAACCGGCCAGTGATATGACATGGCTAAAATTCGAGGCGGCGATAAGGGGGAGAGTCGCCGAAGCGCTTGCATAGTGTTTCCCCATTCAACATACGAAGAATGTACGAATAAATTGCCAAAAAGTGGAATTTACGAATGAAGTATTTACGACACTAAAGGCCAATGACGGCACATGCAAGGAATTGGCGGTTGATCGGAAATGTCGTTTGTGCGGTTCGGCTCGTGCCGCTTGTGCGAATCTTTTGGGCGGAGGGAAATCTTGCCCTATAATTGAGGGGCCTGACAAGGCACATCCAAGAAAACCCTACCGGTGGCCTGTGCGGCCCCGAAGACGTCGACCTGGAGGAAAAGCGACCATGCTGAAGACAATCATCGTTGATGACGAGACCCCTGCGCGCTCGGAACTGAAGTACCTGCTTGACGAGCTGGCTCAGACCGAGATCGTTGCGGAGGCGGCAAGTGTCAGGGACGCCATCGAAAGGCTCAAGGAGCATCCTTGCGACGTGGTCTTCCTCGACATCTCCATGCCTGAGGCGACCGGCCTCCAGCTCGCCGACGCGCTTCAACGCCTGAAGTACCCCCCTGCAGTCGTGTTCGTGACGGCCTACAGCGAGTTCGCTCTCGACGCCTTCAAGGTGAGTGCCGTCGACTATCTGGTGAAACCCGTCGAGACCGACCGCCTGGCGCAGGCCATCACACGGGTGCGCGAGCACGTGTCGCTCCATGCGAAGGCGCAGCGGGCCGAGCGCATCCCGGTGGAAAAGGGCGGGAAGAAGATACTTATCGGCATCGACAAGATACGCTTCGTCATGGCACGCGACGACTATGCTTACCTGCAGACCGACTCCGACCGCTACTTTTCAACGGTCAGCCTGGCGCAGCTGGAGAAGCGCCTCGACGGGCACGGCTTCTTCCGGGTGCACCGGGGTTATCTGGTGAACCTCTCGCTCGTCGAAGAGATCGAGCCGGTCTCGGGAGGCACCCTGCTGCTGGTCCTGAACGGCTCCGACGAGAAGATCCCGGTGTCCCGCCGCCGTGTCGCCGCCCTCAAAAAGGCCCTGGGGCTTTAAGCGAGACCCTGCATGGCGAACGGAGAGAAGAAGAAGGCTTCTGTCGCCGTGGCGGCTGTCGTCCTCGCCGCCCTCATCGTGGCGTTGAGCATACCGAGCATCCTGTGGCGCGACCGGGAGGCCGCCCCTGCCGAGGCCCCGCAGCAGGGCCAGGCCCACGAGGCGGAGGACAGGGCCGGGGAAGCCCCTCCCTTCTGGGGCTCCCCCGTTTCGGCATCCTCTCTCTTTTCTGCAGTCGACCTGCGAAAAGTGCTTCCCCCGGCCGGGCCTGCCCTCATCCTCGGCCCCCAGGCCTTTGAGGCCGTCCTGACTGACCGCCGCGCTTTCTCCGTCTCGGATCCCCGCTTCCCGGTGGCGGCCTACGCCCAGCGGGTGCAGTTCGTCAACCAATACCCGGAGCTGCCGACGGGGTGCGAGTCCGTCGCGCTCACCATAGTGCTGCGCAGCATGGGCTTTGCTGTTGAGAAGACGGCCATCGCCGACTCATTCCTCACATACTCCGAGGACGACTTCGTCAACGGTTTTGTGGGGGATCCCCGTACCGAGGAAGGGATGACGGTGTATCCGCCGGGCATCGTGGCGGCGGCGAACCGCTTCCTGGAAAGCCGGTCGTCGGACATCCAGGCCCGCGACATAAGCGGGACTCCGTGGGACGAGCTGCTCCTTTTTCCCAAAAAAGGCTACCCGGTGCTGGTTTGGACGACGATCGACGGCACCATGCCCGGGTTCACCGGCATCGAGCTTGACGGTTGGAACTGGTACGAGCGGGAGCATTGTGTGGTACTCTATGGGATCGACCGCGGGGCCGGGCAGGTTCTTATCAGCGACCCGACCCATGGCGATGTCAGACACGATATCGAGGACTTCCGCGCCCTTTTCGAGGCCTGCGGGAGCATGGCGGTCGTTTTGTACTGAGGCCGCCGAGGCCACGGGATGGTTGCGGCCCTGGGGACTGCGGCCGTGTAGGAAAGGAAATCTATGGGCGAGTGGACGAACGAATGGACGCGCGAGACGAACGGGTTGATGAGCCTGCTGGGCATCAAGGTGATCGAGTCGGGCACGGAGCGCGTCGAGATGCACATGCCGATAAGCGCCGACCTGTACCAGCCCGACAGGGTCGTGCACGGCGGCGCCACGATAGCCCTGCTTGAAAGCGCTGCCAGTTACGGCGCGTCGAACAATGCCGATGCCAGCAAGGAGACGGTCTTCGGGGTCAATGTGAACGTCAGCCACCGCAAAAGCGCCACCCACGGCATGCTACGGGGCGTTGCACAGGTCGACCGGAGGGAAGGCCCCAAGACCTTCTGGAATGTCGCGGCCTACGACGACGAGGGCGACATCGTCTCGGAAGGCAGCGTCCTCACGCTTGCGGTGAGTTACGAGCGCCTGGCCGAGAAGGCCGCGGCGAAGAAGGCCCGGGTAACAGGCTCGGCGACAGAAAGGGCCGGGGGCGGCGCACACGAGGCGGCCCTGGCAGGAAAGGAAGCACGATGAAAGGATATCGCATCAACCCCGATTCCGATTATGTGATGGGCATCATCAGGGGGATTTCCAAGCGCAACGGGCATTGCCCCTGCCGGGTGAACATCGACGACACGTCCCTGTGTCCCTGCGACGAGTTCGTGAGCGAGGGCATCTGCAAATGCGACCTGTTCATCCCGGTTGACGAGACCGCGGCAGAAGGCGGCGCGTGAGGGCAGCTTGATGGGATCCCTCCCACACCCCCGGCCTTCTCGGGCCCTCCGGCTCCCCCGAAAGGAAGGGAGGGGACGGGCATGGGCTTGAGACGGGTGGCCGCGCGCGGGGCAAGCGCACTGAGCACCTGGGGCCTCCGGCATGTCTTTCGCCGCCCCGCGGCGAACTTCCCCGGAAAGGCCGCCCTCCTGATAGACCCGCACATCATTGCTGGCCTCAAGCCGCTGTTGCGGAAGGGCTCGGCCGTCGTGTGTGGGACGAATGGGAAGACGACCGTGAACAACCTGGTTGCAGACGCACTTGAGCATGCCGGCAGCACGGTGGTCTGCAACCGCACCGGGGCCAACCTCGACTCCGGCATCGCCACCGCGCTGCTGCACGGCAAGGAGGCCGACTGGGGCGTGTTTGAGTGCGACGAGCTCTGGGCGGCAAAAGTGCTCCCCCAGCTCGCCCCCGACTACCTGCTGCTCTTGAACCTCTTCCGCGACCAGCTCGACCGGGTCGGGGAAGTCAGCGTTATCCAGGACAGCCTTGTTGCGGCCCTGGAGTCCTCGCCGCGTACCGTGCTTGTCTACAACGCCGACGACCCCTTCTGCGCCGCTGTTGCGGCACGGGTGCCGAACAAGAAGGCGACCTTCGGGACGGGGCGTGGCGAGGGAGATGGCGAGGGGGACGGTGACGGCGGCCCCCCCTGTCACACCTCTGGCGGGGAGGCGTCCCCGGCCCCGTTCTACCAGATGTGCCCGATGTGTTCGGGGATGCTCGCTTATGCTTCCCGCCGCTACGAGCACCTGGGCGAGTACGCCTGCGGGCTCTGTGGCTTTGGCCGCCCGCCGCTCGACTTTGCGGCGCAGGACATCAGTCTGGGCGCCGAAGGGCTGAGCTTCGAGGTCTTGGCGGAACAGGGCGCCCGCACGCGCATCAGCGCCGCTTACAGTGGGGAGTACATGGCCTACAACCTGCTCGCCGCATTCGCGCTCGCCCGCCTGCTGGGCTGCCCGGAAGCGGCCTTCCACGGTGCGCTTGACGCCTTCGACCCCCAAAACGGCCGCCTGCAGCGCTTCTCGGTCGAAGGGCGGCCGGTCCTGCTCAACCTGGCGAAGAACCCGACGGGCTTCAACCAGAACCTCTCCCTTATCCTGCACGATACCGGCCCGGTTGCGGCCGCCTTCTTCGTGAACGACAAGGAGGGCGACGGGCGCGATCCCTCGTGGCTGTGGGACGTTGATTTCGAGGCGCTTGCACGGCGCTTAGAGAGTGGGGAACAGGCCGCCCTGCCGGTCTTTGCGGGAGGCATCCGCAGAGAAGACCTGCAGACCCGCCTGCGATATGCCGGGCTTGAAGCGGAGCTGGTCGACAGCGCCGAGGACGTGCTCGCCCTCCTGGCGGGCCAGTCCTTCGAGGGCCAGGCCTACCTTATAGCGAACTACACCGCGCTCCCTCCCGTCCGGGAAGATTTGCTCCGCTTGGAGCGGCGTGACAGCGGGCGTGACACCGGGGGCGGTGCCTCTTCTCCACGCCTCGTCAAGGCGGCAGACAGGCAGGCTCGTCAAAGCGGGACAGAAACCCACCCTTCCCCCCGCCACACCGAGCAGCCCCCCCGCCACACCGAGCAGCCCCCCCGCCACACCGAGCAGCCCGTCAGGATCGCCCACCTCCTTCCCGACTTGCTGAACTTCTACGGCGATGGAGGCAACGTGACCTGTCTGCGGAAGCACTGTGAATGGCGCGGCATCCCCGTCGAGGCAGTCTCTGTCACCCAGGGCCAGGCCCTCGGCCTTCTCGACCTCGCCGACATCGACATCGTGTTTATAGGCGGCGGCCCTGACCGCGAACAGGCGTTTGCGTCGGAGCAGCTGCTCGGCATACGCGAGAAGCTGCGCGCCTTCGTGGAGGCCGACGGCGTGCTCCTGGCGGTCTGCGGGGGCTTCCAGCTTCTCGGGCACGAGCAGCTGGTCGGCGGGAGGCCCATCCCGGGCCTGGGGCTGGTGGACATGGTGACCACGGATGCCGGGGGGAAGGCGGGCCGCCTCGTCGGCGACATAAGCCTACAAACCGAGCTTTCTACACAGCCGGTCACCGGGTATGAGAACCACGCCGGACGGACCTTCCTGGGAGATGGCCTGCGCCCCTTCGGGCGCGTCGTGTCGTCGACCGGCCACGGGAACAACGATACGGAGAAGATAGACGGGGTGTTCTACAGAAATGTCCTCGGCTCATACCTCCATGGCCCACTTTTAGGGAAGAACCCCCAGGTTACAGAAGCCCTCATCACGAGGGCGCTCGAAAGGAGGGGTCGGTCGGCAAACCCCCGCTAGCCCGGCGGCACGCCCGGCCCCCGTTAGCCCGGCCCGGCGGCATGTCCGCCGCCCGCCCCAGCCGGGAGCGTGCGCGTCTGTCGGCACGTCAGCCGCACGCCCGGCCCCGTGTCAGCCCGACACCTCCCCGCAGGCCTCATCGACGACGAGGTCAATCGTGTCCACCCGCAGCTTGTCCATCTTAAGCACGGTGAAGGTCGCCCGCCTGCCGTCCTGGCCGACCGAGACCGTGTCGCCCTCGTCGGGTATCTGGTCGAACAGCTCGAAGAGCAGGCCTCCCGTCGTCTCGAAGCCCGTCTGCTCCACCTCGAAGCCGATGAGCTCGTAGAGCTCGTCGACCGGCATGGTGCCGTCGACGCGGTAGTGGCCCTCGCCGACCTGCTTCACGTCCTCGCCGTCGTGCACGTACTCGTCCTCGAAGCGCCCGACGATCTCGTCCATGATGTCGCTCATGGTCACGATGCCTGCCGTGCCGCCGTGTTCGTCGACGACGACGCACATCTTCGTCCGCCTCTCCTGGAGGGTCTGCATGAGCCTGTCCACCGGGACGCTTGCCGGGACCGCCGGGATGGCCCTGACGATGAGGTCGTCTGAGGAAGCGTCCGGCGCAAGCCCGTAGAGGTCCTTGATGTGCACGAGGCCGATGATGTCGTCCTTGTTGCCCCGAATCACCGGGTAGCGCGTGTACTTGTACTGCCGCACCATCCGGATGTTGTCTTCGAAGGGGTCCTCGACGTCGAAGCAGGCGAGCTCGGTGCGGGGGGTCATGATAGCCTCGGCATCCTTGTCGCCCAGGTCGAAGATGTTGCTCACGTACTCGCTCTGCTCCGGGTCGACATAGCCGCTCTCGGCGCTCTGCTCGATGAGCAGCTTCAGTTCCTCGTCGGTGTAGGCATCGTGCTCCTTGGTCACGTCGTGCCCGGTCAGGCGCATGACGCCGTTCGTCACCGTGTTGAACAGCCACATGACCGGGTAGGTGATGCGGTAGAACCACCGCAGGGGCCTTGCCGTGAAAAGCGCGTAGCGCTCTGTGCTGAAAATGGCGAGCGACTTGGGGATGAGCTCGCCCACCACGATGTGCAGCGCGGTGATGATGGTGAAGCCGATGGCCACCGCGATGGCGGATATCAGCACGTCGGACATGCCGAAGGCCTTGAACAGGGGATGGATGAGCTGCGAGACGGCGGGCTCCCCGAGCCAGCCCAAGGCCAGCGAGGCAAGCGTGATGCCCAGCTGGCAGGCGGAAAGGTAGGCGTTGACGTTCTCGGCGATGGCCTTGGCGTGCACAGCCCCCGGCTTCTTTGCGTCTATCGCCATCTCGATCTGCGATTTCCTGACCCTGACAAGGGCAAACTCCGAGACGACAAAGAAGGCGTTCATCAAAAGGAAGAACAGGACAAGGGTCAAGCTGAGCGCAACAGGCATCGAGGCGGGTCGTCTCCTTCGTCGGTGTTCCCCCCATTCTACCACGAGCCGGCCCCCCTCGCGCCTCAAAAGCCCCCGGGCCTTCCAACCGGGCCCTTCGGCCCACGCCTTGCGCACTTCGGGCGCTCTTCGGGCGCCTCCCGCCACAGGCCTGGTATAATGAGGGGGACACCGACCACGAAAGAGGCACGCCATGTGCTTGGCAATACCTGCAAGAATCAACAGCATCGGCGCGGACAACCTGGCGACGGTCGACATCATGGGGGTGACCCGCGAGGCCTCGCTCGACCTCACGCCCGAGGCCCGCGAGGGCGACTACGTGCTGGTGCACGCGGGCTTCGCCATCCAGGTGGTCAGCGCCGAGTTCGCCCAGGAAACCCTCGACCTCATCAGCCAGTTCCCGGAGCTCGCCGCCGACGACCTTAGGTCTGAGGCGGCGCCCGGCGCCCCGGCACGGCCCTCGCTCGGCGTGCTGCTCTCCGAATAGATGGACCTGAGCCCCTTCAAAGACCCCGGGATCGCCCGGGGGCTCGTGGCCTCCATCCGTGCGCTCGCCCCCGAGCGGGCGACCATCATGGAGGTGTGCGGCACCCATACGGTCGCTATCGCGCGCAACGGCATCAGGGGCCTCATGCCCGAGGGCATCAGGCTCGCCTCGGGCCCCGGCTGCCCGGTCTGCGTGACGGCCAACCGCGACATCGACACTGCGGTCGCCCTGGCGCGGGTCCCCCAGGTGACGGTCGCGACCTTCGGCGACATGATGCGGGTCCCCGGCTCGACTTCCAGCCTGCTTGAGGAAAAGGCGTCCGGCCGCTCCGTCGAGGTGGTGTACTCGCCGCTCGACGCGCTGCGGCTTGCCCGGGAAAATCCCGACAGGGAAGTGGTCTTCGTGGGGGTCGGTTTCGAGACGACCACGCCCCTGACTGCCATGGCCCTCAAGCGTGCGGAAGCGCTCGGCCTGGGGAACTTCTCGGTATTCGGGGTGCACAAGAGCATGCCCGGGGCGCTTGAGGCCATCGTGGGCGACCCCGCCTTGAAAGTGGACGCGCTCATCTTGCCGGGCCACGTGAGCACCATCATCGGCAGGAAGCCCTATGACTTCCTTGCGCACACCTACAGCATCCCCGGCGTTATCACCGGCTTCGAGCCGGTCGACATCCTCCAGGGCATCGCCATGATTGTGCGCCAGCTTGACGAAGGCCGTGCCGACATCGAGATAGCCTATGTGCGGGGCGTCATGGAGGGGGGCAACCCGACCGCCGCCGCCGCCATCGACGAGGTCTTCGAGGCCTGCCCCGCCCAGTGGCGCGGCATCGGCGAGATACCCGGGTCCGGCTACCGCCTCCGCGAGCGCTTCGCCGCCTTCGACGCCCTTTGCAGGCTGCGCCCGGCGGTCGAGGAGACGGTCGAGCACCCGGGGTGCGGCTGCGGGGATGTGCTGCGGGGCGTCATGGAGCCCGCAGAATGCCCCCTGTTCCGGAAGGCCTGCACGCCCGAGAACCCGATCGGCCCCTGCATGGTGTCCTCCGAAGGCAGCTGCTCCGCCCATTACCGCTACCACTAGCCTCCCGCCATCTGCGCCCCCCTGCCCTGAGTCGGGTTTCGCATAAGCGGGAGGGGCCTGGCGCGCCCGGCGTGCGAAGCTGAGTCAATTCCCGAATGAACAGGGGATTTCCGGGGCTTTCCCCGCATTCCGCATCGTTGAAATCATTCATTCCCGACGCTATAATGCGCCGCAGGTGGTAAACAGAATAGGAATTTGATACTAAGGGGTATTGAGGGAGTCGCCGGCCTTGGCGTCTACCCCCGGTCTGTCCAAAGAGCCTGTCGCTGGAAGAAAACCCCAGCGCCCACCCTGCCCGTTATGGCAAGGCGAGGCATCGGGATAGAGGAGCCCGAGCACAGGAAAGCGGAGGACACAGGCCAGAAAGACAAAGAGAGATGAAAGACAAAGGAAAGGCGGCCAAATGAGCACAGAGAAAAGCAGCAGGCGAAACAAGGGGATAATGCAGGCACCCAGGAAGGCCCTGGCTGCCCTCCTTGCGGTCAACCTAGCCGTCATGATGGCTCCCCCGACGACATCGCTTGCGGAAGAGGTGGCCGCCCCCGGCAACGGCCTGGTGGAATACGATAACCCTTCCTGGCATGACTCAGGGCTCGACTCTTGGCACGACTTCAACTACCCGCAAGGCGCCACCGCCCAGGAAGGCCCTGTCCAGGAAGGCCCGGGCGGGCCGCCGGCCCCCGGACAGGCCCCCGCCCCGCACTCTGCCGAAGGCATCCCCGTCATGCCGCTGACCATAACGGGCATAGGCGACATCCCGGGCGGCGTCGAGGTCGACACCTGGGCCGACTTCTGCATCGCCTGGGACGACCCGAACGTGAGCTACATCCGCCTCTCGTCGAACGTCATCCGGGGCACGAACAACACGCAGCCCTCCGTGCTCGCCCGCGACCTCGTCCTCGACGGCAACGGGCACACGCTGCACGTCGGCTCCCAGAACGAGAACATCACGCTGGTCCTGACGATGACCCCCGGCCCCGATTTGAGCTTCACCTTGAAGGACATCAAGATAATGCGCACGACCGCCCGGAGCGCCCAGCAAAACGTCCTCGTTGCCGTGGGGAGCCGCACCACTTCCGCTGGCACGAACGCCACGGGCTTCGCGACCTGGGGCTACTCTTCCCCCGGGGTGCCCCTCCCCTCCACCATCACCGACAGGTGGACCGTCAACCTTGAGGACGTGGAAGGCGACGGCCCGCAGCGGGGAAGCCTCGTGCACAACCTCAACGGCACGGTGCGCGGCACCGGCAAGATAGTGTGGTACGGGCAGCTCAACAACACGAACAACATGCCGGCCCCCAACGCGGCAAGCGGCAACCACGGGCCGATGGTCTATGCCCAGCACCAGGTCTACGACAATGCCGACATGGACATCCGCACCAGCGCCCCCACGGGCGTCCTCGTCGCGTCCACGCTCACGGGGGACAACGAGATAAGCTTCATAAACGGCACCAAGGCATACCTCCAGAACTACCGCCTTGACTACTACTGCGCCGCCGTCGCGATCGGGACGTCCTGGGACCGGGTCCACTACCAGGGCTCGACATCCCTGAACACCAACTCGAAGACAAGCCCGGAATACGCCCAGAAGCAGGCCACGGGCGCCTGGATGCTGGTCGACGGCGAAGGCACCGAGGTCACGGCCTACAGCAACATCTGGGGCTGGGCCGACGAGTCCGGCACCATCTCGACCTGCGGCGGCCACGGCGGCACGACCGTGAGCAACGGCGCCAAGCTGAGCGCCTACAACACGCAGACCTCGTCCGGGCAGGGCGGGACCGCGCTCATCCAGGGCATCCGCGGCCTCAAGCCGGGCGATGCCTACTTCCATGTGAGCGGCACAGGCTCCAAGCTCTACTGCGAGTCGCAGAACATGCTCTTGAACAGGGAAAGCCTCATGCACGGTGCGCTCTGGATACATGCGGGGATAGGCACCTACGCAACGGTCGGCCTGGGCCTCAACGAGCCCATGAACTGCGAGATGCGCGTCTCCCGGAACGCCGAGGTCGAGGTGGTCAGGAAGCTGTCGAACACCAACTACAACGCCACAGCCGCAGGCATCTCCTTCTGCGGCCGGGACAACAAGTTCTTCATCGAGAGCGGCGGCATCCTCAAGGTCGTCAACGAGGGCAACAACGGCGGGGCGGGGAACAAGGACTTCGAGACCACCATCAAGAGCCCTGCCATCAACTTCATGGGCCCGAACTGGAGCTTCGACGTGCACGACTATGGCTCGTCCATCGAGCTCTACTCCCAGCGGGGCGCCTGCATATCGGGGACGAGCACCAATGCCGCGACCACCATCAGCAACGACAACGGGACGGTGAACATCGGGCCGGGGGCGGTCGCCATCATGCACGGCAGCGTGGACCGGGGCGCCATCGTCCACGGCACGCAGGGCTTCGAGTTCACCTTCACCAACCCGCTCTACTACGACTTCGCGAACTTCGGGGCGGGCACCACGGCCCTCCCCGCACGGGTGTTCCGCACCACCACGGCAACGGGGGTGAGCTTCAACTCCATCGACTCTGACATCGCGGTCTGGGGCAACGGCACCAGCCGCGTCGGCGGGACGGCGAACGCCTCCAACTCGTCGATAAACCCCCAGGGCACCGGCACCGGCACGAGCGCCGGCCTTGTCCCGCCCCCGCCCGTCTGGGGGAGCTCGGCATCGTGGGGGGACCCCTACCTGTCGTGGCCCATGCAGCGCCTGACCATAGCCGGGAGCGTGAGCTTTGGCGGCGACGGCACCTTCGACAACAACAACAGCCTGATACTCACGACCGCGGTGGACAACTTCGGCTCGCAGGGGATGCTGCCCTACCGCCGCATCCAAGGCAACAACGCCGCCCCGAGGATCGACCGGGTGTTCGAGCCGGTCACCAACGCTGACAAGTACCTGCGCGTCATCGGCTCGGTGGCCGAGGGCCTTGACAGTCTCGGGCGCCCCATCTGGACCGACGAGGTCTTCGGCCGCTATGCAATCACCCGCGCCGCTACGGGCGACATAGAGATGTCCACGGCGGGGCAGGTTTCCTCCATCCTGATGGAGAACGACGTCTATGAGATGGAGAAGACCGGCAGGATGCTTGAGGGCGTGGTCCGCTACTCCGACGGCGGCTTCCTGCGCTCGGGGGACACCTTCCGCATGGACTCGCTGTGGCGCGGGGTCGAATACCCCGGCAACCCCGACCCGGCCAAGGTACACCTGGCGCGGCCCGAGGACATGCCGGCCCCCATCACGGTCGAGGACGTCCTGCCGCCGGCCCCGGCCAAGATAGGCTATCCGACGAGCGGGAAGCTCTGGGTAGGGCTTGAGGCCGAGCTCTCGGGAACCTGGCTTGCCCAGGGCGCCCAGGCTGCCGCGGAGCCCCACAACCCGGAACCTGCAATAAGGCTGTATGCGGTGGTCGACACCGATGACAATGCGATACTCGGCAAGGACGGGCAGCCGATACTCGGCACGCTCAACGATGACGGCACCTGGGACCTTGTATTGCCGGAAAGTGCCACCTCTACGCTTTCTGAGAGCAGCAGGGTCTATCTCGTCCTTGAGGACGAGAACGGCAACGCTAACCCGGTCGTTGCCAGCCAGCAGCTTGTTGCCATTCACGACACCTACAAGCAGCCTGCCCCCTATCTCGAAGTCAAGCTCCCCGATTTAGTCTTGACCCACGAGAACGCCTACATCGGCCTTGCCCGGGCGGCAGAGATCGCCGCATACAGCACCGGCAGCACCGAACAAGGAAACGAGCTCCTCGGCGAGATCAAGGCAAGCGCCTCGGTACGCCCCGGTGCCGCCTGGCCGGGAAGCACCGGCCTGTCCGTGGTGGAGGCCGTCCCGCCCTGGGGGGAGCCGGGCTACTATCTGGACAGGGCGGCCTTCAGCATGGCGCACCCCCAGGGCGAGGACTACCGCGTCCGGTATGCCGCAACCGCCGACCCGGGCATCTACAGCACCGGCCATATAACCGTGCTCCCCTTCATGGAGGCGCGGCCCTATATCGGCGCGAACGACTTCTCTATCACGGCCAAGAACGCTGCCAGCCTGATGGCAGGGCCGAGCGGCGAGTGCAACGACACGCTCATCATGATGGCGGGCGCCAAGGCGCGTGCCGATTTGGGCGACGCATTCAGCCCCGACATGGTCGAGGTCCACGTCGTGGGGATACCGGCCGACCCGGTTGCCGGGCAGAGCTACCCGGTGACCTTCAAGGTGCTGGGCTCGGGCGCCAGCCCGGACGAGGGCCGCTGGGTGACCGTCCAGGCCATCGTCGTCGAGGGCGAGCTGCCCGTGCTCATGGTGGGCTCCCCGGTCCTCGTCTGGCTGGGGGACGCAGCCCGCAAGCCGGCGAGCGCCATTCTGCCGGGCGCCTACAACCCGGCCGACTACGTCACCGCGCTCTCGGCCGAGAACGGCCTTGACATCACCGGGCTGGTCGCCATCGACGCCAGTGCGGTCGACCTGGCAAAGGTCGGGGTGTACCCGGTTGTGTATTCGGTTGCCAACGCCGACGGCAATGCCACCACCGCGACGGGCGTGGTGGCGGTCGGCACCTTCGTGAGCGACGGTAACTACCTGCTTGACGCCACGAGCTTCGTGAAGAAGGCTGCCGACGTCGATGCCGGTGCTACCGCCGTTGTGGGCGACTCCCGTGCCCGGGCGTGGCTGGTCGATGCCGCCGAGCCCGGCGGCATGGTCGCGGTGGGCGTCGCCCTCAAGAGCGCCGGCAGCTACCGGCCCGGTTGCGCGGAAGGCGCCTACCCGGTGACCCTGGGCGTTGCAGCCCCTGCGGGCGGTCCGGCCACTACGCTTGAGTCGACCGTAGACGCGGTCGTGACCGGGTGCCACGAGCTCGCCGACAAGGACGACGCGGGCAGCGCCGTCCGCTACAGCATTGCCGCCGACAACGCGACCATCTCGGTCGCCGACGCCGCCGACTACGCAGGCATGGGCAACGCGGCCCAGCTCAAGCTCGTCAACAGGTCCCAGGCCCAGGCCTGGCAGCTCATGGACACCGCCACCGCCCTGGGCCTCCCCGGCGGCGCCCTCGCCTCCCTGGGAGATGCCGGGGCCGTGGTCGTCAAGAACGACATCCCGGCTGCCGGCGGCATATCGGGAAGGGACTACGAGGTCGTGTTCGCCATCAAGGGCTTCGAGGACATCACGGTCGCCGTTGCCTACACGCTCTACGGCACGCCTCCGGTGATCACCTTCCAGCAAGACCCGCTCATCATCCCCTTCGACCGGGGCGAAACCGCCCATGAGCTCACTGCCGACGAGGTGCGCGGCCAGATGCTGGCCTGGGACGACCAGGACGGCGACATCACCGCGCAGGCCACCTATACCGTCAACGGCGGTGCCGTGACGAGCCTCCATACCGCCACCCCCGGCGTGTACTCGGTCACCTACAGCGTCACCGACTCCGACGGCATGGCGGCCGAGAACGCCACCCGCGCCCTCGTCATCGACGACGGCAGCTTCATGGTCGATACTGCCGCAGGAATCATCCTCGGCGCCAAGGGCTTCCTCGTCGCATACGGCGACGTGAGGGGCAGCGAGGCCGAGGTGCTGGAGCTCTCCCAGGCAAGCGCCTACTACCTCGGCGATGCGAACCATGCGGCCGGCACCCCCGTGCCTGCGGGAATGCTCCAGGTCGCGGGCTTCGCGGCATCCGGCTATGGGCGCGATGCCCTGCCGGGCGACTACCGCTTCGACATCGCGGTCGCGGGCTTCGACTCGGCGAAGCCCATCGTCGGCAGGGTGCTGCCCGAGGGCGCGAGCGGGGGCAACGGCGACCTCTACGCCATCACTGCCAAGGACTTCCGCATCAACATCACCGACGCGCTTGCCCTGCAGGGGGCTGCGGGCACCGCGGACTATGCCCGCAGCTTCCTGGTGCGGGCCGAGGCGACGAGCTACCAGCGCGCCGACGCCGGCCTCGCGCCCGGCGGCACCCCGGCCCTGGCCGACGACGGCGGCTTCGCGGCGGCTGCCTTCCTGGCGGAAGGCGCCCCGGGCTACCCGACCGTCGTCCCCGTCAAGTTCTGGGTCGACGAGGACCGGGACGCCTTCGCCTGGATAGGGGTCGCCGTCTCGAACGGCAACCATCCCGCGATACACCTGCCGCCCATCCGCACCGTCTGGACCGGGGACGCGGCCGCCCAGCCGGCAGGCACCGTCCTGGCAAGCGCATGGGACTACGTCTGGGGGCCGGAGCGCACGGCCGCAGACAGCGTCTCGGCCACCGACTCCGAGGACGGCGACGTCACCCACCTGCTTGCCTGGGGCAGCCTCGACGGGTCCGGCGGCTTCGTCGAGGCGGCCAGCCCCCTCGACTTCACGAGGGCCGGCTTCCAGGAGGTCGCCTACAGCGTCACCGACTCCGACCACAACACCGTCGTGCGGGCCACCAAGGTGCTGGTCAACGACGGGCGCTACGCCGTCGACGGCGACTATGCCGTCGAGGCGCTCGACTTCGTCGTGCTGGCCAAGGACGTGGCGGGCACCGACGCCGAGGTGCTGGCGGCGTCCCGGGCGCACGCGTGGCGCATCGCGACCGGCAGCCATGCCGAGGAGGCCCTGCTCCCCATCCCGGTCGACTACCTGCTCGCCGTCGCCGACAAGGCCGGCTACTCGAAGGCGCCGGGCGCCTATGCGCCCATCGTGGTCGGCCTGGCCTCCGCCGAGCCCCTGTACGGCGGGTCGCCCGCCCGCAGCGTCACCGGCCTGGTCGTCGACGGCGACGACATCGGCGAGGGCACGGACGGCACCGCGCGCTACGTCGTGGCCGCCTCGAACGCCACCCTCGCCCTTGCCGAGGCTTCGGGCTTCGCCGGCCTGGGCAACAGCGCCAAGGCCCTGCTCATCGACCGCGCCCGCGCCGCGTCCTGGGCGGTTGCCGCGACGATGGAGGACTGGGGCGTCGACGTCTTGAGCAACGAGGTAGGCGACGCCGCCCACCCGGTCAAGGCCGGCGGCGCCTACGAGGTGGTCTTCACGCCCCAGGGCCAGCCCCAGGTACAGGCGCACGTCACCTTCCAGATAGACCAAGGCCTGGCCCCCGTCATCGAGTTCACGGAAGACCCGCTCGTCTTCGAGCAGACGGCCGCGCCCGTGCCGCTCACCGACGCCGACCTCAAACGTGCCATGAGCGTCGTGGACGCCGAGGACGGCCCCCTCCTGGACGGGACCGCGGTCGCGGTTGCCGGCAACGTCGCGCTCGACCGGCACAACGTCGGCGTGTGGCGGGTCGCCTACAGCGTCACCGACTCCGACGGCAACACCGCCGCCAAGTCGCGTGCCGTCGTCGTCACCGACGGGCGCTACCTCATAGACAAAGAGAACGACATCATCATCGGCGCACGCGACTTCGTCGTCAAGCGCTTCGGCGTCGGTTGCGTGGACGGCAGCGAGGGCCAGGCGAAAAGCCTCTCGTACGCTGAGGCCTTCGACCTCTCCGGTGCGCCGCTTTCCGTGTCCTGGACAGGCACGCCAGCGGGCTATGCGGCAAACGCCCCGGCAGGCTCCTACCCGGTCTCGTGGAAGGCCGAGGGACGCACCACCACCAAGGACGTCACCGCGCGGGTGGTCGACGCCGACGTGGTGGACATGGGCACCAAGGACTCCAGCTATGCCATCGCGGCCTCCCATTTCCGGGCAAACCTCGCAGAGGCGTACCAGATACTCATGGGCAGCCCGGCGAGCTATGTCGACGCCGCCTCCGCCCGGGTCATCCCGCTTGTGCCGGATGCCGCCGCACTCGACGCGCTCCTGGTGACCTCGGGGGGCTTCACCGACGAGCTGGGGGTCTATGCGGTCACCTTCCGCATCGACACCATCCCGGCGACCACCCAGAGCGTGACGGTCGAGGGCACGGTCTCCCAGGGCTCCGTGCCCCTGCTCGACGTCATGACCCCGGTCGAGGTGTGGATAGGCGAGCCGGGCCTCAAGCCTGCCGCTGCCATCACGGCGGCCGAGTACGCCGCAGTCGCGGGCGACCTCTACGGCGTCGCGGCGGCCGACGACGAGGACGGCGACCTGATATCTGCGGTCGTGGCCTCCCCCGACGCGTCGACCGGGCCGGTGGACCTTGCCCGGGTGGGGCGCTACATGGTCTCCTACCGGGTCACCGATCGCGACAACAACACCGTCGACCGCGACCGCGTGGTGGTCGTCAATGACGGGCGCTATGCGGTGGGAGGCCGCATCCTTGCCGCGAACTCCTTCGTGACCCTGCTCAAGGACGTTGTGCCGCCCTTCGACCAGGACATCCTCTCCAAGTCTGCCGCCGCCCTGTACGACGGCCAGAGCGGGGGCCGGATATCCTCGACCGCCATCTCCGTCTATGCCAGCGGGAACTACCGGGCCGAGGCGGGCTCCTACCCCATCATCGTCCGGGGGCAGGATGCCCCCAGCGGCTACCTCGACCGCGCCATCACCGGCGAGGTGGTCGATGCCGGGACCATCGCCTCGGGCCCTAACGACCCGGACAAGGACAGCTTCTACGTCTTCGGCAACGACATCACGCTGCGCATAGGCGAGGCCGAGGACATCCTGGCTGCAGGCGACCCGGCCGCAGCCCTGCTGGAGGCGCTGGGCGCCGGAGTGCGCAAGGCCACGCCCACAGGCTCGCTTTCCACCCTTCCCGCGACCCTTGCCAGCGACGGTGGCTTCATGGCCGCGCGGGGCACCTATTCGGCTGTTGTGGCCGATTCCGAAGGCACGGTGTCCATCGCCCTGACCATCCAGGTGAGCGAGGGTGCGCCGCCCTGGGTCAGGGCCGAGCCCAAGCCGCTCAACATCCCCTTCGACCCGCATACAGCAGGCACGGTCACCCGCGAGCAGCTGATGAGCGGCGTGACGGCGGGGGATACGGAAGACGGCCCGCTGACCGGCGAGGTCCGCATCAACCCGGATGCCGACGGCGCCGAGCAGATGCCCGTCATACCGCTCAAGGCCTTCTCGGTGACGCAGGTCACCTACAGCGTCACCGACTCCGACAACAACACGTCCTTCGACACCCGCGCGGTCATCGTCAACGACGGCTCGGCGGTCTATACCCCCGACTACATCCTGCAGGCGAGCTCCTTCGTCATTCCGTCGAGGGACGTCGCCGCAGCCCGGGACATCGACGAGCTGATCTTAGACAGGTCGGCGGCCCGGGCCTGGACATCCCAGGGCGAGCCGGCAACGGCCGTCGTCGCCGACTCGGTGTCGATGTCTGCGGCGGCACGCGACTACCATCTCACGATAGCCATCAAGGAAAACGCCGCCCTGACCAAGACGATTACCGCCAAGGTGCTGGCCGAGGGCGCGAGCGGGGGCAACGGCGACCTCTACGCCATCACTGCCAAGGACTTCCGCATCAACATCACCGACGCGCTTGCCCTGCAGGGGGCTGCGGGCACCGCGGACTATGCCCGCAGCTTCCTGGTGCGGGCCGAGGCGACGAGCTACCAGCGCGCCGACGCCGGCCTCGCGCCCGGCGGCACCCCGGCCCTGGCCGACGACGGCGGCTTCGCGGCGGCTGCCTTCCTGGCGGAAGGCGCCCCGGGCTACCCGACCGTCGTCCCCGTCAAGTTCTGGGTCGACGAGGACCGGGACGCCTTCGCCTGGATAGGGGTCGCCGTCTCGAACGGCAACCATCCCGCGATACACCTGCCGCCCATCCGCACCGTCTGGACCGGGGACGCGGCCGCCCAGCCGGCAGGCACCGTCCTGGCAAGCGCATGGGACTACGTCTGGGGGCCGGAGCGCACGGCCGCAGACAGCGTCTCGGCCACCGACTCCGAGGACGGCGACGTCACCCACCTGCTTGCCTGGGGCAGCCTCGACGGGTCCGGCGGCTTCGTCGAGGCGGCCAGCCCCCTCGACTTCACGAGGGCCGGCTTCCAGGAGGTCGCCTACAGCGTCACCGACTCCGACCACAACACCGTCGTGCGGGCCACCAAGGTGCTGGTCAACGACGGGCGCTACGCCGTCGACGGCGACTATGCCGTCGAGGCGCTCGACTTCGTCGTGCTGGCCAAGGACGTGGCGGGCACCGACGCCGAGGTGCTGGCGGCGTCCCGGGCGCACGCGTGGCGCATCGCGACCGGCAGCCATGCCGAGGAGGCCCTGCTCCCCATCCCGGTCGACTACCTGCTCGCCGTCGCCGACAAGGCCGGCTACTCGAAGGCGCCGGGCGCCTATGCGCCCATCGTGGTCGGCCTGGCCTCCGCCGAGCCCCTGTACGGCGGGTCGCCCGCCCGCAGCGTCACCGGCCTGGTCGTCGACGGCGACGACATCGGCGAGGGCACGGACGGCACCGCGCGCTACGTCGTGGCCGCCTCGAACGCCACCCTCGCCCTTGCCGAGGCTTCGGGCTTCGCCGGCCTGGGCAACAGCGCCAAGGCCCTGCTCATCGACCGCGCCCGCGCCGCGTCCTGGGCGGTTGCCGCGACGATGGAGGACTGGGGCGTCGACGTCTTGAGCAACGAGGTAGGCGACGCCGCCCACCCGGTCAAGGCCGGCGGCGCCTACGAGGTGGTCTTCACGCCCCAGGGCCAGCCCCAGGTACAGGCGCACGTCACCTTCCAGATAGACCAAGGCCTGGCCCCCGTCATCGAGTTCACGGAAGACCCGCTCGTCTTCGAGCAGACGGCCGCGCCCGTGCCGCTCACCGACGCCGACCTCAAACGTGCCATGAGCGTCGTGGACGCCGAGGACGGCCCCCTCCTGGACGGGACCGCGGTCGCGGTTGCCGGCAACGTCGCGCTCGACCGGCACAACGTCGGCGTGTGGCGGGTCGCCTACAGCGTCACCGACTCCGACGGCAACACCGCCGCCAAGTCGCGTGCCGTCGTCGTCACCGACGGGCGCTACCTCATAGACAAAGAGAACGACATCATCATCGGCGCACGCGACTTCGTTGCCCGCAGCGCCGACATCGAGGGCAGCGAGGGCCAGGCGCGCAGCCTGTCCTATGCCGAGGCCTTCACCTTCGCCGGCGAGCGCCTGACCGTGAACTGGGCGGGGGCACCGGCGGGCTATACGGCCGCGGCTGCGGCCGGCGACTACCCGATAACCTGGAGGGTGTCCGGGCGCCCCGCAGCCACGACCGTTACCGCGCACGTCACCGATGCCGACATCGTCGACCCGGGCGGCAAGGATGCCAACTACGCCATCGCCGCGAGCAGCTTCACGGTGAACCTCGTGGACGCCCAGGCGATCCTCGAAGGCGCCCCGCAAGGTTTCATCGACGCCGCCAAGGTGCGCGTCATAGGGCTGGTCGCGGACATGCCGGAGCGCACGCCGCTCCTGGTCAACACGGCGAACTTCCGGGCGGCGCTCGGCAGCTACACGCCCATCACCTTCCGCATCGATGGCATTGACCTCGCCGAGCAGGGCGTAGCCGTCACCGGCACCGTCTCCCAGGGGGGTATGCCGACGATCACCGTGCCCACCCCCCTTGAGGTCTGGGTCGGCGACGCGGCGAGCCGGCCGGTGGGGAGCCTCCTTGCGGGCGAGTACCATGCCATGCACGGCGTGAGCGCCGTTGACGACGAGGACGGCGTCATCACCGGCTGGGTCACCTACGAGGCCGACCCCGCGACGGGCGACGTCGATGTGGCCAAGGTCGGCATGTACCGCCTCACCTACGATGTCATCGACACCGACTTCAACCACCCGCGGGTGCTGCCGACCCGTGTCGTGATCGTCAACGACGGGCGCTACGTGCCCGGCAACGGGCGGGTTTTGCGGGCGAGCTCCTTTGTGACCAGGCTTGTCGATGTCACCACGAACCCCGCAAACCTCAACAGCGAGATACTGGGCAAGTCGGGTGCCGCCCTCTACAACGGCGAGACGGGCTTCCCGATGTCCTCCACCGAGCTCTCAGTGCAGAGCGCGGGCGGCTACGGTCCGGCTGCGGGTACCTACCGCATCACCGTGCGCGGCCAAGACGCTCCTGCGGGCTTCATCACCAAGGACGTCACGGGCACCGTGCTTGACGCCGGCGTCTTGGGGAGCGGCCCGGACGACCCGGACCGCGACAACTACTACGTGTACGGCGACCACATCATGCTGCGCTATTCCGAGGCCCAGGCCATCCTGGACGCCCCGGACGTCGACAAGGCCCTTTTGGCGGCGCTCGGCGCGGGGGGCCTGAAAACCACGCCGGAAGGCGCAGTCGAGCCCTTCGACCCGACCGTGCTCAGCCGCGGGGGTTTCACCGCGGCGACCGGCACCTATTCGGTGACCGTCGCCGAGCCCGCCAACCAGGCGAGTATCGTCCTGCGCGTCCAGGTGGGCGAAGGCAGCATGCCCACCATCGCCGCGGTGCCCACGCCCCTTGAGGTCGCCTGGAGCCCGACGGCCGCCGGAAGCCTTTCCCGTGCACAGCTGATGGCCGGCGTCACAGCCCATGACGAGGACGACGGCAACATCACCGGCTGGGTCGTCATCAACCCGGATGCGAGTGGTGCCGAGGTGCTGCCTGCGATCCCGCTGAACGCCGCCTCTGTCACGCGGGTCACCTATGCGGTGACCGACTCCGATGGCAACAGGGTCAGCGTCGACCGCGCGGTCGTCGTCAACGACGGCTCGATCGACTACACCCCCGAGTTCATCCTGAAGGCGAGCTCCTTCGCCATCAAGGCATCCGACGTGGCCCAGCCCTACGAAAGCCAGATACTTGCGCTTTCAGGTGCCTTGGCCTGGAGGTCGGACGGCACGCCAACGGCGATGCGTGTCGCTGACGTGGCGGGCTACAAGGATGTGGCCGCAGACTACGCCCCCATCATCGGGATCGTCGCCTCGCCCAACCTCACGCGTACCGTCACCGCCAAGGTGCTGCCCGAAGGGACCGAGGTGGGCAACGGGGCCACCTACGCGATATCCGCACGCCACTTCCGCATCAACCTGGCCGATGCCCGCGTGCTGCAGGCGCAGAGCGGCACGGCCTATGGCAGCGCCTTCGTCTCCCGCGCGAACGCTCAGAGCTACCTGCGAGCCGACCAGGGCCTCTCCTTGGGCGGCACGCCGGCGCTCGCCGACGACGGCGGCTTCAAGACGGCGAGCTTCCTTGCCGAGGGTGCCGCGGGCTACCCGACCGTTATCCCGGCCACCTTCTGGGTCAACGAGGACCACACGGCATCCGTCCAGGTCAACGTCACGGTTTCCAACGGGCATCATCCCTGGATCACGGTCCCCGAACTGAGGCAGGCAGGCCTGAACAGCAGCTTCACCGAGGCCGACTACTGGGGCGGCGTCGCCTACGGGGATGCCGAGGACGGCAATGCCGCGCCGCCGCTCGCCCTGTCCCGCACCGGCGCGGTCGACACCTCGACAGAGGGTGTCTACAAGCTGGGCTATACCGTCACCGACACAGAGGGCAACTCGACGAGCGCCGTCGGCTACGTGCTCGTGGGCGACTGGGCCTTCTCTGGCGACTGGGCCGTGAAGGCCTGGAGTTTCGTCACGACTGCCGACGAAGTCAGGGCCGCCTCGCCGCTTGACAGCCTCATACTGGGGCTTGGCAAGGCCGATGCCGTCCGCCTCGTGCGCGATGCGCAGGGCATGGTCACCGGCATCGAGCACGTCGCCCCCAGCGTCAAGGACCGGGCAGGGCTCGGGCCCCAGGAGGGGTCCTACGGGCCTGTCGTTATCGGAGTGCCGGGCGGGATGCAGGAAGCTGCGTCCACGCCCCTCCCGACGAAGGACATCCGGGCTCAGGTCCTCGACCGGAAGGCGATATCCAACACGCCCGACGAGGACGGCACGGTCCATGACGCCAATACCGCCGACCCCGCCGATACCAACCGCTACATCGTGGCCGCCAACCACGTGCCGCTCACCTGGGCGCAGGCCGGCAGCCTGGCGAACAGGGACGACATGGTCGCCAAGGCCACCCTGGCCACCTTGGCCGCGGCCCGCGGCTTCAAGGTCACGCCTGCGGGCTCCCTGTCAGACCATGGCGTGGACGTCTCCTTCAACGGAATCAGGCAGGCGATGGGCGCATACGACGTCACCTTCGTCCCACAGGGGGTGGGCGGCGTGTCCGTGACGGTGAGCTTCACCGTCGACCGGGGCACGATGCCGGTCATCACCCTCGACGGCCCGCTTGTTTTGGCCGCAACCTCCACGCCGGTCACCCTGACGCGCGACCAGCTGCTCCGGGGGGTCGGTGTCGTCGACGCCGAGAGCCCCGAGCTCGGGTTGAAGGACGTGGTCATCACGGGTGCTTCCGGCACCGGCGCGATGCCGCTGATCGACTCTTCGAAGGCCGGCGTCTATCAGGTCGTCTACACGGTTGCCGACCCCTTCATCACCAACCCCGACGGCACCCCGGCGACGACCTCCGCGGCCCGCGCGGTCATCATCGACGACGGCTCCTTCTTCTACGGGAAGGACTACGTCCTTGCCGCGCGCGATTTCACGATCGATTACGCCGAGGTCGACCTGGCCGACAAGTCCGGGCAGATCGCGGCGAAGTCCGGCGCTCAGGCCGCCAGCTATGACGGGACGCCCGCCACGGTCGCGGTCAGCTCCAACGGCTACACCAACGTCGCCGGCCAGTACCGCCCGCAGATAGCGGTGGCCGCCGACCCCACCTTGAAGGCCTCGATCACCGCAACTGTGACCGCGCCGCTCAAGCGCTGTGCGGTGACCTTCGACGCCAACGGAGGCTACCTTACCGGTCCGGCCACCATCTATGTGCAGGAGCCCGCGGCGACCCTGAGCTACCTTCCGAGCTCGCCGATACGTTCCGGCTACACCTTCACGCACTGGGCGGCCGCTCCCGGCGGCGGCCTGCAGTTCCTGGCCTCCACGCCGGTCGTTTCCGACATGGCCGTCTACGCCCAGTGGGAGAAGAACGCCGACCCGCCGGCGCCCGAGCCCCAGCAGCCGCCGACGGTCATCGTCAACCCGCCATCGGTCGTCGTCAACCCGCCGACGGTGAACATCCCGCCCTCGGGCGGCTCGAACAGCACCCCGCCGACCACCATACCGGTCTACGTCACCGTGCCCGCCGCCCCCGCATCGGAAGCCCCTGCGGCTGCGGCGGGGAGCGCGGATGATGCCGACGACAGGGAAGGGGAGGCGGATGGGCGCGACCCCGACCGCGACTCTGCGCCCGACTCCGGCCCCGATCCCGTCGCCTACGGGCCGACGGCCAAGGCGGCTGGCGGGAGCACTCCGTCAGGAGACTCCCCGCAAAGCACCTGGTCGCTTTTCAACCTCGTGGCGGCTGTCCTTTCCGGCGCGCTGCTCCTGCTCACGCTTGCCGGGTTCCTGCGCGGCCGCCGCAGCCGGGCCTCCGAGTACCACGAGGAGCCCATCGACAAGGACGCCTGGGCAGAGATGACCCCGGAACAGCGCGTTGCCCTCATGGTGAAGCGCGAGAAAAGCCGCAATGCCTGGGAGCAGGGCAGGGCAGGCAAGGCCGGCAGCAGGCCCGGCAAGGCAGGGACGAGGGGCGCCGGCGGGGGAATAGGCCTCTCCGCGAACACGCCCGTGTTGCTGATATCGGCAGTCGCCTTCGTCGAGGGCCTGGTCATCCTGCTCACCACGCAAGACTTCGCCGGGCCTATGGCGGCGACGGACAACTATTCAATCCCCCTGTCGCTTCTGGTGTTGGCGCAGCTTGTCGTTCCCCTGATAGCCGCCATGCTGAAGAGGGACCCCACCACTGCCCTCGGAAGCGCACCGTCGTAGAAGCGACGCCATTGCAGGGGCGAACCTGGTTCGCCCCGGGGCGGGGCCGTCCGGCCCCGCCCCTCATCCGTCGCCCTTCACCCCCGTGTGGACGGCGGCGATGCCGGCGGAACAGTCCACCCATTCCACCTGCTGAAACCCCGCATCCTCCATCATGGCGGCAAAGTCTTCCTGGCGGGGAAAGGCCCGGATCGAATCCTTCAGGTACACGAAGCCTGTGCGGTCGCCGGTGATGAGGCCGCCCAAGAACGGGATAACGGTGCTCAGGTAGAAGCCGTGCAGGGCCCGCACGAGGGGGTTGGCCGGGGTTGAGAACTCAAGGCAGGCGAGCCCCCCGCCTGGCTTCAAGACGCGGTGCATCTCGCGCAGGGCACGCTCCCTGTCGGGCATGTTGCGGATGCCGTAGGCCACGGTCACGACGTCGTAGCTGTTGTCGGCATAGGGGATGTCCTGCGCGTCGACGACGTCGAAGTCGACGGCGACGCCGCGTGCCGCCCCCTGGCGCTCGTGCTCGCGCGCGACCTCCAGCATCTCGGGGACCAGGTCGGTCAGCTGGATATGGCGCGGCCGTTTCATGCGGGCGGCGGCAAAGCTCACGTCGCCGGTGCCCCCCGCCAGGTCGAGCAGGTCGCTTTCGTTGGTTATCGGGGCGCGCTCGACCAAGGTGGCAAGCCAGCGCCGGTAAAGCCCCATGCTGGATACCGCGTTGAACAGCTCGTATCTCCGTGCGATTGCGGAGAATATCCCGTAGACGCGCTCGGTCGAGACCTCCGCCTGCGCCGCCTCCCCCGTTGCCGTGTCGATGCTCACCGCTCCTCCTTCTGCGCGTGTGTCGGTGTGTCAGTGTGTCGGGGCGGTGTGCCAGGGGAGCCTTTCTCTTGACTCATTTTGATACAGAAATACGTCAATAGAAAGATCCCCTTGACACACCCCTTGACACACCCTGGCCATGCTTTGAGAAAAGTATAGCATGTGTGTTTCCACGGCTCGGCCTTGCGGTAGTGCTATCATGGAAGGCCATCGGAAAACGCGAGGAACGCGAAAGCGAGGAAAGGGAGTCTTATGTTACTGTGTGCCCAACATATCCTGCCCATTACGGCCAACCCCATCCAAAACGGCGCAATCCTCGTCCGCGACGGAGAGATCCGCGATATCGGGGAACGGGAGATGCTCCAGCTCCGCTACCCCAAGGAGGAGGTCAAGGACTTCGGCCTGGCCGCCCTCATGCCGGGCTTGGTCGACTTGCATACCCACCTGGAGAGCACGGTGATGCGGGGTATCGTCCACGACGTCCCCTACCCCACCTGGCTTATGCTGTATGTGGAAAAGAGCGGGCGGCTCAGCAATGCCGACTGCTACGACTCAGCCCTGTTTGGCGGCCTTGAGGCCCTGTCTGCGGGGATTACCTGCGTTGCCGACATCGCCTCGACGAACGCCGTCCACCGGGCGACGCGGAAACTGGGGCTGCGCAGCGTCATCTACCGCGAGGTCGGTGCCATGGACAAGCGCCGCGTCAACCACGCCATGAAGCAGGCCACCACCGATATCGCCCGGTGGCAGGACGAGTCCGCCTCCCCCCTCATCACCATCGGCATCTCTCCTTCGGCGCTCTATGCCTGCCATCCGGCAATCCTGGGGCGGGTTGCGGAGTTCGCCCAGAAAAACGGCAACATGCCGGTTGCCATGCACCTCGCCGGCAGCGCCGAGGAATACAACTTCGTCAAGTACGGCTCATCGGTCCTCTCGGTTCACAAGATGGACAACCGCCGGGGCTTCGTCGAGGTGCCGCCCTGGCTGCCGACCGGCACGACGCCGATCCGCTACGCGCTGAACTGGGGCGCCTTCGAGACCGAGAAGGTCATGGCCGTCCATTGCGTCCATATCGACGACGAGGACATCGAGAAGCTCAAGGAATACGACGTCTCGGTGGCCCTGTGCCCCCGCTGCAACGCCCAGCTGGGCATGGGGGTCGCGCCGATGAACGAGCTTCTGCGCGCGAAGCTGCGCATGGGGCTGGGCACCGACTCACCGGTGGCGGTGGACTCGACCGACATGCTGTTCGAGATGCGCATCGGCATGCTGGTGCAGCGCGCCGTCAACGTCGGGCAGTTCCTCGACTGTGCGACCATGCTCGAAATGGCGACCATCGGGGGTGCCCGCGCACTGCACCTTGAGGAAAAGATAGGTTCGCTTGAGATAGGGAAGCGGGCCGACCTCATCGCGGTCGACCTGTCGGGGTCCCACCAAAAGCCGATGACCGACCCGGTGTCAGCCGTCGTCAACACCTGTGCCGCCGCCGATGTCCTCATGAATATGGTCGACGGAGCCGTCCTGTACGAGAGGGGCCAGTGGTACGCTGATGTCGAAGTCGCGAAAAACGCCGCCCGTGTCATCAAGATCAGGGAAAAGCTCGGGAAATAGAAACTAGGAAGGCCCATGGGAGCGAAAAAACAAAAGCAGCAAAAGCTTACTGCAAAACAGAAGAGCGAGCGGATCCGCGCGGCGCAGGAGCGTGAGGTGCGCGCACAAGCGGACAAGGAAAAGTCCCTGCGGACCAGGAGGATCGTGACCATCGTCGTCTGCGTGATCCTCGTGCTCGCCCTCGCCATCCCCACTATGGCCATCATGGTAATGACCGGGAACTGATGGTTACGCCGGCTTGCCAGCCGACGTAACTGCCCGACGCTGCGGCTTTTGGGTTACGCCGGCTTGCCAGCCGACGTAACTGCCCGACGCTGCGGCTTCCTGTGGCACCCGGTCTTGCCCCTTTTACGCTTGCCTTCGCGTACCTTAGTACGCTCAGCCGCGCAACGGGGCAATCCCGGGCACCACAGAAACCCTCGCTGACTGGTGTGGACCTGTGTGACACGGGGCCGTATAAGTTGTCACACCAGCAGATCCATGCGACATGTACGCTGACTGGTGTGGACTTGGGAGGGGTTAAAAACTGTCACGTGACATCCCCGCCCCCCATCCTGCTGTGCGCGGTTGTGGGAATCAAACCGCCAGGGTTGATTTGATTTCCACAACAGCCTGCGTGGGCGCGCCACCCCGGGCATGGAGGGCTGCGCCGCCTCGGGCCCAGAGGACTGTACCGCTTCCCCTGCACCCACACCTGCAAGATTTTCCGAGTTATCGTATCAAAATCGAACTTGTGTACGGATTTCGTGCCTTTTTTCACGGAAGGTGGCGAATATTCACGCTAAAATGGCGTTTTGACGTGAATTTATGCGCGCTCACGCCCAAATTCCATACACAAGTTCGATTTTGATACGATAACTGCTGTAATTCTGTGAAACGGGTACTGCAATTGCCCAAAAAGCGGGGGTCGGTGCCGCAAAGCGCCGCTGCTGTGCGCTTTTGCTCTGCATGCGGTTGTTTTTGTGCTAAGATGGTAGGGTTGTAGACAGATTGAGCGCAGGGGCATGGAGGTGCCCTCGCACGATGAGCGGTATAAGGGGTGCTCCTTTGTTCGGTATTGGCGGATTCGAGTTCTTCCTCATTATGCTTTTCGGGTTCCTTATTTTCGGGCCCGATAAGCTGCCTGCCATTGCGAAGACTGTGGCGCAGGCAATCAACAAGTTCAAGAGCGCTCAAGAGGAAATGAGCAAGGTTCTCAAGACCGAGGTGTACGACCCGACCTCTGACGAGCCTTTCAAGAACCCCCTCGAAGTGCTTGCCAAGCTCGGAGAGTCCGACAAGTCCGACAAGTCCGACAAGTCCGGCGCATCAAAGAAGCTTCCGGAGAAGGCAGAGAGCTTCTCTGAGCGCAAGGCAAAATACGACAAGGAACGTGCCGCGAAAAAAGCAGCCGAGGAAAAAAGGCTTGCCGCCGCAGACAAGGTCGAGGCAGCAAAGCCCGTCGCAGGCACGCCTGCAGCCGCCTCTGCAGCTGCTGTTGCGAGTAAGTCCGCTGCGAACAAGCCTGCGGTAGCCAGCAAGTCGGCTGCTGCGGCCAGCAAACCTGCGGAGAGCAAGCCGAAGCCTTCGGCCGAAGAGCTCTACGGCAATAAACCTGCGACAAAGGCGGCCACGAAGGGCACGGCTCCGGCAGCTGCAAAGCCTGCCGCCGCCGACAAGCCCGCAACAAGCAAGCCCGCCGCGACACAAGCGAAGGGGGAGTGAGCCATGCCTGTCGGTCCCGCACGGATGCCCCTCTTCGACCACCTGGGAGAACTGCGCATGCGCGTGGTACGTATCCTCGCGAGCCTGGTCATAGCGGTATTCGTCTTCTACCTTGCGACTCCGATCGCCGCCCAGTTCCTCTTAGAGCCCGTGCTGGAATTCATGCCCCACACCGAGGACGGAGCGGCAGGCTTAGTCGTGTTCGGCGCATTCGACGCCTTCGCCCTGCGTTTCTTCATTTCCTTTTGGATCTCCCTGATTGCCTGTATGCCGGTCATCCTCTGGCAGATACTCGCGTTCTTCCTGCCGGCTTTGAAGCCGAACGAGCGCAAGTGGTTCATCCCGACCTTCGCGGCCGGGGTTGCCCTCTTCATCGTCGGCACCGTGTTCTGCTACCTCGTCATCCTGAACCCGGCCTTTGAGTGGATGACCGACCAGGCGGGCGGTCTTGCGGCCATCCTTCCGGAGGCGAAACAGTGGATCAACCTCATCATCAAGTTCGAGATCGGCTTCGGAATCGCCTTCGAGCTGCCGCTTATCATCTTCTACCTGGTCATCTTCGACGTGATTCCCTACAAGAAGCTCCGCTCGAACTGGCGCACGGTCTACATCACCCTCATGGTCATTTCGGCGATGGTCACCCCCGACGCCTCGCCGGTCACCATGCTGCTCATGTTCGCGGCCATGCTGGCACTCTACGAGGCGAGCCTTCTGGTTGCCCGCATCGCGCTCGGGAACCGCATCAAGAAGCAGACCGCCGAATATGAGGCGAAAAAAGCCGAGGACGAGAAATGGGAGCAGGAATGGGCTGCCGAAAAGGCCGCGAAGAAGAAGGCGCTCAAAGCGTGACGGGGGAAGCGTGACAGGGGGCGCTACGGCTTGCCGCACCCCGTCACAGGAAAGCGTGAAAGCTGTACCGCCATTCTGTCACACGGGACGGCGAGCAGCTCCTGTGTTCCGCAACCCTGCAGTGGGACACAGGAGCTGCCCTTCGTCCTGCAGCCCAGGAGGCAACGAGTAGCAAAAGGTGTGCTGACGTGCATGAACTAGGCATAATGACCGGCGTCTTGGAGACCGTGAACGCCTCTGCGCACGAGGCCGGTGCCGAAAGGGTCTTGAGTATAAGCCTTTCCATCGGCGTCATGACCGAGGCCATAGAGGATGCCCTGCGCTTCGCCTTCGAGGCCCTGTCCGAAGGGAGCCTGTCCGAGGGCGCGGCGCTGGAGATCACCATGGTCCAGCCGAAAAGCCGGTGCCTGGAATGCGGCGCGACCTATGGGCACGACCGCTTCTCCCTGCTGTGCCCGGAATGCGGGAGCTTTGCCACTGAGCTGGTGGCCGGGCGCGGCATGTGGATCGACTCCATCGAGGTGGACATCCCTGACGACGCCCCGCCCGCCGGGCCCTCGTCCGCTGGTCCCCCGCCCGACGGCGGCAAGGAAAACGAGACCAGAAAGAAGCCAGGCGCATGACCCAGATCGACTTGAAGCGGCCCATACTCGACAAGAACGAGAAGATTGCCCGGGGCAACCGGGAGCTGTTCGCGCACCACCGGGTCTTCGTCCTCGACATCATGGCGAGCCCCGGCTCCGGCAAGACCTCGACGATCCTCGCCACCATCGACGCCCTGCGCGACGAGTTCAACATCGCGGTCATCGAGGGCGACATCGCGTCGAGCGTCGATGCCGAAAGGATCAAGGCCCAAGGTATCGCCGCAGTACAGATCAACACGGGGGGCGCCTGCCACCTGGAAAGCGAGATGATACGCCGCGCCGTCGACGTGCTCGACCTTGAGCGGCTTGACCTCATCATCATCGAGAACGTGGGCAACCTCGTCTGCCCGACAGACTTCGACCTGGGCGAGCACGCGAAGGCCATGATCCTCAGCGTCCCGGAGGGCGACGACAAGCCCCTGAAATACCCCGGGGTCTTCCAGGTGTCGGAAGCGGTGATCCTGAACAAGGTCGACACCATGCCGGTCTTCGACTTCGACGACGGCGCCTTCCGAGCCGCGGTCAAGCAGCTCAACCCCACGGCGCCGATATTCCCGATATCTGCCACCAAGGGCACTGGCATCGACGCATGGGCGCAATGGCTCGCCGACCGCATCCGCGCGATATGACCGCAACAGGGGACGGCATGAAAGGGGGATGGTACGTTTTCTTACGTTTATTGTGTTTTACTGTCTTTTGATATACCTCCACTAGTCTATCAACTTCTAAAAACGTGGAAAACGTACCATCCCCCTGTCACGCTTACGAGAAAGGAAAGCCCATGGAGAACGAAGCAACCTGGCAGGCCTGTGTGCAGGGCCTTGAGGGCTATGTCGGGCAGGCGGGCTTTTCCGAGGTCGTCATCGGGCTTTCCGGCGGTATCGACTCGGCGCTGGCCGCGGTCGCCTGCGTCGACGCCCTCGGAGCCGATGCGGTGCACGGCGTCATGCTCCCCGGCCCCTACTCAAGCGGCCATGCCCTGCGCGACGCCCAAGAGCTCGCCGAAAACCTCGGCATACGCACCCTGACCATTCCCATTGTCGGGCCCTTCGAGGCCTTCAGGCAGGCCTTCGCCGACGCCGGCCAGACGGTAGAGGGCGTGGCCGCCGAGAACACCCAGGCCCGCTGCCGCATGGTCTGCCTGATGGCCCTGTCGAACACGCACGGGTGGCTGCTGGTGAACACGGGCAACAAAAGCGAGTCCCTGGTGGGCTACAGCACGCTGTACGGCGACATGGCAGGTGCCTTCGCGCCCCTCGGGGGGCTGTACAAGACGCAGGTCTACGAGCTGGCCCGGTGGCGCAATGCCGCCGAGGAAGCCCAGGGGCACCCCCTCCTGATCCCGCAGGCCACCATCGAGAAGGCACCGAGTGCCGAGCTTTCCCCAGGCCAGACGGACGAGGAAGGCCTCGGCATGGCCTACCCCGCCCTCGACCGCATCCTCAAGGCCTTGGTCGAGGACGGGCAGGGGGTCGAAGAGCTGTGCGCCCAGGGCCACGCTGAAGAAGAAGTGCAGCGCATCGCCGCCCTCGTAAAGGCCAACGCTTTCAAGCACACTCTCATCCCGCCATCCCCCGAGGTGCCGAAGTAAGGGTGTCGCGCGGGTGTTGCGGGAACACATAACCTGATACTTTTCACTTACCCTGAACAAGAAATCTTGCAAAGTCGCAGGTCAACGAGGTTGAGGGTCATTATGACCCTCAACCTCCCGGCACAGTCCCTGACACACCGAACTTTCCCGGACAAATAAAAGAGCCGTGCGAAACAGGGTTCGCACGGCTCTTCTCAGGCAGAGGGGCTGCCGCAGAGGGCCTTACCCGCACAAGGGGCTGCCGCATAGAGCCGCAAGCGCCCTGTGGGTGTGCCCGGAGGGCGCCTCCCGGCAGGTTTGCTACATCATCCCCATGCCGCCGCCGGCACCGGCGAGTGCGGACAGGTCGGGGCCTTCCTTCGGTATCTCGGTGATGGTGGCCTCGGTGATGAGGATGAGCGCGGCCACGCTCGCGGCGGACTGCAGGGCGGTGCGGGTGACCTTGAAGGGGTCGTTGACGCCCATCTTGACCAGGTCGCCGTACTCGCCGGTCGCTGAGTTCAGGCCCTCGCCGGCGGCAAGGCCCTTGACCTTCTCGACCACGACGCTCCCCTCGAAGCCGGCGTTCTGCGCGATAATGCGCATCGGGGCCTCAAGCGCCTTGCGGATGATGTCGATGCCGACCTGCTCGTCCTTGTCGGCGGCTTTCAGCTTGTCGAGCGCGGGCATCGCGTTGACGAAGGCGACGCCGCCGCCGGCAACGATGCCTTCCTCGACCGCGGCGCGGGTCGCCTGGAGGGCGTCTTCGATGCGGCTCTTCTTTTCCTTGAGCTCGGACTCGGTCGCCGCGCCGACCTTGAGGACGGCGACGCCGCCCGAGAGCTTGGCAAGGCGCTCCTGCAGCTTCTCGCGGTCGAAGTCGGAGTCGGTGTTGTCGATCTCGTTCTTGATCATGGCGATGCGGTCCTCGATAGCCTTCTTGTCGCCAGAGCCGTCAACGATGAGCGAGGTGTCTTTCGTGACCTTCACGGTCTTCGCGTGGCCGAGCATCTCGATGGTCGCGTCGGCCATGGTCATGCCGAAGTCCTTGTCGATGACCTGGGCGCCGGTCACCGCGGCGATGTCCTCAAGGATGCGCTTGCGGCGGTCGCCGAAGCCGGGCGCCTTGATGCCGACGCAGTTGAAGGTGCCGCGCAGCTTGTTCAGCAGGATGGTGGCAAGCGCCTCGCCCTCGATGTCCTCGGCAACCAAGAGCAGGGGACGCCCGCTCTTCATGACCTCTTCGAGCAGCGGGACGAAGTCCTGGATGTTGGACACCTTCTGGTCGGTGAGCAGGATGTAGGGGTCCTTGAGCACGGCTTCCATGCGTTCCATGTCGGTTGCCATGTACATGGACACATAACCCCGGTCGTACTGCATGCCCTCCACGATCTCGATGTCCAGGCCGAAGGTCTGGCTTTCCTCGACGGAGATGGCGCCCTCGTTGCCGACGGCGTCCATGGCCTCGGCAATCTTCTCGCCTATCTCGGAATCGCCTGCGGAAATGGTGCCGACCGTCGCTATCTGGTCCTTGCCCGAAATCGAGATGGCGTTCTTCCTGATCTCCTCGACGACGGCGTCGGTCGCCTTCTGGATGCCACGGCGGATGCCCAGGGCGTCGGCGCCTGCTGTGACGTTGCGCAGGCCCTCGGCCACGATGACGTCTGCCAGGAGGGTCGCGGTCGTGGTGCCGTCGCCGGCGACGTCGTTGGTCTTGACCGCGGCCTCGCGGACGAGCTGGGCGCCCATGTTCTCGATCGGGTCTTCAAGCTCGACTTCCTTTGCGACGGTCACGCCGTCGTTGGTGATGACCGGGGCGCCGTAGCTTTTCTCAAGCGCGACGTAGCGGCCCTTGGGGCCGAGCGTCACCTTGACGGCCTCGGCCAGCTTGTTCACGCCGGCAGCCAGGGCGGTGCGGGCGCTTACCTCGAATGTGATGTCTTTTGCCATAGTTCAAGCCTTTCTTTCTTCTGTCTTCTCCTTGTGGGCGTGCGGGCGCACGCGGGGCGGGCGGGCGGCGGTTGCGCGGGGCGGCACGGCCGCCATGGGGGCGCACGCGCGCACGCGGGGCGGGCGGGCGGTTATGCGAAGACCGCGTAGATGTCGTCGGCGCGCAGGATCAGGACATCCTCGCCGTCGACCGTGATCTCGGTTCCGCCGTACTTGCCGTAGATGACCTTGTCGCCTGTCTTGACCGGCATCGGGAGGTTCTTCCCGGCCTTGTCCAGCTTGCCTTCGCCGACTGCCAAGACGACGCCGGTTTGCGGCTTCTCCTTGGCGTCCGACGCGAGGATCAGGCCGCCTGCTGTCGTTGTCTCGGCCTCGTCCTGCTTGACGATGACGCGGTCGCCCAATGGTTTCAAGTTCATAGTCGTGCCTTCCTTTCGTGTTTCTCTGCTTCGTGCTTCTTTGTCCACTCGGGTATTCCTTCGTATTCCACATAGCCGCCCGCATAAGCCGAATACTCAACAGCCACTCGTGCGGGCGGAGTGCTAGCACTCAATGATTGTGAGTGCTAAACAACGCTGCCCATGATAGCATCTCCGTTTCGCATTGCAAGCAAAGCACACAGGGAACACAAACGGGCGGCGGCAGGTGCGGAGCTGCTGCCACCGGAGCCCGGAGCCCGCCCGCCCGCCGTTCCGCCCATCCGCCCGGCCCGTCGGCCCGCCTGGGCCCTCCGCCGGTCTGCCCGGTCTGCCCATTCCCGATGGATATATGAAAAAATGAGAAATCAAGGCCTCGGGGGGCCTCACTTCTAGTAGAATCAAAAAGCGTTTGAAGAGCAGGGGGAAGTGGGCTCGCCAAGCGCTTTTTTCTTGCCCACGGCCTTTGCCCCTCCACAGAGCACGGCAGCGTACCACAGCAGCGCACACAAGAGACAGGAACAGTATGGCCAAGCATATTTTCGTGACAGGCGGCGTCGTTTCCTCGCTGGGCAAGGGCATCACCGCGGCATCCCTCGGACACCTCCTGAAGGCGCGGGGCTACAAGGTGACCATGCAGAAGATGGACCCCTACCTCAACGTCGACCCGGGCACCATGTCGCCCTTCCAGCACGGCGAGGTCTTCGTGACCGACGACGGCCATGAAGGGGACCTCGATATCGGCCATTACGAGCGCTTCATCGACGAGAACCTTTCCCAGGACAGCAACTTCACCCAGGGCTCCATCTACCAGACGCTCATCGCGCGCGAACGGCGCGGCGACTTCCTGGGCGGCACGGTCCAGGTCATCCCCCACGTGACGGAGGCAATCAAGGAACGCCTCCGGCGCCTTGCGGAACAGAGCGGCGCCGACATCGTCATCACCGAGATAGGCGGCACCATCGGCGACATCGAGTCGCAGCCCTTTGTCGAAGCGGCCCGCCAGTTCAAGAACGAGAAGGGCTTCGGCGACGTCGTCTTCGTCCACGTGACGCTCGTGCCCTATATCGCCGCGGCCCACGAGGTGAAGACGAAGCCGACCCAGCACAGCGTAAAAGAGCTGCGCTCCATCGGCGTGCAGCCCGACTTCATCGTCTGCCGCTCCGACCACGAGGTGACCGACGACGTGTGTGAGAAGATAGCGCTTTTCTGCGACGTGCCCCCAAGCAGCGTGTTCGCCTGCTCGGACGCGCCTTCTATTTACGAGGTCCCGCTCACGCTCCACTCCCAGGGCTTTGACGAAAAGGTGCTCGACCGCCTTGGCATGAAGAGCCGCCCCATCGACCTCGCCCCGCTCCAGGCCTTCCTCGACGCCTCCGGACGCTGCGCAGACGAGGTCGATATCGCGCTGGTCGGCAAGTACGTGAGCCTCCCCGACGCCTACCTCTCGGTGACCGAGGCGCTGTGCCACGCGGGCGTCCACCACGGTATTAAGGTCAACGTCCACCTCGTCGACGGCGAGACGCTTGCGGAAGACGGGCTCGACGGGGTCTTGGGTACCATGGACGGGATACTGATCCCGGGCGGCTTCGGGCAGCGCGCCTTCGAGGGCAAGATACTGGCCGCACGGTATGCGCGGGAGCAAAGGATACCCTTCTTGGGGATATGCCTCGGGATGCACGTGGCGGTCTGCGAGTTCGCCCGCCATGTGGCCGGCCTGGCGGGGGCCACGTCCTCGGAGTTCGACCGGGATGCGGCCCACCCGGTCATAGACCTCATGCCGGAGCAAGAGGACATCGAGGTCAAGGGATCGACGATGCGCCTCGGCGCGCATCCCTGCAAGATAGCGCCCGGAACCTTGGCGGCCCGTGCCTACGGCGAAGAGGTGGTCTACGAGCGTCACCGGCACCGCCTTGAGGTCAACAACGCCTACCGTGACCGCCTACAGGAGGCGGGGCTGGTCGTCTCGGGGGTCTCGCCGAGCGGCCGCCTTGTCGAGATGATAGAGGTCGCCGACCACCCCTGGTTTTTCGCCTGCCAGGGCCACCCGGAGTTCAAGAGCCGTCCCACGCGGCCCCACCCGCTCTTCTGCGACTTCATCAAGGCCTCTTTGAAGCAGCGGGAGAGCTAGGGCGGCGCGGGCAGCTGCGGGCTGCGCGGGCGAGCGGGCAGGTGCCCTGGAAGGCGCTATGGAAGGCCTGGTGCGGGAATACCTTGCCCACCTGAGCGTCGAGCGGGGGAGCTCGTCCAAGACTATCGAGGCCTACGGGCGCGACCTGCGCGACTACGCTGCATTCCTCGAAAAGCACGGCATCGGCAGCGCCACGGCCGCCTCGCGCGGCGACGTCGTCGGCTACGAGGCCGACCTGATAGCCCGCGCCTACGCCCCCGCAAGCATCGAGCGCCACATGTCGGTGCTCAAGGGCTTCCACCGATTCCTCGTCCGCGAGGGGCACACGGAGTGCGACCCGACCGACTCGCTGAGGCTGCCGAAGGTGCCCTCGACCCTCCCCGACGTGCTGGGCGTCGAGCAGATGGACGCCCTCTTGGCGCAGCCCTTCGACGAGGGCCCCCGGGGCCTGCGCGACCGGGCCCTGCTTGAGGTCTTGTACGGCTGCGGCCTGCGGGTGAGCGAGCTTGTCGGCCTCGACCGGGACAGCCTTCTTCTGGACGAGGGCCTTGTGCGCGTGGTGGGCAAGGGCGGCAAGGAACGGGTGGCGCCTATCGCCGGCATCGCCCTGTGCTGCCTAAGGCGCTACCTCGACGAGGGCCGCCCCGGCCTTGCCAAGCCCTCTGCGAAGGCCACCCCCGCCGTGTTCCTCAATGCGCGGGGCGGGCGCCTGACCCGGCAAAGCGTCCACAGGGTCGTTGCGCGGGCGGGTCTTTCCATCGGCGTGGGAAACCTCCACCCCCACACTCTGCGGCACTCCTTCGCGACCCACATGCTGGCCGGCGGGGCCGACCTGCGGGCCATCCAGGAGATGCTTGGGCATTCGGACATCTCGACGACGCAGGTCTACACCCACGTGGACCAAAGCCACATCAAGGCGGAATACCTCGCCGCCCACCCCCGCGCGAAGGCGGCGCCGCACTGACGGCAGCCCCCGGCCGGGCCTTCCTGTATATCTATGGATAACCATTCGCAAAAAGGAATAAATGCTATAAAAATTATAACAATTCCCCGCACAACTACCCGCAATGATGTTACAATACGGTTACGGTTTCCAAAACGGAAGCCGACGCTATGTCAAAGGGCGAAGAGGTTGCATTTCTGGAAGGCTTACACCTGACCGCTGAGGGATCGGGGATGGTTTTCCGTTCCAGTGCTGCAACGACATGGCATCGCCCTTGTAGCGGAACAGTCATCCGGTAAGGGGGTGTTTGATGGACATTTTGTCCGACGTGGCTTTACTATCGCGCATTCAGTTTGCGGGGACAGTAGCCTTCCACTTCTTGTTCGTCCCACTATCCATCGGACTTGGTCTCATCCTCGCCATCAACGAGACGCGCTACTACAAGACGCGCGATCCCGAAGATGCGGCAGCGACCAGGTTGTGGGTGAAGATCTTCACAGGTACCTTTGTGGTGGGTGTCGCCACAGGTATCACGATGGAATTCTCCTTTGGGACCAACTGGGCAAATTACTCGCGGTTTGTGGGCGACATCTTCGGAGCGCCGCTCGCCGCAGAGGCCCTGTTAGCGTTCTTCTTGGAGTCAGTTTTCCTTGGTGTCTTGGTATTCGGGCGCAAAAAGGTCTCGCCTAAGTTCTATATGGTCTCCGCATGGCTCGTGTGGTTTGCCTCCATGCTCTCGGCCCTCTGGATCCTTATCGCGAACTCCTGGATGCAGACGCCGGCCGGCGCCGTGCTCGCGTCCGACGGTTCGAGGGCAATCCTCAACGACTTCTTTGCCGCGGCTCTCAATCCCTCAATCTTTGCCCGGTACACGCACACCGTCAACTCCGTCCTTATCATGGGCGCCTTCGTGGCCATGGCCGTTGCGGCATGGTATCTGCTGAAGGACCGCAACATCCACTTCGCCATGAAGACGATGCGCATCGGCGCCACGGTGGCAATCATCACCAGCTGCCTCATGCTGGTGTTCGCCCACTCTTCGGCGATGGTCGTGGTCAACGAGCAGCCCACCAAGTTCGCTATGATGGAGGGCATGTATGAGACTGAGACCCCGCCGCTCTACCTCTTCGGCTGGGTCGATCAAGAAGGCCAGAAGGCTGGCGGGTTGAGCATTCCCGGCGGTACGAGCTTCCTGGCGACGGGCGACTGGAACGCGACCTTCCCCGGTCTGAACGACCTTGCGAAGGATCCCATGTACAGCGAGCTCGACCCGGCGAACCTGCCGGTCAACTTCGTGTTCCAGACCTACCACATCATGCTTGCGATGTACGTGCTTATCATGATCAGCGCGATCCTCGCTATTTTCTTCAGCTATGGGAAGGGAAAGATCCGGAACATGAAATGGCTGCAACGCCTGCTCCTGATCGCTCCTTTGTTCCCCTTTATCGCTACTCAGACGGGTTGGATCACTGCTGAGGTTGGACGCCAGCCATGGGTTGTCTATCCGAACGCGGCCGCTCCCGGAGTAAGCATGCTGACCGACGACGCGATCTCGGTTTCCGTTACCAGCGTCGAGCTCCTGATCACCATGCTTCTGTTCCTCGTGGTCTATGCCCTCTTGCTGGTTGCATGGATTCGCATAATGTCGGGCTTTATCAAGAAGGGCCCCGAGCCTGCAACGGAAGCACTCGTTGAATCGATGGGTGGTGAGTAGTCATGGAAGGAATTACCTTTTTTAGCGGATTATGGTTTTGCCTGGTCGCCGTGCTCATAGCGGGATACTTTATCCTCGATGGATTCGATCTCGGCGCAGGCGTGCTCTATCCTTTCATTGCGAAGACCAAGACGGAAAAAGCGGTTATCCGCAGGAGCATCGGCCCGGTGTGGGACGGCAACGAAGTATGGTTGCTGACCGCCGGCGGCGCCCTCTTTGCGGCCTTCCCGCCCGCTTACGCGACCACCTTCTCAGGCTTCTATCTGGCCATCATGCTTGTGCTGTTCGGCTTGATCGTACGTGCGGTCTCGCTTGAGTACCGGGTCCATGACGAGAAATGGGGCGGACTCTGGAACCTCCTGTTCTTCCTCGGCTCGTTGCTCCCGGCCCTGCTTTTCGGTGTTGCTATCGGCAACGTCTATGCGGGCATCCCGATGAGCGCCCTGGGCGACTACACCGGCTTCCCGCTCTTCGGTCTGATAACGCCCTTCACGCTGCTGTGCGGCGTGCTCGGCCTCCTGATGTTCATGGCGGCGGGCGCCTCGTGGATTGCCCAGAAGGCACCGAAGCCCTCTGAGCTCCAGGAGCGTGCTGCGAAGATCCGCACGATCCTGCAGATCTGCACCCTGGGAGTCTTCGTCATCGTGACGGTCTATGCCCTCTTCGGCATCAACCTTGAGATGCTTGGTGGCCTTGCGGCTATCCTCCGCTACCTGTTTGCGGCCCTGTTTGTGGTGGCGCTCATTGCGGCGATCTTCTTTGGGAAGAAGGGCAACGACCTGTTCTCCTTCATCGCCCAGTCCGCTTCGGCCTTTGTGCTCGTGGGCCTCTTCGCGGCCTCGATGTTCCCGAACCTCGTTATTGCTTCGGCCAACAGCGTCGGCCAGAACATTACGATTATGAACGCGGCGAACTCCGAGCTCACGCTTATGTGGATGACAATCATCACCTGCGTCGGCCTGCCACTGGTGCTGCTGTACCACGTGATCAGCTACCGCACCTTCCGCGGTCGTCTGACCGACGAGGACCTGGACTACTGATCGGCCCAGGTTGACGTGCTAGCCTTCTAGCACTCTGCAAGATTAGGCGAGCTGCCCGGTGCAGCTCGCCTTTTTGATGGACCCCTAGGATTGAAGGAGCATGTATGCGGTTTGTATCGTGGAACGTCAACGGGCTTCGGGCGACGCTCAACAAGGGCTTCGAGGAGAGCTTCTTCGCGCTTAATGCCGATGTCTTTGCCCTGCAGGAAACGAAGTTGCAGGCTGGGCAGGTCGAGCTTGACCTGCCGGGCTATCACGACTACTGGAGCTACGCCGAGAAGAAGGGCTATTCCGGCACGGCGGTATTCTCGAAGCACGAGCCCCTGCAGGTGCTCCACGGCCTCGGGGTGCCCCACCTCGACAGGGAGGGCCGCATCTGTGCCCTTGAGTTCCCGGAGCTCTGGTTCGTTGACGTGTACACGCCCAACGCGCAGCCCGAGCTGGCACGCCTCGACCACCGCATGGAGTGGGACGACGCGTTCAGGGGTTTTTGCCAGGGGCTTGAGAAAGGCATCGGGCAGGGGTTCCCCGCCTTCCCGGAAGCGAAGCCCTCCGACCCGAAGCCGGTCGTGATGTGCGGGGACTTCAACGTCGCCCACCACGAGATCGACCTGAAGAACCCCGGCCCGAACCGCGGCAAGGCCGGCTTCTCAGACGAGGAGCGCGAGAAGTTCACCAGGCTGGTGGACGCCGGCTTCACCGACACCTTCCGCCACCTCTATCCTGACCGCACCGGCGCCTACTCCTGGTGGAGCTATCGGTCGAACGCCCGCGCCAACAACGCCGGATGGCGCATCGACTACTTCCTCGTGAGCGACGCCCTGGCGCCCCGCATCGAGGCAGCCTCCATCTACAGCGAGATAATGGGCAGTGACCACTGCCCCGTTGCTTTGGAGCTGGGCTGATTTTTATCAGCCCAGCTCCCTGACGCTGCGGCTTCCTCAGGCACCCCATCTTGGCGCTCTGGCTCGGACTCACGTACTCAAGTACGCTTCGTCCTCGCATCACGCCAATCTGTGGCACCTGAGAAACCCTCGCTGACTGGTGTGGACCGGGGAGGCAAAAAGCACGGGTGTGCTTTTGCGGATTCATGATATGATGAGGGCCTATGACAGGACGGGAGAGTATGGACAGAGAAAAGATCGAACAGGGCGTGAGGCTTATCCTTGAGGGCATCGGGGAAGACCCCGACCGCGAGGGGCTGGCGAAGACCCCCCACCGTGTGGCGAAGATGTACGAGGAGATATTCTCCGGCATGGGCGAGGACCCGCGGCAGCACTTCGAGCTTACCTTTGACGAGCACCACGAAGAGATGATCCTCGTGCGTGACATTCCCTTCTATTCCGTGTGCGAGCACCACCTGGTCCCCTTCTTCGGCCTGGCGCACGTGGCCTACATCCCGCGCGTGGACGGGCGCATCTGCGGCCTCTCGAAGTTGGCGCGGCTGGTCGACGTCTATTCGCGGCGCCCGCAGGTGCAGGAGCGCCTGACCTCGCAGATTGCCGACATGCTGGTCGAGCAGCTTGAGCCGCAGGGGGTCATCGTCGTGATGGAGGCCGAGCATATGTGCATGAGCATGCGCGGCGTCAAGAAGCCGGGCTCGAAGACCACCACGAGCGCGGTGCGGGGCCTCTTCAAGCGCAACCAGGCGACGCGCACCGAGGCGCTTTCGCTCATGCTCAACCGCTAGCACAAGGCATGGGGGACGGTTCTTCACGTGCTAGAGGGGCTTGCGCAAAAACCGCCCCGATGCCTTTTCGACCTACACCATGAAAGGAAGCCTGATGAAGTGTGTCATCTCAGTCCTTGGAAAAGACAGAAGCGGCGTGGTGGCGGCGGTGTCGAAGGCCCTTGCGGAAAACGGGGCCAACATCGACGACATCAACCAGACCATCCTCAACAACCAGATCTTCTCAATGACCATGCTCGTGACCCTCGACCCGGAGGTGGCCGATTTCAACACGGTGCAAGAAAGCCTCAGCGCCGTTGGCGAAGAGATTGGCATGCAGGTCATCATGCAGCGTGAAGACGTGTTCCAGTACATGTACAAGGTATAGCGGCCTCCCCCCAAAACCTGTAAGGAAGGCGCCATGACCAAGGTATTCTCCTACACCCAGGCTATCCAGGCAGATATCGTCGATGCCTTCTGCGTGCTCCAGAAGGGCTTCACCGACCAGTTCGTCTACTACGACAAGCACCACAAGACCCGTTTCATGGGGCTGGGACGCTGTATCGCGCTGCGGTCGCTCCACGAGGTCGAGAGCGTCTTGCAGGGCGAGGCTGCCGAAGAGCCGGTCTTCTTCTCCTTCAACCGCTTCGATGCGGAAAACCCCCTGCCGCCCGACGATTTGACCCAGGCCTTCCCGCGCCTGAGGCTGCTCCTTCCCGAAGTGGTGCTCATCGAGAACGGGCGGGGGAGCTTCCTGCAGACCAACTCCCTGGGGCCGGTCTATGCAGGACGGGTCGAGCGCTTCGCCCGGCAGGTGTCGTGCGCGCCTGAGCGCGTGCGCACCGAGATAACCTACAGCCTTGAGGCTGACTCCCGGGCAGGCTGGAACGAGGCGGTGTCGGCCGGCCTTGCCGCAATCGAGGTGGGCCGTGTGGAAAAGGTCGTGCTCTCGCGCCGGGTGAGGCTTGTCGTCGCCCACCCTTTTTCCTCGAAGGACCTGCTGGTCAACCTCATAGACGGCCCGTCGCGTGGCACGGTTCTGCTCTACCGCTACGGCGACGTGTTCTTCTGCGGCTGCACGCCGGAGCTCTTGGTGCGCAAGCGCGGCTTGGAGGTCGAGGGCATGTGCCTTGCGGGGACGACGGGGGCGGGGGGCTCCAAGGCCGAGCGCGCCCGGCTGGCCGAACGACTCCTGTGCGACGAGAAGAACCTGCGGGAGCACGCCTTCGTGGTCGATTTCATCCGCGAGGTATTTCGGCGCAACTGCCACGGGGTGAGGATAGCCCTCCAGCCCGAGATACTGGCGCTCCAACATGTGCAGCACCTCTACACCCCTGCCTTTGCCCAGGTGATGGAGGGCGTCAGCCTCAACGGCCTCGTGAAGCAGCTGCATCCGACCCCGGCCCTCGCCGGCACGCCGGTCGGCGAGGCGCTTATGCTGATCCGCCAGATAGAGGGCTACAACCGCGGCTTTTTCGGAGGCCCCTGCGGCTATATGGACGCGGCGGGTGACGGCGAGTTTTCCGTTGGCTTACGCACCGGTGTTTTCGACGGCGAAATGGGGTGGCTGTATGCCGGCTGTGGTATTGTGGCAGACAGCGAGGCAGATGCGGAATACGACGAGACAGACATGAAGCTCAAGACCATTCTGAGTGCTTTCGACGGTAGAAACGAGACTGGAGGTAGTTATGGAAAAAAGTAGTGTCCCCCTAGAGTCGGCCCTGTTCGTTTCGGCGTTCATCGACGAAATGATGCGCTGCGGCGTGCGTGACGTGGTCGTGAGCCCCGGTTCGCGCTCGACGCCGCTTTCCCTGGTCGCCCATGAGAGCGGCCTGAGGCTGTTCGTGGACATCGACGAGCGGGGCGCAGCCTTCTTCGCGCTCGGCCTGGCGAAGGCTACCGGCCGCCCGGTGGCGCTCGTCTGCACCTCGGGCACGGCGGCGGCGAACTACTATCCCGCGATCCTCGAGGCCGAGGCCTCCCGCGTGCCGCTCATCGTGCTGACGGCAGACCGGCCGCCCCGCCTGCAGGGCCTTGGCGCCCCCCAGACCTGCGACCAGGTGAAGCTGTACGGCGACCACGTGCGCCACTTCCAGCAGATGCCCCTGCCGGGGGCAGGCCCCGAAGCGGTGGCCTTCGCTCGCCAGATGGCGCTGGTGGCCTTTGCGAAGGCCGTGGGCTCGGAAGCTGCCCAAGGCGACAACGGCGAGCTGTGGTACGGCTGTATCAGCAATGCCGGGCCGGTACATCTGAACTTCCCCTTTGATGAGCCCCTGAAGCCGGATTTGCAGGCGAAGGGCCTGTTCACACAAGGAAGGGGTATGCTTGCCGCTTCGCCCGTGTCGTTGGGGGACACCTCCTTCGAGGGCGGCTTCCTCCCCGCCTGCTCGAAGCCGGGCGCAGAGGCCATCGAGGCAATCCTGCGCATCATGGACGGCAAGCGCACCCTCGTCTGCTGCGGGGAGGGCACCTTCACACAGCGGGAAGAGACGGCTTGCCTGCTCGATTGGGCGCGCGCCTACCAGTTGCCGCTCTTGGCAGACCCGCTCAGCAACCTGCGCAGCGTCCCCGACACGCTTGTCATCGACAACTACGACAAGGCCTTTGCAAGCGCCGACCTGGAAGAGCTCGGGTTCGAGGTGCTCATCCGCTTCGGGCGCTACCCCGTGTCGAAGTCCTGCTCCAAGAGGATAGCCGCGACCGACCACATACAGATTGTCGTTGATGCCTGCGAGACACGCGACTTCAACGCGGCCACCGACGTGTACGTGCCCACGACGCCACGGGCCTTCGTCGAGGCCTTCTGTGCGTATGCGGGCCTGTCGGGCACCGCCGCCGCGGGCCTTGCCGACACGCGGAAAGACAAGGCTTGGCCAGCCCAAAAGAAGTATGCCAAAACCTGGATCACCCGCAACGACGCTGAGGCATGGCGTATCATCGAGGACTCCGACTTCGAGAGCGGCTTTGAAGGGGCCTTCGTCCGCCGCCTGATGGAGATAGCCCCCGAAGGCTCCTGCCTCTTCGCGGCCAACTCGCTGGCAATACGGCTCATCGACACCTTCTACCTGAAAACCGCCAAGCACATCGACCTGCTCTGCAACCGGGGCTTGAGCGGCATCGACGGCACCCTTTCCTCGGCCCTCGGAGCCGCACAGGCCTATGGGCAGACGACGCTTCTGACGGGTGACCTGGCATTTTTGCACGACTTGAGCGCCCTCATGCTCCAACGCGAGCTTTTGTGCAAGACGCGCAGCGCCGCCGAAGGCAGGGGGCGAAAAGGGCAGGCTTCGGAAGGGTCCGGCCCGGGCATCGTGGCGGTCGTCTTGAACAACCAGGGCGGGGCCATCTTCGACCTGCTGCCCCAAAGCTCTGACGACCCCTACTTCGAGCGGCTTTTCACCACGCCCCAGCAGGTTGACCTGTCCCAGGTGGCGGCCGGTTTCGACATCCCCTTCACGCGCGTGGAGACGCTTGCCGAGTTCGAGGCCGCCTACCGCGCCTCGTGCGGGAATCCCGGGCTGCACCTGGTCGAGGTCATGGTCGAGCCGGGAAAGCTCAAAGACTACTATGGCGAGATTCTCGCATAAGGGCGTCTGCTACCACGTGTCCGAGTGGGGGGAGGCACAAGACCCCCCGCTCGTTTTGCTTCACGGCTTCTCTGAGACATCGTCGACCTGGGAAAGGGTCGCCCCCAGCCTTGCCCAGGGCCGCTACGTGGTTGCCCCCGACCTCGTCGGCCACGGCAGGAGCGACCGGCCCGGCGACCCGGCCGCCTACGACCCGGCCGCCCTGCTCGATATGCTCGCGGCCCTGCTGGGATGGCTGCAGGCCGACCGCGCGGACTTCGTCGGCTATTCAATGGGCGGGCGCGTCGCGCTTTTGTTCGCCTGTGCGCAGCCTTGCCGGGTTGCCTCCCTCGTCTTGGAAAGCACGGGCCTTGGCCCTGCGACCGAAGAACAGCGCCAGGCCATGCTCAAGCGCGACCGGGAGACTGTCGCCTTGCTGCAGGAGGGCGATAACGAGGCCTTTGCGGACTTCTGGGAAGGGCAGCCCCTCTTCGACACCCAAAAGGGCCTGCCTGCCGACCTGCAGGCAAGGATACGGGCGACCCGCGTGGCGAACGACCCGCGTGCCCTCGCCCTCATGGTGAGGGGGGCGGGCCAGCATGCCATGCCCGACCTTTCGCATGAGGTCGTGGCCCTGCCGATGGGGGTGCTCTATATCGCGGGCATCCACGACCGGCGCTACCGCGGCATTGCCGAGGGCCTTCAACGGGAAGGCATCGCCTCCGTCCTGCTCGACACGGGGCACAACGCACACCTTGAGGCCCCGAAGCCCTATATCCGCCACGTGAAGAAGTTCTTGGAATCGTCGCCTTTGCACGCACAGGGCGCCAAGTAAGGCTACTATATCTTGAGGGAGTATTACGAGGCCTAGTGCCGTGGCCGCCGCGAACCTGCGGGCACGGGCGGGCCAAAGCGAAAGGATGGGGACATGGCCGCTGTTGCGTGGGAGCCGGGAAAGACATACCAGGAGGTCGTGTACGAGACCTTCCAGGGCATCGCCAAGATCAGCATCAACCGCCCTGAACGCCGCAATGCCTTCACGCCGCTCACCGTGACCGAGCTCTTCGACGCCTTCAGTATCGCCCGCGACGACGCCTCTATCGGGGTTATCGTCTTCACCGGGGCCAACCACGACGGGAGCCCGGAAGACCAGGCGTTTTGCTCCGGCGGCGACCAGAGCGTCCGCGGCGTGGGCGGCTACGTCGGCCAAGACAACATCCCCCGCCTCAACGTCCTTGACCTACAGCGCCTGATCCGCGTTGTCCCCAAGCCGGTTATCGCCATGGTGAACGGCTACGCTATCGGCGGCGGGCACGTTCTCCACCTGCTGTGCGACCTGTCGCTCGCGGCCGAGACGGCGCGGTTCGGGCAGACGGGCCCGCGCGTCGGCAGCTTCGATGCTGGCTATGGGGCCGGGTACCTTGCGGCTGTTGTCGGGCAGAAGAAGGCCCGGGAGATATGGTATCTGTGCAGGCAGTATTCCGCAGAAGAGGCCCGGGAGATGGGCATGGTCAACAAAGTGGTTCCCTTCGGGGAGCTTGAGGCCGAGTGCGTCGCCTGGGCACAAGAGATGTTGGCCCTGTCGCCGACGGCGCTGAGGTTCATGAAGGCATCCTTCAACGCGGCGACCGACGGGCTTGCGGGCATCCAGCAGCTCGGCGGCGACGCGACACTTCTCTATTACACGACTGAGGAGGCACGGGAGGGGCGCGATGCCTTCAAGGAGAAGCGGCAGCCTGATTTCGGCCGCTTCCCCAAGTTCCCCTAAAGTGAGACGCGGCGCAGAAGGGAGATCCAGGCATGCTTGCTGAGTTTGAACGGCTGGTACGGCAGCGCCCACAAAGCCCGTGCTTCTATTTCGTCGACGACGACGGCCGCACGTCCGACTATTCCTTCGAGGATGTCCGCGCCCATGCTGCGGCGTTGGCCTTCCAGCTCCAGGAAAAAGGGGTCACCCGCAACAGCTATGTCTCGGTCGACATGGCGAACTGCCCCGCTTTCATCTTCCTGGTGCTTGCTGCCGCCTACGGGGGCTTCACGCTCGTGGCGCTCAACAACCGCCTTACCGAAGAGGAGAAGGGGACGCGCCTCATAGAGCTGAGGTCCCTGCGCAGCATCCGCCTCGTCACCCACCTTACCGAGCAATACGCCGAACACCTGCTTGCAAAAGCCCATTTTTTGAGGGCGGACGGAAAGGGGAGGGTGTCCTCGGCGTGGGAACGCGAGAAGGATCGCGACCAGGAGCGCGAAAAGGGGCGGGAAAAGCGCGTGCGCTTCCGGAAAGGCGAGGCCGACCTGCAACTTTCGGTATCCCGCGAACGAAGCGAGATATTCCACCGGCTTGAACAGAGCGCGGCCTTCTTTGACAAGAGGGCTCCTGCTCTGGTGCTTTTCACCTCCGGCAGCTCCGGCCGACCCAAGGCGGCGGCGCTCACTTGGGAAAACCTGGCCGGTTCGGCTGTTGCCTTCAACGCTGCCCTGGGCATCCAGGGCCAGGGGATGTGGCAGCTTGCCCTGCCGCTCTACCATGTGGGCGGCTTCCAGATCGTCATCCGCTCCATCATGGGCGGCACGCCCTTCATCTGCTACCGCACCTTCAACGCCGAGCGTTTGCTTGCCGATGCCACGGTCTACGGCACGACGCATATCTCGGTTGTCGACAAGATGCTGCAAGACCTCCTTGCGGCCGACAGGCCACAGCGCCTGCAGTGCTATGAGTGCGTCCTGTTGGGCGGGGCGACCCCGAACCCGGCGACGCTTGAGCGTGCGGCTGCCGCAGGTGCCCGGGTCTATGCGAGCTACGGCATGACCGAGACGGCGAGCCTGATTGCGGCCGATTTCGCGGGCCCCGACTACCAGGGTGCCACCACGCTCCTGCCCGGCTACGAGGCTCAGATAATCTCGCCCGGCAAAAAGGGTGTCGGTCAGCTGGCGGTGCGTGGCCCGGGCATATTCGGCGGCTACCTCAACACGAACGCCGCCTTTACGGTGGACGGCTTCTTCCTGACCGGCGACACGGCATCCATGCGAAAGCAGCAGATCAAGGTCCAAGAACGCATCAACGACATGTTTGTTTCTGGAGGGGAGAACATCTACCCGGCCGAGATACAGGAGAAGCTTGAGAAGATACCCGGGGTGTCTGCCGCCTTTGTGTTCGGCGTGGATGACGAGGCCTGGGGCAAACGCCCGGTCGCGCTGCTAGAGCGCAATGCAGGGGGCACGGACGCTGCGGACGGAGACGATGCGGGTGCTGCTGCGGGTGTCCTGGACGGCTCGGGAGCTCTGGGTGTCGCAGAAGCCTCGGAGGCTTCGGGGGCGGGTCTGCAGCCCCCCTGTTCCCTCCAGGCCTTCGCCGCCGGGGTGTCTACGAGCCTTGAGTCGCGCCTGGCCAAGATTTACCGCCCACACCATATCTGTGTGATGGACGCCTTCCCGAGAACCGCGGCGGGCAAGCCCGACAGGGTAGTGCTCAAAGGGCGCTACGACGAGCGCCTGGAAGTGCACGAGGTCAGGCTCTACCGCATACGGCAGCAGTTCAAGGAGCCGGTCACGACGGCGAAGGCCACCTTGCGCTTCAGGGAGTCGGTCATTGTCGAGGTTATCGACTGGGCGGGGCGCACGGGGCTTGCCGAGTGTGTCGCCTTCCCGACGGACTTCTACCTCCCCGAGACGCTTGACATGGATGTGCAGATACTTGAGAAGCACCTGATCCCCCTCGTCCTCGATCAGGTATACCTCCACCCCCGGGAAGTCTCGGCCTGCTTTGACGAGTGCGGCCCGGCAGCCGCCTACCCCATGGCAAAGGCCGCGCTTGAGCCGGCGTTCTGGGACTTGTACGGCAAGATAGTCGGCAAGCCGCTGTGGGAGCTGATCGGCGGGTGCGGCGGGCAGGACGGCGCAGCCGCTGGCAACAGCGGGCAGGACGGCCACACCGGAAGCTCCCCTGACAGGCATTCCCCGGCTAAGGTCCCTGCGGGGGTGGTTTTGGGCATCATGTCGGTCGCAAAGACGCTTGAGGCGGTTGCAGGGGCGGTCGGAGAAGGCTATTCCCGTGTCAAGCTCAAGATAAAGCCGGGGGACGATCTCGCTCGCGTCCGTGCCGTCCGCGACGCTTTTGCCGACCTGACTGTTACCCTTGACGCGAACCAGTCCTATTCCGAGCGGGACTTTGCCAGCCTCCAGGCCCTCGACGAGCTGGGTATCCGCGGCATCGAAGAGCCGATCGACCCGGGCCGCCTGCCCAAGGTGGGCCCGACCGACCTGTTCGCGCGCCTTTCCCGGCTGCAGAAAGACTTGAAGACGACGGTCTTCCTTGACGAGTCCGTCGCCACCGTGGCTGCTTTCGAGAAGGCCCTCTTCTTTCCCGCGCTGCGCTCCCATGTGCTCAAGATAGCCAAATTCGGCGGGGTGGCGCCCGCACTTGATGCCTATGCCCACATGTGTGAGCGGGGCGTCGAGGCCTGGATGGGGGGTATGTACGACACCGGCGTCTCGAAGTACCTCCACGCGGCGTTCGAGACGCTGCCGGGCATCACGCTTGCCGGGGACCTCTCGTCATCGTCGCGCTATTTCGACAGCGATATCTGCGACCCGCCCTTCGAGGTCGAGGGGGGATGGGTCGTGCTGAACCCGAGCAGCCACGAGGCAGGGCTCGGCTGCACGCTCAACTACGAAACCCTGCAAAAAACCCTCGTCGACCGCCGCACATTCACCCGCACCTGAAAAGGCACATGTGACAAGGGGCCGTGTGACACGTTATACGGCCCCTTGTCACACGGTCACACGGTGCGGCCCCTTGGCGGCCCTTGTTCCCTTTGCCGTCCTTACCCGAGGGCCTGTTCGAGGTCGGCTATCAGGTCGCCGGTCCCCTCGATGCCGCAGGAGAGCCTGATCAGGTCGGGCGTGATGCCGGCGGCGGCAAGCTCTTCGTCGTTCATCTGGCGATGCGTGGCGTTCGCGGGATGGAGCACGCAGGTGCGGGCATCGGCGACATGGGTCGCTATCTGGGCGAGTCCGAGCTTCTTCATGAAGGCCTCCGCCCCGGCTCGCCCGCCGGCGACGCCGAAGCTCACGACCCCGCACGACCCCTTCGGCAGGTACTTGCAGGCCTGCTCGTAATACCTGTCGCCGGGAAGCGAGGGATGGCGCACCCACGCGACCTTCGGGTGTTCGCCCAAGAAGCGCGCGACGGCAAGCCCGTTGGCGCTGTGCTGCGCCATGCGCAGGTGAAGGCTCTCAAGCCCGAGGTTGAGCAAAAAGGCGTTCTGCGGTGCCTGGATAGCCCCGAGGTCGCGCATGAGCTGGGCGGTCGCCTTCGTGATGAAGGCGCCTTCCAGGCCGAAGCGCTCGGTGTACACGACACCGTGGTAGCTTTCGTCAGGCGTGGTAAGCCCGGGAAACTTGTCGGCATGCTTCGTCCAGTCGAACCTGCCCGCGTCGACGATGCAGCCGCCGACGGCGCCGCCGTGCCCGTCCATGTACTTCGTCGTCGAGTGGACGATGATGTCGGCCCCCCACTCGATAGGACGGCAGTTGACCGGCGTCGGGAAGGTGTTGTCGACGATAAGGGGGACGCCTTGTGCGTGCGCGGCCTGCGCGAAGCGCTCGATGTCGAGGACGGAAAGCGCCGGGTTCGCGACGCTTTCCCCGAACACCGCCTTGGTGTTCGGCCTGAAGGCAGCCTCAAGTTCGTCGTCGCTGCAGTCGGGGTCGACGAAGCTGAACTCGATCCCCATGCGCTTCATGGTCGTGGCGAACAGGTTGTAGGTGCCGCCGTAGAGCGCCGAGGACGAGACGATATGGTCCCCGCACGAGGCAAGGTTGAAGATAGAGAAGAAGCTGGCGGCCTGCCCCGAAGAGGTGAGCATCGCCGCGCTGCCGCCCTCAAGCTCGCAGACCTTTGCGGCAACCAGGTCATTCGTGGGGTTTTGGAGGCGCGTGTAGAAGTACCCCGCCTCCTCAAGGTCGAAGAGCTTGCCCATGAACTCGCTCGTGTCGTACTTCCACGTGGTGTTCTGGTAGATGGGTACCTGGCGCGGCTCGCCGTTTTTCGGGCGGTACCCCCCTTGTACGCAAGTTGTTTCGATCGAGTTCCCCATAGCTTCCCTTCGCTCCCTCCAGATTTGATTTCCACTGTGCGCGGCGCACATTCATTGCTATTATAGTATCACACATAGTGCCACGCCGTGGAAACAGGCCTTGGAACGAGGCGTGCGGCCACGGGCTGGGAGCAAAAAGACTTGAGGCGAGCGAAAGGAAGGAAGCGCCGTGCCCATCAGAATCCCCGACTCACTGCCCGCAACCAACATCCTTGAGGGCGAGAACATCTTCGTCATGACCGAGCATCGGGCCATGCACCAGGACATCCGCCCTCTGCGCATCCTGCTTTTGAACCTTATGCCCACGAAGATAGTGACCGAGACACAGATCCTCCGGAAGCTCTCGAACACGCCGCTGCAGATAGAGGTCGAGCTACTCCAGACAATCAGCCATCAGGCGAAGAACGTCTCGGAAGAGCACCTTGAGGCCTTCTATACGAGCTTTGAGGAAATCCGCGGCCAGCGCTTCGACGGGCTCATCATCACGGGCGCCCCGGTCGAGCGGCTTGAGTTCGAGGACGTCGACTACTGGGACGAGCTCAGCGCCATCATGGAATGGTCGCGGGAGAACGTCTACAGCACCTTCCACATCTGCTGGGGTGCGCAGGCCGGCCTCTACTACCACTACGGGATTCCCAAGCACGACCGGGGGGAAAAGGTGTTCGGCGTGTTCGACCACCACGTGGTCAAGCCCTCGTCGCCGCTGGTGCGCGGCTTCGACGACGTCTTCCGCGCCCCGCACTCGCGCTATACCGAGGTGCGCGGTGAGGACATCGAGGCCCATCCGCGACTTGAGCTGATAGCCGTGTCAGAGGCGGCGGGGGTCTATATCGCGAAGAGCACCGACAGCCGCCACTTCTTCGTGTTCGGGCATCCGGAATACGATGCCGACACGCTCGGCTATGAGTATCGGCGCGACCTCGACAAGGGGGACACGATAGCGGTGCCGCTGAACTACTACCCCGGCGACGATCCCGCAAAGCCGCCGGTCGCGAGCTGGCGTGCCCATGCCCAGCTGCTCTACACCAACTGGCTGAACTACTACGTCTACCAGTCGACCCCCTACGACCTGGCTATGCTGAGCAAAGAAGAACACCCGGACTTCGACTAGGCGCTTGGCCGTGTCCCAGGGACTGACATACGTGCGGAAGACCTCTTCGGCAGAGGCGACCAAGCAGCTTGCGGCCACCCTCGCCCCCTACCTGCGCCCCCAGGACGCGGTCGTGCTGAGCGGCGACCTGGGCGCGGGCAAGACGCAGTTCGTCCAAGGCGTCGCCTGCGGCCTCGGCATCCGCGAGCAGGTCACGAGCCCGACCTTCAACATCCTGCTCGACTACGAGGGCAGCACGGGGCTGCCGCTCTACCACTTCGACCTGTACCGCCTCGACGACGTCAGCCAGCTCGACGACATCGGCTATTACGAGCTCGTCGAAGGCCCGGGCGCCACCTTCATCGAGTGGGGGGAGAAGTTTCCCGAGGCGCTGCCTTTCGACTACCTGGGGATCGAGCTCAGTGTCGACGCGGACCAGGTCCGTACCGTCAAGGCCTGCGCCTACGGCGACCGCTCCCGCCGTCTCCTGTTCGTGTGGGCGCAGGACTCGAAGTCCCGGCTGGTGAAGAAATGAGGCGGGAGGGCGCGGAGGCCGGGGTGCCACCGCACGCCGAGGCCACCGAGACGCCGCCGTCCGCCGAAGCCGCCGTCCGCCCCGCCGGGGCGTCGACATCCGCCGAAGCCGCCTACGTCGTGGCCTTCGACACCGCGAACGAGGTGATAGCCATCGGCATCGGCGAGATCGACGCGGCGGCGAAGGACGTGGCCGTGGTGGCGACCTGCGAGGCCGAGGCCTACCGCGCCTCGAACACCCAGCTCCTGCCCCGGATAGACGCGCTGCTGAAAGAGCAGGGCATCGCCCGGGAGGCGGTAGCTTGCGTCGTGTGCGGCCGGGGGCCGGGCTCGTTCACGGGGGTACGCATCTGCATGGCGACGGCAAAGGGGATGGCCTCGGCCCTCGAAGTGCCGCTCTTCGGCGTCTCGACCCTGGACGCGATAGCCTGCCAGGCCCACGACGCGGGAGTGCGGGGCAGGCTGGCCGTTGTCGCCGACGCCATGCGCAAGGAGGTCTATCCCGTCTGCTACGAGCTCGCCGAGGAAGGGGTAGTGCGCCTCAACGCCGACAGGGTGTTGAGGGCCGAGCAGGCGGCGCAGGCCCTGGCAGACTCCTTCGGCGCCCCCATTGCCGTAACAGGCGACGCGCTCAAGAAATACCCCGACATGTTCGCAGCCGTGGGCAGCCTGTGCGACGAGTCCCTGTGGACACCCACGGGAAGAGGCCTCCTGCTGGCAGCGCGGGATGCGTGGCGGGAAGGCGCAATCGACCCCTTCGACCCTTCGCGAGGCAACCCCGCCTTCGTCCTGCCGGTCTATACCCGCCTTTCCGACGCGGAGGAGAACGAGCGTATCCGGCTGAGCAAGAACGACCCGAAGAACCTGCGGACGGGCGTGCAGGAAGAGGGGCTGCGCCGCGACCAGCGCCCTCTTGCCCTCGACCCGGCAATCGCGAACGCCCAGCCGGACGGGCAGGGCATCGTCTACCGTCCGCTCGACGCGGCGCACGCCGCCGACGTGGCATCCCTTGAGAAGGAGGCCATGGGAGCCGACGCCTGGAGCGAGGCACTGGTGCTCGACGAGCTGCCGCGCACAGACCGGGTGTGGTGGGCGGCCTACGCAGAAACCCCCCCGCAGCCGGAAACCCCCCCGCAGCCGGCGACCCTTCCACAAGAAGCCCCCCCGCAACCGGAAGCCCCTTCGCTCCCAGGGGCCTCCCTGATGGTCGGCTATGCCGGCGGCTGGGTCGTCGACGGGCAGCTGCAGGTCCTCAAAGTTGTGACGCACCCGGGCTTTCGCCGCAGGGGCATCGCGCGGCGCCTCCTTGCCCGGCTCGCCGCCGATGCGCGCGACCTAGGCGCCCAGGACGCCTTGCTCGAAGTGCGGGCGACGAACAGCGGGGCACAGGCCTTCTACCGCTCCCTCGGCTTCGAGCAGGCAGGGGTGCGGCGGCGCTATTACCCGGGCTCCGCCGACGCGCTCATTTTGCAAGGCCCGCTCCCGCTTGCGCCAGGTACGCTGCTTCCACCAAGCACGCCAAGCACGCCAAGCACGCCAGGTACGCCCAGCCCCCAGTCCTCGCCCGCGCCCAGCCAGTCCGCGCCCAGCGACGTCGCCGGCATGCCCTTGACGGCGCGCAGCACAGAAGCGCCCCCTCAACCCCCGCTCATCCTTGCCATCGAGACCTCCTGCGATGAGACGGCGGCGGCGCTCGTCGACGGCACGGGGGCGCTGCTGTGCGACATAGTCGCCTCGCAGATCGACTTCCATGCCCGCTTCGGAGGGGTTGTCCCCGAAATCGCCAGCCGCAAGCATATCGAGGCCATCTGCGGAGTGGCCGAGGAATGCCTCGATGCTGCAGCGAGGAAGCGTGGCCTGTCGCGCCTGCGCTGGCGCGACCTGGATGCCGTCGCGGTCACTTACGCGCCCGGGCTCGTCGGGGCGCTCGTCGTGGGCGTCGCCTTTGCGAAGGGTGCCGCCTGGGCTGCGGGCATCCCCTTCATCGGCGTGAACCACCTCGAAGGACACATCTACGCGAACAAGCTTGCCACGCCCGACATCACGCCTCCTTTTGTGGTGTCGCTGGTGTCGGGCGGCCACACGATGCTCGTGCACGTGAAGGCCTGGGGCGACTACGAGACCCTGGGCGCGACGCTCGATGATGCGGTGGGCGAGGCCTTCGACAAGGTCGCGAAGATGATGGGCCTGGGTTATCCCGGCGGGCCCGCCATCTCGAAGGCCGCAGCCTCGGGCAACCCGGAAGCCATCGACTTCCCGCGGGCGATGCTGCATTCAGGCGACCTGCGCTTCTCGCTTTCCGGGTTGAAGACGGCGGTCATCACCTATATCAAAGACACCGAGGCGGCGGGGCGTACCGTGGACAAGGCCGACGTTGCCGCGTCCTTCCAGCAGGCGGTCATCGACGTGCAGGTGGCGAAGGCGGAAAAGGCGCTTGTGCAGACAGGCGCGCGCGAGTTCTGCCTGGGGGGCGGGGTGGCCGCCAACAAGGCCCTGCGCGCGGCCTACGAGCAGATGTGCGCCCGGCTCGGCGTCCGTCTGACGCTCCCGCCGATCCACGCCTGCACCGACAACGCCTCCATGATAGCCCTCGTGGCACTCGACCGCTTCCACGCCGAGAAGTTCTTCCCCCTCGATGCCGACGCCCACGCCCATACCTCCCTTGACCAGGCCTACTGACGTGCTAGAATGCCCTGTATGGAAACCATCCTCAACATATTCCTCGATGCGGGCACCGACACGCTGAAGCTGCTGCCCTTCCTCTTCCTTACCTATCTTGCGCTTGAGGCCCTTGAACATAGGGCTGGCAAACGGGCGAAGCAGGCTGTTGCCAAGGCCGGCGCGGCAGGCCCCGCCATCGGCGCCGTCCTAGGGGTCTTCCCCCAATGCGGGTTCTCCGCCGCCGCCGCGACCTTTTATGCGGGGCGCGTCATCTCGCTGGGGACCCTCTTTGCCATATTCCTCTCGACCTCAGACGAGATGCTGCCCGTGCTCCTTGCGCAACAGGTCGATGCCGCCGTCATATTGAAGATACTCGGCATGAAGCTGGCAATCGGCATGGCGGTAGGCTTTGCCGTTGATGCCTTTATGCGGATCATGGACAGAAGGGCGGCGTCTGCGCAGGAGGGCCGTCCCTCAAAGCCCCCCCATGCGTCTCCCGAGCACCACATCCATGTGCTGTGCGAGCAGGACCACTGCGACTGCCATGGCGAGGAGGGCGGTATCCTCAAAAGCGCCCTCAAGCATACCTTGCAGGTGACGCTTTTCATCTTCCTGATAACCGCGGCCCTCAATGCGCTGTTCGCCTTCGTCGGCGAAGACGTGCTCGCCGGGCTCCTGTCGGCGAACCCCGCGCTGTCGGTCTTCGCGTCGGCGCTCGTCGGCCTCATCCCGAACTGTGCGGCAAGTGTCGCCATCACCCAGCTCTACCTGGAAGGCGCACTGGGCGTCGGCGCCCTGATGGCGGGGCTGCTGGTCTCGGCCGGCGTCGGCCTGCTCATACTGTTTCGGGCGAACCGCCGCCTCAAGGAAAACCTCGCCTTCCTCGCCAGCCTCTACGCCATAGGCGTCTGCGTCGGCCTCGCCATCTCGGCCCTCAGAATCACGCTGTAAGGCGCGGGTCTCCAGCAAGGATAATGGGGATGTTTCTATTATGTCCTGCCCGAATGTCCTGCCCGAATGTCCTGCCCGACCGGAACGGGCAGGATTGCGGGTCAGGCTCGCAATGACTCAGGGGCGCAGGACAGAATAGAAACGCCCCCATTATCCCTGCGTTGTCCTCGACCGCCCCCTTTGTGAAAAAATTCTTGACCTCACCAGGTAAACAGGATAAGGTATTCGGGCGCAATTGTGAGGGCCTATAGCTCAGTTGGTTAGAGCGCACGCCTGATAAGCGTGAGGTCAGTGGTTCAAATCCACTTAGGCCCACCACCTTGAGAACAGGGGCATTAGCTCAGCTGGGAGAGCGCGGGCTTTGCAAGCCTGAGGTCAGGGGTTCGATCCCCCTATGCTCCACCACCTATTCGTTACGCCGGCTTGCCAGCCGGCGTAACTGCTTGACGCTGCGGCTTCCTGTGATACCCGATCTTGCACCTTTTGCGCTTGCCTTCGCGTACCCAAGTACGCTCAGCCGCGCAACGGCACAATCTCGGGCATCACAGAAACCCTCGCTGACTGGTGTGGATCTGGGAG
>WRIR01000007.1 GCA_009782605.1 Eggerthellaceae bacterium | reverse complement strand
TAGTCTTCATTTGGACTTCCTTTCTTCTCGATGTGTTGACAACAACGATTGTAAGGAAGTCCTTCTGTTTTGTTCATTCAGATATTGTCAATACCAATTACCCCACTTCACCTAACACGCACCCCCCTTTTCCTCCTTGTCCAAGATCCTCGTAATCCGCGTCAGACCAGACCAACGAAGAAAACTCAAAGAATATGTTGCAAATAGCTTTCAAGGAGAGCTTTCAAATGAGTCGGCTGGGGTGCGAAAAGCGTTGGATATTTTTTTCAGCGCTTGAAACGCCGGTGGCTTTTTTAGGGGGAGCAGGAGAAGAGCCGCTTTGGTGGCTCTTCTCTGTTCTAGAAAAGAGATATTTGAGGAGAAGTGCAGCAAAAAACCTGTACTCGAAAACACTTTAAGGGCTTATATTAAATAAGTCCTTTCCTAACGAAGGATGCCTCAGAAAGATTCACCACATGTTTAATATTTAATATTGTGGCACCAGTTAGCTATATCGCATTTTGCCAACGCTCAATCACGCCAGCCATTTCAAGTTACGCTGATTTACGATCACCGTAACACCTCGACGCTGCGGCTCCCTGTGGCATCCAACCTTACCCCTTCTACGCTTACCTTCGCGTACCTTAAGCCGCACAACGGGGCAATCCCGGGCACCGCAGGAACCCTCGCTGACTGGTGTGGACCTGGAAGGAAAACAACTGGTGTGGGCCTGAGGGACGAAGCAAGAGCCCTCGCTGTCTTTTTTTGGACAGGGGAAGGGGAGATGGGAAAGTGGGGTAGACTGAGTTGATTAGGTTTTGACCGACAAGGGAAGGGGGGCGCAGGGGGCGTGGGTGTTCTTCTGAGTGCTAAGGATGTCTCTGTCGAGTTTCCGGCGAAGAAGGTTTTCAGCCAGGTGACCCTTGGGGTGAACGGCGGCGACCGCATCGGCATCGTCGGCAGGAACGGCGACGGGAAAACGACACTGCTCAGGGTCTTGGCGGGCGGCTATGCGCCTGACGGCGGCGAGGTCATCCCCAAGGGGAGCCCGACCATCGGCGTGCTCGGGCAGGCGGATGCACTGGACAGCCGTGGGACGGTCAGGCACGCGGTGGTCGGCGAGGCCCCCGAGTACACGTGGGCGGCCGACCGGAAGCTGCGCGAGACCGTGAGGGCGCTCATCAGCGACATCCCCTGGGAGGCCCTGGTCGGGGAGCTGTCCGGCGGGCAGCGCCGCCGCGTCGACCTTGCCCGGCTGCTCATCCAGGACTGGGACATCCTCATGCTCGACGAGCCGACGAACCACTTGGACATGCGGGCGATCGCCTGGCTCGCCGGCCACTTGAAGGACCGCTGGCAGAAGAACGCCGGCGCCCTGCTCGTCATCACCCACGACCGCTGGTTCCTCGACGAAGTGGCGCTTTCCATGTGGGAGGTCCACGACGGCGTGGTCGAGTCCTTCGAGGGGGGATTCTCGGCCTACGTGCAGCAGCGCGTCGAGCGGGACCGCATCGCGCAGGTCACCGAGGAACGGCGGCAGAACATGATGCGCAAGGAGCTCGCCTGGCTTTCCCGCGGGGCCCGGGCCCGTGCGACCAAGCCGAAGTTCCACCTGAAGGCCGCACGCGAGCTTGTCGCCAACGACCCTCCCCTGCGCGACACCCTGGAGCTGAGGCGGGCTGCCATCACACGCCTCGGCAAGCAGGTGTTCGAGCTCGTCGGCGTGACGGTGCGCTACGGCGACCGCACGGTGCTTGACGGGATCGACTGGCTGGTCGGCCCCGGGGACCGCTTCGGCATCCTCGGCGAGAACGGCACGGGCAAGACGACGCTCCTGCACATCCTTTCCGGGCAGCTCTCCCCCACCGCAGGCCGGGTCAAGACGGGGAGGACCGTGAAGGCCGTGCTGCTCTCTCAGCAGCTTGCCGAGCTTGAGGACGTGGCGGGCGACCGGGTGCGCGAGGTGCTGGGCCGCCACAAGACGCGCCTGACCGTCGACGGGAAGAGCGTCACCACCGCCAAGCTCCTGGAACGCCTCGGTTTTGCGCGGGAGCACCTGCAGTCCTTCGTGCGCGACTTGTCCGGAGGCCAGAAGCGCAGGCTCCAGCTCCTGCTCACCCTTGCCGACGAGCCGAACGTGCTCATCCTCGACGAGCCCGGCAACGACATGGACACCGACATGCTAGCGGTCATGGAAGACCTGCTCGACACCTGGCCGGGGACCCTGCTGCTGGTGAGTCACGACCGCCACCTGACCGAGCGTATCACCGACAGCCAGTTCGCCCTTCTCGACGGCAGACTGCGCCACCTGCCCGGCGGGGTCGACGAGTACCTGGATATCCTCGCCCAGCGTGCCGAGGCGCAGGGCGCGGCACAGGATGCGGCACAAGCCGAGGAGCAGGCCGCGCAAGGCAGGCCTGCCCTTTCGGGCGGCGAGGCCTACCAGGCGAAAAAGCAGATTGCAGCAGCCGAGCGGAGGATGGCCGCCCTCGAAAGGCAGCGGGAAGCCCTCATGCGCGACATGGACGCAGCAGACCCTTCTGACTACCTGGCGCTCGGCGAGCTCCAAGACAGGCTCCAAGACACCCAAGCCCGCCTGACCAAGGAAGAGGATGCCTGGATGGAGTTGTCCGAAAGGCTCGACCTGTAGAATGACGGTTGGAGGCGCAGCGTGACAGGGGATGGGAGGTGTGTCACAAGAAACGTCATTTTCCTTGCAAGGGCAGGATTGCGGGTCAAGCCCGCAATGATAGGCGCAGCGTGGGAAATGACGGGCCAGCGAATGACGGGCGCAATGTGGGAAATGTACTATCGTCCTCCTGTCACAGGGCTGCCACCAGCGCGGTGCCCACAAGGCCGACAAGCCGGTAGAAGGGGTGGACGCCGGACGTGGCCACGCGCTCGAAGAAGCCGGCGCCCCACTTCCCGATATGCCGCTCAAGGAAGCCCGCAAGCGCCTTGTCCACCCCCGCCGCATCGTCAAGCCTGCCTTCAAGGAGAAGACAGGCTTTCTCTGAGTACAGGCGGGAGAGGAACTCCAGCTCCACCGAGATATGGTCCGCCGGCTCGTTCACCTCGGGCGAGCGGGACAGCCCCGCCTCCCTGTAGGCGCGCTCGGCGTCCATCGCCACCGGGGAGACGAACATGCGGGGCGCTTCCCCGTAGGACCCGCCGGGATGCTTCTCCCAATACCGGAACAGGCTCTCATACGGGGCGACGAGCGGCTTTTCGGGGTGGGTGAACAGGGAGGTGTGCGCGTGCCGGATTTCCGCCAGGGTCACCCGGCACGGCCCGCCCTCGCCCGCGAGCTCCCGGAAGCACCGCTCGGCCTCCGGCTGGGGCAGGGCAAGCCCCAGCTGATCGGCGATGTCCCGAAGCTCGTTCTCGAAGGCCCCGGAGCATATCCCTTCCACAAGAAGGTCACCCGGAAGGCGCAGGACCGTCGCAAGGAACTGGCACAGCTCCGCCTTGGCCTGGAAGTGCTCGGGGGCCTCCGGCGGCAGAGTCTCCGTCGGTCGCATACCTGCCGGCGGCGCATCTGCCGACAGAGGCCCCGCCGGCCGCATATCTGCCGACGGCGCCTCCGCTGCTTGTGTCTCCGCTGGTCGCATCAGAATTCCCCGAGGGCCGCTAGATGTAGTAGCAGTTCGGTTCGGAGCCCTTTTCCTCAAGCAGCCGGTAGGTCTCCTTCCCCTCGATAAGCCTGCTGACGTCGCTTGCCGGGTCGTCCAGGTCGCCCCAGAAGCGCGCGCGGGCAGGGCAGAGCATCATGCACGACGGCTTCTCGCCCCGGTCGACGCGGTTCGCGCAGAAGGTGCACTTCTCGACGGTGTTGGCGACATGCGCCGGCGCGTCGAAGTCCCCCAGCGGGAAGTCGAGGTAGTATTCCGGTTCGTTTTCGTTGTATTGCCGCACCTCGTAGGGGCAGGCGACCATACAGGTCTTGCAGCCGATGCAGACCTCGTGGTCTATCAGGACGCGGCCTGTCTGCTCGTCCTTGTAGCTGGCGCCCGTCGGGCAGACCTCGACACAGAAGGGGTTGTCGCAGTGCTGGCAGGCAACCGGCAGGTAGGACAGGGAAAGCCCGGTCGCAAAGGTCCCGCTCGGCGTGTCCATGAAGTCGCCGCCGACAGTCTCCACCCGATTCCAAAGCATGTCGTTGGGCAGGTTGTTCTTTGATTTACACGCTACCGTGCAGGCAAAGCAGCCGATGCATCGTTTCGTGTCTACTACCATTCCGTAACGCATGGTGTACCCCCTTATGCTTTCTCTACTTGGCACAGGCTGTCATACCAGGCCATATGGTTCGTTGCCGGGTGGGAGTTGTTCCCTATCAGGTCTGAGAGGGAACCGTCGATGTACTGGTCTATCTCCCATCCGTGATCCTGCAGCACGGTGCCCGGGGCGATGCCGGCGCTGCAGACGGCCTTGCAGACCATGTGGCCGCGGTCGTTGAAGGCCTTGATGGTGTCCCCCGTGCTGATTCCCCGCGCAGCCGCGTCCTCGGCGTTCATGTAGAGGTAGGGCTCGGGCCACAGCTCCAGCAGCCACGGGATGTGGGTGAACTGGGAGTGAACCTTGAACCGGGAGCGCCAGGTCATGATCTGGAGGGGGTATTGCCCGTGCAGCGGGTTCTCGTGCCAGGCCTCGACGGGGGGATCCCAGTAGGGCAGCGCCTCTTTGCGGGGGTCGAACTCGCCCGACGCGACCTGCCCGTAGTCGTTTAAGGGCTTTGCATCCTCAAGGTAGAACTGCGCACGGCCCGTCGGCGTCATGAAGGTGTAGTCCTGCCCGTGGCACCAGCCGTCCCTCGCCGAGTAGAATATCTTCATCTCCTTCATGTCTTCCCACGAGTTGACGCCGAAGGCCCGCGCCCCGTCGGCGTCGAGACAATGGTCCATGTACTCGTCCCAGGTCATGTTCACCGTGTCGGCGACCCCCATCGCCTCGGCGAGCAGGCAGGTGATCTCGTGGTCGGTCTTGCAGTCGTAAAGCGGCTCGATCGCCTTCTCGCTCACGGCCACGACCGGGGTGACGTTGTAGGAGAGGTCCCACTTCTCGAAGTAGTGGGGGACCGGCAAGACGACGTCGGCGTACTTCGCCGTCTCGCTCAGTATGACGTCGGCGACGACGATGAACTCTATCTTGTCGAAGGCCTCCAGCTGCTCCGTCCTCCCCGTCGAGGTGACCAGCGGGTTGAGGATGATGCAGTACAGGCTCTTGATGGGCAGGGGGTTCCCGTTGAACATCCCGGTCTCCATCACCATGGGGAGGTACTGGTTGAACACCTCGGGGCCGGGTGTCCCTCCCTCGGGATAGGTCGCGTAGGAGTTCACGACGCCGCTGCTCATGTTGAAGGAGGCGCCCGTCCACCCCGCGCCCGGGAAGCCCACCTGGCCGGTCACGAAGGACAGGCAGAACATCGCGTGATAGGCAGCGCCACCGTTGCTGAGGTGGTCGATGCCCATGTTGAGCATCACCGTCGTCGGCCCGTCGGCGAAGGTGCGTGCCAGGTCGTAGATCGTGTCCACCGGGACCTGGGTGACGCCCGAGGCCTTCTCGGGGGTCCATTCGCTACAGCGCTCGACAAGCAGGTCGAAGGCGGTCGTGACCGTGTGGCCCTCGATCTCGAAGGTCCCCCGGATGACCGGCTCGGCGATTTCCTCGATAGTCCCCAGCGTGCCGTCTTCCGCCCGCATGACGAAGGGGTCTACCACGGTCGGCTGCCCCGTGCGCGGGTCGACCGGGCCTTCCGTCGGCTCGACGCCCAGGTCGCTCATCCTGAGATAGCGGCCGTCCTCGTCCTTGACGAGGAAGGGGGCCACGGTGCCCTTCCTCAGGTAGTCGTCGTCGTTGAAGCCCTCGTCCAGAAGGATGTTGAACATCGCCATTGCAAGCGCGGCGTCGGTGCCCGGCCTGATCTGGACGTACTGGTCGGCCTTGCCTGCCATGACCGTGAACTGGGGGTCGATGACGACGAACTTCGCGCCCGCGTCGATCGCGTTTTGCACATAGGGCCACGAGGTCGCCCACGAGTGCGAGGGGTTCATCCCCCATACGAAGACGTTCTTTGCAGACGTCATCGTCTTCGGGTCGTTCCCGAAGAACCACGGCCCGTAGCCAAGCACCTTCGGCCCCATGTAATAGCAGTAGGCATAGTCGACGGTCTGCACGATGTTGGTCGAGTGCATGGCCCTGAACAGCCTCAATGTGAACTTCGGGTCGAAAGCGAGGTTCCCCGACCCGTAATGGTAGGCGATGCTGCTGTCGCCGAACTCCTCGCGGAAGCCCTTCCATTTCTCGGCGATGTAGGAGATTGCCTCGTCCCAGGAGAGCTGTTCCCACTCGCCCGCGCCGCGGGGCGTGCCCTCGACGCGGCGCAAGGGGTGCTTCAGGCGGTTCGGCGCATAGACGCGCTGGGGGTGCGTGTGCCCGCGCACGCACATGCGCGAGTCGTCCGGGTTGTCCATTTCCAGAGGCTCGGTCTTCACTATCTTCCCGTCACGCACCACGACGTTCATGACGCAGGAGCTTGAGCAGTTGCCCCGGCAGACGCCCTGGAAGACCTGTTCCCCGGGACCGGGCCCCGCCTGGGCCGTTTCCCCGGAAGGCGTGCCTTCTTTTTCATCGGGCGTGCACCCGACGGCGCCCGCCAAGGCACCAGCCGCACCCGTTGCGGCCACGGCCTTCAGGAAGCTTCGCCTTGACAGGCCGTTTTGTGACTGTGTCTTTTTTTCCAGCATGTTTCCTCCTTGTCAGTTATGCGGAAAGCAAACTCGTGGTCTTCCGGCAGCGTGCGGCATGAAGCCCCTCTTTTCCCTGTCTCGTGCTTTGTGCCTCTCGTGCCTCTGGGAAATCGTGTCATACCCGAGCCGCACCCGGCAGACCAGTCCTGTCATATTATCATATTGTTATATGATAATATAGTTATTCGATTATACTAATTTTAGGATATTTCCCCAATCCCGGTGTCACGCCGCCCCGAGACACACGACCCCAAGACACACGCACAAAACTAAGCCGTGCTTCTTGGCAAACTGCTCGTCCCAAGCCTCTTAATGTGTTCGTTGCCCAGCAGAGAGGTAAGCTGGGTGATGGCTATTTGGTTGAGTTTTATAAGTCGCTCACTTTGCTCTAAGCCTTCTCGGATAAGTACCGCATTGACACTTTCCATGTTGGACAAAACAACAAGCTGTTCTAAGGTGGCATCATCACGAATGTTGCCTTGTGCTTTGGGATTTATGGCACGCCATTCAGCGGCTGTTTTGCCAAACAAAGCCACATTTAACAGGTCAGCTTCTGAGGCATAGATAAAAGTAGCCTGTTCTTTGGTAACCTCGGGTGGAATTATCTGTTCTTTGATGGCATCGGTATGGATACGATAGTTAATCTTGGCAAGCGTACGCTGGAGGTTCCACTCCAAAGAAAGGCGTTGCTGCTCCTCTTGTTGCAAGCGCTGAAACTCAAGGATTAAATAGTACTTGAACTCAGCCGATAGCCATGTTCCAAACTCAAAAGCAATATCTTTATGGGCATATGTACCGCCGCCGTATCGCCCAGCTTTTGAATAGATACCTGTTGCATTGGTAGCCTCGACCCATTTCTTGGTAGACACCAACAAGCGCCCGGGTTCATTTTTAATCCCCTGCAATCCCAGAGGGTTAAAACTAGGGTTATTGACTTGCTCCCACACAGCCAAAAAGCCTATAGTATAGTACGTGCTCAACCAATTAAAAATCACCTGATTTGGATCGTCGGCATTCTTACACGCTGCCATATCGGTCAATGAAACATAGTCCTCTTTGCCATGCTTAACAACACTAATGGCTGTCCCTTGCACGGTAATTATCTCATTCTTTTGGTCCATCATAATAACCTTCTAATCAAACATTTGTTCTTATATATTGTAACAGGATTGGACAGGAAAAGCCGTGAGGCCCAGGAGGTTTTTTGGGAGTTTGGGATTTATCCTTGTTTTAGCTTGTCCCTTTGGCTTCTTCTAGTTCAAAATCGAGGGTGCCGCGTTCTGCACCATTGACAATGAGCGTGATTGAGTGCGTGCCGGGATGGTGCTTTCGTGTGCTCAAATCCGCAAAGCTGTGTTTTCTTAGGTAGGGTTTTGATTCGTCCTTTTTTAAGGAAGACTCTGAAAGCTGAAAGATTTTCCTGTTTCTTTTTCCGTTGGCTTTTACGTAGTCAATTCCATACTCAAGCCGTATCTTGGTTTCTTCTTGAGCCAGAAGCGTAAAGGTAAAACCCATATTTTCGCCAATGGATAGGGAGGTCAAGCCCAAGGCGAAATCCTCCACCTTGAGCGAGGCGGCATCGTGGTAACCAAAAATAGCCAGCACTTCGAGGTTTCCCTGCTTGAGCAGGGTCCTACACCCATGCTTTACGATCCAGTCGGTCTTTTTGTTTTCGCCGTACCACTCTGTTGCAAGCTTTACCACGAGTTCTGGGTGTGTTTTAGAAATGTCGTTGAGATTGTTTGCAGCACTTTTGCGCACATATGCCGAAGGGTCGCATTTTAGCTGCTCCAGTATGGGCAAAATAGGCGCAGGGTCTTTCTTGAAGCTCGTCAGGGCAGGAGCCCATGGCAGCTGAGGGCGACAACCCTCGCTAGAAAGCCTGCGCACGTCCTCGCTCTCGTGCTGAGACCATTCATACATTTGCGCCATCATGCGTTTCTCATGATTGATGATAAAGGGGCGCACCGCAAACTCCGCCGATGCGTGGGGAGTGTATCGGGCCAGGGCAGCCATGGACAAATCCCAATGCCTCTCATCTTGCCCGAAGAGTTCGACGAAGGCCGGAAAGAACATACCTATGCCCTCAGGCCAAGTACCATAGTCTGCGACTACCGTGTCAATAACGCCAAGAGCCTGTTCGTAGTCGGCGGGCAAAAAAGCACCCAGACTGGCAGATATTTTGTAGATTCGGTCTTTTAGTTCCAGGCTCTCCCATGTTTCATCAAGGGTTGATTCCAAAAACCTGTCCACGTCAAAAGGACGGTAGACCGACTGGATGCCTGTGGCAATAACGTGCAGCCTTTCAGGGGTGAAGTAGTTCTTAAGAGCCTCAGCCATGGGAACCCCTCTCGCGTTCGTAACATGATTATGCCATATAACGGGTGGAGCATCCAAGTGGGTGGAATTTGAGAAATTTGGTAAGCCTGGAGCACGAAACAGGCTGCCTTTACCCAAAAGCTTATGCTGCAACCCTAAATAGGCCACCCCCCCCTCCTGTCAACAATGTGACAGGGGTGCTTTCGCGCAATAGGGAGCGGGACTTGGTGAGCGGCGGTATTTGCGTTGGCTGTCAGACGAGGGCGAGCCTCAGCTCGCGTAGGACGGGGGCGCCCTCCCGCAGCTCTGCGACTGCGTATGAGAGCGCAGGGGTGACGGGCAGGTTCCGCAGGAGCTCCAGGAGGCGCGGGTGAACGCTGAGGGAGCCGTCCTCTTCGTCGAACCCGTAGCACTCGGGGCCTTCCGGCGTGTTTTCCTCAAGCCATGCGCGGACGAGGGAGGCCTCTTCCCCGTAGAACTTGACCGCCTTGTAGAAGAAGTCTTCCTGGTCGAGCTCGTAGTGCAGGCCGTCGAAGGCGGCAGACCGGTTCTGCTGCAAAATCTGGTCGCGATGCTTGTTCTCAAGGGAGCAGTAGTGCAGCCCCAGCGCAAGCCCGTCCTCAAGCGCGGACAGCATGAGCCCCAAGGCCGCCTCCTCGCTTCCCGCAACCGGCAGGCTTCCCGCGTAGGAGTAGTTGTACAGCACCGGGAAGGGCGGGTTCTTGATGGCAAAGCCCCGCTCGTTGAAGGCATCCCAGTTGTTAAAGGGGAAGCAGAACTCAAGGAGGTTGACCCCCCTCACCCCGGCCTCTTCAAGCGACGCCAGGAGGCCGCGCATGAAATCCTCCGTGCCGGGGATGACCGGCATCTCGACCATCACGTCGGGGATGAGCCGCACCGCGCCGCGGATGTTTTCAAGGACGTGCTGCAGGACATCGAGGCCGTCGTCGGGCTTCAGGCTGAAACGGACCTCGTCCACCCCGCATCCGCGCAGGCGCTTGGCCGTGTCCTCGTCAAGCAGGTCGCCTGCGGTGTAGAGCCTGAGGTGGGCCTCGGGGAACAGGGCCCGTGCATGCGTGAAGAAGGCATAGGCGTCCTCTTTGATGAGAAGGGGCTCCCCGCCTGTCAGCCCGATGTGGGTCATCGCTGCGCCCTGTGCTGCAAGGGCGTCCAACTCCGGGCGCCAGTCCCGCTTCTCGTGGAGGTAGTGCTCGTAGTTGTTCTGGTTGGGGTTGAAGCAGAAGTAGCAGTCCCGCGTGCAGGCAAGCGATATGAAGAAGGTCTCGCTCATGCCGCCCGTGCAGGCGACGCAGGCGCTTGAGAGCCAGCCGGCCGCGATGCTCGCACCCCCGTTCCTGACCGACGCCCCCAGGCCTTCCAGGCGTGCCCGCAGCTCTCGGGCCGCCTTCTCGGAGCTTCCGGGGGCAGCGAACACGATCCCCGCGCCCTCTAGCTGCCCAAGGTAGTCGGCATAGATGTCGTCGTAGACGTCGAGCCAGTGCTGGAGCTGGGGGTTGGGCTTTTTCTGTTTCGGCTTCTGCATCCTGTGACCTTCGGTTCCTGTCGTTCGGTTCGGTTATGCCGTTCTGCTGTCAGTGCGGAAAACGTACCGCCGCAGCCCCTGCCGCAGTCCGCTCCCCTGCCGCATTACTCGGCCTTGAGAAGCTTCCCTACGTCGAAGCTGTCGGCAAGCGCGCTGGGAGCCAACAGCAGCCCCTTGCCGTCCTTCGCCCCCTCGTATGCGAGGTTCATGGCACGCAGCTGCAGGGCCTTCGGGTTCTTCTCATACACTTCGGCGGCCTCGACGAACATCTCCGAGATGTCCTTCTCAATCTCGGCCAGCAGCAGGCGGGCATTGCGCTCCCGCTCTGCCTGGGCCTCCTTCGAGAGGGCGTCTTGCAGCTCGCGGGGGACCATGATGTCGCGGATCTCGACCGACAGCACCGTGATGCCCCATGCCTCGCACTTCTTGCCGAGCGTTTCCTCAAGCTCGTGGTCGACCTGCCTGCGGCGCGTCGATATCTCGGCGAGGTTCAGCTGCCCGATTGCGTCGCGCAGGGCCGTCTGGGCCGAGCGGAGGACGGCCTTCGGGTAGTTCTCGACCTCAAGGCAGGCCTTTTTCGCATCCCAGACCATCCAGAACAGTATCGCGTCGACGTCGACGGGGACCAGGTCGGCAGTGAGTGCCGCCTCGGCAGAGAACGAAGAGCTTATGATGCGCTGGTCGACGTGGATGGCCGTGTACTCGATGAAGGGGACGAGCAGGTAGAGCCCCGGGCCCGCGACGCGGTTGAACTTCCCGAAGCGCATCACGCAGGCCCGCTCCCACTGGGGCGCGATGCGGATGCAGGCCGTAGCGAGTGCGCCTGCGGCGACGGCGGCGACAACGAGCCCCATGGAAAGCCACGGGCGCCCGGCCAGGAACACGAGGCAAAACCCGAGGGCGAACACCAAAAGCCCGAAGAGGTAGACCCCGAGCCGCGTCGCCTCGTTCGGCTCAAGCTCCGTCCGCTCAACCATGCGGGCCGCCTGCGCCTCAGTGCCGCGCATCCCCCCGCTGTCTTTCTTGGTGCTGGACTTCATGGTGCCCCCTCTTCTCCTTGCGGGGGCCGCCTGCCCCCCTGCCTGTCCCTTATTGCCCGACCCGGGCGCCGGCTCCAAGCCGCCCGTCCCGGGCGCTGGCCGCAAAACGTCCGTCCCGGACGCCCGGGCGCTATCCCCGCTATCCCAGGCGCCGCTTCACCAAACCGACGATGTCTTGGCGGGGTATCCCCAGCTCATGGCACTGTCGGATAAAGTCGTCGACCAGGGAGTCGGTCTCGTTCGCGGCGGCTCCCGCGTGCTCAAGGTAGCGGTTCGACACGAAGGTCCCCTTCCCCCGGTAGGACACGATAAAGCCGTCCCGCTCGATGTCTTGGTATACCTTGCTCACCGTGTTGTAGTTGATGCCCAGCTCGACGGCGAGCTCGCGCACCGTCGGCAGGCGGTCGCCGACCATGAACTGCCCCGACGTGATCAGGTAGATGAGCCGGTTGCGCAGCTGCAGCCAGATGGGGATGCCGCTGTCGTCGTCGATCGTGATCGCTATGTTCTTGTTCCCGATGTCCACGGTCCTTGTGCGCCGTCCCTGCCTGTCCTTGCCTGCCGTGCCTTATCCAAACCGAAAATCCGCTCCATGATACACCTTGCCTCTGCCGATGCCGCGAAGACGGACGACAATCAACAACAATTAGGGAATTAGGGAAAAACACCGAGGCCCAGCGGCGTGTGGGCCGCCGCCTCCACGATGCAGTAGCGCAGGGCAAGCCCGCCTACCATGACCCCCAGCGCGGACACCAGCACCAAGACGGCCACCGGAGCCTTCCGGTAGAACAGGTGCAGCACGAGCGGCATGACGAACCCGCAGCCGACGACGGCCGACCAGAACAGGCCCGCATACTGCCCCACAAGGAGCAGGTCACAGGAGAGGCGGGCGGCCGGGGAGGCCAGGGTGCGGTCGAAGAGGTACAGGGCAAGCACCGCCATCTCGAACAGGCCGCCCAAGGCCAGGCCGCCGGCCAGGGAGCGGGGCGGCTTTCGGGCGCCGGCCTTGAGCGCGCCGAGGGCGAGGATGGCGGCCGCGCCGCACAGCAGCGACGATGAGACGAAGAGCACCGGCAGTATCCACGTGTTCCAGAAATCGACGCTGACCATGCCCGCAAGGAACACCCCGGTATAGACCATCGTGGCACAGGCAAGGACGCCCCCGACGACCCAGCAAAACCAGAGGAGCGCGCGCGGGACGGCCCTCATGGAAAGGCCGCACCAGGCGAGCACCACGGCCACGGCCGTGAAGAGGGCGACGACCAGGGCGCCCGTCGCAACTATCGAGTTGAAGGGTGTGAGAGCGACGAGCCAGGCAAGCTCGGGAACCCCCAGGTCAAGGAAGAGGAAGAGGGACGCGCCCACCATGCTCAAGGCAGCGACGGGAAACCCGTGCCGCACCCGGTCGGCAAGTTCCCCGGAAGCAGCCGTCCGCTTGAGGGCGTCGGATACCGCATAGGCCGTCGCAAGGAGGTACGCCCCGCTCCCAAGGCCTGCCAAAAACAGGTAGCCGATGATGTAGGCGCTGAACAAAACCCCTCCCTCGAATACAACTGGCACAACTGGCACAGCCGACGCAGCCGACGGCCCGTCCAAGGTATTGTACCACCTTTGTCATAGTAAGGTAGGACATTCCACCCAAGTTGACGGCGTAAACTTCTCCCATGGTTTTGTCGTCGAGTTGGCCTGCCTGTTCAAGTGCGCCGTTTTGTATCCTCGTTTCTCGGTCCATGGCACGGATTGCCTCGCATTGCGCGTATCCATGAATGGGGGTTTTCGCTCCCGATGGCAACATGAGGCGGGTAGCCCTTGTTCCTGGTGGCGATCAGGGCGGCGCCTGCAGCCGTATAGTTCGGCTTTTCTTTCGGGAGCCGGGGGCGTTTTGCTTCTTTTGTGAGATACTGAACCGATAGGAAATTTTCGAGACCTTGACACACTGGCGGTTAGTCGCATGATTGATTACCCTAAGACTTGTGCTGATTCCGGCGCCGCGAAAAGCAGCGGGGCGCCCATGACCGACATGGAGAAGGCCGTTTCCGAGATCAACAAGACCTTCGCGGTGTATGACAACGAGTCGTACAACCTCGACAACGAGAACGACTACATCTGCTTCTCCGACATCGAGTCGCGCGAGATTATCGAGGTCGCCACATCGGACGAGGGCACCGTGCGCGCCCTTTTCGGCGACCACTATCAGAAGGGGAAGTGCTACGAGGTGACGCAAAACAGGGACCTGCCCTGCGAGTTCTGCTCCGACCAGGCGCTTTCCCGGGACCGCTTCCATGTGTGGCAGAGCCGCAACGAGGCGCTGGGCAAGGAATACCTCCATAAGACCAAGATGGTCAGACTCGACGACCGCTTCATCCGCATGGACATAGCGCAAGACATCACCGACGACGGGCGCAAGGCAGAGCTTTTGGCCGAAACCCTAGAGGGCATGAGCCTGTGGACCGAGTGCATGGGCCTGCTCGCGAGCGGCATACCGCTCGAAGGCGCACTCCACGTCATCATCGGCACCCTGGGGAGGTTCTTCCAGGCGGACAGCGGCTTTGTCGTGCTGTACGGGTCGGCCACCTATTCGGCGGGCTGGTCTCGGAAGGGCTCCTACCGCGTGGCGCCCGTGTTCGCCGCCCCAACGGAGGCGGCGCTCAGCGAATGGGGGGCCCTGATGAAGCGCAACGCCCACACCCTCATCTCCGACACCGCCGACGAGCGGATACCCCTGCTGCTCCGGGAGCACTTCGGCGCGGCGGGGATCGCGAGCACCCAGCTCTCCCCCGTCTTCAACGAAGAGCGCCTTGAGGGCCTTATCTGCCTGAACAACGTGGGGAAGAACAAGGGGCAAGCCTTCCTCGTTGATATGGTGGCACAGTCGATTGCGAACACCCTGCGCCAGGCCGAGCTCCAGGGGCACCTGACGAGGCTGCGGTTTCGCGACCCGCTTACCGGCGGCCTCAACTTCGAGGGCTTCAAGCACGCCGCCGAGAAGTGCATCCAGGAGAACCCCTGCAAGAAATACTCGCTGTGGTCTGCCGACATCCGCCGCTTCAAGTACATAAACGACCTGTTCGGCTTCGAGGTGGGCGACCGCTTCCTGCAATACTGGTCCGACTCCCTGCAGAAAAGCTCGCGGGACGGGGACAGCTTCTGCCGCATCTCGGCCGACAATTTCGCGGTCCTGTGCTTCTTCGACGACATCGACGACCTGCACGACCGCTTTAGGAGAAGGGACGGGCTCCTGGGCTCCTGCCCCGTCCTTGCGGGCAAGAACTTCAACCCCGAGCTGGTGGCGGGCATATACCTGCTCGACGACGAGGACATGCGCACTCCCGACATCAACAAGATGCTCGACCGGGCGAACATGGCCCACAAAAGGGTCAAGGCCCTCGTGGGCAAGCAGCTCGCCGTCTACGACGAGGCGATGCGGGAACAGCAGGTCCGGGAGCTCACTATTAGCCAGCACCTTGAGGAAGGCCTGGCCAAGGGCGAGTTCTTCGTCGAAGTGCAGCCCCAGGTCAACTTCACCACCCACGAGGTCGTGGGGGCCGAGGTGCTTGTCCGCTGGAACCACCCGACGCTGGGCAGCATCTCGCCCGGGGAGTTCATCCCGCTCCTTGAAAAGGCCGACCTGATCAGCAAGCTCGACCTGTTCGTGTGGGAAGAGGCCTGCGGACTCGTCCGCACCCTCATAGACCAGCGGGGCCGCCAGGCGGTCGTGCCCCTGTCGGTGAACATCTCCCGCGTCGACCTCTATATCCCCGACCTGGCCGACCTCGTCTCGGGCCTTGTCGAGAAGTACGGCATCACCCACGACCTCCTGCGGCTTGAGATAACCGAAAGCGCCTATACCGACGACTCGAAACAGCTAATCGCCGTTGTCGGAGAGCTGCGCGACCGGGGCTTTTCGGTCGAGATGGACGACTTCGGGAGCGGGTATTCGTCGCTGAACATCCTCAAAGAGGTGCCGGTGGACGTGCTCAAGCTCGACATGAGGTTCCTGGCGATGGGCGAGGACACAGCCGGGGGGGTCTCCAACGAGCGCGGGGGGAGCATCTTGAGCTCGATCGTGCGCATGGCCCACTGGATCAGCCTGCCGGTCATCGCCGAGGGCGTCGAGACGCGGGAACAGGCGGAGTACCTGAAAAGCCTCGGCTGCTACACGATGCAGGGCTACTATTTCGCGAAGCCCCTGCCCTTCAACGACTTCAAGGAGGCCCTGACAGGGGCCCGCATCGGCAAGATGCAGCGCGACGACGCCCACGGTGACGCCTTGAGGGCGACCGAGTTCTTGAACACCGACGGCGCCACGTCCTTCCTCTTCACGAACTGCATAGGCGGCGCCTGCCTCACCGAGTTCGACGGGGAAGAGCTCCAGGCGCTTTTGCTCAACGACCAGTTCTTCGATGAGCTGGGCATATCACGCGAGAGGTGTGACGCGTGCCGTACCCACATGATGAGCCTGTGTACCCCCGAGGACCGGGAATCCTTCATCGAGCGCTTCAAGGATGCCGTGGAAAACGGCTCATCGATTGCCTACATGCGCCCCATACGGGACGACGGCGGGACCCGGTGGGTGCGCGGCGTGAACCGCTATATCGCGACCCGCGACGGGAAGCACCTGATCTTCTCGGTGATCGAGGACGTGACCAACCTCAGGGTGCCGCCGGAATACCTCCTGCACAGCTCCCTCATGCACAAGGAGTGACCCCGTCCGCGCCAGCGCTGTGACAGCGTGTGACAGGGGGCCGTATAACTTGTCACACTTTGTCATGCGCGGGAGTGTAACAAGGGGGCCGTGTGACAAGTTATACGGCCCCCTGTCACACTCACAGGAGGGCGGCGGCGATGAGGGCGGCGGCGGCGTCGAGGGAGAGGTCCTGCTTCTCGCCGGTCTTCCTGTCCTTCACCTCGACCTTCGACTGTGCGAGGCCGCGCTTGCCGATGACGACCTGCATCGGCCACCCGATCAGGTCGGCATCGTTGAACTTGACGCCCGCACGCAGGTCGCGGTCGTCGACGGCCACCTCAAGGCCCGCCTCCACAAGCTCGCGCGCCATCCTTTCGGCGGCTGCTGAAACCTTGTCGTCTGTGCTGTCGAGCACGACCACGCAGACATGAGCCGGAGCGACCGCGGCGGGCCAGACGATGCCCTGGCCGTCGTTGTGCTGCTCGACTATCGCCGCCATGCTCCGCGTCACCCCGACGCCGTAGCAGCCCATGACGAAGTGCTGCTCGCTGCCGTCCTCGGCGCTGAACGTGGCGCCCATCGCCTGGGAATACTTGTCCCCCAGCTGGAACACCTGGGACACCTCGATGCCCCGGGCGCCCTCAAGGACGCCCTCGCACTCCCGGCAGCGGTCCTGGGGCTTCACCACGGTGACATCGGCCCACTCGTCGACGGTGAAGTCGGCCTCGGGCCGTGCGCCGACATAGTGGTACCCGTCCTCGTTGGCGCCGACTATCCAGCGCTCCATCGAGCGGAGGTCCCGCTCCGCGACAAGGCGCAGGCCCGCAGGGAGGCCGACCGGGCCCAGGGAGCCCTTCGGCAGGCCCGCCGCCTCTATCTCTTCGTCGTCCAAAAGCTCGAAGCCGGGGACGACCCGGCCCGCCTTGATGAGGTTCAGCTCGTGGTCCCCCGGTACCAGGAACATCACCAGCGCGCCGTCGGCACCCTTCCCCACCATGGCCTTCACAGTCGACGACTCGGGGGTGTGCAGGTACTTGGCCAGGTCGGGTATGGCGGAGATGCCGGGAGTCTCTATCTTCTCCAGCCGGGGCGCCTCGTATTCCCGCAGCACCGCGATACCCTGCCCCGCCTCGGTGTTCGCGGCATACCCGCACTCACAGTACACGAGCTCGGCCTCGCCCGCCTCGGCAAGCGCCATGAACTCGCAGCTGGTGCTCCCGCCTATCTGGCCGGAGTCCGCCTGCACGGCACGCCAGGCAAGCCCCATGCGGTCGCACATGCGCCCGTAGGCCGCGCTCATCTTGTCGTAGGTCCTTTGCAGGGACTCCTGGGTGTCGTGGAAGCTGTAGGCGTCCTTCATGATGAACTCCCGGCCGCGCAAGAGCCCGAAGCGGGGGCGTATCTCGTCGCGGAACTTCACCTGTATCTGGTAGAGCGAAAGCGGGAGCTCCTTGTAGGAGCGCAGCTCGTTGCGCACGAGCGAGGTGATAAGCTCCTCGTGGGTGGGGCCCAGGCAAAAGCCCCGCTCGTGGCGGTCCTTGAGCCGCATGAGCTCCGGGCCGTAGTCGTCCCAGCGCCCGCTCTCGAACCACAGCTCGGCGGGCTGCAGCGCCGGCATCATGACCTCCTGGGAGCCCGTGGCGTCCATTTCCTCGCGGACGATGTTCTCTATCTTCGCCAGGACCTTTTTCCCGAGCGGGAGGAAGGTGTAGACGCCGGAGGCGGCCTTGCGGATCATGCCCGCACGCATAAGGAGGCGGTGGCTTGCGATCTCCGCGTCTGCCGGGTCCTCCTTGAGGGTCGGCATGTACAGCTCGCTGAGGCGGATGATGTTTTTTCCGGCCTTCTTGCCGGCCTTCCTGGAGGGCTTCGCGGCAGCCTTCTTGTCGGCCTTCGGGCCGTCCGGCGCGGCGGGCGCCGCGTCCGGGGCGGCAGACGCCGTGGCTGGCGTGTCGGCCGCGGCGGCCTCCTGTGCCCTGGCCGCTGCCTCGGATGCTGCGGATATTGTGCGGGATGTCTGTGTCATAGCTTTCCTATCTCTTCCATCAGGGCATCGACAATAGCCTGCTCTTCGACCTTGCGCACAACCTTCCCGTGCGCGAACAGGACTCCCGAGCCCGCGCCGCACGCGATGCCGATGTCGGCATCGGCGGCTTCACCGGGCCCGTTCACCATACAGCCCATGACAGCCACCTTGAGGGGCTTCGCCTGGGCGGACAGCCGTTGTTCAACCTGCCGTGCGAGGGAGACCAGGTCGACCTGGCAGCGGCCGCAGGTGGGGCAGCTGATGATCTCCGGGTAGCGGCGGCGCAGGTCGAGCGCGGAAAGCAGCATCCAGCACGCCCGGACTTCCTCCACCGGGTCGTCCGTGAGCGAGATGCGCAGCGTGTCGCCGATACCCTCTTCGAGCAGGATGCCCAGGCCGCTTGCGGACTTTATCACCCCCTGGAGCAAGGTGCCCGCCTCGGTAACGCCGATGTGGAGCGGCACTGTGGGAACCTCGCAGGCCAGCAGGCGGTAGGCGGCCACCGTCGTCATGACGTCGTGGGCCTTCGCCGAGACCACGACGTCGGAAAAGCCCTGCGACTCGAAGAAGCGCAGGTAGTCGGCGGCAGAAGCGGCAAGTTTCTCCGGGAGGCTGAGGTCGGCCCGCACGGCAAGCCCGGCGTCGAGCGAGCCGGCATTGACCCCGATGCGGATGGGGATGCCTGCCGCGCGCGCGGCCTCGATGACGGTGCCCGTCTTTTCCAGGCCGCCGATGTTTCCCGGGTTGATGCGCAGCTTCGCCGCGCCGCGCCGTGCCGCCTGCACAGCTATCTCGGCATCGAAGTGCACGTCGGCGACGACCGGCAGGGGTGAGGCCGCGCACACCGCCTCGAAGGCGTCGAGGCAGTCCCTGTGCGGGATGGCCATGCGCACTATCTCGCAGCCGGCCTCGGCCAGCTGCCCTATCTGGGCGAGGTTGGCCGCAGCGTCTCCGGCAGGGACCGAGAGCATCGACTGCACGGCACAGGGGGCCCCGCCGCCAAGCGCGACGTTCCCCACCATGACCTGCCGGGTCCTGTGGTTGGCGGGCCCGCCTGCCCTGCCCGCGGAAAGCCCTTCGGCCCCGCAGGCCCGCAGCCCGTCTGCCGTCCCGGAGCAGCCGGGCGCCCTATCCCGTGCCATCGCCCCACCAAAACCCGGTGAACATCCGCTGGACGTCCTGGAACACCAAGAAGACGAAGAGGCTCAGCAGAAGCAGCAGCCCGGCCCCGACCAGGTAGTTCATCACCCTCATCGAGACAGGCCTGCGTGCGATTTTCTGGAACACCTCGATGACGAGGCGCCCCCCGTCAAGCGGGGGTATCGGGATGAGGTTCATGATGCCCAGCGAGATGGAGATCATGGCCAGGAAGAAGATGAAGTTGATGAAGCCCTGTTCCGCAGCCGTCTTCGACATGACGGCGATACCGACGACCGAGGCGGACCCCGAAAGGGTCTCCGCCGCCGTTGCCGGGTTGAAGAGCTTGGCGACCGCCTCGACGACCATGCCGATGACGGCAAAGCCCCCCGTGATGGCGCGCAGCGGGTCGAGCCTCATGTGCTGGATGTCGCCTGTCTGCGGGTCCATCATGTCGATCCCGATAACCGAATAGATAAGGACGAAGAGGACGATGGCGAACACGAGGTTCAAGAAGATGCCGCCGAGCAGCATGACCGCCCGCTTCCAGAAGGGCTTGCTGCAGTACTGCTGCTGGTACTCGCTCTCGAAGAAAACGTCGGCGTCGGCGACCTCACGCGGCTCGCCGAGCCTGAACTTTCCCTTTTCCTCCGGCGTGCGGTAGGTATTGTAGGTATCCTTCTTCGCCGGGCCCACGAGCGAACCCCACTCAGTCAGTTCCTCAAGGGCCTCGAAGGCCTCGTCGCTGCTTATCCCGACGGCCTGCGCGACGTCCTCCATCGTTGCCGTGCCCCTCTCGTAGACGAACCCGAGCACCTGCCTCAAGTGGGGGCTTGTGTCGCCCAGCCCCATGCCGCAGATGCGGGCATAGCCGCCGAGCAGGGGTATCGCGGTGATGCCGAAGCGCGTGCCCTTCCACGTGAAGCCGATGTTGGGGGCGGGGAGGCCAAGCATGAACTCGCTCACACGCACGCCGAAGGCACGCGCCGCGAAGAAATGCCCGCATTCGTGGACGAACACGAGGATCGTCAGCACGATGATTGCATAAAAGATCGTCAGGATGAAGTCCATGCACACTCCTGTAGGGTAAACGGCCTTGCATTATACCCCATCCGCGCCAGGAACTCACCCGGAACAAAAGACGGTCATGATATACTCAAGGCAGGACGGAGGCCCCGTGCGGGGCGACAGGACCGAAGGGGTGTCCGTGGACATCAGGATACTGGTCGTAGAGGACGATGAGCACATTCTTGCCATGACCGCGAAATTCCTTGAGAGCGCGGGCTATGGGGTCGATGCCTGCGCCGACGGGGACGAAGCCCTGGTGAAGATATACGACAACAGCTACCACCTGGCGATACTCGACATCATGCTGCCCGGTGCCGGCGGGCACCGGCTGCTGCGGGAGATACGCCGCCTGGGCGACACCCCGGTGCTCATGATGACCGCGCTCGGCGACGACGAGAACCAGCTCTCCGCGTTTATCAACGAGGCCGACGACTACGTGATCAAGCCCTGCTCCATGCTCGTGTTGGTCAAGCGCGCGGAAGCGCTCCTGCGGCGCAGCGGGGCGCTGAGAAAGACGCTTTCGGCCGGGCGGCTCACCCTGTTCCCCGAGTCCTACCGCGCGGCCTTCGACGGCAGGGAGCTCGCCTTCACGCCCAAGGAGTTCGAGGTGCTGGCACTCCTTACCCGCAACGCCGGGAAGGTCGTCACCCACGAAACGCTCATTGCGCGGATATGGGGCTACGACTTCGACGGGGGCGACGGCATCGTCCACGCCAACATCAAGAAGCTGCGCGCGAAGCTGCCCGTCAACATCATCAGGACGGTGAAGGGCGTGGGCTACTGCCTGGAGGACGGCTATGAAAAGGCCTAGGGCCCTCGGCATATTCGGGAAGGTGTTCCTCTACACCACCCTCATCCTCGTCATCGTCGTGAGCGTGGCCGCCCTCTTCTTCACACGGCAGATATCGGACGCCATCGCCATAAGCCAGCAGCAGCACCTCTCCAACGTCTTTGCGCCGCTCCAACAAGAGCTCGAAGGCAAGACCGGGCGCGAGGCCATCGAGGCTGCCACGGCCTTTCATGAGAAAAACGCCTTTTTCGAGTTTTGCGTGCAGACACTCGACGGGCAGGTGGTATATAAGACCCCGAACTACGAGCCGGGCATGACGGGCATGCACGGGCCGAACGTCTTTCGGAGCGCACCCGTGACCCAGGAGGGCACCCTTGCGATGGGGCAGCTTGGGTTCGAGAGCGCCTTCCACATGATGCTCCCGACGACCGACGGGCTCATGATCCTGATCAGCGCGTCGCCGTCGGGGATCGGCGCCTACAACGCCGTCATGCAAAAGACGGTGCTCGCCTTGGTTATCCTCCTTGTCGCGGGCGCCCTGTGCGCCTTCCTGTTCGCCCGCAGCATCGCGCGGCCGGTGAAGGCGCTTGCCGAGGACACCGCCAAGATGGCAAGCCTTGAGCTGGTGTCGGCACCCGTCGCACGCACCGACGAGATCGGCGCCATGGCAAACGACGTCTACAGCATGTACGAGAGGCTTAAGGAAACCATCCGCGAGCTTGAGGGCGAGATACGGAAGCAGCGCGAGATGGAAGAGGGCCAGCGCTACTTCTTCGCCGCAGCCTCGCACGAGCTGAAAACACCGGTCGCCGCGACGAGCGCACTTCTGGAGGGCATGCTAGAGGAGGTCATCCCGCCGAAGGACTATCCCCAAAACCTGCGCACCTGCCTGCGCCTTGCGCACGAGCAGGCGGGCCTTATCGCCGAGATACTTGAGCTCGTCCGCCTCAACGACCGCAGGCTCATGACCCATCCCACCCCGGCGCGGCTCGCCGACCTGGTCGAGTCCGTCCTGGCGACACACCTCACCCTTGCGCAGGCGCACGCGCAGAGGATCGAGGTGGCCGTCGCCGACGACGCCGTCGTCACGCTCGACCAGACACTCTTCAAGCGCGCGCTCTCCAACGTCGTGGCGAACGCCCTCCAAAACACCCCCGACGGCGGCAGGGTGCGCATCGCGGCTGCGGCAGGCAGGGGGCGCGGCGAAGGCACGGGCACGCAGGAAGCGGGCAGACAGGGGGCGCCGGTGCCGGGGCAGGAAGCGCACGGGCAGGATACACACACGCAGGAGGGTGAATCCCCCGCGCAGGAGGCCGCGGGCCCCGCACAGGACAGGGTCCGCCTGTCCGTCCTGAACGAGGGGGCCCCCATCCCCGACGAAGTCCTCCATAGGCTGTTCGAGCCCTTCTACCGGACGGACGAGGCACGCAGCTCCGCCCACAGGCGCAGCGGGCTCGGGCTTGCCTTGGTTGAGAAGGCGCTCTCGCAGATGGGCATCCCCTTTGCGCTTGAGAACACCAGCCAGGGGGTCTTGTTCTGGATGGACCTGCCGCGCACAGGCGAAGGAGCGGGCGAAGAGGCGGACGGACAGGCAGACGAGCGGACAGGCGAATAAACAGGCGGGTGACACCCTTTCCTTTCCCCCCCTGAAAGGCCGTTCTGGACAGATTCACCACAATTCGGTCAGATTGCCGTCAGGTTGCCCTGTTAGGCTTGTTCCCAAGCCCGACGAAGACCCAGGAGCGAGGACCCATGTACATCATCGCCAACGCACTTGAAAACCTGCTGCGCAACAAGGGCAGGAACATCCTTATCATGGTAATCATATTCGCGATTATCGCCACCACGGTGGTGTCCCTGATTATCAACAACACGGCGAGCGCCGTCATCGAGGACTACCGGACGCGCTTCAGCTCGCAGGTCAGCATCACCCCCGACATCGAAAAGGTCCGGGAAGAGGCCATGGCAAACGCCAGCGAGGGCAGGGTCATGATGAAGGTGCCCACCATCGCGCCCGAGCTGCTTTTGTCCTTCGCCCAGTCGGACGCCCTGCAAAGGACCGAGGCCTCGGCCTCGCTCTCTGTCGGCTCGGAAAGCCTCGTGGCCATCGACCACAGCGACGATGTCGACTACAGCCCCGGAGGCGGGCCCGGCGGCATGGTCGGCATGTCCGGGTCGTCCCGGTCCGGTGGGAACACCTCGTTTTCCATTGTGGGCGGCGGCGACTTCAATCTCATAGGCGGCGCGTGGGCGGACTTCGACGCCGGCACGCGCGCACTGGCCGACGACGGGGCAAGCACCATGCCCGCCAACGACAAGGAGTGCCTGGTCAGCCAAGACCTCGCCGACCTCAACAACATCAGCGTCGGCGACACCATCACCGTGCAGGCGCAGATGAACCTCGACATCCTTGAAGGCACCGACATGACGGGCTATGCGGCGGGCGACACCTTCCATGCCAACGGCCTGGAATACACCCTGTCTGCCGGCATGGGCGGCGAGCTTTTCGCGTCCCGCACCGCGGACATCGCCTTGAAGGTCGTCGGCATCTACGACGACCTCAAAGAGGCCTACGACAACGAGAACCTGCCCCAGATGGCAGCCTTCAACCACCGCAACGAGATACTCACGACGCTTGACACCCTGCTGGCCGCCCGCGAGAGCAACGAGAACAACATCGCGCTCGACGTCGCCTATTTCCTGAAAAGCCCGGAACTGCTTGAGGACTTCGAGAGTTATGTCCGCGATGCGGGCCTTAGCGACCAGTTCCTCGTGTCGACCGATGCCGCCTCCTACGACATGGTGGTCAAGCCGGTACTGGGCCTGAAGAACATCACGCTCACCTTCATGGTCGTTGTCTTGGTGCTCGGCGCAATCATCCTGATCCTGCTGACCTCCATCGCAATCCGCGAGCGCAAGTACGAGATCGGCGTGCTGCGGGCCATGGGCATGAAGAAGGGCACGGTCTCGCTCGGCCTGTGGGCGGAGCTTCTTGTCATGACTGCGGTCTGCCTGGTGCTCGGCATCGGCATCGGCGTCCTGGCGGCCCAGCCCATCACCGACGTCCTGCTCGCACAGCAGGCAGAGGCCGTCACGACCTCTGCGGCCACCATGGGGCCGGGCGGACCGGGCGGCGGGCCCGTGATGATCGGCGCGCCGATAGGTGGCAGCAGCATCATGACCGGCGGTCTTGCAAGCACCCAGCCCCTCTCCGAGATGAGCGTCACCATCGGGCTGGGCACCATCGCCGAGATCATCGCCATAGCCCTGCTCCTTGCCACGCTGGCCGGGCTGGTCGCCACCAGCAGGATCACGAAGTACGAGCCTATCAAGATACTCATGGAAAGGAACTAGGTGAACACCATGGGCCACGCAACCACCGTCCTTGCCCTGGACAAGGTCTCCTACAAGTACGACGGCGCGAAGAGCTACGTGCTCAAGCAAGTCGACGCCAGCTTCGAGGCGGGGAAGATATACACGATCATCGGGAAGTCAGGGTCGGGGAAATCCACCCTCCTGTCCCTGATAGCAGGACTCGACACCTGCAAGGACGGAGATATCCGCTACGGCGAGAAGAGCCTCAACGACATCGACCGCGACGATTACCGAGCAAAGAGCATCGGCGTCGTGTTCCAGAGCTACAACCTGCTCACCAACACCACGGCGGTCAAGAACATCGTCTTGTCCATGAACATCTCCAAGAGCACCCTGGCAGACAAGAAAGAGCACGCCAGCGCCCTGCTTGAGAAGGTCGGGATAGACCAGGAGACCGCCGAGCGCCAGGTGCTCAAGCTCTCCGGGGGCGAACAGCAGCGCGTCGCCATCGCGCGGGCGCTCTCGCACGACCCCAACATCGTTATAGCAGACGAGCCCACCGGCAACCTCGACAGCGAGACCGAAGAGGAGATCCTCGGGATACTCGCCTCGCTCGCCCACAAGGAAGGGAAGTGCGTCATCATCGTCACCCACTCCAAGAGGATAGCCACCATCGCAGACGTCATCTACGGCATGAACTCGGGGCGCCTCTCGCAGATGCGCATAAAGTAGCCGGCGGCGGCAAAAGCACCATTGCCTTACCTTAGGTCGTTGCGGGCTTGACCCGCAATCCGATAGAAGCTTAGGAAGATTGCGGGTCAAGCCCGCAATGACGACCTGGGCAGCGGGGCCTTGGCAGGACGCGGGGATGCGGGAACAGCCGCCGCCCTGTGCTTTCCCCGCCTTGTGCTCTCCCATGTTCCCGGCGCATGCGCTGAAAAAGTGAAAACCGCCATAATGGCGGTTTTCACTTTTTTATCTCAGGTCATCGCAGGCTAAGCCCGCAATGGCGGCAATAGCGGCGGGGCTGCTACGACTCGACGCTCATCGTCAGGAGCAGGAGCGCGTCGTGCTTCTGCGCCTCGTCGACCAGTTCCTTGGTGAGCTTCGTGCCCTTCTCTACCCGGAAGAGGCCGTCCTTGCTCTCGACGGCGTCGGTCACCCGGGCATCGACAAGGAACTCCTTCAAGACGGCGTCTTCATCGACATCGGCGGCTACGACCTTGGTATCGACCGGTGCGCTGTTGCGGGCAGCTGTCCCGGCATCGGCACCCGTGTCAACCAGGTCGTCCATTATCTCAAGCGGCTCGTCGACATCCATCTCGGCTGTCTTCCGCGCGGCCCTTGTAGTTGTTTTCGACACAGAGGTGGTTGAGCCCTTCTTCCTGCCCCGAGTTCCCCGTGCACCGTGGCGCACCTCATAGGCAGTCGATTCGCCGTCGTCGACAAAGACGAAGTCAGGAGCGAAGAACACGAAAGAATCCGAAGTGTAGGAAAGGCGCTTGCCGAGGATGATCTTGGTGATTTTTCCGTGGGTGGGGTCGAACTCATAGCTCTCAACCGTGCCGACACGGTTGCCGTTTTGTGAAAAGACCTCGACTCCCAAAAGGCGATAACCCTCGTCCATGATACGCTTTGCCTCGCCGTCGGCAGTCGAAATAAAGTCATCCCTGCTTTGAATGGTCATGAAGGTGTCGCCTACCGCAATCGACTTGTCGAACGGCAAGACCAAGGACGCATTCGTCGACGCGCTGTTAACGATATAGTGGGATACCGAAAGCGTATCGCAATCGACACAAAGCTCTCTTAATGCTCCAAGCCTCTTGCGATCATCGATTGAGACGATTTCGCGCGTAAGAATCGTTTCATTGGTTTCCATTATACTAACCCTTTCTCGCTCCCTGGCTGTCTTTCATGGCAAGACCTCCCAGCAGAATCCTTGTCGCTCTATTGTATACGAGTTTTCACAACTATTCGACGACACTTTATTATTTTAGTTAGTTGGATTATATCCGTCATCACCCAACATTGCCGCAGAATCCTTTGTTACTTCATAGATATCGGTGTACAGGTGCTCCTGGTCTATCTTTGCCCCGTCCTGATAGAACACGCGGTATGAGTCCACCACGAAAAAGAGCGCCTCGGCACCGGCGTCGGCATTGGGGTCTTGCTGCTGCCCTTCCCTGTCCTGCTGATCGACTATCACCGACGTTGCGCTGATGGAAAGGCCTTCCTTGAGGGGCTGGCCATACAGCGTGACGGTCACGGTCTTGTCGGTCGCCTCGACAGAGATGTATACCGGGTATTCGGAGGTGTTCTTTATCTTCAGGTCCTTCTCGCCGTACTTGACCGTCGCGTCAAGGCCTATGGGCGCATAGTCGGTTATCAGCGTGTGAGGATAGCGCTCCACGATTTCCATGTTCCCCTGCAGGGCAGCGTTGTAAAGCGCCGTCGCAACCTGGGAAATCCCGCCGCCGCGCGCATAGGCGACCTCGTTGCCGTAGATGACGATAGCAACGCTGTAGTCGCTGCTGTTCTCGACATCCCCCACCGCCTCGTTGAAGGAGAAGACCTGGCCGGGGGCTATCTCGACCCCATCTATAGCGCGGGCGGCAAGGGCGAGGTTGCGGGCCCTGTCCGAGTCGTTGTTCTGGGAGATGCTGCGGTACTCGCTGATGGGCTGCATGACGGTGTCGCGCAACCCGCTGTCCTGCCCGCCTAAAGACAAGGACGGGAAGAGGGATCCCCCCGTCCCCGTGCGGTTGGGGCCTGCCGTGTTGTCGAAGGTCCACAAAAGCGGGTTTCCCAGGGCAAGGCAGGATGAGACCGCCACGCTGCACAGAACAACAAGGGGGGCGATCAGCCTTGAGTTACGCGGGCTCTTTTCACGACGGTCAGCGTTTGCGCCTCGCGCAGGCGTCATCATGTCATCCTCAGGATCGCGTCAAGCTTTATCGCTTCGGCAGGGCTCAGCTTGCCGATGTCCATGAGGATGGTTTTCGCGTTTTTGCGGGCTTCTTCGGGCATTCCCGCCTTCACATAGCTGGCGACTGCGTCGAAAAGGGCCTTGCGGGAGAGCTTCTCGTCTTCCGTATATTGGGTGCTTTCCACGAACAGCCTCGCAGCAACCGCATGGGCGCCCTTGTCGCTCAAGGCGCCTGCCTTCTCCTGGTACTTCTCGAAGGCCGATAGCTCGACCGGGGTGGCGGGCTCGGGAGCAGGAGCGCTATCAACGGCAGCAGCAGGGGCGGTATCGGGAGCGGGCTGGCCCTCGGATGCTGCGGCGGCGGCTACGACTGCGGCTGCGGCCGCAAGGGCGGCCTCAGCCGCGGCTTCGGCTGTGGAGGCTGCTTCGGGCTCGGCTGCGGGGGCGGCCACAGGCACAGGCATGGCCTCGGCTGCTGCAGGGGCAAAGGCGGGCTCGGCCGCGGCTTCGGCCGCAGGGGCGGCCACAAGGTCGGCTGCCGGGGCGAAGGCAGGCGCGGGGCCGGGCTCGGCAACAACAGGCCCGAACTCAACAGGCGCGGCACGGAGGCCCGATGCCATCGCAGCCGCAACGGAGGGCTCGAACCCCGGCGCAAGCACGGACTCGATAAGGGACTGGAGGTCCTGCTCGACAGGGGGCTCGGCGGCCACTTCCGGATCGAACAGGGGGGCGAAGGCAGGGTCGGGCTCAGGCACAGGCGGCTCAAATATGGTCGGGTCGAAGTGGAGGTCGCCATACGCGGGCTGGAGGGGGACGTCGGGCATGAACGCGGGCTCCTGCCCGACGGGCGACGTTATCACTATGTCGGCTTGCTGGGGCAGCTCGCTGGCGTATTGGGCCACTCTCGTCGCATAGTGCGACGCTGCCTCGGTTCCAAGATGGGCTGTCGCGCCGACCTCGGCCGTCGGGGCGGCCATACCGTAACGGTTGAACAACGGCTGCGTTGTCCCCAGGTCGATCGACCCTGCCTGGGCAATGAAGTCCTTCTCGGTAATGCCGCCGTCGCTTTCAGCCCAACCAGGGGATGCCGACACCCTTCCTGCGGTGCCGCTGACAGACACTCCGCCTGCCCCCGCAGCGCCCGCCAAAGCCGAAGCCCGCGAGGCGAAGGACGCGGCATTCACCGGCGGGACGATTGGCGGCGGGGCGTCTATCGATGAAAGGGCCGCTTCCCGGGCAGCGGTCGGCGGGGCGGCCGCCGACGGGGCAGCAGCCGAAGGGGCAGCCGACCTTCCCGACCTTTTCGACCTTTGCATGATGCTCAAGGCGATGAAGTACACCGCAATGGGTATCAGCATGCAGCCGACGATGAAAAGCGGAAGGAGCCAGGGCTGTGAAAAGCCGATGCCAAAAACGCTAAAGGCGGCCAACAGCAGGGCGAGCGCGGCAAAAGCCAGGATGCTTGCCATGCCCTGCGCTTTATTTTTACTGAGTATGATACCGATAATGAGCCCAATAAAGACCACCAGGGCCATGAGGCCAATTCCCAACCAGGAGTTCTGCACTGAACGCACCTCCAAAAAATCTCTCGGAACAAACCACAAGATTATATCACTAACCGCAAAAAGGTATTGAGATTGCATCCTGGCAATACATAATAGCTATAACTGTGGACACACAGGGAACCCGGCTTTTGCCAGCCGGGGTTTTTGTTTTTGCAGAAGCTTTAAGCGCAAGGCGGCGGGACGGGGCCTTGGCTTTCAGCGCAGGAGGGCGCGACGCTGCTTCCAGTCGGGGAGGTAGGAGCCCAAGAGCGCCTTGAATCGGGCGTTGTGCCCGCGCTCGTGGAAGTGGCACAGCTCGTGGACCACCACGTACTCAAGGCATTCTGCCGGGTACTTCGCAAGCTGGACGTTGATGCAGACCCGGCCCGTCTTCGGGTTGCAGCTCCCCCACCGGCTCGTCATGCTGCGGAAGGCAAGGGCCGCCACGCTCACGCCCATACGGGGCTCCCACTGTGCGACGAGCGCCCTGGCGGCCGGCTCGACCTGCACGCGCCACGCCTTCAGGTCGGCGGGGCTCGGGTCGCGGTCGAGGCCGTGGGGAGCGGCGCTGACCTCTTGTTGCCTGCGGCGTATCCAGGGCATCTTCGCCCGCATGAAGGAGACGACCGCGTCGGCGCCCACCCAGGGCGGCGCCGACGCCTCCACATGCCCGTCGGGCCCCTTGACCCGCAGGTTGATGTTCTTCACCTTCTTGAAGGTGAGCACCACCCGCACGCCGTCCACGACCATCTCGTGTGAGACGAGCCCCCTCATCGGCCCAGCGCTATCTCGTAGGCGTCGTTGCGGGATATCCCGAACTCTTCTTGCAAACGTGCCGCGAGATCCTTGCTTGAGGGGGTGCCGGCAGCATGGTCGACTTCCCCGGCCCCGGCTGCCTCCCCGGCCTGGCCGGCCCTCAGCCGGACGGCCAACTCCCGCGCCGCGACGAGGGCTGCGGCCCTTTCCTGGTCCCACTCCGCCGCGCAGGGGCCGTCGATGACGAGGACGACCTCGCCCTTCACGCCCTCCTTCTGCGCACGGGCCGCAAACTCGTCCCGCACCTGCGCCGCCGGGCCGCGATAGACCTCTTCGTGCAGCTTCGTCAACTCCCGGCAGACCGCCACCTCCCTTTCGGGAAGGCTCTCGGCGGCGGCTTGCAGGGACGAGACCAGCCGGGCAGGGCTCTCGTAGAACACAAGGACCGCATCGAGGGCCTTCAGGCCCTCCAGCAGCCGGGAGCGGTCCTGCGCCTTGCGGGGGAAGAAGCCGCCGAAGTAGAAGCAGGGGTTGGTGAAACCGCTCGCGACATAGGCCGTCACGCCCGCGCTCGGGCCCGGCAGCACCTCGACCGGAAGGCCGGCATCCTGTGCGGCCCTCACCAGCCGGCATCCGGGGTCGGAGACACCCGGCATCCCCGCGTCGCTGCAGAATACAACACGCTGGCCTGACCGGACATGCTCAAGGATGCGGTCGGCCTCCTTCGAGATGGCGGCCTCGTCGAGGCGTTCCAGGCGCTTTTGGATGTCGTAGGCCGCAAGGAGCCTGCCGGTCACCCGGGTGTCCTCCGCGCACACGACGTCGGCACTGCGCAAGGCCTCAAGGCTGCGCTGCGTCACGTCCCTGAGGTTGCCGATCGGCGTCGGGCATATCACCAGGCTCCCTGTGGGCCCCCCATTGCCCATGCGGGCTCATCTTCCCTCGCGCAGGGATGCTGGGTGTCCCGGGAGGCAGGCCGACTGCCCAAAGAGGCCCGACTGGCGCCCGGGGTTTTCTGCCGCCCTTTCGGCAAGGTTCGCCTTGGCGACCGATATCATCAGCTTGATGCGGTTGAGCTGGTTCACTTCCGATGCGCCGGGGTCGTAGTCGACGGCGACGATGTTGCTTTCGGGGTAGCGGCGGCGCAGCTCCTTGATGACCGCCTTTCCCACCACGTGGTTGGGCAGGCAGGCGAAGGGCTGCGTGCAGACGACGTTGGGCGCGCCCGTGCGGATGAGCTCCACCATTTCGGCGGTGAGCAGCCAGCCCTCGCCCATCGAGTTGCACAGGTCGAGTATCTCGCTTGCGTACTCGGCAAGCTCGTAGATGCTTGCCGCCGGCTCGAAGCGGCTTGACCGGTGGAGCGCCTTGGTGATGGGCGCGCGGAACCACTTGATGAACTGGAGCGCCGCCCGTGAGCCGAGCGCCCCTTTCGCGCTGCGCCCGAGCGGGTCCTTCTGGAATATCGCGCCCGCGATGCCGAAGAGGAAGAACTCCGTGAGGCCCGGCACGACGGCCTCGCAGCCCTCCTTCTCGATGATGTCGATGATCTGGTTGTTTGCCGTGGGATGGAACTTCACCAGTATCTCGCCCACCACCCCGACGCGCGGCTTTGAGCCCTCGCCCTGCAGGGGCAGCGTGTCGAAGTCCTCGACGATGCTTCTTACGGTCTTCTTGAATCCGGAGCGCTTCATCCCCACCGCAAGCTGCCCTTTGATGTCGTCCATCCAGTGCTGGTAGAGCTGTTCTGCGCTGTGCGGCTGCACCTCGTAGGGGCGCGTGCGGTAGAGGCACTGCATGAGCAGGTCGCCGCACAGGATGGCGAATATCGCCTGCATGAGCATCGGCATCGTGATCTTGAACCCGGGGTGGTCGCCGTCGAGGTTCTTCGAGGAAAGCGAGATGACCGGGACATGCGGAAGGCCGATGGAGCTGAGCGCCTTGCGGATGAGCGAGATGTAGTTCGTGGCGCGGCAGCCGCCGCCCGTCTGCGAGATGATGACCGCGAGGCGGTCGGTGTCGTACCTGCCCGAGGTCACCGCCTCCATTATCTGCCCGGTCACGAGGATGGACGGGTAGCAGATGTCGTTGTTGACGTATTTCAGGCCGGCCTCCACCGCGCCGTGGTCGACCGAGGGCAAAAGCTCAAGGTTGTAGTTGAAGCGGTGGAACAGGGGCAAAAGCAGCTCGAAGTGGATCGGCGCCATCTGGGGTGCGAGGACCGTCCAGCCCTGCTCCTTCATCTCTTCCGTGTAGACCGCCCGCTCGAAGAGCGTCGAGGCGGCCTCCCGTTGCTTGAAGCCCTCCCGTTGCTTGAACTGGGCTATCTCGCGGGCAGCCTCTGCCTCCCGCTGGCCCGTCTTCGCCTCGATGCGGGCCTTGGCCTCTTCGACGAAAAGCTGCTCGGCGATGTCGCCGACGGGGCAGCCCCGGTTCATGCCCGCGCGCTCCGCCGCCTCATCCGCCTGGTCTTTGAGGGCGGCGAGCAGCGAGCGGACGCGGATGCGGGCGGCGCCGAGGTTGGAGACCTCGTCTATCTTGAGCACGGTGTATATCTTGCCCGACTGTTCGAGAATTTCCTGCACCTGGTCGGTGGTCAGGGCGTCCAAACCGCAGCCGAAGCTGTTGAGCTGGATGAGGTCGAGGTCGTTGCGCTCGGTGGCGACCTTTGCGGCCGCGAAGAGGCGGGTGTGGTACATCCACTGGTCGAAGAGCCTGATGGGACGCTCAAGCACGCCGAGGTGCGACACGGAGTCCTCCGTGAGCACCGCGAGCCCGAAGCTGGTCAGCAGCTCGGGGATGGCATGGTTGACCTCGGGGTCGACGTGGTAGGGGCGCCCGGCCAACACGATGCCGTGGGTCTTCGTCTCCTCCATCCAGTCAAGGACTTCCTCGCCCTTGGCACGCAGGTCGCCCTTGAAGGCCTCGTCCTCAAGCCAGGCGGCCTCGACCGCCTCGTCGATCTCCTTTTGGCTGGGCGCCTTCTTCGCATGGCGCTCCATGAGGGCGCGGTTGTTCTCCACGAGCTCGACGAAGAGGCGCTTCTTCAGGTGCTCCTTCTGGTCGTAGGGGAGGAAGGGGTTCAGGAAGGCGATGTCGCTGTCGTGCAGCTCGTCGATGTTCAGGCGCAGGGCCTCGGAATAGCTCATGACGATCGGGCAGTTGAAGTGGTTGCGCGCGCCCTCGTCCTCCTTGCGCTCCCACTTCGAGCAGGGCATCCAGATGAAGTCGAGGTCGCGCTTGAGCAGGTCCATGATGTGGCCATGGCTGAGCTTCGCCGGGTAGCAAACCGATTCCGAGGGCATGCTCTCGATGCCTGCCTCGTAGGTCTTCTTCGTCGACGGCTCGGATATCTCGACGCGGAAGCCGAGCTTGGTGAAGAAGGTGAACCAGAAGGGGTAGTTCTCGTAGAGGTTGAGCGCACGCGGGATGCCGACCGTGCCGCGCGGGGCCTCGTCCCGGGACAGGGGCACATAACCGAAGAGGCGCTGGCTCTTGTACTCGTAGAGATTCGGCACGTTCTTGCTCTCGTCGTGTGTGCCCGCGCCCTTCTCGCAGCGGTTCCCCGTGATGAAGCGGCGGTGCTTGCCCGTGCCCTCGTCGAGACCGAAGTCGTTCACGGTGAGAAGGCAGCTGTTCGAGCAGGCCTTGCAGCGGACGGTCTTGTGGCTCGGGTTCAGGTGCTTGAGCTGGTCGGGGGTGAGCATCTGCGTGGCGGGGGCGGAGTCGATGGCGACGCCCGGGGCCGTGGCAGCATCTGCGGTGCCGGCGGCGGGCAGGGGTCCCTGGACCAGGCCTTCGCGGTAGCGGTCGCGTGCAAGGAGCGCGGCTCCGAAGGCGCCCATGTTGCCGGCGATGTCGGGGCGCACGGCGTTCACCTCGGAAAGCTGCTCGAAGGAGCGCAGCACGGCGTCGTTCAAGAAGGTGCCGCCCTGGACGATGACCTTCTCCCCCACGTCATGGGGGTCGCGTATCTTGATGACCTTGAAAAGAGCGTTCTTGATGACGGAGATGGCCAGCCCCGCGGCGATGTCGCCCACGGTCGCGCCCTCCTTCTGGGCCTGCTTCACACGGCTGTTCATGAACACCGTGCAGCGGCTTCCCAGGTCAACCGGGTTCTTCGCCTCGATGGCGGTCTGGGCGAACTCGGCGATGTCGAGGTTCAGGCCGGACGCGAAGCTCTCGATGAAGGAGCCGCACCCGCTTGAGCAGGCCTCGTTGAGCATGATGTGGTCGATCACGCCGTCCTTGACACGCAGGCACTTCATGTCCTGGCCGCCGATGTCCAAGATGAACTCGACGCCGGGCAGGAGCTCCTGGGCGCCCCGCAGGTGGGCGACGGTCTCGATCTCGCCCGAATCGACGCGCAGCGCCTCAAGCAGCAGCCCTTCGCCGTAGCCGGTCACCGTCGCATGCCCTATCTGCACCCGCGGAAGGCCGGTGGCGGCATCGGTGGGAAGGGCCCGGTACATGTCGGCGAGCGCCGCCTTGGAACACCCGAGCACATCGCCCTTGTTGTGGGCGTAGGAGGTCCACAACAGGCTGCCGTCCTCGGCGACGAGCGCCGCCTTGAAGGTGGTCGACCCGGCATCGATGCCCAGGTAGGCCATGCCCTCGTAGTGCGCCAGGTCGCTGCGGGCCACCCGCTCACTGGCATGGCGGGCCTTGAAGTTGTCATAGTCGGCCGCATCGGCGAAGAGCGGAGCGAGCCTCACGACCTCCGACCCCTGCATGTCGCCTAAGGTCTTCAGGCGGCCCAGCACGTCAGCCAGCCTCTCGGGCCTTCCCTCCCTGCTTGCGAGCGCGCAGCCGCAGGCGACGAAGAGGTGAGCGTCTTCCGGAACGATGATATGCTCTTCGTCCAGGTCAAGCGTCTCGTAGAAGCGCTTGCGCAGCTCCGGCAGGTATTGGAGGGGGCCGCCCAGGAAGGCCACGTACCCGCGGATGGGCCGCCCGCAGGCCAGCCCGGAGATGGTCTGGGTGACGACCGACTGGAATATCGACGCGGAGATGTCCTCCTTGCGCGCGCCCTCGTTCAAGAGCGGCTGCACGTCGGTCTTTGCGAATACGCCGCAGCGTGACGCGATCGGGTAGATGGTGGTGTGGTTCTTCGCCAGTTCGTTGAGGCCGGCGGCATCGGTGTTCAGGAGCGAGGCCATCTGGTCGATGAAGGCGCCGGTGCCCCCGGCGCAGGTGCCGTTCATACGCTGCTCGATGCCCTGGTCGAAATAGATGATCTTCGCGTCCTCGCCGCCGAGCTCGATGGCCACGTCGGTCTTCGGGATGAAGGCCTCGACCGCCGTCTTCGACGAGATGACCTCCTGGACGAATTCCAAGCCAAGCCACTGAGCAAGGAGGAGGCCGCCCGAGCCCGTGATGGCGATGCTCATGGGCTCGTCGCCGTAGTGCTCGGCCGCAGCCTCAAGCACCTCGACGATCGTGGCGCGAACGTCGGCGTGGTGCCGCCGGTATATCGAGTAGCGGGTCTCGTTCGCCTCATCGAGAATGGCGAGCTTGACCGTCGTCGAACCGACGTCTATCCCCAGGTGAAGCGTGCAAGCCTCGGTGATTCCGCCGTCGGTTCCTCGGTGCCCGCCTTGTGCGGCGTCCGTGCCGTCTTCAGTGATTCGAGCCATCACCGGATTCTCCTTTTGATGCCGATACCTTAATGCCGATGCTCTCCATAATTTACAGCCATTTACAACCAATTCATCGGGTTTTCCGAAGAACAGCCTAGCTTTTTTTGGGCGCGGGGCACCGACCGTACGAAGAATCTCCGGAAATGCCACGCAATCACCATTAATAACCGCCTTCTTTGCTATCCTTCTCAACGATGCCCTTACGCGGCGGGCCGACGGGGCCGACAATCGTGGCACCATCGCCGCCGGAAAAGGACGAAGAAGGCGGCCCGAGCTGCTGCGACTTGCTGCAGGCCGAGCCGAACCAAGGCGACCCAAGCTTACCCAAGCCGGAGCCGCAAACGACAAGAAAGCCTGGACACCATGCACATCACCCCTGCCGAAATCGTCGAGACGCTTGCAATGATCAACAAGCAGAACCTCGACATCCGCACCATCACCTTAGGGTTGAACATAAGGGGGTGCATGCACGAAGACATCGACGTCATGGCGGCCAAGGTCTACGACCGCATGGCTTTTGCGGCCGAGAAGCTCGTCCCGACGGCCGAGCAGCTTGAGCGGGAATACGGCATCCCCATCGTGAACAAACGCATATCGGTCACCCCCGTCGCGGAAATCTGCGCGGCGACCGCCGCACACGACCTGACCCCCGTCGCGCAGGCCATGGACAAGGCGGGCACAGCGGTGGGAGTCGACTTCGTCGGCGGCTTCTCGGCCCTCGTCCACAAAGGGGCCTCCGTAGCCGACTCTAAGCTGATAGCGTCCATCCCCTACGCGCTCGCGGCGACCGACCGGGTGTGCTCGTCGGTCAACGTCGCCTCGACCCGTGCCGGCATCAACATGGATGCCGTGCTCCAGATGAGCCAGGCCGTCATCGACACGGCAAAGGCCACCGCTGACCGCGACTGCATCGGATGCGCCAAGCTCGTGGTGTTCGCGAACGCAGTCGAGGACAACCCCTTCATGGCAGGGGCCTTCCACGGCTCGGGCGAGGCCGACGCCGTCGTCAACGTAGGTGTTTCCGGCCCCGGCGTCGTGTGCGCCGTGCTCGCCGACATGCCCCCGGACGCCGACATCACCGCCATCGCCGAGGCCGTCAAGTCGACTGCCTTCAAGATAACCCGCGCAGGCGAGCTCATGGCGCGGGAGGCTTCCAAGCGCCTCGGGGTGGGACAGGGCATCCTCGACCTCTCGCTCGCCCCCACCCCGACCGACGGGGACTCCGTCGCCGAGATAATCGAGGCCATGGGCATCGGCACCTGCGGCGGCCCGGGAACCACTGCCGCGCTTGCCCTGCTCAACGACGCCGTGAAGAAGGGCGGGGTCATGGCCTCGTCTTCTGTCGGGGGGCTCTCCGGCGCCTTCATCCCCGTGTCCGAAGACACCGGCATGATCCGCGCGGTCGAGCTCGGGGCCTTGACCTTGGAGAAGCTGGAGGCGATGACCTGCGTGTGCTCGGTCGGCCTCGATATGGTCGCTATCCCCGGGGACAGCACGGTCGAGACCGTCTTCGGCATCATCGCCGACGAGTGCGCCATCGGGGTCATCAACGCGAAGACGACCGCGGTGCGCCTCATCCCCGCCATCGGCAAGGTCGCCGGGGACAGCGTGAGCTACGGCGGACTGCTCGGGTCTGCGCCGGTCATGCCCGTCAACCAGCATGCGGGCACCGTGTTCGCCCACCGAGGCGGGCGCTTCCCCGCGCCTTTGAACAGCTTGAAGAACTGAGGGCTTCCCGGGCGGCGGCGGCCCTGCCCGACCTGGCGGACGGCGCACGACGGTGGGCTTGCCCAGCCGGACGCCCCTGCCGTGCAAGGCCTGGCGGGCCTGGCGGGCGCCCTCAGCCCTCGGCCTCGAAGACGGCGCGGACGAAGAGCTCGACGTTGCCGTCGGCTCCTTTAAGGGGGGATTCCTCCACCCCGGTCGGGGCGAAGGATGCCTGGTTAAGCGCCGCTTCCACCTCTTTGACGACGCGCTCGCGCACCTGCGGGTCGCGCACCACACCGCAATCGGCCTCTCCCGGACGCGACTCGAACTGCGGCTTCACCAGGCCGATGAATACGGTGCCCCGCCGTGCGAAACGGGCAAAGACCGGGGCGAGGCGGGCAAGGCCGATGAAGCTGAGGTCGGCAACAAGTAGGTCGAAGGGGCCGCCTAAGGCTGTCGGATCGGCGTGCCTGATGTTGGTGCGCTCGAAGACCGCCACCCGCCCGTCTTGCCGCAGCGTCCAGTCAAGCTGCCCATAGTTCACATCAAGGCAGGTGACATGGGCAGCACCCGCCTGCAAAAGGCAATCGGCGAAGCCGCCCGTCGAGGCACCGATATCAAGGCAACGCATCCCTGTGACATCCTGGCCAAAGGCATCGAGGGCGCCTTGCAGCTTATGTCCTCCCCGGGAAACGAAGCGCTTGCGACCCGTGACCGCAACCTCGGCATCGGACGGGACAAGGACGGCCGCGCTCGTCGCATAGGCGTCGCCCACCTTGACTTTCCGGGCAAGCACCGCACGCAGAGCCGCCGCATCGTCGGGAAAGCAGCCCCGCTCGACCAAAAGGGTATCCAAGCGTTTCTTCTTCATGAGAGCATTATAGACGAAGATGCCCTTCGGAATCGAGGCGCGGCACCCGCAATGCCACGTGCAATGCCACGCAACAAGGAGATTCCTTGCCATCTGGGAGGGAGAGGCCTATACTGTGCGCAGCATGGCGGGGACGGAGCACGGGTTCGTCGCAGCAGGCCACAGGGGCCGAAAACGCTTTTCTCATGACGGAGGAACCACCGGGATCATGGATGTCTTTGTCGAGAGCTATCTCGAAACGGTCGAACGGCACTTGAAGGCGATGCCGAAATCGGAGCGCGCCGACGTGCTGAGCCTCATAGAGAGCCGGGTCACGGAGATGTGCTACTTCGAGAAGCTCAGCCCCCGGGAGGCCCTTGAGTCGATAGGCAACCCGGCCGAGGTCGCCGAGCGCCATCTCAGGGCCGCAATCAGCGAGACGAAGGGCCCCAGCATAGGGAAGCTCCGCATGAAGCTCTCGCTGCGCCGGTCGTCGGGCCATTCGTCCCTCATCGTCGTCCCGGGCCTGAGCGTCTTGTCCATCGGGCTCATCGTGGCCGGGATCGCCGTCGCAGTCCTCAGCCTGATCCAGGCAGAAGTCTTTCTCCCCGGCCAGCTCATACCCGTCCTCCCCACGCTGCCCTTGAACGGGCCCCTTGCCCATCTCAGGCTTCCTATCTCTTTGATACTCGGCAGCCTGTTCGTTACCGGCGGCGTCAGCGTCTGGCGCCTGATGGTGAAGTACCTGCGGACGGTCGGCGTCGATAACCAGAAGTTCAACTAGGCCCCCGTCGGCCGGTGCGCCCGCAGCCGGGCGGACACAGTGCCGTCCCCTGTCCACCCTGTCCACCCTGTCCACCCTACGCTCCGGCTCACCATGGGGCGGGGGTGCTTTATTTCTATATTATGTATTGCATAGTATCTTTTATTGCGCTATATTACGTTATACGTTATATTCACAAACAAAGGCAAATCGAAACACGTGAAAATCGAGGACTGGACAATCCAGCTTAAAAAAGGGACTTTGGAGTATTGTATCTTGCTGCTGATTCGAGAAACACCGTGTTATGGCTACGAGATAGTAAGCAAGCTCAGCGAGTGGCCCATCGTGTCTGCGAAGGAAAGCACGGTATACCCCCTCCTCAAAAGGCTGCAGAAAGAAGGGCTCCTGGGTTCGTTTTGGCAAGACACCGTCGAAGGCCTCCCCCCAAGGAAGTATTATTCGATAACCGACGAAGGGAACCGCTCCCTTGACATGATGTCAGGGGAATGGGATTCGCTGACACGCACGCTCACCGATATCCGCAACAAACAGGTACGGAAGGGGCCTTGATGGATAGACGCCTTTGAGGAAGACCGGCCCAGCCAAGCCATGCCCTGTCGAACACGCAGCACCGTTCGCGCCACAGCACGACACACACAAAACAGGACCGGAACAGAGCACAAAACCCCCACTCGATAGAGGCTGAGTCAAGAAGGGCGGACCTACCCGGTCCGCCCTTCCCTGTGCCAGGGTACCTGTCGTTTTGGCCTGTCCGGGGCCCCGCAACAACTCAGAGAACTCACGGGGACAGGTCCCGCGGGTTCTTCAAAAGGCAGCACACTCAAGGAACCCGCGGGGCCTGTCCCTGTGAGTTGTTGCAGTAGTCGCGGATGGCCTGGGTGAAGGGGGCGCTGTAAGCTTCTTTTTTCGCCTGGCCCACCCCGTTCACGGAAAGGAACTCCTCGGGCGTCCGCGGGAGCTTGCGGCACATGTCGTTGAGGGCGGCGTTGCTGAACACGATGTAGGCGGGCATCCCCGCCTCCTCGGCCAGCTGCCTGCGCAGCGCGACAAGGCGCTCGTAGAGCTCGGGGTGGCCGTGCATCCCGGCCTGCGTCCCCGCAGGCGCTCCGTCCTTCCCGCCGGCCCGGCTCCCAGAGCCCACTCCGGCCCGGCCGCCGGCCTGCGTCCCGGCCTGCGCCTCCGACCCCTCTTCCGACTCGGCTGCCTTGGGGAGCTTGGGGAGCTGCATGAGAACCTGCGCCTTGCCCCGGATCACCTCAAGCGACCTCTCGGTCAGCCCCAGGGTCGGGTACTCGCTGTTTGACTGGCTGACCCAGCCCTTCTCCACCAGGTAGTTGATGATGTCCATGATCCGCTTGACCGGCACCTCGGCCATGATGCCATAGGTGGACAGCTTGTCCAGCCCGCGCCCGGTAACCTGCTTGTCCTTGCTGCCATGGAGCGACTTCGCGATAAGCGCCTTGCCGAAGGCCCTGTTCTGCCGCTCAAGCCGCATGACGCATGAGATGACCTTCTGGGCGTCGATAGTCACATCGACCGCCTCGAACTGCGTGTCGCAGTTCGAGCAGCAGCCGCAAAACACCGGGGCCTGCTCACCGAAGTATTTGAGGATATAACCGCGCAGGCAGTCGCTGGTCGTGCAGTACCAGGTCATCTTCTTGAGCAGGTCGAGGTCGTTGGCCTGTCGGGCCTGACGTGCCTCCCAGTCGTGGTCGCCGTCCTCGTAGCTTTTCGAGATCAGGAACTTGCCGGTCTCGACATCCTGTGCGCTGTAGAGCGTCAGGCAGACCGCCGGCTCGCCGTCGCGCCCGGCCCGCCCGGCCTCCTGGTAGTAGCTCTCAAGGTTCTTGGGCATGTTGTAGTGCACCACAAAAGCGAGATTGCTCTTGTCGATGCCCATGCCGAAGGCGTTGGTCGCCACCATTATCCTACTGCGCTCGTACACGAAGTCGTCCTGGTTTCCCAGCCGCTCGCCGTCGTCAAGCCCCGCATGGTAGCGTGTCGCCGCATACCCGCATTCCACCAGTTCGGCGCACACCTCTTCGACGCCGGCACGGGTGGCACAATAGACTATCCCGCAGGCGTCCCTGCGCTGGCCTAAGAACTCCAGCAGCGTTGCCATCTTGTCCTTCGGGCGCTTTACGCTGAAGTAAAGGTTCTCGCGGTTGAAGCCCGAGACCAAAACATAGGCGTCGTGCAAGGCCAAGAGCTCGGCAATATCGGCCCTGACCTGGGCGGTTGCCGTGGCTGTGAAGGCACCGACTATCGGGCGGGCCGGCAAGGCGGCGACAAAGCGCGCGATCTCGCGGTAGCTCGGGCGGAAGTCATGTCCCCACTGGGAGACGCAATGAGCCTCGTCCACCGTCACCATAGCGATGTCGGCCGCCGTGCAAAAACCCATGAACAGGGGGTTCGACAAGCGCTCGGGTGCCACATAGATGATTCGGTACTTCCCCGCCTTCGCGTCGCGGATGACCTCGCCCACCTCTTGAGGGCGCAGGGAGCTGTTGATGAAGGCTGCTGCCACGCCTGCCTGTGTCAAGGCACCGACCTGGTCTTTCATGAGCGCTATCAAAGGCGAGACGACGATCGTGATGCCCTCCATCATCAGGGCAGGCACCTGGTAGCACAGCGATTTGCCCGCCCCTGTCGGCATGATGCCGACCACGTCACGCCTGGCGAGCAGGGCATCTATGAGGGCTTCTTGTCCCGGACGAAAGGCATCGTAGCCGAAACAGGCGGAAAGGACCTCGAGCTTGGAGGCCCCGCCAGGGCCCTCACCTACAGCAGCCTCACCCATAGCTGCGCCCGGGGAGGTACAGCCTTCCCTCGGGGGGGCCGTGCAGCACGGTCTGCCGCACGCCTTCCGGGAGCCCGTTTTCCATCAGGGGGCAGGTGCCAGGCAGTCGCGCGCCCTCAAAGGACGCCCCATTGCCGAACCGCGCTCCCCAAAAATAGGTTCCGTTGCCGAACGAGGCATTCCCGAAGAAGGCCTTTTCCCCAAACTTCACGTTCTGGAAATGGGCCTCGCCCTCGAACTCCACATTTCCGAAGGAGGCCTCGTTGCCGAAGGTCGATTCCACAAAGAAGCCCTCGTTGCCGAAAGCCGCCTCCGTGAAAAAGGCCTCGTTGCCGAAGGTCACGCCGCCGAAGAAGGCCCGGTTGCCGAACTTCGCGCCCTCGAAATGGATCCCGTTGCCGAAGCGTGCGTTTTGGAAGTAGGCCTCGTCCTCGAAGGTCGCGCTCTGGAAGAAGATAACATCCCCGAACTCGGCGTCGCCGAAATAGGTCCCGTTGCCGAAGGTCGCGCCCTCGAAGTAGACCCGGTTGCCGAACTTCGCGCTTTCAAAGAAGGTCCTCTCCCCGAAGGTCGCGTTCTTGAAGAAGGTCACCTCTTTGAATTCCGCATTCCGGAAAGAAGCCTCGTTGCCGAAGACGGCCTCCACGAAATAGGTCCCGTTGCCGAATTTCGCGCCCTCGAAGAAGGTCCCCTCCCCGAACAGGGCGGATTGGAAGTTCGTCTCGCGCTCGAACACCGTGTGGCGGAAGCTCGTCCGGGCCCCGAACGCCGCCTTCACAAAGCCGGCGTTCCCCTTGAACATTGCGTGGCGGAAGCTCGTCCCCTCCCCGAAGGTCGCGGAATGGAAGTCGACCTCGTCCTCGAAGGCGGTGTTGCCGAAGTCGGAGAAGCTCAGGAAGGTCGCGCCCCTAAAATTGATGTTCTTGGAGAAGGTCGAGTCGGAAAGGGCTATCTTCTCGGTGAAGACCACCCCATGGAAGTCGAATGAGCAGTTGCACCAGAGCTTGGCATCGGGCAGGTGCTGCTCGACGCCCCGTTCCTCCCGGGAAGACACCCGGTGCTTCTGGAGGTGGGCCCTCATGGTGCCTATGATGGTCGACTCGACGGCCTCGTCTTCCGTGCGCAGGGTCCTCAGGTACCCGCACAGGATGTCGACCACGCGCTGCTGGTAGGCGCCGTGGTGCGTGTCGGCGATGTCGGTGAGGCTGCACACCCCCGCGATCCGCGTCGACGGGGTGTCCTTGTCCCCCAGCATGGCAATGGCGGCGTCCACCTGCTTCTCGATGCGGTCCCTCAGGACCTGCGCCTGTTCCTCGACACGGTTCTCAAGCGTCCTCACCTCTTCCCGCCGAGACGAGTTCCCCTCCTGGTAGCGGATGACGAGGTAGCCGACCAGGCCCAGCCCGCCCATGATGAGCAGGGTGACCTTTATCGCCTCAAGCGTGGAGGAGGCGAGACTGCCCTCGACATGGTCAAGGGGCATGGGGGACAGGATGACCCAGCCGGTCCACCTCCAGGCAAAAAGGCCGAAAACCACGAGCGCAATGGCTATCCACAGCAGTATCGACGCGGCGAGGGGCAACCCCATAAGCAGGGCTTTGAACTTCTCGTATAGGCTTTTTTTCATCATGTTTGCAGAGCAGCATCCTACCAACCGAGGCAAATCATATATACAAACCCTGAATCATATCAGAGACTGAGCGCCTATAATACCAGAAACCCGGGTAAAACCGCAAAAGGTGCGGCCATGTCCGCAACAGAAACATCCTTTCGTGCGCCAAATGTGAAAATCACGGGGAAAAGGGGTGCGCTGTGGCCGTATTGGACGGCAACGACCAGCACATAATGTTACACTAATCGTTTGTGATAAGGGAACAACAGAAACAGGCAGAACACGGCGCTTTGCCGAAGAGTCAGACACACGGGTCAGAAAAGGAATGGCGTGCATAAAGACATCCAGGAGATACTTTTCGAGGAAAAGACCATAGCCTGCCGTATCGAGGAGATAGGCGCGGCTATCACGCAGGACTATGCCGACATGGTGGAGCGGGGTGAGCGCGTGATGCTGGTGTCCGTCTTGCGGGGCGCTGCGATATTCATGGCCGACCTAGCCCGCAGGATAGACCTTCCGATAGAGATGGATTACATGGCTATCTCGTCGTATGGCAACGGGACGAAGAGCTCTGGCGTGGTGCGCATCCTGAAAGACCTCACCTCCGACATCAAGGGGCAGCACATCATCGTCGTCGAGGACATCCTCGACAGCGGCCTCACCTTGAAGTACCTCCTGAAAAACCTCGCATCCCGGGGACCGGCCTCTATCGAGGTAGTGACGCTCCTGCGGAAAGAGACGCTGCAGCAGGCAAAGATCGACTGTAAGTACATCGGGTTCGAATGCCCCGACCAGTTCATCGTCGGCTATGGGCTCGACTATGCGGAACGTTACCGCAATCTGCCCTATATCGGTATCCTTGAACCCGGGGTCTACCACCAAGCCGACCAGCTTGGCGATGCCCGTCGGGTCGACTGACAAGAAAGACTCAAGGTTTATGGCCCAACAGAAAAAACCGCAACCCTTCCAGAGGTCGTCTATCGTTCCCGCCATGCTGATCTTGTTCGTCGCCTTTTTTGTGGGAAACCAGTTCTTAAGCATGATGCAGGCTGAAACGCCGACCGACACGCTCATCACGTCTGATTTTGTGCGGGCGGTGGAACAAGGGCGTGTGACCAGCGTCACCCTTGACGCGGGCTCCGCGGCGGTCTCGGGGAGCTACTACCCTGTCATGACGTCCGGGTCCCGGATTGCCGACGCCTTCAACACGGCCTTCGGCGCCCTCAACTCGCAGACGGGCTTAGTCAGGGACCCGGACACGGGAAGGGCCCTCTCAGGTGTGGCGACACAGGACCTGGAGACGCTGGTGCTCGGCACCGAGCGCAACTACACCTCGACCTACCTCGGGCAAGACTCGCTCGACCGCCTGATGGCGTCCCGCCCGGAAATCCCCTTCGAGATCCGGCTCCCCTCGCCGTGGCTCGACGCCCTGGGTACCATCCTGCCCCTGCTGCTGATCGGGGGGTTCATCGTCTTCATCTTCCTGCAGATGCAAAAGGCGAACAATTCGCAGATGTCGTTCGGCAAGGCCAAGACGAAAAAGAGCGTTGAAGAGCGCCCCGATGTGAAGTTCGCCGACGTCGCCGGCGTCGACGAGGCGGTCGAGGAGATGACCGAGATAAAGGACTTTCTGGCGAACCCCGCGAAGTACCAGAGCATGGGGGCGAAGATACCCCGCGGCTGCCTGCTTGTCGGCCCTCCCGGCACGGGCAAGACCCTGCTCGCACGCGCCGTCGCGGGCGAGGCGGGCGTCCCCTTCTTCAGCATATCCGGCTCCGACTTCGTCGAGATGTTCGTCGGCGTCGGCGCCTCGCGCGTCCGCGACCTGTTCCAGCAGGCGAAGGACGCGGCCCCTGCCATCATCTTCATCGACGAGATCGACGCGGTCGGGAGGCAGCGCGGCGCCGGGCTGGGTGGCGGCCATGACGAGCGCGAGCAGACCCTGAACCAGCTGCTGGTGGAAATGGACGGCTTCGACCAGAACGACTCGGTGGTGTTAGTCGCCGCCACGAACCGCGCCGACATCCTCGACCCCGCCTTGCTGCGCCCGGGGCGCTTTGACCGGCAGATAGTCGTCGATGTCCCCGACGTGAAGGGCCGCGAGAGGATACTCAAGGTCCATGCCAAGAACAAGCCGTTGGGCAGCGACGTCGACCTCGCAAAGATAGCCAAGCTCACCCCCGGCTTTACCGGCGCCGACCTGTCGAACCTGCTGAACGAGAGCGCCCTGCTCACGGCGCGGCGCGGCAAGAAGGTCATCACCCAGACCGAGGTCACCGAGAGCATGGAGCGCGTCATCGCCGGCCCCGAGCGCAAGGGCCGCGTGCTCGACGACAAGACGAAGCACACCATCGCCTACCACGAGAGCGGCCATGCGCTGGTGGGGCACAAGCTGCCCCATGCCGACCCGGTCCACAAGATATCGATCATCTCGCGCGGACGTGCTCTGGGCTACACGCTTTCCATCCCGAAGGAGGACAAGGTCCTCAACTCGCTTTCGGAAATGCTCGACGAGCTGGCGGTGTTCATGGGCGGGCGCGTCGCCGAAGAGATATTCTGCGACGACATCACGACCGGCGCCTCGAACGACCTGGAGCGGGCGACGAAGATGGCACGCTCCATCGTCACTCAGTTCGGCATGAGCAAGGAGCTGGGCACCCAGGTCTTCGGCCAGCCGAACCACGAGGTCTTCCTCGGGCGCGACTACGGCAACACGCAGGACTACTCGGAAGAGACGGCCAAGCGCATCGACGACGAGGTGGCCCGCATCATGAAGGATGCGCACGCGCGCGCCTTCAAGATACTCGACGAGCACAAAGACCAGATAGAGCTCATGGCAAACGTGCTCCTTGAGCGCGAGACGGTCGAGGGCGAGGCCTGCGAGGCCCTGCTGACCAACACCTGGGCCGACTACCTGACGCGAGAAGAGGACATCATCGCCAAGAAGGAGGCCGAAGAAGCAGCGGCACGGGCCAAGGACGAGGAGCGCCTGGCTGCGACCGAAAGGGCACGGCAGCAGTTCGGCCCGCACCACGAGGGACAGGAGCTGCTGCCCCAGCCGGATCAGTGGGAGCAGCTGCCCCACCAGTGGGACCCGCCCCGGCCCCAACAGTGGCAGCCGTCCGCACGGCAAGACACCCCGGAGCAGGGCTCGCCTGACTTGCTTAGCGCCTCCGGCGCCTCCGGGGACGGAGGCTTTTTCAGCGACCTTGAGAGCAAGTTCCGGGAAAGCCGGGAAGAGGCGGACAAGCCCGATTCGGAAAGAGCAGGCACGCCCATCTCGGATGGGGCAGGCATGCCTAGCCCGAGCGAAGGGGATGCCGACAAGCCGGAGGCAAAAGCCCCCGGAAAGGGCACGCAGTGAAGTGGCACTGCGCGTCATACGAGTTCGACACACGGATGCCCATACTCATGGGCATCTTGAATGTTACGCCCGACTCGTTCTCGGACGGCGGCCTTTACCAGGATAGGAAATCAGCAATCGCCCACGCGCAAAACATGGTCGGACAGGGTGCGCAGATCATCGACGTCGGGGGCGAGTCAACGCGCCCCGGGTCGAAGGCCGTCCCCGCCGAAGAAGAGCTTGCGCGGGTCATCGACGTCGTAGGCGAGCTCGCCCGCGACGGGATATGCGTGAGCATCGACACCCGGCACGCCACGGTGGCTTCGGCCTGCGTCGAGGCCGGCGCCTCCATCATCAACGACGTCTCGGGCTTCGAGGACCCCGCCCTTATCGACCTCGCCACTCGCAGCGAAACCGGGCTCGTTGTCATGCACATGCAAGGCGAGCCCGAGACCATGCAGGAAGACCCGCACTACGGCGACGTTGTTACCGAGGTGCGCGACTACCTGCGCGCCCGGGCCAGTGCCCTTGAGGCCGCAGGCGTCTCCCCCGGCCGCATCTGCGTAGACCCCGGCCCCGGCTTCGGCAAGACCTTCCAGCATACGCTTGAGCTGACGCGCAACCTCCACGAGTTCGTCCGGCTGGGGTACCCCGTGATGGCGGCGCTTTCCCGCAAAGGCTATCTGGGACACGCCTACCGCCTCGAAGGACCCCAAGACCGCGACGAGGCCTCGGCAACGGAGGCCTTGAAGGCCTGTGAGCTGGGGGCAGGCGTCATACGCACCCACAACATCGCCTGTACGGCCAAGGCCCTCGAAGACCTGCGCCCCTATGCCCTGCTCGGCCTCGGCTGCAACATCGCCGCCGAGTCCTACCCGGGAGGGGGACGGGAAGGCAAGGTCGCCCAGCTGAACAATGCCGTCAGCCTGCTGTGCACCCTGCCTGACTCCCAGCTGATCGACCTGTCGGGCTTTTACGAGAGCGAGCCGGCCTACCTTGAGGACCAGGAGCCCTTTGTCAACGCGGTGGCGCTGCTGCGCACGGGGCTTCCCCCTAAAGACCTCCTTACCTGCCTCCATGTCATCGAAAACAGCCTCGGCCGCGTCCGGACCGTCGAGAACGGCCCGCGGACCTGCGACATCGACATCCTCGACTACCAGCAATACGTCGTCGACACCGAAAGGCTCACCCTGCCGCACCCCCGGATCGCGGAGCGCGACTTCGTGGTGAAGCCGCTGCTTGAGATCCGTCCGGGGCATATCCTCGCAAACGACGAGCCGGTCACCGTGACACAGGTGCGGCTGGGGAAGGCCCGGCGAATATAGATGTCGGGGCCCCAGGCACATCAGACGCACCAGGCACACCCAGGGCACCAGGAAAACCGGGTGCGCCCCGACACCCGCGCCATCGAAGGCAGGCTGGGCGCCCGGGCTGCCAGCTTCCTCGACCTTGCCTGCCTCGACTCCGTCGCCTCGACCAACGAGGTGGTCAAGGAGGCCATCCGGGGGCAGGCGCCCGAGGGGCGGGCCGTCATCGCCTTCGAGCAGACGGACGGCTATGGGCGGCAGGGGCGCTTTTGGGCAAGCCCTCCCGGAGGCCTCTACCTGTCGCTTCTGCTCCGTCCGCTCGACCGGGGAAAACCGCTCCAGGAAACCCCCACCTTAAGCCTCGTCCTTGCGCTGGCGGCCCGCAACGCGCTCGTCGCGCAGGGCTGCACCTTCCCCATCCAGTTGAAATGGCCCAACGATGTCGTCTGCGCACAGGGGAAGCTGTGCGGCATATCGCTTGAGGCGGTTGACGGGGCCTTGTGCGTCGGCATCGGGCTCAACCTTTTCCAACCCGCCCAGGCGCAGGCCCTTGATGGGAGATACATTCCGGCGTACGCTGTAACCCTCATGCAAAGGGACGACCTGCCGGCTTCCGCGCATCCGGACGGCCTGACTGCCAGCCAGGCGGCCTTTTACGAGGAGGCAGCAGCAGCCCTGCTTTCTGAGACCGTTCGCCTCTACCATCAATGGCTCGACGGGGGCTTTGCCTCGGTGAGGGACGAGTACCAGGCCCATGCCGCCTTGCGGGGGCAGACGGTCCGGCTCCTTTCCCCGGCAGACGGGGTCTTGCATGAGGGAAGGGCCTGCGGCGTTGACGCGCAGGGACGCCTCTCCCTGCTCGATGCCCGGGGTAGCGTGACCCCTGTGCATTCTGGAGAGGTCCATCTTATATGAGGGCCATACGAAGCCATATATATGAAGGTTCGGAGGTGATTTCTGAAAACTGCGAAACTGTCCTTGAGGGTCGGCGGGGAAAGCACCGGCGCTCCTTTGGGCCACGACCCAAAGAACCCTCAGCGTGACGACAAGGTGACCCGCATGGGCACCGCCTCCATCCCCCGGCTCATCACCGAATTCGCCATCCCCTCGATTGCCGGGATGCTCGTCAACGGGGCCTACAACGTCATTGCCTCCATCTTCCTGGGGCAGGCCGTGGGAGAGGTCGGCCTTTCCGCGATGACGGTGGCGAACCCTATCATGATAGTCTTCATCGCGCTTGCCATGCTCGTCGGCGTCGGAGGCAACGCCCTGGCGGCCCTGCGCCTCGGAGAGGGGAAGCGCGTCGACGCAGAGGTCAGCCTGGGCAACACGGTGACCCTGAGTGTGGCCGTCTCGGCAATCATCGTCGTGTGCGCCGTAACGCCCTTCATCTTGAACGGCCTGCTTACGCTCTCAAGCGCGACCGACGAGGTCCGCCCCTACGCGGCCTCCTTCATCCGCATCATATCCTTCGGCTTCGTCTTCCAGTGCATCGGCATGGGCGTGAACAACTTCATCCGCACCGCGGGCGCGCCGAACCGCGCCTTGGGCACGATGGTCATCGGCGCGGCCGCCTGCATCTGTTTCAGCTACCTCTTTGTCGTCCGCCTCGACGGGGGGGTCGAGGGGAGCGCCTGGGCGATAGTCTGCGGGCAGGCGGCGTCGTGCGCGGCGGTGCTGTGGTACTTCACCGTCACCAAGAACGTGCCGTTGCGCCTGCACCTGCGCTACATGAGGCCCCACCCGCAGGTCATGAGGATGATCCTCTCTCTGGGAACGGCGAGCTTCTTCGTCCAGGCGGGCGTTGCGGTCGTCGGCTTCGTCCTCAACCACCTCCTGGTGCTCTACGGCGCCGCAAGCCCGCTCGGCTCTGACGACGCGCTTGCGTCTCTCGGCGTGGTGCAGCGCATCAGCATGTTCTGTCTGCTTCCCGTCTTCGGGGTCGCCGTTGCGATCCAGCCGCTCATCGGCTTCAACTACGGAGCACAGCTGATCGACCGCGTCCGGAAGACCTTCTGGTACGGAGTTGCGGGCTCGACGGTGCTGTGTCTTATCATGTGGGTCCTCGTCCACCTGTTCCCCGAGGCGATCGTGGGGGTCTTCGGCATCCGGCATGAAGGCCTCGTCGATTTCACGGTGTTCGCCCTGAAGGTGCAGCTGCTCCTGATGCCCTTTATCGGCTTCCAGGTCGTCGGGTCGAACTACTTCCAGGCAACGGGGCAGCCGCTGAAGTCGGTCCTGCTCACCCTGACGCGCCAGATCATCTTCCTCCTGCCGCTCCTGGTATTTTTGCCGGAGCTGCTACCGCAGGCATTTCCGCAGTTCAACAGCTTGGAGGCGCTTTGCTTCGGCGCTCCGGTCGCCGACTTCCTCGCGGTGTTCACAACGGGCATCTTCACGGCCTTCGAGATGAGGCGCCTCAAAAAGCTTGAGCGGGGCGAGGTCAGGGCGAAATACCTTTCCTATGACGACGCATAAGGGAGGGAAAAGGCAGGGGCAGGCGGGGGCAGAGCTGGGCGGGGCTAGATAGGGACACGACAAAGGCAGGACGCCAACACAGGGAATCGAGGTTGCCATGATAGCTGATAGGACGGACTCGCGCCTGTCTTCGCGCACACAAACCGCCGTGTTTTGCGGCCTGACCATCGCGCTGATGACGGTCTCGGCGTGGATAACCATACCCATCGGGGTGGTCCCGGTCACCCTGCAGGTCTTCGTGCTAGTCTTCGCCCTGCTGTTCCTCACCCCCCGCCAATACCTGCTGTCGCTGGTTGTCTACCTGCTTCTTGGCACGATAGGGCTTCCCGTCTTTTCCGCGATGCGGGGAGGGCTCGGGGTCATAGCGGGCCCGACCGGCGGCTTTCTGTGGGGCTTCCTCGCAGGCGCGGTCGGGGCCCTCGTGCTTCTGAGGGTTGTGGGCGCAAGGCGGGGACGGGTGGCGGGCACCCGGGGCTTCAGGGACACGCAGCCTGTCCGGTACCTCTCGGGAAGGCGGGGCTTTGCCCTCAGTGTGACGGCGGCGCTCGTCTTCATGGCCTTCATGTACCTCTTCGGCTGGCTCCAGCTCGTCTTCGTCACCGGCATGGCCCCGAGTGCCGCCTTCGCCGTCGGCGTCGCCCCCTTCATAGTCATCGACATCGTCAAGACGGTCGCCGCAGTCCTCACCGCCCAAGCAGTCGCCCGCGCCCTGAAGTGAGACGCGGGAACCCCTGGGGGCAGGTCCCGTGAGTTGCCATGAGTTGTCCCCGCCGCTTATTCTGCGGGGATGGCGGGGAGGGCGACGATGAAGCAGGCGCCGCCATCGGGCAGGTTGATAGCCTCGACGGTGCCGTCGTGGGCCTCGACGATGGACTTGACGATGGAAAGCCCCAGCCCGGCGCCGCCCGTGTTGCGGCTGCGGGAGGTGTCGGTGCGGTAGAAGCGGTCGAACAGGAGCTGAGGGTCTATGTCCCCGAAGCCTTCGCCGTCGTCCTTCACGGCGATGATCGCGTTCCCCTTCATGCCGAACAGCTCGACGGTGACGTGCCCGTCCGGGGCGATAAAGCGGCTTGCGTTGTCCACGAGGTTCGAGATGACCTGCTTCAGGCGGTCGGCATTGCCCAAGACGTCGGGGGCCTCGCCGACGACCTGCGTGTTCGCCCCGCGGTCGCGCAGCGTGTGGGCCAGGATGTCGAGCACCTCCCGCGCAAGGTTGTGGAGGTTGATGCGTTCCAGCTGGGTCAGGGCCGCGTCGTTCTCTATCTGCTGCAGGGTCAGAAGATCGTTCGTCAAGCGCCCCAGGCGCTCGCTTTCGTTGATGATGATGTTACAGAACTTGTCGTGGAGCTCGGGAGGCAGGTTTGGGTCGAGCAGCATCTCGCCGTTGCCGTGTATCGCCGTGAGGGGGGTGCGCAGCTCGTGGGCGACGTCGCTGATGAAGGCCGTCCGGCGTTTCTCCTTGAGCATGAGGTTCGTCTGCTGGGCCTTGGCCACTTCCGCCAGTTCCTCGAAGTTCTCCGAAAGGCGGTCGGCCTCGAAAAGCTGGCCCTTTGCCGTGAACTGCAGGGGGGAGCCGCTGCTGATGAAGGCGCTGGTCGTCTGTTCGAGGATGCGGAGGGGGTCGGTGAAGAAGTATCCAACCACCAGGCTGAGGAAGAAGACGACGATGGTTGCCGGAATCAGAAGGAGGAAGGCCCGCGGATCGGTGTTGAAGAAGAGGATGGAAAGGAGCGTGGCGGCTATCCCCGCAAAGAGCATAAGCAGGGTTGACAGGAGGGCGAAATATGTCTGTATCCTTTTCACGCCCCCTGCTATTGCTGCTTGAAGCGGTAGCCGTAGCCGCGGACGGTCTCGACGAGCGTCGAATGGTAGCCGGCCGCCTCGATCTTGTCGCGCAGGCGCTTGATGTGCGTGTCGACCGTCTTCGTCTCGGTGAGGTACTCCCAGCCCCAGGCATCGCGCAGCAGGTCCTCGCGCGAGACTACCTTCCCGGCATTCCTCATGAGGCTCGCCAACAGCTCGAACTCGCGCGGTGTGAGGTCGATGTCCCCCGAGGCCCCCGTTGCGACATGGGCGTCCTCGTCAAGCGTGATTCCGCTCGCGGTGATAGCGCTGCTGGAACCCTGGGGATCCTTCCCAAACCCGCGGCGCAAGAGGGCTCGGACGCGGGCTATCAACTCGCGGACACCGAAGGGCTTCGCCAGGTAGTCGTCGCCGCCTATCTCAAGGCCGACGACCTTGTCAAGCTCTGTGTCGCGGGCAGAAAGGAACAGGACCGGTGCGGTGGTCTTCGCACGGAGCCGGCGGCACAGGTCGTAGCCGTCCATGCCTGGAAGCATGATGTCGAGCACAAACAGGTCGTAGGGGTTCGCCATCGCAAGCGCAAAGGCGTCCTCGCCGTTGTCGACCACGTCGACCGAGAAGCCTTCCCGCTTCAGTGCGTAGCTGACAAATTCGGTGATAGAGGGCTCGTCGTCAACGACAAGGATGCGGTTCGGCGTTTCGCTCATGGTCGACCTTTCGGTGTGGCTCGTTGTTCGGCAAAAAAATCGCTCGGTAGCCTGAGTGGTCCTGTAGCGCCAAGCGGTCTTATGATAGCATTCAGGAGCCCGGTGAAGAAGGGCAATGAAATCTCCCGGGAAGGATTGTCAGGAATATGTTACTTACTGTTGATGTCGGGAACACGCAGACGGCCCTCGGCCTGTACGAGGGGGAGGCGCTGCGCCACAAATGGCGCATGACCACGAACAAGACCTACACGGCTGACGAGGTACGGATAAAGCTGCTCGCCTATTTCCGGGCCGAGGGCCTGGCAGAGGATGCGGTCTGCGGGGCGGCGCTCGCCTCGGTGGTGCCGCGCCTCACGGCCTCGTGGCTGGAGGCCTGCTCAAGCATGCTGGGGTACGAGACCCTGGTGGTGAACGCCGAGACGGCCAGCCCCCTGTTCAAGACGAGCTACCGCAACCCTGCCGAGATCGGCGCCGACCGGGTGGCCGACGCGGTTGCGGCGGTCGCCCGCTACGGTGCGCCGGTCGTCGTGGTGGATTTCGGCACCGCCACCAACATCGAGATAATCGACAAGGAGGGCTTCCTTGTCGGCGGCATCATTGCGCCGGGCATGGAGACCTCTGCCGCAGCCCTGTTCACACATGCGTCACGGCTTTCCGCAACCGAGCTGACCGGCCCGTCAAACGCCATCGGCCGCACCACGGAAGAGGCGGTGCGTTCCGGCATCGTCTACGGCGAGGCCGACCGCGCAGACGGGCTCGTCCGGCGGGTCTTCGCCGAGCTGGGCTACGAGGCTCCGGTCATAGCGACCGGGGGGCTGTCCTCGACGGTGGCGAAGGCCTCCACGACCATATCCGACGTCAACCCGGAACTGACACTTGAGGGCTTGAGGCTTATCTATCACAGCTGCGGCGCGGGCCGGAAGGCCTCAAGAGAAGGGAACGTGGAGTAATGGCGATGTTCAACCCGATTCAGATCTGTGACAACTACATGGAGGCCTCGGTCGGCAAGGCGAACTCCCCCGCGTGGCGCCTGCTTGTCTTGGGCTTCGCGGCGGGGGCCTTCATCGCCTTCGGCGCGGTTGCCTCGTCAACGGCGGTCCACGCCCTGGACAACGTCGGCCTGGTCCGGCTGGTGACGGCGCTCGTGTTCCCGGTGGGAATCTGCATGGTAATTATCTTAGGCACCGAGCTCTTCACCGGCAACGTGCTCATGGTCACCGCGGTCATCGAGAAGAAGATAAGCTGGGCGGGGCTCGCCCGCAACTGGGCGCTCGTCTACGTCGGCAATTTCCTGGGGGCGGTGACCATCGCCGCGCTCATGGCCTTCTTCGGGCAGATGGACATAGGAGCCAAGGCGCTGGCGGTCTACACGGCCAAGGTCGCGGCCGCCAAGAGCAGCCTGCCCTGGGCGAACGCCTTCGTGCTGGGCATCTTCTGCAACACCCTCGTATGCCTCGCCATCTACATGGGCAGCTCAGCGCAGGACACCGCGGGCAAGATACTCGGCCTTTACCTGCCTATCATGGCCTTCGTGGTGTCGGGCTTCGAGCACTGCGTCGCCAACATGTACTACATCCCGGCGGGCATCCTTGCCAATTTGAACCCGGCCTACACGCCGCTCATCGCCGAGGCGGGCGTGGATGCGGCGGTGCTCGACTTCGCCACCTTCTTCACCGCGAACCTCGTCCCTGTGACCCTGGGCAACATCGTCGGCGGCCTCCTTGTCGGCCTGCTGCTCTACTACACCCACTCCCGCCCCAGGTCGGCCTAGTCCCAGGTCGGCCTAACCGCTTGTCGGCCTAGCCCCTCGTCGGGTGTCGAGGTTGAAGGGGAAACAAGGGACGGAAGTTGACGGTGCCTTTTCCTCCTTGTCTCCTTCTGTCTTCTCCTCTTTGATCTTCTATAGGTTCTTTTCCGACCTTGCGAAGAAAAGCGTGCCTATTACTAAGCAGACCACCGTTAAAGATATTATTACGGCAAAATTGATTAGGGGATTAAACATCACTACACTTGAGTATTCGGCACTCCCCGAGTAAACAACAGCACGAGTCAAGTCAAGACAATAGGTCATGGGCATCAGCCTGCTTAAAACAAGAAGCACTCCACTGGAACTAGCTATGGGAATGATTGCGCCAGACAAAAACATCTGCGGCATAGTGATGAGCATGACCGCTAAATTTGCTGCCTTCTTGTTTTTTATCAGTCCGATAAAAATCATGGCAAGAGCCCCGCCGGAGAGGCACATCAAAGGCGCCAGCGCCAAAACCAACAGCAATTTTCCAAGCGGCAATGTAATTCCCATCAACAATCCCACGAGCAAGGTCCCCGCCATACTTACAATAGCAGCAAATGAGCCGCCGAGGATTTTACCGACAACCAAAGAATAGCGGGATACCGGCGACACCAGCATTTCCTGGTTAAAGTCAATGTCGTGGTCATCCACAAGTGACGTCATGCCCATTGTCGTAATCATAAACAACATAGTCACAAGCATACCGATCAACATAAACTGCCCGAAGTCAAATCCCAGATCACCTGCCATGTTTTGCATGAGGTTTCCGCCAATCATGCCCATCATCACAAGAGGCAGAGCAAGGCTCATTATGGCCGTTCCTGGAGATTTGAGGAACACCGTGATTTCCCGTGCCGCCACAGTCAGAACTGTATTGAGTTCTCGAAATATCCGGGATTTTTTCCTTGTCAATGCTAATTCACTCATGCCGCGCCCCTCCTTGTCTTGTTCAAAAACTCAACGTATGCGTCCTCTAATGAAGGCTCATGTATTCTCAGCACCGTCAGCTTTGTTTGCAAACGTGAAATGATTTCCTGTGCCGATTCTGTGTACGGAACGATAACACGGCCGTTCACCGTGAACGTCAGTCCCAATGCTGTTAGTTCGTTTGTCAGCGTTGTCCTGTCCTCTGCGTCTAACACCAATTCCTGTTTCAGCAGGCTCCGTTTCATTTCCTCCGGCGAACAGCAAGCAGCAATTTCCCCGTGGTTTATCAAGCAAACTTTATCGACATTTTCAGCTTCGTCGATATAGTGCGTGGTTAAGAAAATCGTTGTCCCGTATTGATTGCGAACATCATTGATATAATCCCATAACCCTCGACGGCTCACCGCGTCCAAGCCCTGTGTGGATTCGTCAAGGAACAGCACATCAGGCGTATGGATTAAACTGCGGATGATTTCTAGTTTCCGCTGCATCCCGCCTGATAATTTTTTGATCGGCCTGAATAGCACATCTTGGATACCAACGATCTCGGCTAACTCTAAAACCTTTTTACGGTATGCGGCCGGCATCATTTTGAATGTTGGTCGATAACCGCACATACCATACAAACAAGCATGGAATCGGATGTTCTGCTCTGCTGTCAATTGCGGGTCAAGGCTTGGCTGTTGGAAAATGATGCCGACTTTTTCGCGCACCTGCCGGGCGTCTTTTTCTACATCAAAACCTGCTATCTTTACTTCTCCTGATGTTTTAGAAAGAGTCGTGGTCAAAATCGAGATTGTAGTCGTCTTGCCTGCGCCGTTGGGGCCGAGGAAGGCGAAGAACTCTCCGTTGTCTACCTTGAAACTGATGTCGTCCACCGATGGGGTTTTTGCGCCCTTGTATTGTTTTACTAAGTTGTTTACTTCTATCATGCCCACTATTATTCACCCCCTTCGCTTCCGGTGCCTTTCTTCTGGTTAGGGCGTCCGAAACCGCCCCGCTCGAAGCCCCTGCGTCCGAAACCGCCCATGCCTCTGAGACCGCCGCGAAAATCGTGGAAGCCACGGCCGTGTTCGCTCATTTCGGCAAACAGCCTGCTGCGTTCGTCCTGTGCGGATTTCAGCCACTCAAACTCGTCATCATCAAAGCCGAGTTTTGCTCCAAGGGCATCGATAACCTTGTCAAGATATGCGCCGAAAGCCGCTTGCTCGTCCTCTGTAAGGCAATCGAAAATGTCGCTGGCGTTCGTCGGGTTATCTGTTTGTGCCTGTTGAGATTTGCCCTTTTCGGTTAGCATCACAAGCATTACCCGTTTATCATGCTCGGACGGCTCCCGCGTGACATGGCCGCTTTTTTCGAGTTTGGAAAGCAATTCGTTTAGTGATGACACCCTCACACCAAGAAGATAGGCCAAATCCTTTGTGCTGATTCCATCCCGCAGTTTCAACACAGCCAAAATACGCCCCTGTCCCCTTGTGGCGTCCGCAAGGTTTTCACCTTGGCGATAACCCTGTATTTGCTGCCTGTGTAACAGCCATTGGAGCTTAGTCAGCTTTTCGTAAAGTTCATTGTTCATAAGAAAGCCTCCTGATACATTATTAAACGGTACCGGATAGTAATATAAACGGTACCGGTTAAAATGTCAAGAAGATTTTTCCCGGTACCGTAAGAAAATTTTGACCACATGGAGCACAATAGGGACGTACCTTTTTGTGCTGTCAGCACAAAAAGGTACGTCCCTATTGTGCTCCGAAGGCCATGCCCTCGTCTTCGCTTTGGAGCTCGCCGGCCAGTTCTTCGACAAGCGTCAGGAGCTCTTGCTGCGAATGGATGCCGAGCTTGCGATAGAGCCCGTTGATGTGGCTTTTTGTCGTCTCTTCGGAAATGACCAGCTCGGCGCTGATGATCTTGCGGTTCCTTCCGCGTGCCATCATGGCAAAAATCTCGCCTTCGCGGGGAGTCAGGCTCTTCTCGACGGCCAGCTGCTCCACGGCCGCGTCGTTCGCGTCTCCCGCATGGACGAGGTTTGCCGGGCTGGCCATTCCCCAGCCGGTCAAGAGGTTCCGGCTGCTTAACAGGGTCAAGGAGGCCATGAGCAGCACAAACACCATGCTCGTAGCCATCATTTGAATCCAGAAGCCCGCCTGTGCCTGTTGCCCCAGGACAGAGCTGGTGATGCCTCCCAACAGTTGGCCCAGCATCAGGCAGCAGGTGGGCCAGGCGATCACCCAGGTCGCCGGAAGCCCGAAGTTCTTGATGAGGTACGAGCACAGGCCCCACATGACAAGGTGGACGTAGCAAAACCCTATCAGCTGGAAGGAGATACCAAGTGTCGGGAGGGGCCCGACAACCGCTATCAGGAATGCCCCCGTTGCCGTTATCCCGAAGCCTACCTGGTAGATGAGGTGGTTGAAGTCCATCTTCACGAAAACCGCCGTGAGCAGAAGCAGCGCGGCAGCCACGATAAAGCTCGATGCCGTCAGAAGGCTCATGTTCGACTGGCCGCCGACAAGGAACAGCCACCCCATCAGCACGCCCAGGGACAGCCCGTGGAGAAGGGCGGTGGCCAAGAACTTGTAGGGCGTCTTCAAATCGGCATTGAGCCCGTGGCAGTAAAGCGTTTTGAGGGGCAGGGAGAAGAACACCTTGTACAGGCACGCCACCAGGGGCAACGGGATGAGGACGAGGGTGAACTGCCCCACATACCGCGGCATCAACGAAAGCACCACCACCAGGAGGGCCGACCCCGACATGGCGACGATGCCGTGGTAGAGAACCTGTTGCGGGCCGAGGTAGCCGAAGATGCGCCCCCACTCGACCATCAGCAGCGCAGTCCCCAAGCCGAGGGCCAGCGACCCGACCAGGTAGAGCAGGAGAGGAGCCCCGAGGCTGAGCGAGGCGCCGCATACGTTGATCCATAGAAAGCAAAGCAGCGCACCCGCCGTCATAAACACGGCAACAAGGCCGAGATACCATCTTTGCCTGATAGCCCGGTTGGTGCGCCTGAACCAGACCCCTAAAATGAAATAGGCAATCGCGCTGGCAAGGACAGGGGCAAACCAGGTTGACAAAAGGAAGCCGTTCGCCAGCTCGACGGGAGGAAAGAAGAGCGGACCCTGGAAGGCCAAGTTGAGCCAGGTCCAGAACAGCATGAGCGCAACGCACAGCAAGGGGCGCTCGGCAATGCTTCCGCCGAGGCCTTTGAGCACCCTCTTCCGGTCGACCTGCTCGTTGATGCGCCTGCTGGCTTTCGGCATCGTATCCCCCCTTGAGGCTATCTCCCCCTGAGACCCGCGAGCAAAACCGAGCCTCGTCCTTCACATGCGTTGTAGCGAGGTCCTCTGAAAATGCTACCCTCATTCAGGGAGTCTGTCACTCCCCCTTTTCGGGGGGATTGGAGTCGTTTTTCCCAACTCCCCCGACCTTGGTGTAGATTATCACTGAAAACCCCTCCATACTTGTCTTGGGAATGTGCCCACAAAAGCACAGCACGGGATAGCGTCTTCACAGGGGGCTCCTTCCAGACGCCGAAAGGGCTCCTACCCGGACCTATCCGGAAGCTGTAGCAGGGCGCAGCAAACAATCGAGCAACAGGAGGACCAATGACAACAAGAAACCCGAACAGACAGAACCCTTCTTCCCAGCCTGAGACGACAGGGACGGGGCTCACACGCCGCGCCTTCTTGGGCTTCGGCGCTGCCACGGCGGTTGCGGCCGGGGTAGGCATGGCTGCCTGCAGCCCCTCTGGCAAAGAGGCGCAGACAGACCCGAAAGGCGGGGAAGGGACGGCGCCCCAAGGGCCTGTGGCTCCCAGCCGGATCGACGCCACCTATGATACCGACCTGCTCATCGTCGGCGGCGGCGGGTCGGGGCTTTCCTGCGCCGTGCAAGCCTCGCTCAACGGCACCGACCTCATCGTGCTGGAGAAGAACACCATTCTCGGCGGCAACGCAAACTTTGTCGAAGGCATGTTCGCCATCGATTCGCAGATGGCCGCCGAGCAGGGCATCCATGTAACAACTGCCCAGATAGTCGAGGACGAGCTGGTGCGCGGCCAGCACCGCCAAAACGCCGCCTTCTGGGTCGACCTCTGCGAGAAGTCGGCTGGAAACATCGAGTGGTGCCTTGAGCAAGGCGTTCTTTACAACGGCGTTATCGACAACTATCATGGCGGCCTGCATCCGACCTTCCATTGGTTCAAGGACGGAAAGTCCTCGGTGGGCTACGTTGAGCCCATGGTCGACCGTGTCGCACAGCTCGGTATCGACGTCCACTTCGACACGGCAGCATTCCAGCTGATCGTCGAGGACGGCACGATAGCCGGTGCCTACGCTAAAGGCGCCGAAGGCACCGTCCAGTACAATGCCAAGGCTGTTGTCCTGGCCACCGGCGGCTTCGGAGGCAACCCTGAGCTCATCGAGAAGCAGGGCTGGAATATCGAGCACCTCTTTGTTGTAGGGTCTCCGAACGCGGCGGGCGATGCCTACAAGATGGCCCTGGAAATCGGCGCAAAGGACTTTATATCCGACTCAGCCCAAAGCATCCTGTATATGATTCCGGCCTTCCCCAACATCGACTTCCACAACGATGCCCTGAACCCCATCAACGGCTATTTCGGAATTGCGGCCGGCGGCCCGGTCCTGTGGGTGAACGAGAAGTGCGAGCGCTTCACCCGAGAAAACCTCACCGACGACAACCTCGTCTTGCAGTGCATCCCCGGGCGCGACAACCGTGCCAACTACACGGTGTTCGACCAGGCTATCCTCGACGGGTATTTTGCGGTTGACGAGGCTACCCGGGCCATGTTCGAGGATTCCTTGGCCAACGACAGCACGGGCACGCTGGTCAAGGCAGACAGCATCGAGGGGCTTGCACAGGCCTTCGGCCTTGACCCTGCCGCATTCACGGCAACGGTCGGCCGCTACAACGAGCTTTGCGCGGCCGGGTCCGACGACGACCTGGGCAAGCCTGCCGACAAAATGATAGCCATCGAAAACGGCCCCTTCTACATGGCCCAGATGGGATACAGCTTCTTCTTTGAGGTGGGCGGCATTACCACCGACAAGGAACGCCGCGTGCTCGACAACGACGGGCAGCCCATAGGCGGTCTTTACGCTATTGGGAACGACGGCAACATGAACTACCGCCATGTGTATACCATCAATATGCCCGGCACCGCAATGGGCAACCAGGTGAACTCCGGCCGCGAAGCCGCGAACCATGCCGCAGAGTACCTAAGGCCCTAAGCCCCGGGGCCCCGCCCCAGGGTCGATCCTGCGGCGGGGCCGTCCTTCGCGTGCGCGGGCCCGCCCCACCAACCAACATCTCCCTCCTCCCAAGAAAACCGGCTGACCCTTCGGCCGGTTTTCTCATTTATCGTCTCCTGGTTTCGCCGTATCGACAAACGAAGGCGGCAGATTTATCATAGGTTGGCAACAGGTTCTCTTTTAGTTTGTGGGAACCACGATTATCTACGCCTATCTGCAGGCAATCGGGGTCATAAACGACCACGTGACGAGCTGTTTTTGCTACGAGAAGTACGAGTAGCTTTTAGGTTACTGTAAATTTTATGCTTTGAAGCTGACAGACATATATTGAGCATATACCCCTAAAGAATACGTTATTGAAAGGATATTTCATGGGTAGATTTACGGATTCGAGTACTTTTGCAGAAAAACCTGGAGCTATAGCGATCTCCAAAAAAATGCTCAAAACAGCTTGTCCTGATATGTTCAGCCTCTTTGGAATAAAACAAAAATACCGGATCACCTATGCGCAAATGAGTGAATATCTGTTGTTAGGGGATAGTCAGCCCGCTATCGTCCACAGTCTCTCTCCTTTCCTGGTAGCTGCATATTCTGATGAAATGGATGCCGTTGTTATGGTTCGTTTTGACGAAAAATTGGTAAAGAAATACGGTATCAAAAATGGTCAACGTATGATTTCCGTTAATATCTATACCTCTGGGAAAAATCTCGGCGCGGGGTTTTCGGAAGATATCACTGTTGGGCCGGGTTACCTTAACAGGTGGATTGGGTTCATCCCTCACATAGTCGACCTGTTTTCCACTGATACGGAGACTATAGAAAGGCACAAGAAGAGTATTGCGGAAGAAGAATGGCTCTATGTCAAACGACTTGCAAGTGAGTACGCTAAAGGCAATCCTGGTGTTTTTCGGGATGGAAGCAAAGGGGTGGCTAGGGTATCAACTAGTGAAGAGCTTGGGTCGACCTCGACTTAGATTTTCCAATCGGAAAGCTAAACTAAGGATAGTAAAAAGCCTTTACTGTTTCGAAAGAGCTTGAGAAGGCGTGGGATGAAAAATAAGGCTATTCGCCCTTTAGTATGGGTAGTGAGGTTTTTGGGTGAAAACTCGCCGCACCAACTATCCCTTTGTTGGCTGGCCCGCGGCGGCTGGTCGCGGCCTTTTAAACCAGGCGGCTCGACACAGGAACCATCCTCGACACGCCATGGTTCAGACGAGGCTTACATCAAGCGGAAAGGATGATGAAACGATCGCGGCAAAAGAGCTGTTCGCCGCCGCATTGCCCATCGGCGAGGGCTGGATTCTTAGGGTATGCCTCTCATATGCGCCATTCCAAGAGTTTTCCTAAGAAGCGCTGTAATTCGGGAGTTGTCGGATTCTCGAACAATGCCGAACTCGAACCGTACTCCAAGAGCATGCCGTCGCAAAGGAACGCTATCTTGTCGCACGCATGGCGGGCAAAGCCCATTTCGTGGGTGACAATGATGAAGCGTATCCCTGTTTCTCCCAGGTCGTTGATGACGTCAAGCACCTCGTTGGTGTATTCGGGGTCAAGTGCGCTGGTTGGCTCGTCAAGCAAAACCAGCTTCGGTGATGCAGCGATGGCTCGTGCGATTGCGGCGCGTTGCTGCTGTCCTCCAGACAATTGGGCAGGCATTTTGTCGCCTTCGCTGCTCAAGCCAAAGCGATTCAATAATTCTTGTGCGCGTTCTAAGGCTTCCTCTTCGCCTGCGCCATGCACCACCTGCAAGGGGAGCGCAATGTTTTTGCGGGCGTTGAGGTGGTGGAAGAGCCCGCCTTGCTGAAAGACGTAGCCAAGTTGTGCCCGGTACGCAGGCAGCTTGTTTTCCACATACTCAACCTCTTGCTCGTCGAGGAAAAGACGCCCGGCGCTTGGCACCAACAGGCCTCCGATGATGCGTAGAAGGGTGGTTTTCCCGCCCCCCGAAGGACCGATAATAGCAAGTTTGTCGATGTGGTCGGAAAGGCTTACGTGCTTTAAGACGGCGGCCTCGCCGAAGCTCATGTCGATGCCCTCAAGTCTTAGGTGCATAATTGAACCTTTCCTCAAACAGGCGGCTGACAAAGGTAATGGGCAAGGTGAGGCACAGATAGAGGGCGCCCAAAAGTATGTAGCTTTCAAAAAGCTGGAAGGTCGTAGCGCTGATTTCTCGCATGGTTTGGGTCATTTCTATGACCGCGATGATGGATAACAGCGACGAATCCTTGATCACGTTGGCGAATTGCCCCGTGAGCGCGGGAAGGGTTCGTGCAATCATTTGAGGGAGAACCACGTAGCGCAGCGCCTGTCTGCGTGTGAAGCCAAGTGAATTTGCTGCCTCCAACTGTGTCTTGTCAAGCGAAAGAAAGCTGCCGCGGATGATCTCGGCAATATAGGCGGCCTCAAAGATGGAAAGGATAAGCACTCCCGCGATAAAGCGATTCTTTATGCCCCACGCCGTGCCGATGATATAGAAGAACAGGTAGATTTGCACGATAAGGGGTGTGCCCCTGATTATCTTGACGTACACATCGCACAGGTAGCGGATCGGCAGAATGCGCGACCGCTGCCCGACGGCGACCAGGGTTCCCAGCAGCAAACTGATTATCAGGCTGACGAGGGATAGCTGGACAGTGAGAATGAACCCGTCAAGGATTCGCGTTTTGTACAGGTTCAAAAAACCAAAGCTAAAGTTTATGCTGAGCACTGAAAGCGAAGCCCAAAAAACCACGATGATGAGCACGCAAACCAACAGGTAGTTCAGTGCTCTCTTGAAAAGGGGCACCGCCTTGTTTTTCGGAGCAAGGAAAAGACCGAATATGTTCTTGAAGGGATTCATCTCATCGCCGATGATGTTGCTCAGACGAAGCTAATCAGCCAAACCAATCAGCTGAAATCAAAGAACCACCTAAAGCCCAGTTCATCAAAGGTCGCTTTCTCTGAGGGAAGGTGCTTTTCGGTCAGGACATCAAAGGTGCCATCGGTCTTGCTTGTGGTAATGAACTCGTTTAGTTCGGCCAAAAGCTCGCTGTTGCCCTTATGGACGGCGATGCCCCAGTGTTCGGGGTCTTGGAACGGTATAAATACCGCTGCCGTTGTTTCGGGATTGTTCAGCTGATTGCGATATATGGTCAGCTGGTCGTAGGTGAACGCGTCAACCTTGCCTTGCACCACTTCGGTTACGCAAGCGCTTTCGTCAGCCAGACGGACAATCGTAGCGCGGGGAATGTTCTTTGTCGCGTAGACGTCACCCGTCGACCCTGTCTTTACGGCGATACTCCTGCCTTCTTGGTTGAGGTCGTCGATCGAGCTTATGCCCGAATTGCTGTTAACCAACAAAGCGAGCTGTGCAACAGCGTAAGGGTCGCTGAAATCAACCTGTTCGGCACGTTCTTCGGTAATGGTCATTGAACTGATAACGCAATCGGCCAATTCGGTTTGCAGCGAGGGGATCAGCCCGTCCCAAGCGGTGTTTTCGATAACGACATCATAGTTATAGGCGTTCGCAAATTCGGTGATAAGATCGACACTTAGCCCGGCAGGGTTGCCTGCTTCGTCTTTCGTTTCAAAGGGCGGGTAGGCAAGCTCCATGGCGACAGTCAAGGTTTTTCTTTCCGCGCCGACTTGTTGGCTATTGCCGGTTCCGTTATTTGCCGGGTTCGAGCAAGCCGAAAGTAAGCCTGCTCCCAAAATCGTTAAGGTTGTCGTTAAGGTTGCAATGAGGAATCCCCGGCGCACCTTCTTACGTAATTGCATTTTCAAGTCCCTTCTTTTGGTTTTCCCTGCGTGCGTGAGTCTCGCTTCACGTGGGCAAGGTTTTCTCGCAGCATGAATTGTAGCTCAGTTCACCACCCAATAAGGCGTATAATGGCTTTAGTTTTCCAATCAAGGAGATTTGACTTATGAGTAGAATGCGTCTTGTGGTTCCTGCCTGAATAGGGGGGGTAGTAGCCGCTCGGCAGTAAAACCCTCCGGAACGGTTTCATCTAGCAAGCTATCAGGAGGACAGAAATGAATATCAAGCACGGAAACAAAGACGGCCTCGCAAAGAGGTATCCCCGCACGCAAAAATATGACGCGAGTTGGATTGAAAAGAACTGGATGGGGCCAAACCCGCTCTGGCTTCTTGAAGATTTATGCAGGCATATGGACTTAGGCCCCGGCATGAAGGTTTTGGATATGGGCTGTGGGAAGGGAATTACCAGCGTATTTCTAGCAAAAGAATACGGAGTCAGTGTTTTTGCCACCGACTTGTGGATAAGCGCTACCGATAACTTACAGCGCTTTGAAGAGGCGGGTGTCGCGGACAAGGTCTTTCCCCTTCACGCGGAGGCGCACGCACTGCCTTACGCAGAAGGGTTTTTTGACGCTGCCCTTGCAGTTGATTGCTATCACTATTTTGGAGCAAGCGAATCTTATTTTCCGGATGTTTTTTCCAAGCTGATTAAGCCTGGTGGGCAATGGGGGATTGTTGTTCCAGGGCTGAAGAGGGAATTTGAAAAGGGGTATCCCGAAACACTGGAGGAGTTATGGTTTCCGGAATTGTTTACCCTGCATAGTAGCGCATGGTGGCGGTCCCTTTGGGAAAAAACAGGACTGTGCGAAATCGTCGCATGCTATAACCTGGACGAAACAAAGGCCTTGTGGCAGCCGTGGGCAGACTGGGCTCAAGAGAACTTTGAGAAAGAATTCGGAGACGGTGGCGGCGGTGGAGATTTCGACACAAAACTTCTCGAAGCCGACACAAACAACGATCTTGCACTGATCGCTTTAGTAGCAAAGAAACGCTCGACGCTATAAGCACCTGACAAACCTTGGAAAGCGCTATTAATGAAACAATGGATTGCCCATAGCAACAAAATCGAAGTCATCAGGCTGATGGCTTGAAGATGTAACTGCTATCTCGTCAGGAAAGGCGAGATAGCAGTTCTCTCGATCAAGGAAGAGGCACTGGTGACAGGACGCTAGAGTGCGATGTCTTCTTTTGGCTTGAAGTTTGACTCGAATGTCCAGATATTCGCAATGCCGCCGGAAAGGCGGAACACCGAGAACATGTTGTAGAACTCTTCCTCTGTTTTACAGCTCGCCTTCCAACCCTGCATGAATGCACGGGAGGGGTGGTTGGCGATCTCGTCCTTGACTGCACGGTCGTTTGTCATTTCCAGGGTGCCGCGCACACGGATTTGGACATTCTGCTCCGGGTTGTAAAAGCACAGCTGGACGGCTGGGTTTTCTGTGATTTGCCGGTACACTTCCTTGAACGGCCCCGTGTGGAAAACGATGGCGTCCGTATCGGCCTTGTAGAGCATCATCGCCCTCACGCGGGGCTCGTTGCCCTCTGTTGTTGCCAGGTAGAAGATAGGATTGCTGTTGCAAAACTCGATTATCTGCTGCTTGTCCATGATATCCCTTCCTTTGCGGTGCTTCCGGTATGAGAAAAAGGCTACGCGAGAGTACATTATAAGCAATGGTTGAGGGACGGGCAACAAACCTATCGGAAGCGTCAAAACCAGGGACGGGTATGTTGTGGGACGAGTTCTTGTTGAAGGGGTGTGGTATTCTGCTTGTATGGAAGATTCCCTGAAGGCCTTTAAAAGGCGACAGCGTGAGAAGCGCACGATTTCGCAGATGCTTGTGATGTATTGCGAGGCCCACCATGCGGACACGGCACGGGAACAGCACTCGTACTGCGGCGGGCTGCTCTGCCCTGAATGCCTGCTTCTCGACAGCTATGCGGTTGAGCGAACCGAGCGGTGCCGGAAAATGGACGAGAAAACCTCGTGCGAGGAATGCGGCAACCACTGCTACGAGCCCTCGATGCGCCAATCGATCCGGGCCGTCATGCGCTACGCCGGCCCACGTATGCTTGCCAAGCACCCCGTCGCCGCAATCAGGCACCTCCTTGGGAGATAAGGCCGGTTGCCAAAGCGAACACCCACTGATGGCGAGACAAATTCGATAGTTATCGCATCAAAACGAACTTGTGTATGGATTTTGAGCCTTTTTCGCAGAAGGGGCCATAAATTCACGTCAAAATGCCGTTTTGGCGTGAATTTACGCGGCCTTGTGCTAAGAATCCATACACAAGTTCGTTTTTGATGCGATAACTCGAAAAAACCTGTGGTAGACGAAACGACAGGCGAAACGATGGGCGAAATGATGGGCGAAACGAAAGAGTTCCCCCTGCCCTTTCTGAAGGCTTCACGCTATAATTAAGAGGGGGAGCGCACAGGGAGGATCGGTCTCAAGTGACTAATACGGTTGCTTCAAAAAGAAGGATTACAAAACGGGCAAACGGCATCCAGAACCAGCGGGGAGGGTGCTACAACCCCCATCCTATTGCCCATCGGGCTTTCTCGCTGAGCGGCGAGACGCTTGCCTGCGAGGCAAAGACCGAGATTGCCCTGATCCGCCTCGACGAGAAGACCCGGTCGTACCCCTATGCGAAAGCGCTGATCGCATCCGTGCTGAGGGTCGAGGCGATGGCAACCGTGCGGACGGACGGCATCAAGCCCGACCTTATGCAGATGCTGCTCTTGGAAGCGGCAGAAAAGGGTGGGAGGGCCGCTCCGCACATGAAGAAGGACTTTCTCAGGAAGTGGTTCCCCGCAAGCCCGGTCGAGATCAACGAGGCTTCCTACGAGGCCTACTGTGCTTTTCAGGCATTGCATTGCGTGCTGGACTATACGCCGCTCGACGAGGGGATAAGCGCCGACCACCTTATGAACCTCTACCAAATATGCATGAGGGGCTCCCGCCGGGAAAAGAACGCGCAGCTCAGACGGGACGACAAGGGGAAGAGCGAGAAGGCGGTCGGGGTCGCCGGGGTGACCTATATCACACCCGATGCCTCCCGCATCGACGACCTCATGGACGACCTCATGGATTTCTGCAACAGGGACTACCTTGCACCCTTGACCCGCTCGGCGATAGCGCACTTCCAGCTGGAGGCCATCCGCCCGGTTGCCGAGGGGATAGACAGGCTGGGGCGCCTGCTTGCCTTCCTGCTGTGGAAGCAGGCCGGGCTCATCGAAGTGATATTCCCGCCCTTTTCGATAACACCCTCCGTGCAGACCCAGAAGCATACCGAGCTCTTGGTGCCCTATAAGACCAAGCGGGGCTTCGAGAGGCACTCCGCCATGGAGGCGCTTGACGACTGGATCGCCCACTGCTCACGTGCGACCAGGCGCTCGACCGAGCTTACCTACGAGTTCATGGAGGCGATAAGCAGCCTTGAGAAGAAGTGGCGCTCGAAGCTTGCCGGCCTGCACAGGAACTCGGCACTCGACCTGCTGCTGCGGGAGCTGCCGGGAACGCCTATCCTGACCGTCACCGACGTCGTCAGCCTTACTGGAAAGAAGTTCCAGACGGCGAACGAATGCGTGAACCGGCTTGTCGAGGAAGGGATACTCGTCCCTTTCAGCGACGGGAAGCGGAACCGCCTCTTCAAGGCTCCCGAGGCGATCGAGGTGCTCCAAAGGACTGGCCACCGGTTCTTCCCCCAAGACGCTCCCAAGCGGGAGAACTTCTTCACGGTCCTGGAGGTGACCGAAACCCTCTGAGGGTTGCGCCCGGGACTCCGCCCATGGTTGCGCCCGAGGGTCCGCTCAAGGTTCTGCTCGCGGTTCCACTCGGGCGCATTGTGTCGCTTTGTGGTGGTGCTGCTCCTGGTGTTGTTCCTGGTGCTACTCCCCTGCGAAGGCCCTCAACGAGGGAGGGATTACCCGGGCAAGGCCCCGATAGAGGTCGGTCTGGGCGTGCTCAAGCACCCGGGCTGCCCAGAGATGGGCCCATTTGACCGGATGGCCCACAGCAAAGGCGCGCGCGTCGTCCAAGGCGGCGGGGTCCTCATCGCAGGTCTCCAAGAGGCGTGCGATAAACAATAGCTCCAAACCGATATGGTCGTCCGGCTCATGGTTCAGCTTGCTGGACTGAAAGCCGTGCTTCCTGTACCAGTTCCGCACCTCCATGGTCTCTTTCTGGAAGATCATCCGCTCTTTGTTGAAGTAGAACGACTCCCAGGGCGGCACCGACATCTCTTGAAGCCCCGCAAAGAGGAAGGTGTTGTCGGCGACCAGCTTGTGGTACGAGTCCTCGTCCAGCCTGCCGCCAAGGCTCCTGTTCCAGTCGGCCAGCAGGGCGGCGCCTTGCCGGAAGCCCTCGTCGTCGACCGTGAGCGGCAGCTCCTCGAAAACACCTTCTTCGACCAGGGTGCCGAAAAGCTCGCGCGACGGGAACTGGCAGAGTACCGTTCCGACGAGGTTGAAGAATATCCGATACTCTTCCCGCATGGCCTACCTCCTAGCGGTCCGTGACATAGAGGTCCGTCGAATACACCGGGGTGCCGGCCTTGATGTCGGGGTGCGGCTTGAGCACCAAGGAGGGAAGCGTCTGGCTGGAGTCGGGAAGGGACTCGATGTCCCGGATGTCGCCGTACTTCTTCACCAGCTCGTCGTAGTCGCCGTAGCTGAGGGCGCGCATGGGGCAGGTCTCCACGCAGGCGGGCGCCATCCCCATGTCGAGCAGCTCGCGGCAGAAGTCGCACTTGTACACGAGGTTGTCTTCCACAACCAGCTGGGGGGCCTTGTAGGGGCAGGCCTCATAGCACGACTCGCACCCGATGCAGGTCTCGTGGTCGTTGGACACGATTCCCGTTTCCTCGTCCTTCTGCATCGACCCAGCCGGACAGACGGCGACGCAGAAGGGGTTCGCGCAATGGTTGCACGAGATGGACACGTGGTAGGAGAAGACCGGGATGTCTTGGCGAAACACCGTCGGGTTCTTCTCGTCGGCCTTCCAGGAGCCTCCCATCAAGGCCCGGACGTAGCGGGGCCGGGGGCCGACGGAGAGGTTCTTCTCGTCCTTGCAGGCGATTTCGCAGGTCTTGCACCCTACGCACACGCTCGTATCGACATAAAATGCCATTTGTTTACTCATTATTCCTCCTCAAAGGTCTCGCGAGGCGCCCATTGTGCATCGGGGAGCAGTGCTTCGCCCGTCCATTTCTCTACCTTGATCAGGCAGCTGTTCCAGGCCTGGTGCCCGAAGGCAACGGCATTCGGGCCGTTGAGGACGTTGGTGCAGCCTGCCTTGTCTATGCCGGTCTCCTCGTCGATGTCGACCCAGGCACCCTGCGCGAGCGCGCACACGCCCGGCGTCATCCAGTCAGAGACGCACAGGGGCCTGAGCACCTTCCCCCACTTCGAGGCGGCCAGCACCGTGTCGCCGTGCTTGAGGCCAAGGGACTCGGCGTCGAGCGGGTTCATCCAGAGCGGATGGTCGAAGGCCTCGCGGAGGATCGGGACATTGCCGAAGGTGGAGTGGGCAAAGCGGAGCGAGTGGACGCTGACCAGCTGGAGGGGGTATTCACCCTTGACCTTGTTCTCCCAGTCCGAGAAGGTTTCCTCATAGCCCTCGATGGCAGGGACGTACTTCGGGATCGGCGACACTTCCTTCGTCCACCCGCAGGCAAGAAGGTCCTCGGCAAGCGCCTGGGAATGGATCTCGAACTTCCCGCTGACAGTGTTCAGGGGGTTCTTCTCGGGGTCCTTCCGGAAGTCGGCGTGGCAGACGTGCCCGTAGTTGTCCCCCTCGTGGCGCGGCACCTGGTAGATGCCGTCCTTCATGAACTGCTGGTAGGTGATGCGACCTTCCTGGGGCTCGCCCTCGACTCCCATCTCCTTGATGTCGTCTTTTGTGATGGTGAGAAGGGGCTCGTAGTCCGTGCCGTTCTCCTTGATGACGGTCGCCGCCGAAAGCTGGTTGAACATCTCCTGCTCGTGCGGGAAGGGGGTGACCTCCTTCGGGTCGATGCCAAGGCGCTCGGCGAGCTGTTCCGCGACCCATATGTCGTCCTTTGCCTCGAACAGGGGCTCGGTGACCTGGCGCGTGTAGAGGATCTGCTCGCGATACCCCTGGGTGAGGTCGCCCTTGCGCTCCCACTGGGTGGTGATGGGCAGGACGATGTCGGAATACTTCGCGGTGGTCGTCATGACGATGTTCTGGGTCACCACGAACTCCACCTTCCGGTGGGCCTCTATCGCCTTCATCGTCCCCGGCGTCTGATTCATGAGGTTCGAGTGCGTGTGGTAATACATCTGGATGGGGCATTCGCGGTCGTCGTCCTTGCCGGCCTTGTAGGTCCCCTCAAGCACGGAGGTCCATATCTCGTTGACGTTGATCCGGGTAAAGGGCGGCAGGGGCCGGGTGTACATGCCGTTCGGGGTGTTGGTGAAGCGCGAGGGCGATATCCCCCCTATCGGGTTTTCGATCATGTCCTTGCCGCCGGGGGTGAACCAGGTGGGATCCCCCTGTATGTTGCCGCCGAACGCCAGGGTCTTGCCCTCCATGAGCCAGGTGTGCCCGGCGTCGCTTCCCGTCATGCAGCCCGGCTTCCCGATGCAGCCTGCCATGGCGCCGAGGGCGAGGATGGCCTGCGGCAGCGTGTGGCCGTTGGTCGTCCGCGAGGGCGCCGGCGACATGTAGATCACCACTTTCTCCGTCTCGGCGATCTCAAGGGCGACCTTCTCGATTATGTCTTCCGGGACCCCGCATATCTCGGCTGCCCAGGCGGGCGTCTTGGGGAGCCCGTCGAAGGTCCCGAGCACGTAGTCCTTGAAGTTGTCTTGCGGGTCGGCGCCCTGCGGCAGGTGGTCGGCGTCAAACCCTATCGTGCAGCGGTCGAGGAAGTCCCAGTCGATAAGCTCTTTGTTGCGGGCCTCGTCCTCGGTGAGCAGCACATAGGCCATGGCCATGGCCAAGGCGACATCGGTCCCGGGTCGAACCGGCACCCATTCGTCGGCCAGGGCTTCTGCCGTCGCGTTCCTGAAGATGTCGATCGATATGAACTTCGCGCCGTTGTTCTTTGCCTGGAGGTAGTAGTACGTGGGCAGCCCGGCCCTGCTCCAGGCCAGGTTCGAGCCCCAGAGCACAACCAGGTCGGTGCCGCGGATGTCGAAGCGGTCGTTGGCGTCCTCAAGCAGCCCGGTGTAGGGCGCGATGGAGCCCCAGGCACCGCTTGAGCAGGCGCCCCAGTTGTCCATGTACCCGCCGTACAGCGCCATGGTGCGCCCGATGTCCCATTGCCCGAACAGCGATGCGACAAAGCCCGGGACGAGGATGGCCTCGTTCCCGTAGGTCTCGGTGATGCGCTTTATCTCGCCGGCAACGTAGTCAAGCGCCTCGTCCCAGGTTATGCGCTCCCATTCGTCCCTTCCGCGAAGCTCCCGGTTTCCTCCGCCGGGCTCCCAGTGCTTGCGCTTCATCGGGTACTTCAGCCTGTCGGCGCTGAAGATGTGGGCCCGGCTGGCGCGGCCTCGCGCACACGACCGGACGCGCGGACAGTTCGGCGTGTCCTCGACGGTCTCGTCGGTGCCCATGCGCCGCGGCTTCCCATCGACGACATAGACTTTGTTGAAGCCCCGGCTCCCGCAGTCCGACCAACACTGGGCCGGAATCCATTCGCCCTCGCCCGCACTTGCGCCCGACGGGCCATCGGCCTTGGGCGCCTGCTCCAAAGTGCATCCCGTGACTCCGGCGACCAGAGAGCCCCCGGCGATGATCGAGCTCCACTTGAGGAACGAGCGGCGAGAAACTGATGTTTGATGAAGTTGTTCTGGCTTGTCTGGCAAGGTCTCTTCTTTCATAAAGGTCCCCCTTCAATCTACCAATTCTGTCAAAGTAACAATCTGCAGCTTGTTGGTGGCCATTATAGGAAAGGAGACGCAGCGGAAAACAGGAGCAAGTTTTTGCAGCAGGAGAAATCGCCGAGAAGCCCTGAAGAAAAGAGCCCAAATTCAGGATTATCGAAAATTACGAAATTTGAGCGGTTCTTTCCCCGGAACGTAGCATCATTGGGGAAACAAGGGGCAGTAGGACGCCATGCCGAAACAGTGATTGAGTGCAGAAGACTCGGTTTCGGCGACGTTGGTCGGCTGTCATGAGCGGATGTGTGGTACGGTTGCTGAAACCAGCCCTAGTGTTTACGGGGCAGTATGCAGGGCGAAAGGAGGACGGGCTTACGTGGACTACTTGGCTTTGATGCTTGTTGCCGTCAGCCTGGCGATGGACGCCTTTGCCGTTTCGATTGGGAACGGGATGACGATGAGGGGCGCGGGGGTCCGTCATGCTCTGGCGTTCGGGCTCATGTTCGGCGGCCTTCAATTCCTCATGCCGATAGCAGGCTATCTGCTTGGCAGCTCGTTCAGCGCCTCTATCGGGGGCATCGGTCCTTGGGTCGCGTTCGCCCTGCTCGTGCTTATCGGCGGCAAGATGCTGTCGGAGTCGTTTCGTGCCCCGGGTGAGGGCCCGACCGCTGCGGGCACAGAGCCTCCTTCGCTTGGCAGGCTTTTCCTGCTGGGCATCGCCACCAGCATAGATGCCCTGGCTGTCGGTGTCAGCATCGCCCTGACCGGCTGGAACATCTGGGTTTCCGCCCTTGTGATCGGCGCGGTGGCCTTCGCGTTCTCGTTTTTCGGTGTTGTGGCTGGCAAAAAGATCGGTGCCCGCTTCCAGAGGAATGCCAGCAGGCTGGGTGGCGCGATACTGATAGGAATCGGCATCAAGATACTCGTCGAGCACCTGCTGTCTTGAGGGTGAACCGCCCCGCCCCGCCGCCCATCAGACCTGCTGCATCAGGAATATACGTTACTCCCTCCCCTATCAATCAAAACCGCCCTCAAGCAAGAAATGCCGCAATTCTTTATTAATCAAAATGTTAACTTTTGGAGGTGATACATTTTCGTTTAACTGTTGCTCATGGAAGCATTTTCAAAATCAGCTTCCTTGTTGAATGTGTTCATTTATTCACCACCGTCACCGTTCAGTTGGTTAGTACCGCTAGCCAACTTGCTGTCTTTATGTTTTTACAACCCCTCATTGTTGTTGCCGGTAAGGTATTTTGCCATGTCTTTGTCAAACTCGGAGATATATTGGGAGTCTTGCCTGACGCGAAATTCGTTGTAGATAGCTTCCACTTTGCCAACAGCCTTGGCGTGAGATACCAGTCCTTTACTTTCTAAAACCTGGCGTCTCACTCCTTTGAGAAAACTGTCTGTTTCGATAAGCCAGTCTTCCATACTCATGGGCACCTGGTCTTCTGCCATCAGCTCTGCATGATCGATGAACATGGTAACAATCCGATTTAGACGACCGAGTTCTTTTTCGTTGAGATAATTCTTTGCAACAACGACATCGCTTTTGAATATCTTGCCTTCGGGAGAGCCCTTCCAGTTGGTGAGACCCATGGTAGGATGATCGACACTTGCTCTTTCATATAGTAGTTCTGCTGCTGTTTTGCCCGTTATGGCATAGTGCAGCTTGTTTTGCACAAAGGCATAGAAATCCTTCGTAGTTTGACTGCTTTTATCATAGTCGTAACTGGCTTGCTCAAATATATCGGCAATCTTTTGATAAGCGCGGCGTTCGCTCGCTCGGATTTCACGTATGCGCTCCAACAGCTCATCAAAGTAGTCCTTGCCAAAAGGTCTGCCGTTTTTAAGCATCTCATCGTTAAGTACGTAGCCTTTTTCTATGTATTCATGCAAAGTTTTTGTTGCCCACCGGCGAAAACGAGTTGCTTGCTTCGAGTTAATCCGATATCCCACTGCGATGACCATGTCTAGATTGCAGAATTGAACAGTGCGCTGAACAGTGCGCGTACCTTCGGTTTGAACTATTAAGAAATCCTTAATAGTTGAATCTTCTTCTAGTTCACCGTCGTCAAGGATGTTCTTGATATGCATATTGATATTTTGCACCGTAGTGTCAAACATCTCAGCAATAGCTTTTTGGGTTAACCAAAAGTCCTCATCCTGGTAGCGAACCGAAACGATGACCTTGCTGCCCTCCATTTCGTAAAGAACAATACTGCTTTCTAAACCTTTTTCTGTCATGTCCCAGTCCTCACAAACGGTTTTTACACAAACATTTTTTCAAAGAGTGCATTTTTTATAGTATGAAGCTTTTTTACCTCACGCTGAAGAAGAGTAATGGGTGGTCAATGTCGTGTAATAGTGCCTCGCTTCCGCACCCCCTATCACAAATTCTGTGCCGATATGGTGCCCCAGTCTAACGTGGTATTTTCATACCAGGGTAGTATAAGGGTTTGCACCAGGGACAACCCAATCAAAGCCAAAAAACACTCCGTGCTATTTTTCCCGGCGATGAATTATTGTATGATTGGTGCGTTCCCCTAGGTTGATATGGAGGAATCAGCGGAGAGGATGTTTCATGCCCCCACGGCGGGGGATGGCCGGTCGGGCAGATTGGGGGATCGAGTCATGCCAAAGCGCTTTTTTTCCAGTGGCTCTATCGGCGATCCTGGCGGCAGCGGGGCTTTCTCTTGCGGGTGCGGACTGATTGGCGGCTTTTCAGGCAGCGGAGATGGTTCGCCGCCCTAGTCCGAGCGGGGGGATATCCCGCTCTCTTTTGAGTATGACTACGGGTCGTACCAGGATGGGGAGTGGAGTTTCAGGATCACGCGCGAGGCGGCACAGGACTCGGGCCTAAGCGGGCGACGTTGACCCCCGAGAGTTTTACACCGTTATTCTGAGCTATGAGGATGCCACAGTCTCTGACGTGCTTGCCCTGTACGGCTCTTGGACGCAAGTGCACGAAGAGGTGCTCCGCGCCCTAATGCATGCGCTATAGTATCTCGACTATCATACAAACAAAGCCACCGGAAGGTGGCTTAATTTGTGGCTTATAGGACAAAAAGGACCTATAGGACAAAAATTCATAAGTGATAACCGCAAAAGTGCAGACACAAGCAAATTAACAGACAATCAAAGCAGCATATAGCTGAACAGTACGTTGCTCGTTTTATGGGTCGATTCAATTTCTTCTTTCGGGGGCAGTGTAGGCTTGATTTCCACGGGAAGGATTCCTACTATCTCAAACAAGGATATTCCAATAGGCTGGTTACTGCTTTTCAGCGATACATAAGGAAGGTAATTCGAAGCACAGTATCATAAGTGCTAGAATGCTTTACAAGTCATTTGACAGTTCATCGAAAGGCAGCAGGAAGATGAATCAAACAGACATTGTGTTGTTCCAATCATCTGACGGTGCTGTGTCGCTGCCCATAAGTTTTGACAAGACCCACGAGGAAGTATGGCTCAACAGGAGTCAGATCGCAGAGTTGTATAGCCGCGATGTCAAGACTATCGGCAAGCATGTGAACAATGCTCTGAATGAAGAACTTTTAGGTATGCAAGATTCAACTGTCGCAAAATTTGCGACAGTTCAAATTGAAGGAAACAGAGAAGTCGCGCGACAGATCGAGCACTACAACCTCGATGTCGTTTTGTCGGTTGGGTACCGTGTAAAATCACAGCGTGGCGCAGAGTTCAGACGCTGGGCGAATGACGTGCTCCACCGTTACCTTATGCAAGGACGCGCCGAGAATGCCAAGAGGCTTCACCAGCTTAACACGATCACAGAGATAATCGAGCGGCTGCCCCAAGAGCTGGATTCAAGGCAAATCCTGCATATTATCAAGAGCTATATGGTTGCGCTCGATCTTCTAGACGACTATGACCACCAGACACTTCAAAAACCACCAGGCACGTACTCGACTTATGTGTTGAGCTATGAAGAATGCTTTGCGGTTATCAGAAGCATGCACTACCAAGCCGAGAGCAATTTGTTTGGACAGGAAAAGGATGATTCTTTCAAGAGCAGCATTGGAACAATCTACCAAAGCTTTGATGGTGAAGAACTCTATACTTCACTTGAAGAGAAAGCAGCAAATCTCTTGTACTTTGTGACAAAGAACCATTCTTTTGTTGATGGCAACAAGAGGATTGCTGCGGCTCTGTTCCTCTATTTTTTGGACAAGAATGGTGCCCTGTTTATCAAGGGAGCAAAACGCATCACTGATGAAACACTGGTAGCGATAACAATCATGATTGCTGATTCCAGAACAGAAGACAAGGAATCGTTGATTTCGTTGGTGATGAATCTTCTTACTTAGGGCAGTCAATCTGTTATTGCCGCGGAAAACGATAAATCCTGTAACAACCCTGCCTCTGTCGCGGGGTTGTTACAGGATCATAAGTTTTGGTCGCGGGGATTGGATTTGAACCAATGACCTCCGGGTTATGAGCCCGGCGAGCTACCAGACTGCTCCACCCCGCACTATGAGCGGTACCGTTACACGGTAGAAGAGCATATTACCTGAATGAATGCAGGTATGCAAGGCATATGTTTCCTATTTGTCTAATTTGCCCTGCTGCCGCTAGGACAGGATTGCGGGTCAGGCGATGACAAAGGGGGCGGGCGATGGGCGGCGGGCGGGGGTGTGCTCCCAGATCAATCTTTACTCGCGCTTTTCCTATTCAGGCCCCTGTTTAGACTCCACAGCATCAACACGCACAGCGGTAGGACATCGCGTTATACTTTGGGGAGAGGGTTGGACGTTCTAAGAGAAGGAACTGACCTGCTATGATTACCTTTACTGCCACGATAGAGAAGGCCCCCAAGGTCGACGGGGCCTATGTTGAGGTGCCCTTCGACCCGCAGGAAGTCTTTGGGGCGAAGCGGGTGAAGGTAAAGGCCACCTTCGACGGCGTTGCCTACCGAGGCTCTATCACGCCGATGGGGGGCCGGCCGCTCGTCGGCATCACCAAGGCGATTCGCAGCGAGATCGGCAAGCAGCCGGGCGATACCGTGGAAGTCTCTATCGAGCTCGATACCGAAGAGCGCGTGGTCGAGCTGGCAGAAGACGTGAGAGACACCCTCGCCGACGCAGGCATGCTTGAGGCCTGGAACAAGCAGTCCTACTCGCACCAGCGCGAGCACATGCTGTGGATCGACGAGGCGAAGAAGCAGGAAACGCGGCAACGCCGCATTGGGAAGATGATCGAGCTCCTTAGGAAGTAACCCGTTTGGAAGACGGAAGCCCCGAGGGGGGTTGCGCCCATCCCGGCCACGCAAGGCCTCCGGACGGGCGGGGCGCCGCTCCGGCCGAGCAGGGCAACAGGCCCCGAACGAGGCAGCCCCCTCCCCCAACCCGGAAAGGAAACCCGAAGCTCTCCCTCGACGAAATGGAGGCACCCTGGCCCCTCCCCCCAGCCCGGAAAGGAAACCCTATGGCACAACACCCCGCCTTTGACGAGTTCGTCGACACCATCGCAGCCCTGCGTGCGCCGGACGGCTGTCCCTGGGACCGCGAGCAGACCCACGAGAGCATCGCACACAACATGCTGGAAGAGGCCTATGAGGCGGTCGACGCAATCGAGGCACACGACATCGCCCATCTGCGCGAAGAGCTGGGCGACGTGCTGTTGCAGGTGGTGCTGCAAAGCCAGATTGCCCGGGACGCAGGCGAGTTCGATATCGACGAGGTAATCGCAGACATCAACGACAAGATAGTCCGCCGCCATCCCCACGTCTTCGGGCAGGCCGAAGCCGGGAACGCAAACGAGGTGCTTGAGCTTTGGGACAGCATCAAGCTTGCGGAAAAAAGCAGCCTCGGCGGGGACAGCCGCAACAGCAAGGGGCACAGCAAAGACGAACACGGCGAGACTGCCGCAACCGTGTCGCGGCAAGGCCTGCTCCACGGGGTGCCCACATCGCTTCCCGCGCTGATGCAGGCGCAGAAAATCTCGCGCAAGGCGGTATCGGCCGGCTTCGAGTGGGGGCGGGTCGACGACGTGTGGAAGCAGGTCTTCCTAGAGATCGACGAGCTCAAGGCAGCTTACGAGGCGGCGCCGAAAGACGCGAAAGGCAGGGCCCTCGAAAAAGACGCGGTCGAGCTGGAGATGGGCGACGTGCTGTTCACCCTGGTCAACGTGGCGCGCAAGATGGGCCTCGACGCCGAAAGCGCGCTGCGTGCAGGCTGCGCCAAGTTCCGCCGCCGCTGGGCCTTCATCGAAGGCGCTGCCTGGGCACAGGGAAAAGAGGTCGAGGAGCTCTCCCTCGACGAAATGGAGGCGCTTTGGAAAGAGGCGAAGCTGCACGAGCATCCAAAGCCCCCAAGACCCGAAGAGGCCGGGAAGGGCCTCCGAAAACCTGAAAAGCCCGAAGAAACCGAGAAATGACCGGGGAGAAACCCGGAAGAGAAACAGGAAGAGACAATCCCCATGGATGAAGAAACCTCGTTCGACGAGATCAGCGGGAAACTGACCGCCAAAAACCTGAAGAAGTACCGCGCCTTCGAGAAGCTCGCCCTGGGGACGCTTCCCAAGTACCAGGCCGCCATGCAGCAGATGGAGGTGCGCCTCAAGATACTTGACCAGGACATGAAGAGCAGGCGGCACCGAAGCCCCATCCACCACATCGAGTCGCGCCTGAAAACCCCGCTGAGCGTATTCGAGAAACTTGAGCGCTACGGCAAGCAGGTCACCATACAGAACATGCGCGACCACGTAATGGACGTCGCCGGCCTGCGGGTCATCTGCTCATACGTCCAAGACGTCTACAACATCTTCGAGTGCCTGCAAAAGCAAGACGACCTGACCATCGTGGCAGTCAAGGACTACATCGCCGAGCCCAAGCCCAACGGATACCGCTGCCTGCACATCATCGTGAAGATAGCCGTATACTTCATCGACGAAAAGGAGGAGATCCCCGTCGAGATACAGCTCCGCACCATCGCGATGAACTTCTGGGCAAGCCTCGAACACGACCTGAAGTACAAGGCAGTCCGCGACATCAAGGGCATCAACACGGTTGACGAGCTGCGGATATGCAGCCGCGTCATCGAGGACGTGGAGGCCCGCATGCAGATTCTCGCCCACGCGCTTGAATCGGAATAGCCGAAACACCCGAACGACCCAAACGACCGAAGGACCACAGCAAGCCGGAACAGGAAGCGGGGCCCGCACATGGACACCCAGGACACGGAGAAAACGAAGAACACGAGGGGGACGAAGGCCGCCATGACGAACAGCAGGATGTACCAGCTGGGCAGCGAGCCGAGCGCCATCAGGGCGCTGTATGCCTACGGACTTGCGCGCAAGGCGGAGATAGGCGAAGACCGGGTCTTCGATTTCAGCCTGGGAAACCCCAACATCCCCGCCCCCGCTGCCGTCAACCAGGCGATCGCCGACCTCCTGGAGATGCCCTCAGGCGCCGTCCACGGCTATACCCCCGGGCAGGGCGCCCCGGGCGTGCGGAGGGCCGTCGCCGGTTCGCTCAACCGCCGCTTCGGCATGGAGGCCGCCGCAGAGAACATCTACATGACCGTTGGCGCAGCCGCCTCCCTCACCATCTCGCTCGCGGCCCTTGCAGAGCCGGGGGACGAGTTCATCGTGGTCACCCCCGCCTTCCCTGAATACAGGGTCTGGGTCGAGCAGGCCGGGGGCACCTGCATCGAGGTCGCGGCACGCGCCGGCGACTTCCAGCTTGACAACGCGGCGATCGGGGCCGCCCTTACCGACAAGACGCGCGGCATCATCATCAACTCGCCCAACAACCCGACTGGCGCGGTGTACCCGAAAGAGGCCCTGGCCGGCCTTGCCCGAGCGCTTGCCGCCCACCAGGAAAAGTGCGGCCGCACGGTCACCATCATCAGCGACGAGCCCTACCGCGAGATCGTCTATGGCAAAACCGAGGTGCCCTTCATCCCGGCGCTCTACGACAACACCATCGTGTGCTATTCCTACTCAAAGTCGCTCAGCCTGCCGGGCGAGCGCATCGGCTACATCTACGTCTGCGAGAGGATGCCCGACGCCCAAGAGGTCTACACCGCCGTCTGCGGCGCCGGGCGTGCGCTCGGGTTCGTCTGCGCGCCCTCGCTCTTCCAGCACGTCATCGAGCGCTGCGTCGACGAGGTGCCCGACATCGCGGCCTATGCGGAAAACCGCGCGGCGCTCACCGCCGGGCTCTCGCGGCTCGGATACGAGTTCGTCGAACCTGAGGGGGCCTTCTACCTGTGGGTGAGGGCGCTCGAACCGGATGCGGAGGCCTTCGCCGAGCGCGCGAAGTCCCATGAGCTCCTGCTGGTGCCCTCCACCAGCTTCGGCTGCGAGGGCTGGGTGCGCATCGGCTACTGCGTGGGCAGGCAGACCATCGAGGGCGCCATGCCGGCATTCGAGGCGCTTATGGGCGAGTACCGGGCGGGCGGGGCGTAACCGCCAGGCAGAAGCGCCGACCGCACGCACCGGGCCCCAGGCGCCAGGCGCCAAGCCTGGATTACCTGGTAGGAGAGCGCGGTGTCGCCCACAAGACCCCCGCAGGCCGCACGCACCAGGGCTCCAGCCCCCGGCCCGGCCCCGAAACGCCGCCCTACAGCAGCGCGATAAGCGCGTCGACATCCTCTTCCCGCGTCGCCCAACTGGTCACGAAACGCACGACCGAGCGGTTCTCGTCGAACAGCTCCCAGAACTCGAAGGTGGCGCTGTGGGCAAGCTCCTCCATCTTGCTGTTCTCCAAAATGATGAACTGCTGGTTGGTTGGCGACTCAAGGTAGAGGGAGTGCCCCGCTGCCACAAAGCCATTCCTCAGCTTCTCGGCCATGGCGACGGCATGCAGGGACACATGGTAGTACAGCTTCTCGGTGAACAGCGTGTCGAACTGGATTCCCAGTAGGCGGCCCTTCGCCAACACCGCGCCATGCTGCTTCATGAGCGTGAAGAAATGCTCGCACAGGTCCGCCCGCGTCAGCACCACCGCCTCCCCGAAAAGGGCTCCCACCTTCGTTCCGCCGATATAAAAAGCGTCGCAGAAGCGGGCGATGTCCTCAAGGCCTATCTTGTTGCCCCGTGCGGCAAGGCCGTATCCGAGGCGGGCCCCGTCAAGGTAGAGGGCCATGTTGTACTGGTGGCACAGGTTCCTCAAAGCCGCCAGCTCTTTTTTCGTGTACAGGGTGCCGTACTCGGTGGGGTGTGAGATATAGATCATGCCCGGGCGCACCATATGGTCGTTCGTGAAGTCGTCGTGGAAGGTCTCCAGGTAGGACCGCGCGGCATCGAGGGTGACCTTCCCGTGGTCGTGCGGCAGTTCGAGTATCTTGTGCCCGGTGGCCTCGATCGCCCCGGCCTCATGCGTGTTGATATGCCCGGACTGGGCCGCAAGGACGCCCTCCCAGGGCTTGAGGATCGCGTCGATGACGGTGGCGTTCGTCTGGGTCCCGCCCACAAGGAAAAAAACCTGCGCATAGGGGGCGTTGCAGGCGCGCTTGATCTTCTTGCGCGCGCTCGCGCAGTAGTCGTCGTTGCCGTACCCCGGGGTCTGTTCAAGGTTCGTCTCGACCAGACGTTCAAGGATTCTCGGATGGGCGCCCTCCATGTAATCACTGTCGAAATGCAACATTGTCCTTGTTTCCTTCCTTTATTCCGTATCTCTATAGCTTGCTTGAAGGCCCTGGCGCTGTCAATGGGTTGTAGCAAATACGGTTTTCCGGATAAACCGCAAACTGCCACAAACCGCGTCTCCAAAAAGCGGTATCATGGGCATGGTGGCACAGCAGCGCCCAAAGACGTTGCCGTGTAAGGGCCTTGCCCCTCGGAAAAGCCTAATAATTGGCAAAAATCTGGATGAGGAAGGGATTGTTATGGACAAAAAAGTATACGAGCTTCTCAACGAGCAGGTCAAGAACGAGTTCTATTCTGCATACCTCTACATGGATTTCGCGAACTACTACGCCGACGAGTCTTTGAGCGGCTTTGCGAACTGGTTCATGGTCCAGGCCCAGGAAGAGCGCGACCATGCCCTCATTTTCCGCAACTACCTGATTCTGAACAACTGCAAGGTCGAGCTGCAGGCCATCCCCCAGCCGGACAAGGCTATCAAGAAGTTCATCGACCCCTTGGAGTTCAGCCTGGAGCACGAGCAGAAGATCACGGCGAACATCAACGCCATCTATGAGGCTGCCTTTGAGGTGCGCGACTTCCGCACCATGCAGTTCCTCGACTGGTTCATCAAGGAGCAGGCCGAAGAAGAAGATATCGCCCGCGATATGATTACCCGGATGAGCCTGTTTGGGGCGGATGCCAACGCGCTCTACGAGCTCAACAACGAGTTCGGGACGCGGACCTATGTCATGCCCTCCCCGCTTGCCCAGGCCGGCTAGCCGCACACGGGACGCCACGCGGGGCGCACAGCCGCGCAAAACCGAATAGGCGCCGATACGACAGACGCCGCTGCCGAACCCCTACTTGTTGGCCCCGGTAGCGGCGTTGATGACCGACACGATAATGCTGATGACAAGCCCGGCCAAAAGGGCGCTCCCAAAGTTTTCGATGATGAACTCGACCTGGAAGACGTTGCTCGCAACCCACGAGGCGAGGTAGAGCATGGCGGCGTTGATCACCAAAAGGAAGAGCCCCAACGTAAGGACGGTGATCGGGAAGCTCAGCACTTTGAGGATGGGCTTGACGACCATGTTGGCAAGCGCCAGAATCAGGCTGAACAGCGCGATCGCCCCCCAGTCCTCAAGACCGCCGAGAATTTCTATCCCCGGGACTATCCATATAGCGGCCACCACCGCGACCGCGGTCGCCAGGTAACGGATAACAAGCTTCATGATGCTCCTTTAAGTCTTGCGGCAACGCGACAACGCCACGAGCCGCAGTCCACAACCGTCGGGTACCGCAAAGCATTATCCCACGAACTCCCCCGAACTTCTGTGGTGTTGCGCCTTTTTCTCAAAACGGCGGCAAAGGGGCGGCTATACTGGAATCGACTTTACGCTCATGCACGGTCACACACACCGGGCGGCGGGCGGGTATAAGGAAGACGGGGGAACGGATGCACGAGGGCAGGATGCACGAAAGCGCAGAAAAAGGCCGGGGCACGAAAAGCAAGAACGAGCTCCTGGGCCGCGTCAGGCAGACCATGCAGGAACGGGGGCTTGCCGATGCCGAGTCCACCGTGCTGCTCATGGTGTCGGGGGGATCGGACTCCACGGCCCTGGCCTATATCGCGGCCGAGCTGCACCGGCAGGGCTGCATCGGCCCGCTCGCCATCCTCCATGTGAACCACCAGACCAGGAGCGAGGCATCCGATGCCGACCAGGTATTCGTGCAAGGCCTCGCCGAAAAACTCGACATCCCCGTGTTCGTCTGCGAGATAGACGTGCCCGCCGAAGTGAGGCGGACGGGGGACAACGAAGAGGCGGTCGCGCGCAGGGAGCGCTACCTTGCCGCCCACGAGGCCCTTGAAAGCCTGTGCCGCCACACTGCCACCCCACTTGCAGAGGGCCGCATCTTCACGGCGCACACCCAAGACGACCGCGTCGAGAGCTTCTATATGCGCTCGATCGTCGGCACCGGGCCGGGCGGCTTCCGCTCGATGCTCTACGCGAACGGCCCGGTGGTCAGGCCCCTGCTCGACACTTCCCGTGACGACCTGCGCAACTTCATCGTCCGGTACGAGGAATCCGGCAACAAGGCCGCCTGCGACGCCGAGGGGAACCTGTGGCGCGAGGACGCGACGAACGCCCACACCGACCGCTTCCGCGCCTTCGTCCGCCACGAGATAGTCCCCCGGGCCAAGGAGCGCAACCCGCAGCTGCTCGAAACGCTCTGCCGCGTGATGAACCTCATCGGCGACGAGGCCGACATGCTTGAGCAGCAGGCGGCAGAGCTCGAAGGCGCGTTCGTGGCCTGGACCGAGTCGGTCGAGGGCTTCGCCCCCGACTACCCGGCCGGGTGCACCTTTGCACCGGGCTTCGCCGAGGTGCCGCTGCCCCTGAAACGCCGCGTGGCCGTCAACGTGCTGCAAAGGATGCTCGGCCCCGACGCCCGCGTGGAGACCGCCTCGGTGGAGGCCCTGCTTGCCGGGTTCCGGGATACGGGGCCGATAAGCGGCTACACGGCCAACGTCCAAGGCGACCTCGCGGTGAGCGCGAACAAGCGCGGCGTGCTCGTCGAGCCGATGGGCAGCTATCGCGCCCGCCGGAAGAAAAGCTGAGCGCTCCCCCTGCCCGCGCCCCTGCGCTCCGCTATTATTGATGCCCATGGACAGCACCGAGAACATCGACATCGTCTTAGCAAGTGCCAGCCCCCGCCGCAAGCAGCTCCTTGAAGAGGCCGGGGTGCGATTCAGGGTGCAGGCCTGCCCGGTCGACGAGACGCTGGGGCCCGACGCGGCGTCATGCCCCGAAGAGGCTGCGAAGGCGCTTGCCGAAAAGAAGGCGGGGGCCGCCGTCCAGGAGATACTCGTCCAAAAACCCCAGGGCACGACCGTCGTCATCGGGGCGGACACCATCGTCGTCCTCGAAGGAGAGATATTCGGCAAGCCCCGCAGCCTCTCGGACGCAAAGAGGATGCTCCGCAGGCTCTCGGGCAACACCCACCAGGTTATCACGGCAGTGTCGGTCTGGATTATCGCGGCTCCCGAGCCGGAGAAGGTCTCGATAGGGCGCAAGACCTTCGCGGACACGAGCGCTGTGTCCTTCAAGCCTCTCACCGACGACGAGATCGCCGACTACCTGCGGAAAGGCGAGTCCTTCGACAAGGCGGGCGCCTATGCCGCCCAGGGTGCCGGCGCCGACCTCATCGCGAAGGTCGAGGGCGACCTGGACACCGTCATCGGCCTGCCAGTGAGGAAGCTCCTGCAGGAATTCCCCGACCTACGCAGGTGATGCCCGCCGAAAGCCCCATAGCCCCTTCGGCTTCCCCCGGGCGCTTCCTTTCCGCCTCGGCAACCGGGCAATCACCCAGGTATCGACGAAAAATCCTGAAGCCCTCTTCAGGCCGAGAAGGGGCATAGCGGCAACACGGACTCTCCACAGGAGGTTTTGATGTTGATATTCCTGTTATCGAAGAGTGCGTCTGCGTGGCTTTGGAGGAGCGGGTATAATGATTGCGGTTAAGGAGGTTTAGTATGGAAGCATTGCCTTGGTTTTGGATTTGGGTGGTCCTTGCGGCGGCCCTGTGCGTCGGCGAGATGCTGACCGCCTCGTTTTTCCTGCTGCCCTTTGCGGTGGGCGCCGGCGTTGCGGCCATTACCTACGCCCTCGGCGGCGGCCTTGTCGCCCAGTGGCTGCTCTTCATCGCCGTTTCACTCGTCGCGCTCATTGCGCTGAGGCCGCTTGCGAACCGCATCAGCAAGAACTCCGGCGTCAAGAGCGGGGTCGAGAGGCTGATCGGCTCGGTGGGCGAGGTCATCGACGGCCAGGCGCCCGGAGGCCTCGTCCGCATACGCGTCGAGCGTGAGGAATGGAACGCGGGCACGGAAAGCGGGGCCTTGCCCGTCATCGGCTCGCTTGTCGAAGTGGTTGCGATAGAGGGCACGCGCCTCATCGTCAAGGAAAAGCAGGGGTAGCCGGCCTACAGGCCCGCTAAAGCCCGAACGCACACAACAGGAACGGTCGAACGGAAAAGGACGACCAGAGAAGGAAGACGGCGGAACCGCACCCCGTCGTCGAAGAAAGGAAGAACCAGATGGATACCTTAGGCAATTTTTTCACAGGGGTTTGGGTTCTCGGAGCCATCATCGTCCTCGTCCTGCTGATTTTCGCAGTACGCGCGATCCGCATCATCCGCCCCTACGAGAAGGGCGTCGTCGAACGCCTCGGCAAATACCAGTGCACTTGGGAGCCGGGCCTGCACCTGCTCATACCCTTCATCGACCGGGTGACGAACGTCGACATGCGCGAGAACGTCGTGGACGTCCCGCCGCAAGAGGTCATCACGAAGGACAACGTCGCGGTGACCGTCGACGCGGTCGTATACTACGAGGCCACCGACCCCTTCAAGCTCATCTACAACGTGACGAACTTCTACCTTGCCGCAACCAAGCTCGCGCAGACCAACCTGCGTAACGTGGTCGGCGAGATGCAGCTGGACGAGTCGCTGACCAGCCGCGAGAAGATCAACATCACCCTGCGCAACATCCTCGACGACGCAACAGACAAATGGGGCGTGCGCGTCGTGCGCGTCGAGCTCCAGCGTATCGAGCCCCCGGCCGACGTGACCCAGGCGATGCACCGCCAGATGAAGGCCGAGCGCGACCGCCGTGCGATGATCCTCGAGGCCGAGGGCGACAAGGCCGCCGCCATCGCCCGCGCCGAGGGCACCAAACAGGCCGCCATCCTTGAGGCCGAGGGCCGCGCAACCGCCATCAGGGAGATAGCCGACGCCGAACGGTCGCAGAAGATACTCATCGCCGAAGGCGAGTCCCAGGCCATCCGCAACGTGTTCGATGCCATCCACGTGGGCAACCCCACCGAGGACCTGCTCGCGGTGCGCTACCTCGAAACCCTGAAAGAAGTGGCCAACGGCAACGCCACCAAGATATTCATGCCCCTCGAGATGCAGGGGCTCGCCAACGTCATGGGTGCCGCCGGGGAGCTCTTCAAATCCTCGCAAGAAAACCCTAACCGCATGCCCGCGCCGCCGACCGGGGAGCCGATGCCGTAAGCACACAAAGCTGTCGACAAGGTTTTACCGGAGGGGGGTCCGAGGCTGTGCCTTGCGACCCCCCTTCTCCTGTCCCACTCGCCCCTGCCTGCCTTCCCCCTCCGCACCCCGCTCACACCCGCCGCCCGCCTTCCCCTCCATGCCGACAAGGACTAGGCCGCTGGCCGCTGCGTGGCCGCCGCGATGTACTTTTCCCGGTGGTTCGCCTATAATCAAGCCTTCTTCTTTCGCGGTTCTTTTCAGGGCACCCGTTGCACACGATGAAAAGAGGGGAAGGCAGCGGCTAGAGGATAGGCTAGAGGAAAGAAGAAGCAGAGAAGCACGACCCGCACTCACAAGGAGGATATCATGAACACAAAAGAACCACGCATCAAGCTGGACAGGCGCACCTTTGTCAAGGGCGCGGCGGCAGTAGGCGTTGCCGCGCTTGCGGCCCCGGCCCTGTCGGGCTGCGGCGTCGGCGGCGGCAGGGGCGGCACCCTCCGCTACTACATCAACCAACCGGCCTGCATCGACCCCTTCGACCTGCAGGAGTCCGAGGGCACCGCGGTGTCCGCGAACCTCTTCGACTCGCTTACCTACTACGACTACCGGGCCCAGGAGCTCGTCGGCGCTGCCGCTGAGAGCTGGGAGGTTTCCGACGACGCCACCGTCTTCACCTTCAAGCTGCGCGAAGGCGCCCTGTTCCACAACGGAGAACCGGTAACGGCGCAGGACTTCAAGTTCTCTTGGGAGCGCATGTGCAACCCCAACACCGCTGACGAGCCCTCGGTCATCTCTTACCACATCGACAAAGTCGTGGGCTACGACGCTATGCTCGAAGGCACAGCCACCGAGCTTGTGGGCCTCAAAACCCTCGACGAGCTCACCTTCGAGGTCACCCTCTCCGAGCCCTTCGCCGACTTCGTCTACGTGGCATCGCATCCCGCCCTCGGGCCCATCCCCTCAGGCGGGGCGGCCGACGACTTTGCAACCTTCTCCCGCGCGCCCATCGGCAACGGCCCCTTCATGATGGACGGCACTTGGGTGGACGACCAGTACATCCAGGTCAAGCGCTTCGACGACTATTACGGCGAAAAGGCCAAGATAGACGGCTGCGACTTCCTGATCTTCAAGTCGCCTGACACCGCCTTCACCGAGTTCCAGGCCGGGAACCTCGACCTTTCCATGATTGCGAACGGCCAGATCGAGTCGACGAAGGCAGCATACGGCAACTCCGTCGACGGCTATACGGCCAACCCGGGCGCACAGACCCTCATGGGCGCCGAATCATCGACCTACTACTTCGTCATCAACCTCGAAGATAAATTCTTTGCGAGCAAGGACGTCCGCCGGGCTGTCAGTTTGGCCATCAACCGGCAGGCCATCTGCGACACCATCTTCGAGGGCAGCCGCACCCCCGCCACGGGTATCGTACCTCCCGGCATCGAGGGCTACCGCCCGGATGCCTGGCCCTACGCAAAGTACGACATCGAGGCGGCGCGGCAGGCGCTCGCCGATGCCGGCTTCCCCGGAGGCGAGGGGCTTCCCCCCATCAAGCTCTCCTGCAACTCCGGCGGCGGCCACGAGGAGATCATGCAGATGGTCCAGGCCGACCTCGCCGCAATCGGCATCAAGGCCGAGCTCGACTCGATGGAGTGGGCAAGCTACCTGTCGGCCCTGCAAAACGGGAACTACCAGATAGGGCGCCTCGGCTGGATAGCCGACTACCCCATCATGGACAACTTCCTCTACCCGCTGTTCTACACCGACAACGGCGACAACCGCTCGGGGTATTCCAACAAAGAGGTGGACGAGAAGATCATCGCGGCGCGCGCCATCACCGACACGGCGGAGCGCATCAAGCTCTACCAGGAGGTTGACGACATCCTCGGCGAGGACGCCGTCGTGGTCCCGGTCATGTACTACTGCCACCACGACGTCGCCTCGGACAGGGTGAAGAACCTCTTCTACGGCCCGAACCGCATAACTGCGCTCGCCCAGGCAGAGCTCGTCTAAAGGAAGCCTCCCGGAGGCCAGCACAAAGGGGACGTTCCTTTTTGTGCTGGCCAGGCGAGAGACTGGGGCCAGCACAAAAAGGAACGTCCCCTTTGTGCTGGCCCTTCTGCTTTTTCGTGGACATCGAGCTCCAATCGTGTACCAATCGTGTACAATACTGAGCGAGCCAAAGTAGAGAAAGACCACGATGTTAGCCTATATCGGAAAACGCATACTGCAGTTCATCCCCGTATTCATCGGCATCACCTTGATACTGTTCTTCTTCCGTGCGGTCATACCGGGCGACCCTATCAAGCTGCTCGCAGGCGAGAAAGCGATGCCTGACGCCATCTACGAGCAGATCGTCAAGGCGAACCACCTCGACGAGCCCCTCTACGTCCAGTACGGCTACTACATGAACGACCTGCTCCACGGCGACCTGGGGACCTCGTACCAGCGCAAGACCCCGGTTATCGACATCTTCGCCGAAAAGTTCCCCTACACCGCACGCCTGGCACTCTGCGCCATACTGATCGAGATACTCATCGGGATATCTGCCGGCATCGTCTCTGCCGTGAAGCGCTACTCCTTCGTTGACGCATTGGTCACCGTCTCGACGTCTATCCTTATCTCGGTGCCCGTGTTTTGGCTGGGCATGCTGTTGCAGATGTTCTTCGGCGTCTTCTTGAAAGACGCCACGGGAGGCGCCTTCTCCCTGCCCATCTCGGGGGCGGGCGGGCCCATCAGCAGCTATCCGACCTGGATGCACTACATCCTGCCGGCGGTGGCCCTGGCGTCGGTCTCGCTTGCCTACACCGCACGCGTCATGCGCTCCCAGCTTCTTGAGGTCCTGAACGCGGACTACATCCGCACCGCGCGGGCAAAAGGCCTCTCGCGCGGGGCCGTTATCGTGAAGCACGCCCTGAAAAACGCCATGATCCCCGTTATCACTTTCATCGGCATCGACTTCGGTGTCATGATGTCGAGCGCCATCCTCACCGAGACCATCTTCAACTGGCCGGGTGTCGGCTACGAGATATTCCGCGCCATCGGGCAGCGCGACTGGCCCATCGTCATGGGCGGCGTTATCCTGGTAGTCATCCTTATCATGCTCATCAACCTCATCATCGACGTCAGCTACGCGCTTTTCGACCCACGCATCCGCTACGGCAAGAAGGCGGGTGACGAATAGATGGCGCCCAACAAGCAGAACCGCACGCTGTGGGGCGACGCCTGGAGGCGCCTGCGGAAGAACAAGCTCGCAGTCTGCGGCTTTTGCTGGATAGCCTTCATGGTGCTGGTGGCCCTGAGCGCAGACTTGTGGGCCCCCCAGCTTTTGGGCTCCCCCACCTTCGTCGACACCACCATGACGGCGACTATGTCGAAGATGCCCCCGTCGCTCCAACACCCCTTCGGCACCGACAGCCTCGGTCGTGACGAACTGGTGCGCGTCATCTACGGCGCACGTGTCTCGCTTTCCGTCGGCGTGCTAGCCATGTCGATATCGCTGATCATCGGCCTGGTCCTCGGCACGACCGCAGCCTACTTCGGCGGCGTGTGGGACAGCATCATCATGCGCGCGACCGACATCTTCATGGCCTTCCCCTACATCCTCTTCGCCATCGCCCTGCTCGCCGCCCTCGGGCCGAGCTTCGTCAACATGTTCATTGCCATCGGGATCATCGGGTGGACCGCCATCGCCCGGGTCATCCGAAGCATCATCCTCCAGGTCAAGGAGAGCGACTACGTTTCCGCGGCGCGTGCCCTGGGTGCCAGCGACTTCCGCATCATCATGCGCCATGTCCTCCCGAACTCCCTTGCGCCGGTGATCGTGTACGCCACCATGAGCATCGGCACCGCCATCATATCCGAGGCGGCCCTGAGCTTTCTGGGGCTGGGGATACAGCCTCCCACGCCTTCGTGGGGCCTGATGATAGCCGAGGCCCAGCAATACCTGGTCGTCGCCCCGTGGCTCGTGCTCTGTCCCGGGCTGGCGATACTGCTCACCGTGCTCTCCTTCACCCTTCTCGGCGACGGGCTGCGCGACGCGATGGACGTGAAGGTGACGGACTGACATGGACGGGAAGATGACCGACAGGGAAGACGGCGGCATGGGCGGCAGGGCGGCCGAGACCGTGAAAGGTGCCCCAGCTGTCAGAGCGGACGGTGCCCCGACGGACCCGGCCGACGCGGCTGGCACAGCTGGCACGGCCGACTTGCTCAAGGTGGAGAACCTGAAGATGTACTTCGACACCCCCGACGGGCTTGTCAAGGCCGTTGACGGTGTCTCCTTCACGCTCAACCTCGGTGAGACCTTAGGCGTGGTCGGCGAGTCGGGCAGCGGCAAGTCGGTCACGGCCATGTCCATCATGGGGCTTGTCCCCATGCCCCCCGGCAAGATTCACGGTGGCAACGTCTTGTTCAAGGGCCAGTCGCTCATCACCATATCCGAAAAGGACTTCCAGAAGATTCGCGGCAACAACATCGCCATGATCTTCCAAGACCCCCTCTCTTCCCTGAACCCGGTGTACCGGGTGGGAAAGCAGGTGGGGGAAGGCCTGACCATCCACAAGGGCTATAAGAAGAAACAGGCCTTTGCACGGGCGATCGAGCTCCTTGACCTGGTCGGCATTCCCAATGCGGCCGAGCGTGCCCGGGACTACCCCCACCAGTTCTCCGGCGGCATGCGCCAGCGTGCGATGATTGCCATGGCGCTTGCCTGCGACCCGGAAATACTCATCGCCGACGAGCCGACGACCGCGCTCGACGTGACCATCCAGGCACAGATACTCGAACTTATGCAGAGCCTTCAAAAGCGTACCGGCTCGGCCATTATCATGATCACCCACGACCTCGGCGTCGTGGCCGACATGGCCGACCGCATCTTGGTCATGTATGCCGGCAGGCCAGTGGAATACGGTACCACCGACGAGATATTCTACCAGCCCCTGCACCCCTACACCTGGGGCCTTATGCGTTCGATTCCCAAACGTACCGCCGGGGACAAGGAACCCCTCACGCCCATCAAGGGCAACCCGCCGAGCCTCATCAACCTGCCCGCAGGATGTGCGTTCTCGCCGCGCTGCCCCTATGCGCAGCCACGCTGTCACGAGGAAGGCCCTGTCCTGGTCAAGCTTGCCGGAGCCCATGCCTCGGCCTGCCACTTCTCAGACGACCCCGCGTTCTTGGAGAACTCGCCTCTTCACGACGACGAAGATGCAGATACGGTGGCGCCGGGCGCCGTCGCAGGAATGGCCGCACCCGAAGGCGCAGATACACGAAGGGGGCACAGCGATGGCTGATACCCTTCTCAAACTCTCCCACCTGCACAAGGACTTCGCGGTCAACCGCAGCCTGCTCCAGGGCCACAGGAAACGCTTTGTCTCGGCCGTGAGTGACGTGAGCTTTACCATCGAGCGCGGCCAGACCATGGGGCTGGTGGGCGAATCCGGCAGCGGCAAGTCCACCATTGGGCGCTGCATCATCCGGCTCATCAACCCGACCAGCGGGACCATCGATTTCGACGGGCACGATGTCGCCTCCCTGAAGGGCAGGGACCTCTTCAACTTCAGGCGCGAAGCGCAGATCGTCTTCCAGGACCCGCAGGCATCCTTGAACCCCCGTATGACCATCGGCGAGGTGGTCAGCGAGCCTTTGGTGATCCACCGGACAGGAACCAAGGCCGAGCGCATTGCCGCCGTGAAGGGCCTGCTTGAGACCGTGGGGCTCAACCCCGAGCACATCAATCGCTACCCCCACGAGTTTTCCGGGGGGCAACGCCAGCGTATCGGCATCGCCCGCGCCCTGGCCCTCAAACCCAAGCTCATTGTCTGTGACGAGCCGGTGTCCGCGCTTGACGTGTCCATCCAAGCCCAGGTGCTCAACCTGCTCGACAGCCTCCAGGCGGAACTGGGGCTGACCTATCTCTTCATCGCCCACGACCTTGGCGTGGTGCAGCACATCTCGGACACGGTCGCCGTCATGTACCTGGGCACTATCGTTGAGACGGCCCCGGTCAACCTGCTGTACTCAGCGCCCCGCCATCCCTACACGCAAAGCCTGCTTTCTGCCATTCCCGTCCCCGACCCCAAGGTGCAGCGCACCCGTTCGCGCATCATCCTCAGAGGCGAGGTCCCCTCTCCCATCGACCCTCCCAGCGGATGCCGTTTTTCCACCCGCTGCCCCGTTGCACAAGCCCGCTGCTCGCAAGAACGCCCCGACCTGCATGAGATCGAGCCCGGACATTTCTGTGCCTGTCATTTCCCGTCGCCCACAACCCCTTAAAACGCCCTCAGATACCCACAAGAAAGGTTTTTACCGCCATGAAGAAAGTTGCCCTCGCATTGCTCTGCTGCCTGTTGGCCCTGGCCTTCACCGGCTGCACGCGGACCCCAGCCCAGACCGAAGAAGAGCCCACGCTTCCCGCATGGGCCGAGGAAGAGCCGCTTGCCCAGCAGGCACGCGAGGTCGTCGAGCTGATAAACGCGCAGGACTTCGATGCTGTAGCAGCCCTGTCCGAGGAGGCTTTCACCGGGGATCAGCTGAGGGAGGTCTTTGGGGGAAGCCTGGAAAGCTTCGGCGCCTTCGACAGCCTCGGGGACTCCGTCTGCGAGGATGCGACAGAAAACGGCATCGAGTTCGTGACGGTACGCCAAGAAGCCCATTACGAGAACAGCACCGTGACCTACAACATGTCCTTTTCCGAAGGCAATGTCTTAAGGGGGCTGTGGCTCTAAAGGCACGGAAACGTCATTGCGGGCTTGACCCGCAATCCTATTGAAGCCTCTACTGAAAGATTGCGGGTCAAGCCCGCAATGACGCGGGGCAGCTGCTCGGGGACCGAGCGGCGCAGAAGGCGCAACAAAAGCCGGGCGGGCATCAGGGTTGATGCCCGCCCGGTTCGTTGAACGCTCTTTTACGGTGCTTTATTCTTCGATTTCCGGGACAGGGAGGCTGTCTACAGGCTGCCCGTCCTCATAGATTTTCATTTCCTTGTTCTCGCGGTCGTACATGAACAGAACCACGCTATCCTCCCTCACGCCGATGATGTTGAAGTTGTTCACGCCGTTTTCCTGTGCCTGCCTGCGACTTTCCCGGTAACCATAGTCGACAATCTTTTGCCTTTCCTCGATTGACAGGTTGTTCCAGTCAAGGTCTTCCGCAATAACCACCTGGTAGTTTGTGAAGTTCACATTACCGGAAGTCTGTCGTGAAGTGGCGATATCCTTGACTCCGTCGGGAATCTTCTCCGCAGCACTTCCACCAGTACAGCCGACCAAGGCAACCCCTGCACCGAAGGTCAACGCCACGGACAAGAACAAAGCGGCAATTTTCCTTTTCATCTGTCTCCCTCAATTCATCAACGAGCTCATATCTGTGCCCTCATTCTACCGTAACAACCCCACACGCACCATATATCCATCCTACCTACACGCGGAAGGACGGGGATAATGGGGATGCTTCTATTATGCCCTGTCGAGGATGCTGCGAAGCGCTGCCAGCAGCCTGTCGTTGTCCTCGCTGCTCCGGATTGCGAGCCTGATGTAGTGCGCCGAGGGAACCGCCTTGCCGGAGAGGTCCTTGATGAGGATGCCCCATTCCGACAGCAGCCGAACGGCAAGGTCTTTTGACGGCATGCTTTCCGGCGTCTTGACCATGACGAAATTTGCCTGGGTCGGGACAACCGACAGGCCGTCGATTCTTCCAAGCTCGCCCAAGAAGCGCTTCCGCTCTTCCCGAAACCTCCCAAGCCCTTGCTCGTAGTCGGGCTTGTACTTTTCCGCTATCTGTAGATAGAACTCCCCGAAGGAGTTGACGTTCCAGATTGCCACGTCCCTTCTCACCGAAGACACCGTCTCTTGGTTCGCAGAGGCCATGATCCCGAGCCGCAGCCCGGGGATACCGTATGACTTTGATATCGACTTCACCACAACGAGGTTCGGGTATGCTTCCAGCAGGCTGTCCTTCAGGCACGAGTTGTCGGGCTCGTCAGAGAAGTCGGAAAAGGACTCGTCGAGGATAAGGGTGATGGATTTTTGCTGTGCCCATTCGAGTATGGCCTGCAGGTCCCCGCGTGGGAGGTAGTTGCCGCTGGGGTTGTCCGGGTTGATGAGAACGAGGCTCTGGATGCTTGTTTCGTCAAAATGCTCGATCACATCGCGGGCGCTGTACGACAGGTCGCTTGTTTGGGGGATGAAGGTTTCAACATCCATACGACGCGCCCTGTTGGGATATTCGTCGAAAGTCGGCTTGATCATGCCGACCGGGGTAGCGACGAAACGGAGCAGGGAGGCAATAAGCTCGGCAGCCCCGTTTCCCACAAGGACGTAATCCCTGTTCAGGGAGAAGTTCTTCGCTGCCAGCAAGGAGTTGACCCCGAATCCCGAGGGGTATTCGGTGACAAGCCTGTCGAACTCGGCCTTTATTTCGTCGCACAGGCGTTTGGGGGGGTAGTAGGGGTTGACCAGGTAGCAGAAATCCAGCAGCTTCGGATAGCGCCAATACCCGCCGTATCTTTCCATGATCTTCTTGAGGTGCTCTTCCGGGTCCGCGTGGAACATGGACGACGCGATGTCCAGGTCCTGGATGTCGTCGATCTCGTACCACTGATGGCCGTCGAGCCGTTTTGCCTTGACCTCCGAGTCGTCGAGCATTATGAGCACACGGAGCACCTGTTCGTAGTATTCGTTGTCGCCGTAAGCCTTCGAGTAGGCTTCCAGGAACGGCAGGTAGTGCGACTCGGAGAACTCTTTGCCGAACTTGTATATGTTGACCGTTTTGTAATAGTGGGGGATGTCCTCAAGCGCGAACTTCGTTCCGGGGACAAAGGCGAGGATGTTGTCCTTTGCGTCGATCTTCACCACGGCGCCGTCCATCCAGCTTGCGTATTTGTCGACAAGTGCCAGTGTCGGGCGTTCGTCGTTGACGAGCTCTTCGAGGATGCCGTCTTCGAATATCAGGTCCGACTCAAGAAGGAGGGTGTCTTCCTTGGCGAGCCAGTCCTTTGTCAAAGCCAGGGAGACAATATTGTTAGTCGTCGCAAAGTCTTCGTTTGTTATATATTCGACAGCGGTTTCAAGGGGAAGCGAGGCGACATGGGCCTTGAGCTTTTCGCCCTCATAGCCAATAACAATGATGATTCGGGACAGGGGCGGCTGTAGGGAGTCCAGCTGGGAGAGCATCCTCTCTATCAGCGTCACCCCGTTGACCTCGACCATGCATTTTGTGTTGTTGCTGGTCAGCTCGCCAAGTCTTTTTCCCATGCCAGCTGCAAGAATGATTGCCTGCAACGATGCCTCTTCTCTCGGTGAACGGACAGGGGGCTTCCCGTCGGGTTCGAATCCCTTCGGGCTCCGTAGGCCGCCGGACTCAAAAGTGTACCATGCTCTTAGTTTTTCAATGGCGGAGGAGGAGGGATTCGAACCCTCGTCACCGGGAATGCCGGTGAAACGGTTTTCGAGACCGCCGCATTCAACCACTCTGCCACCCCTCCGCATGGGGTGTGTTGGGATAAAAAGTGTACCATAACTCTTAGTTTTCAAATGGCGGAGAGATGGGGATTCGAACCCCAGATACGCTTTTGGCGTATACACGATTTCCAATCGTGCTCCTTCGACCAAGCTCGGACATCTCTCCTTTTTATTACCCTGCCTGGCACCGGCGTGCAGCACTTTGCAACACATTCGGCGCGCGTGGCATCCAGTGGGGCTTAGCTTGCTGCGGGAGGCGCCTGTGCCTCGTCGCCTTCCGTGTCGCCTTCTCCGGTTTCAGCGTCTTGTGCTCCGTCGCCGTCGTCGGCCTCTTCGTCCATCAGGTCCTCGTATTCTGCTTCCTCGTCCTCGGCATCCTCGTCGCCCTCGTCATCCCAGATAATATACTTGTCGATGTTGAGGTTGTAGGGAACCTTGGCCGGCATGGGGTTGATGACGATATCCGCCGCTTCCCGGTACTTCTCAAGCCATTCGTTGTAGGCCTCTTCCTGGTTCCAGCCCCGGATCATGTTCCGTATCGTGTCCGCGTACTCCACGGGGACCTGGTTCGGGTCGGTCACTTCCTCGGGAGCGGTGAACAGGTCGGTGCACTTGATGACATGGATGCCGTACTCGCTCGTGACCAGGCCACTCACCTGGTCGAGCTCAAGCTCGTCAAGGGCCTCCTGGTAGGCGGTGACGAACTGGCTCAGCTTGTCCCAGCCCACATCGCCGCCGTTCTCGGCAGATCCGTCCTTCGAGTGCTGCTTCGCAGCCTCGGCAAAGTCCAGCTCGCCCGCATTGATCTTGTCGAGCGCTTCCTGGGCAGTTTTCTCGTCGGCGCTCTCGAAGAGGATGTGCGACGAGCGCTTTGCGCCGTCAAACATGCTCATATACATCTGGATGTAGTTCAAGACGTCTTCTTCTGCGGGCTCTTCGGCAGGGGCAACCTCTTCGATCAGCCTCATCAGCTGCAACCTCAGCCCGATTTCCTCACGATAGGCCTCCTCGGTCCAGCCCGCGCCCTGCAAGGCCTGGTTCCAGGCCTCCTCGCTCTCGTAATTGACCCTCATGGCGTTGATTCGCTCGTCAACCTCGGCGGTGTCGACCTCGATGCCCTTCTCGGCCATCGCCTGCCTGGTCAGCTCGTCCTCGATGAAGGTGCCGATGGTGTCCTCACGGAATGCCTCGGGCGTCGTTCCGGAGTCCGCAAGGTATTCCCCCCACGAGTCCTCGTCGGTCATGCCGTATGACGTGCGGTACTCCTGGATGTAGACGGTGACATCGTCTTCGGCTATCTCGACGCCGTTCACTGTTGCGGCCACGCCGCCGGTGAGCCCGTCTGCACCGGATGTCCCCTTTCCGTTGCTGCCCGTGTCCGTGCATGCCGAAAGCATGCAGAGGCCTGCCGTGGCAAGACCGAGCACGCAGAGGGCTTTTATCAGTTTCATAGCTTTCATAGGGCCTTCCTTGGATACGTGTTTGGGTACGTGTTCAAGCCTGGAAATTTTTTTTCAATCCCTGTATTCTCTCACAGGAGCAAAAAGCCTGAGAAAGCTGCACAATAAGCCCATCTTCGGTTGGGGGTTGACAGGGGACCGTCCCCCGTCCACCCCGCAACACGCTTACTTGTGCGCCTTCTTGCGCTCGATCGCCGAAAGGACGCGCTTGCGCAGGCGGATGGTCTTCGGCGTGATCTCCACCAGCTCGTCGTCCTCGATGTATTCGAGCGCCTCTTCGAGTGTGAAGACGAGGGGCGGGGTCAGCTGAATCGCCTTGTCAGAGCCGGATGCCCGCTGGTTGCCGAGGTGCTTGCTCTTCGCGATGTTGACGACCATGTCGCCCTCTTTCGCGGACTCGCCCACGATCATGCCCTCGTAGCATTCCTCGCCCGGCCCGATGAACAGGCGGCCGCGCTCCTGCAGGGTGTCGAGCGCGTAGGCGACGCTCTTTTCCGTCGACATCGAGATCATCGAGCCGCTCTTCCGCTTGCTCAGGTCGCCCCGATAGGCGCCGTAGTCGGAAAAATGGTGGAACATGTTCGCCTCGCCGCGCGTGGCGTTCAGCAGGCGGGTACGCAGCCCCATGGTGCCGCGTGAGGGGATGCGGAACACGAGGTGGGTCTGGTCGCCGCGCTGGAACATGTCGGTCATCTCGCCGCCGACGCTGCCGAAGGCCTCTATCACCTTGCCGGCGTACTCGCTCGGCACGTCCACGGTGGCCTCTTCGATGGGCTCGGTCTTGTTGCCCTGCTCGTCCTTCTTGATTATCACCCGCGGGCGGCCCACCTGGAACTCGAAGCCTTCGCGGCGCATGGTCTCCATCAGCACCGACAGGTGGAGCACCCCGCGCCCCGCGACCTCGATGCCGCTCTTGTCCGCAAGCTCGGCGATGCGCATCGAGATGTTGCTCTCCGCCTCGCGCATGAGGCGCTCCTTCAGCTGGCGGGCACCGACGATCTCTCCCTCGCGCCCCACGAGCGGGCTCGTCGAGGCCTCGAACACCACGGCCATGGTCGGCTCCTCCACCGCTATCGGGTCGAGCCGCACCGGGTTCTCCCGGCTGGTGACCATGTCACCGATGTCCGCGTCCTCGATGCCGACAATCGCGACGATGTCGCCGGCACTCACCTCCTTTTGCTTCGTCTTCCCCAATTCCTCGAAAGAGAACACGTCTTTGAGCGTGGCATTGTAGCGCGTGCCGTCGTTTTTTATCACCAGGACGGGCTCGGCCTTGTGGATGGTGCCCGAGAACAGGCGGCCGACGCCGATGCGGCCGACGAAGCTCGAATGGTCGATGGTACAGATCTGCAAGGCAAGCGGCCCATGCACGTCGCAGTCGGGGGCGGGGACGTGCTCAAGGATGGTCTCAAGCAGCGGCAGCATCGTGGAGTTCGCATCATCCGGCTCAAAGCGGGCATAGCCGTTGACCGCGCTTGTGTAGACGACGGGGAAGTCCAGCTGCGTGTCGGACGCCTCAAGCTCGACCATGAGGTCGAACACCTCGTCGACCACTTCCTCGGGACGGGCACCCGGGCGGTCTATCTTGTTGACAACGACGATGATGCGCAGGCCGAGGCCGAGCGCGTGGCGCAACACGAAGCGCGTCTGCGGCATGGGACCTTCAAATGCGTCGACGATGAGCAGGGCCCCGTCTGCCATGTTGAGCACCCGTTCGACCTCGCCGCCGAAGTCGGCGTGGCCGGGGGTGTCTATCACGTTGACTTTCACGTCCTTGTAGCGAACGGAGATGTTCTTTGCCAGGATCGTGATGCCGCGCTCCCGCTCCTGGTCGTTGGAGTCGAGCACCCTCTCTTCGACCTGCTGGTTCTCGCGGAATACGCCTGCCGTGTACAGGAGGCGGTCGACCAGGGTCGTCTTCCCGTGATCGACGTGGGCGATAATCGCCACGTTGCGGATGTTTTCTTGTCTCATGCTTCCTCGTTCTTTTGTCGTGTCTTTTGTCGTGTCCGTATTTCGTTCGTGCCCTATGTTTCCAGGTCTTCGAGCTCGCGGGCAAGGCGCCTTTGCTCCTGGTTGAGCTCCCGTATATGCCCGTCGAGGTTCTTCAGGGTCGAGAAGTTTGACACCGACTGGACGATGCCCCACACGACGGCAGTGCTGCCCAGGGCCAGCGCGGGAGGCAGCCTTCGGAGCAGCAGGCACACGACGAAGCCGAAGACTATGAGGATGAGCCCGTTGCGCCGCTCGTCGAGCACGGTGTCCCGCTGTGCGACGAGCTGTGCCCGCGCCGCAGAGATACCGGCAAGGCGCGCCTCGTACTCGCTAGCAGCTGCACGGCCCTGGCGGGCAGAGGCCGCAGGCGAGGGCGAGCGCCCGCCGGACGACGAGCGGCCGGCCTTGGCCGCCTTTCCCTTGTCCAGGAAGTCGTAGGCCTCCTGGAGGTTCTTGAACTGCTCGGTCGCGCGGTCTTGCAGCTTCCTGCTTGAAGCGAAGCGGTCGGGGTGCAGTATCTGCGCCACTTCCTTGTAGGCCGTCCTGACATCCTCTGCCGTAGCGTCCTCGTCAAGCCCCAATATCCGTAATGCCTCGATCCGATTCATAGGTTGTTCCCTGGTGAAATCCTTTGTGTCGCCCTTTGCGCCTGCCGCTGTTTCTTTCCGTCGCTAACAAAATAGCACGAAGAACCCCCTTTGTCTTTGTGCTCACAGGATAGGCAGACGGCAACAGGGGATGCCGCCGCCCAGGGCCTGCAGGGGTGTTTTGTCCCCACCTCCCAGATCCACACCAGTCAGCGAGGGTTTCTGTGATGCCCGAGATTGTGCCGTTGCGCGGCTGAGCGTACTTGGGTACGCGAAGGCAAGCGCAAAAGGTGCAAGATCGGGTATCACAGGA
>WRIR01000006.1 GCA_009782605.1 Eggerthellaceae bacterium | reverse complement strand
GGTGCCCTTGAGCCTGATCTCAAGCGCCTCTATCGAGCGCGACTTGCCGGTGGTGCCGGCAGCCTTGCCGCCGGCGACCCAGCCCTGCCAGCCGGCCATGGCGACGTGGGCGCGGTACTCTATGGAGTAGGTCGCGGCGGCAAGCTCAATCGCAGGTGGGGAATCCTCTCCCTCTTCTGCACCATCTTCGGGGAGCCCTTCGCTCCCCTGTCCGCTGCCATCCTCAGGGACGTCGCCCTCATCATCGGCAGCCGGGCCTGCCGCATCGGCGCCGGGCCTGCCTTCCGGCCCTGTAGCCTCGTTGCCGGCGGCTGTGCCGACATCGGCTTCAACACCTTGTTCGAGGACCACGCCGTCAAGCCTTCCTTCATCGGCCCACGCAGCCGTGCCCGCCAGGGGCAGCAATGAAAAGCACAGCGCCAAACCGAGAAGCAACCTACATAGTCTTGCCTGCATACGCCACCTTTATCTTGGATAAGTATCTCGACACCCTCTGTCCATGTATCCCGCTTTCGTTATTCTACCATATCTGCCTTCCCCACCGAGCACCGTGGTGATAGAGGTAGCTTGGGCTCAATCCAAGGGCAGTGGCGCCCTTAGGCAGGACCATGGGACAAGTTGGGGTTTCTTCCTAGGGGATGGTCTGCGGTTGAGGGATTGTTTCTGGGACTACGTTATGCTCTGGGCTAAGCGTTGCATGAACCTGAAGACTTTTAAGAGGCTCAAAAACAAAAAAGCAAGGAAAACGGTAAAGGGGCTCGTTTCCAAAACCTATAACAGGAATCCCAAGATATGAGGCGGCAACATGCGCGGGTGGACAGGGACGGTGCTGTGTCCGCCCTGTCAGACGTTGCCGAGGTAGACGCGGGCGAGATGGGAGTCGGCTATCTGCTTAAAGCGGCGCATCAGCTTGATTGAGGTGGGCTGTAAGTCTGAGGCCTGGTGGCAGGGGAAGAAGCGGGTGATGTGCAGGGGTATCCCGGGGTCGAGCGCCGCAAGCCAGGCACATTCTTCCCTGAATGCGTCCTCGTCGTCGGAAAGCCCCGGAACAAGAAGCGTGGTCACCTCGACGTGCACTCCCGCCGCATGGGCAGATGCTATGGAACCCTTCACGATGCCCAGGCCGCCGGGTGCGCCGAGGGCTTCGTAGCCCTCTTCCGTGTAGCACTTGAGGTCGATGTTGGCGGCGTCGATGAGGGGCAGCGCCGCCTCCCAGGCCTCGCGGGCCACATAGCCGTTCGTGACGACCGCCGTCAGAAGGCCGGCGCGGCGGGCACACCGCGCACTGTCCATCAGGTACTCCCAGGCGACGAAGGGCTCGTTGTAGGTGAGCGCGATGCCGATGTTGCCCTGCGCCTTGAGGCTGAGCGCGTGGGCGACCAGATCCTCGGGCGGCAGGGGCACCGCGGGCGGCGGGGCATCGGCGCGAGCCGTCGAGATGCCGCTGTTCTGGCAGAAGGGGCAGCGCATGTTGCAGCCGAAGCTGCCGTAGGAAAGGATCCGGGAGCCCGGGTGGAAGCAGGCAAGCGGCTTCTTCTCGATGGGGTCGAGCGCCAGGCCGGTCGATTGTCCATAACTTAAGGCTACCACCTGGCCGCCACGCAGGCCGCGCACACCACAGATGCCGAGCTTCCCAGGAGCAAGCACACAGTGGTGCGGGCATATCGCACACCGGGGGTGGACAGAGGACGGTACTGTGTCCACCTGCTGAGTTGTCCACCGCTCAGATATGCCGCACCACCTCGAAGCGCTCGATGTCGAAGGTGCCTGCGGGGTCGATGCCCGCCTTCATGCACGCGATGGCGAGCTGTTCGGCGACCGTGTCGACCCCTTCGAGGTCGGGGAGCAGCAGGCCGCGTCTGTTGCCCTGGGTGACAATGACCCCGTAGCGCTTCGGGTCGAGGTCGCCCGCACACGCGACCTCTGCCGGGAAGAGCACATCGACGTTGATGGCAAGGTCGTCGAGCTCCCCTTCGCCTATCCGGGGGAAGCGCGGGTCGCGCACCGCCGCCGAGACCGCGTTTTGGATCACCTCTTCGGCAAGGCTCTTGCGGGTCGGCTCTATAGTCCCGATGCAGCCGCGCAGCTCCCCGGTCGACACCAGGTGCACGGAAACGAAGCACCCTGCCCTTTCTGGCAGGTCGCCGGGGAGGTCGGGGGCGGACGGCCTCTTCCCCGTGCGCAGGTAACGCCCTATCGTCTCCCGCGCAAGGGCCACCAAGGGGTCCTTTGAGACAGCGCCGTGTGTGGCGCCTGCCGTACCTGTCATGCCTGTCATGCCATCACCTGCCTTACTTTGTCGTACGGGTGGACAAGGGTGGACAAGGGTACGTATAATTCGTCCATCCTGCGTACCCTTGTCCACTGTACATTCTTTGGATGGACGAATTATACGTACCCTTGTCCACCCTCCCCTTGTCCACCCTCAAAGGCCGCCATGCCGTACCCTACGCCGAAGGGCCCCTCCAGGGAAAGCAGTTCGGAAGAGAAGGGGCCTTTCCCCAGCCTCTCTGTCTCGTCAAGTGCGCCGGCCAGCATGATAAAGCCCGAAAGGCCGCATTCTGCCGCATCCCGGCAAGTCTTCGGGTCGAGCCCGGCGAAGCCCAGGGGCTTTCCCGAGCGCACCACCTCGCCGAATGCCGCATCGAAGAGCGGACCTGCGGGATCGAAGCCGTAGGGGCCGTCAGCCTTCAACTTGTGGGAGAGGTCCCCGCTCACAACGAGGACCGCCGCACCCTCCCTTTCGGCGGCGACGCGGGCAAGGCAGCGGCCGAAGGCAAGGAGCTCTTCTGCGGGAAGCCCCGACCCGCCGATGCAAAGGGCGCGGTAGGAAGAGGGGGGCAGCTCCTGGGCGATGAAGTACAGGGGCACCAACACCCCGTGGTCGAGCTCGCGGGCCTTGTCGGTCACGCAGCCGGCCCGGACGCCTGCCGAGGCCGCCGCGCCATCGAGCGCATCCCTGAACCCGGTGTCGTATTGCAGGCTGAAAGAGATGCCCGGAGCCCCGAACTCGGCGAAGCTGCCGTGGGCACGCTGGCCGCCTGCGAGGTAGATCCAGTCGCCGTAATAAGCGGTATGCGGGCTGATGAAAAGGACGGTGTCGGGCCTGTGCGCCGCAACACGCCGCGCCACCTCGCGGTATGCCCCGATGGTGTCGGCAATCCCCCGTTCCTCGCCCCGCCCGACCTCCGGAACGGCCAAAGGCGGATGCGCAACGATGTACGCCGCTTTCAGAACCATGGCAGCCTTCCTTTCTCATATCCATCGACTATCGCCGTCATAGGAGCGCAACACTGACCGAGTCAGTGCTTGTAGCTGACCATAAAAGCAGGAGAGAGCCTGCCCGTGTTCTTTGGATTGTAGCAAAGGGAAAAGCTTGACTCAAGAAGACCCGGGCGAGAAACCTTAATGGCTTGATCCATGGAAAAGGATTGCCAAGCACCCGTGATTGAGGGAAGCTTCACCTTCCCGAGGCACGAGGCACCCTCGTATGATAAGCTGGAAGCAGGTCACGAACCAGGAGGAACGAAATGGACAAGCGCAAGAAGCTCTCCCTTATCTGCTTTGGCATCACCGCAGGCATATTCCTGGTGATTGCCCTGTGGGGGGCATCCAGCCTCATAGTTGGAAACGAGATGGGCTACAGCATCACGGCCTTTTATTTCATCATGCCGATAACCTCGCTGGCCGTCGGCATCTTCTTAGGGAACGGCGACGGCTTTCTGATGTGGCTCTACCCCTTTGTGTTCGGCGCCTGCGGGCTTCTCATCCCCTGCCTCGTGTTCGGGTTCGCAACGCTGTCTTCCTTCGCCCTGTTCTTCTCCTTCGTCCCCGCCCTCATCGGTGTGGCCCTCGGGGCCCTGGTGAGGAAATCCCTCTCCAAGGACAGGCAGGCCTCCTGAGGCGTTCTGCGGATGGCTTGCTCTGTTGGGGGCTGGCTCGCAACCTGTCCAGAGAAGATCGTGGGTCAAGCAATGACGCGCGGGGCGGACTGGGGGTCAGGCCCGCAATGACAGAGGTCATATCGACGGCGGGGGGCCTCCTGGCAATGATGGGGGTATCGTGGCGATGACGGGAGGGGTGCAAGAACGCCTCGGTATTCAGTCCTGGTCGGCTTTCGCCAGCTTGTATTCCAGGGAGTCCACCAGGGCGGTGAAGCTTGCCTCCAGGATATCGTCGGAAACGCCGATGGTCGTCCAGTTCGAGTGCCCGTCGGTGCTCTCGATGAGGACGCGCACCGAGGCCGCCGTGGCCGCCTTCTGCTCAAGCACACGCACCTTGTAGTCCACGAGCTGCATATCGTTGAGCTGCGGGTAGAACACCACCAAGGCCTTGCGCAGGGCGCTGTCGAGCGCATGGACGGGCCCACGCCCCTTTGCCGCCGCAATCTCTGTCCTGCCGTCGACCTCTATCTCGATGGTCGCCGTCGAGGGCAGGCCGTCGGTGCCGGCGGGGAACTCCCCCATCGTCTTGTAGAAGGTCACCATGAAGTGCGGGGCATAGGTCCCTAGCACCCGCTTTGCCATGAGCTCGAAGCTCGCGTCGGCCGCCTCGAACTGGTAGCCCGCGTACTCAAGCGCCTTCAGGCGCTCCAGGATGGCCGCAAGGGCGGGCGAGCCCTTGGCGAGCTCGGGCGCAAAGCCGCGCACCCTGTCGAGCACGCCGGTGCGCCCCGCAACCTCTGAGACCAAGAAATGCCGCTCGTTGCCCACCGAGGCGGGGTCGATATGCTCAAAGGAGACCGTGTTCTTGAGCACGCCGTCGGTGTGCATGCCCGCCTTATGGGCAAAGGCGCTCGCGCCCACATAGGGTTTGGTGCTGGGAAGGATGACGTTGGATATCTCGGCCACCGCGTTCGCCGTCACGCTGAGGCGTTCCAGCGTGCCTGCGCACTCACGCCCCATCTTGAGCTTGACAGCAGGCAGGATGGCGGTAAGGTCAGCGTTGCCGCAGCGCTCGCCGAAGCCGATGAAGGTGCCCTGCACGTGCGTCGCGCCCGCCTCAAGCGCCATGAGGGAGTTCGCCACGGCGCAGCCCGAGTCGTTGTGGGCGTGGATGCCCAGCGGCACCGAGGCGGGCAGCTCCCCGGCCGCCGCGCAGGTCGCCTCGAAGACCTGGGACGGCAGCATACCGCCGTTGGTGTCGCATAAGACGACGATGTCGGCGCCTGTGCTGCAGGCGGCGGCAAGCGTACTCAGGGCGTATGCGGCACCCCGCGCGTCTGCAAAGTATCCGTCGAAGTAGTGCTCGGCATCGAAGATGACCGTCTTGCCCCGTGCCTTGAGGAAGGCCACCGTCTCGGAGATCATCCGCAGGTTCTCTTCGGGCGTGGTCTTGAGTATCTCGGTCACATGCAGAAGCGAGCTTTTGCCGAAGATGACCACGACGGGCGTATCGGCGGCAAGCAGGGACTGTATGTTCTCGTCCTCCTCGACCGCAGTGTTGCAGCGGCGCGTGGCCCCAAACGAGCAAAGCTGTGCGTTCTTGAGGGACAGGGAGCCCGCACGCTCGAAGAATGCCGCATCCTTCTGGTTTGAGCCGGGGTTGCCCGCCTCGATGAAATCGAGCCCGAAGGCGTCGAGCAGCTCGACTATGCGCAGCTTGTCGTTGACCGAGAACGATATGTCCTGTCCTTGCGCCCCGTCGCGCAGGGTCGAGTCGAGGATGGTTATGCGGGAAGGCGCTGTCATATGCCCCACCCCGCTTCGAGCAGCTTGTTGGCGGCGTTGAGGTAGGCAAGGATGCTCGACTCGATGATGTCGGTCGAAAGCCCGCGCCCTGTGGCAAGCCTGTCGCCGTTACGGAGCCTCACCACGACCTCGCCCAGCGCGTCTTTGCCGTCCGAGGTCGCGTTGATGGAATAGCCGATAAGCTCGTTTTCCTCCATGCCCATTATCTTGTCGATGGCATTGTAGGCGGCATCGACGGGCCCGTCGCCCAGCGAGACTTCCTCGAAGGACTCCCCGTTGCTGCCTAAGCTGATAACGCCCACGGCCGTTGTCTCCTTGCCGGAGTGCACATCGAAGTTCTCAAGGAGGTAGTGTGCGCCGTCAGCGGGCAAACGGTTGTTCACGATTGCCGCAAGGTCAGAATCGCTCACTGCCTTCTTCTTGTCGCATATCTGTTTGAAGGACTCGAAATGCCCCGCGACTTCCTCGGAGGTGAGCCTGTAGCCGAGCTCGCGCAGGTGTGCCTCGAAGGCATGGCGGCCGGAATGCTTGCCGAGCACCATGCTGCTTTGATGGATGCCAACGGATTCCGGCGTCATGATCTCGTAGGTGCTGCGCTTCGCCGAGACGCCATGCTGGTGGATGCCGCTCTCGTGCAAGAAGGCGTTGGTCCCCACAATGGGCTTGTTGAGCGGAACCGTCTGCCCGATCATGCTGTACACAAGCCTGCTGGTGCGGTATATCTGGGTGGTGTCGAGCCGCGTGGAGGCCCTGTAGTAGTCCGCGCGCGTCGCGAGCGCCATGGCCACTTCCTCAAGTGCGGCGTTCCCCGCACGCTCGCCGATGCCGTTGACCGCACATTCGACCTGCGTTGCGCCTGCATGCACGCCGGCAAGCGAGTTGGCGACCGCCATGCCGAGGTCGTTGTGGCAGTGCACCGAGAGGTCGACGGCATCGATGCCCTCGACGTGGGCCTTGAGCCAGGCGACGAGATCCGCCATCTCGGCAGGCGTTGAGTAGCCCACCGTGTCGGGGATGTTGACCGTGGTGGCGCCCGCCTTGATGACCGCACGCAGCACCTCGGCCACAAAGGGGCGCTCGGAGCGCGTCGCGTCCTCGCAGGAGAACTCGACATCCGAGACGAGGCCTTTCGCGTATTTCGTCATCTCGACGGCCCTTGCCAGCACTTCTTCGGGCCTTCGCTTGAGCTTGTGTCTCATGTGGAGGGGCGAAGTCGCGATGAACAGGTGGATGCGGGGGGACGCCGCAGCACGCACTGCCTCGAAGGCCGCGTCGATGTCGGATGTGACCGAGCGTGCCAAGGAGGCGACCGTGCATTCCTTGGCCGTCTCGGCAATGCCCTTGACTGCCGCGAAGTCCCCCGCAGACGACGCTGCAAAACCTGCCTCGATGACGTCCACGCCGAGCACTTCGAGCTGGCGGGCGACCCGTAGCTTTTCCTCAAGGTTCATCGAGCAGCCGGGGGCCTGCTCGCCGTCGCGCAAGGTCGTGTCAAATATCTTTACCTGCTGTGCCATCCTGACTCCTTTTGGCGCCGTGCTCCTTGTTGCTCTTGTTGCCGTGCTGTTGCTTGTTGCCGTGCTTCTGTTCCTGCCCCTGCCGCCCTCAAAGGCACTCGGTGCCGCAGTGGAGCGCCTGGACGCCTGCGCGGCATACTTCGAGTATGCCGTAGTCCCGGGATGCCTCGATAAAAGCATCGTTGCCCTCTGGTGCCCCGGTAACCTCGGCAGTGAGGGTGTCTGCGGAAAAGTCTATCACTTTCGCGCCATACGAGTTGATCATCGCCATAAGAGCCGCATTGGTGTTGGCGCCCACCTTGAGCTTGATGAGCATATGCTCGCGCACCGACGCGCGCTCGACGGGAATGATTGCCGCACGTCGCACGTCGTGGAGCTTGGAGAGCTGCTGGACTATCTGCACCTCGGTGTGCGCGTCACCCGTGGCGACTATAGTCATCCGCGAGAGCGCCGGGTCGTCCGTCACCCCGACCTCGAGGCTGTCGATGTTGTAACAGCGTTTCGTGAACAGCTCCGTGATGCGCATGAGCACGCCGAAGTGGTTGTTCACAAGCGCCCCGATGATTATCCTTTGCTCGGACATGCCCGTCCTTCCTTTCGCCTTGGCCCTTGTCCCGGACTCAGCCTAACAGCATGTCGCCGGCCGTGCCGCCCGGGGGGATCATCGGGAGCACCTGGTCGTCTGGGTCGATAATGCAGTCTATGAGGTAGGGGCCCGTCGCGGCAAAGGCCGTATCGAGCGCCGCCGCGAGCGATTTTGGGTCCTCGACACGACGTCCCTCTGCCCCGAACGCGCGGGCCAGGGCGGCAAAGTCGGTCGCACGCCCGAGGGTGGTCTGGGAATAGCGCCCGCCAAAGAACAGCGTCTGCCATTGGCGCACCATGCCCAACACCCCGTTGTTCATGACAATGACGACAATGGGGAGCCTTTGCGCGACGGCCGTTGCCATCTCGTTGAGGTTCATGCCGAAGCTGCCGTCACCCGTGAACAGGACGGTCTTCTTGGGCCGAGCCCGCGTTGTCAGGCTAGCGCCCAAGCAAGCGCCGATGGCAGCCCCGAGGCCAAAACCCATCGTGCCCAGGCCGCCCGAAGTCAAAAACCTGCGGGGTTTCTCAAAGCGGTAGTTCTGGGCGACCCACATCTGATGCTGCCCCACGTCGGTGACGACAAAGGTGTCGTCATCGGTGCGAGCGCGCACCTCGCGGATGAGCAACCGGGCATCCAGGCGGGAGGTAGAAGGTGTGTGGCCGTCCTCGTCCGCACGCAGGGCGGCGAGCCTTTTTTGCCATGCGGCGCGCCTGACAACGGGAAGCCTTCCCATCAGATGGCCGAGGGCTGCAGGGATTTCACCAGCAAGGGCGGCATCGACACCCACGTTCTTGTCTATCTCGGCCGGGTCGATGTCGATGTGGATGAAGCTCTTGCCTGCCGTATAATGCGCATTGTTGCCCGTCGCACGGTCGCTGAAACGCACGCCGATGGCGATAACCACGTCTGCCTGGGCCTGTGCCCGAATGGATGCCTCGCGCCCATGCATGCCCGTCATACCGAGGTTGCACGGGTGCGAGGCGGGGATGGCAGTCAGGCCCATCATGCTGCAGCCGATGCCGGCGTCGATATGCTCGGCGAAAGCAAGGACCTGTTTGCCAGCGCCCGCACTCAGCACGCCGCCGCCGCAATAGATATAGGGGCGCTCGCAGGCGGCGATGAGGTCGGCTGCCCGTTGGAGGGCAGCTGGGCAGAAGGCCTCGGTCGGAGGCTTTTCGCCCGATGCCGCATTCCCGAAGGGTTCGGGGAGCGGCACTGCACAGACGGCTGTCTGCACGTCGCGCGGCACGTCGATAAGCACCGGGCCCGGACGTGCGCTCGACGCGATAGCAAAGGCCTCGGCAAGCGTCCCCGGCAAGTCGGCAACGTCTTTGACTATGTAGTTGTGCTTGGTGATGGGTATGGTTATCCCGAATATGTCGATCTCTTGGAAGCTGTCCTTGCCGAGAAGCGCCGTGTCGACGTTGCCCGTGATGACAACCTGGGGGATAGAGTCGAGGTAGGCCGTTGCGATCCCCGTCACAAGGTTCGTGGCACCCGGGCCCGAAGTCGCAATAACGACGCCGACTTTGCCAGTCGCCCGGGCATAGCCGTCCGCTGCATGTGCGGCACCCTGCTCGTGCGCGGTTGTGACATGCCTTATCTGCCCGCTGTGCTGGTAGAGCTCATCATAGATATCGAGCACCTGCCCGCCCGGATAACCGAATACCACATCGACCCCGTGCTTGATGAGGGAGCGGACGATGATCTGCGCACCCGTCTGGGTAGCACCTGTCGAAGCGCTGTCGGCGAACCCTTTACCCACGGTTGGTTTTCTTATGGTCGTCGGTTGCCAGCACAAGGATTCCAGCCTGTTGTCTTGGATGTCGGTGACAGTGCGATAGCGCCCCACCCGGTAACGCCACGTTCCTCTGTAGTTGTCGACGGGCGGCCGCCCTTGGAATAGGGGTTGCCATCGATCCTCCCCTCTTTGGGCTTGTCCTGCCACAACCGATACTGCACATTGTAACACACATCAACCCTGCACGGGAGGCTCCCAGCCGTCTCAAAGCGGTCACAGCAGGTCGTCGGGGTCGATGTCTACGGCTACGCTCACGGTCTTGTGGGGCTTGCGGCGGCGGAAGAGCGGGAGCAGGACGGATGCGATGTCTGCGCCTGCCGGGGCCTTCACCACGATATGCCAGCGGTAGGTGTCGCGCAGCTTCGCCAGCACACAGGGCACGGCGCCGAAGCAGGCCCACCCCTGCCCCGCGACATCGAAGACCAGCTTCTCGATGTCGGCGGATATCCCGCGTGCTGCTTCCTTGACCTCTTCGGCATTCTTGCCCCAGAGCAAGACGTTCGCGAGACGGACGAAGGGGGGGTAGCCCAACGCCCGGCGCCGGGAGAGCTCCTCGGCGAGGAAGGCCCTGCGGTCGTAGCCCGCAGCGGCGCGGATGGCGTAGGAGTCGGCCTCGTAGGTCTGCACGAAGACGCACCCAGGGAGCTCGGCGCGCCCTGCCCGCCCGGCGACCTGCTCGACAAGGTTGAAGGTGCGCTCGGCACTCCTGAAGTCGGGAAGCCGCAGCATGGTGTCGGCGTTGACGACCCCCACCAAGACCACGTCATCGAAATCGAGCCCTTTCGCAATCATCTGCGTGCCGAGCAGCACCGCGGGCCCGGCAGAGCCGAACTCTTCCAAGAGCTGCTGGTGGGCGCCTTTGGCAGTGGTGGTGTCCGCGTCCATGCGCACGATTGTCGCCTGCCTGCCTTCGAGCAGGCCCCGAAGCTCGGCCTCGACCCGCTGCGTCCCGGCCCCGAATTTCTTGAGATAGGGGCTTTCGCATTCGGGGCAGAGCGGGGGAAGCGCCTCCTTGTGGCCGCAGTGGTGGCAGGCAAGCACGCTCCCCCGCTCATGGTAGGTGAGCGACAGCGAGCACGAGGGACACTCGGGCACGTAACCGCAGCTGCGGCATAAAACAAACTGGGCGAAGCCCCGCTGGTTGAGCAGGAGCACCGCCTTGCGCCCGGCGTCGACGGCCTCGAACAGGGCCTTGGCCAGGGGCCGGGAGAACATCGAGCGGTGGCCGCTGCCGAACTCGCACGCCATATCGACCACCACGATCTCGGGCATCGGCCGCCCGTTCACGCGGTCGGGCAAAAGCGTGCGGTGCCAGCCCTCGTCGTGCTTGCACCGGTACAGCGCCTCGATAGACGGGGTCGCCGAGCCTAGGACCAGGGTCGCCCGCTTCTGCGCGGCCATCCAGGCCGCAAGGTCACGCGACACGTAGCGCGGCGCCGAGTCCTGCTTGTAGGAGCCTTCGTGTTCTTCGTCAATGATGATGAGGCCCAGCGAGCCGACCGGGGCGAACAGGGCGCTGCGCGCGCCTACCACCACCCGCGCGGCACCCTGACGGATGCGGTCCCACTGGTCGAAGCGCTCGCCGGGGCCCATGCGCGAGTGCATGACGGCGACCGTCTCGCCAAAGCGCCCGCGGAAGCGCGCGACGGTCTGGGGGGTGAGGGATATCTCGGGGACGAGCACCACGGCGCCACGCCCGGCATCAAGCGTCTTTTCAATCGCCTGGAGGTAGACCTCTGTCTTGCCCGACCCGGTCACCCCGTCCACCAGCACCACCTCGCCTGCCGCACGGTCCTGGGCCGCGTTCACCAGATCGAGCGCGGCCTTCTGGCCGTCGGTCAGCTGGGGCTTCTTGCTCGGCGCGAAGGCGGGAGCGGCGGGGGCGTCTGTCCCCCTCATCCGCCGCCGCCGCTCAACAGTTACCACGCCTTGTGACGCGAGGGCCTTGAGGGCAGACGACACCGGCCCGAACTCCACCGTCAGCTCTGCGACACGCAGCTCCCCGCCGCGCAGGGCGTCGATGATGGCACGCTGTTTCACGGCCTGCGGCCGCGGCTCGAAGCCCTGCGCCGCTGCGCCCAAGGAGACCCAGCGGTCGTCTACCGGGCCGATGGCCGGCTCTTCCACCTGCCAGTAACCGCCCCGGCGCACCATGCGGGGGACACCGCCGGGAGGCACGAAGAGCCGCACGCAGGAACTGAGGGGCGCGATATAACCCTCGGATAGGAAACGCGCGCAGGCGGCGGCATCCTCGTCGAAGTAGGAGTGGGACAACACCGCCTGGACGCACTTGAGCTTCGCCGGGTCGGGCACGCCTTCCTTGCCTGCCTCTCCCACACAGCTGCGAACGGCCGCCGCCTCGAAGCCTGCGCCCTCGTCCGTTTCCTCGAAATCCTCAAGCGCTATCACGTACCCGATTGCCTTGCGCCCTCCAAAAGGCACAAGCACGGCACAGCCGACCTCAAGGTCCACCAGGTCGTCCGGAGCAACATACCAGTAGGCAGAATCGAGCGCCTGCGCAGGGATGTCAAGTATGACCGAAGCAAGCCGCATCGAGGTATCCTCAGCCCGCCTTCTCGCCGTTCAGCCTTTGGGCTTTTGCAGGCCACCGCGAAAGCCCAGTCACCCGGGCACCTGAAACATCCGAAGCCGGCCGACCACCCGGCAGCCTACAGGCCCTGTCCGACACAGGCACGCAGGGCTTCGACACGGTCGGTCCTCTCCCACGTGAACTCGGGGAGCTCGCGCCCGAAATGCCCATAGGCGGCCGTCTTACGGTAGAGGGGCCGACGCAGGTCGAGGGCCGCAATGATTGCCGCCGGGCGCAGGTCGAAGACCTCGTGCACTGCATCTACGATCGCCTGTTCGGGCACCTTGTTCGTGCCGAAGCACTCCACCATAAGCGAAAGGGGGTGTGCCATGCCGATAGCATAGGCTATCTGTATCTCACAGCGGTCGGCAAGACCCGCCGCAACAAGGTTCTTCGCGACCCATCGGGCAGCATAGGCGCCCGACCGGTCGACCTTCGTGCAGTCCTTGCCCGAGAAGGATCCGCCGCCATGGCGGCCCATGCCGCCATAGGTGTCGACTATTATCTTGCGGCCCGTAAGCCCCGTGTCCCCCATCGGCCCACCGGTGACGAAACGCCCCGTGGGGTTCACCAGTATCTCAAGGCCGTCGGCGACCGTGACCGCCTCGCGCGCAAAGACCGGCTCGATGACCTGCGCGATAAGGTCTCGGCGCAGGTCCTCCGGCCCGGCGTCCTCGGCGTGCTGGGTGGAGATGAGCACCTTTTCGACCTGGGTGGGAACCCCGTCGACATAACGCACGCTCACCTGGGTCTTCCCGTCAGGGCGCAGGTAGGCCAACCGCCCCTCCTTGCGAACCACCGTCAGTTCCTCAGCCAGGCGATGCGCCAGGTAGATGGGCATCGGCATGAGCGTAGGCGTGTCGGTGCAGGCGTAGCCGAAGACCATCCCCTGGTCGCCCGCGCCGATGCGGTCGAAGGCGTCGAGCGCCGCCTCGCCGTGCTGCTCTTCATAGGACGAGTCCACACCGAGGGCGATATCAGCGCTCTGCTCGTGGATCGTGTTTAACACGCCGCAGGTCAGGCCGTCAAAGCCGAACTTCGCCCGGTTGTAGCCAATGTCGTTGATGACGCCGCGCACGATTGTCGGCACGTCGATATAGGCCTGCGTCCTGATCTCCCCGGCAACCATGACCAGGCCGGTGGTGGCCAGCACCTCGCAGGCACAACGCACCGCCGCAAGGTCGGCGGGCTCGCCGCTCGGCGCGACGTAGCCGTCGGCGGCCAGTTGCGCCTCCTGTTCGAGGATCGCGTCAAGGATCGCGTCAGAGATCTGGTCGCATACCTTGTCGGGGTGCCCCTCCGTCACCGATTCCGAGGTGAAGAGGAAGCTCGACCCTGTCTTTGCGCTTGCGTGGGGGTTTTCCGCCATGGCTGTGTTCACTCCTTTTCGCATATTTGTGTTTATCGCCTGTTTATCGCAGTCGAGGGCCTTATGCCTGTCAACATGCGAGAGCTAATGATACACTTTTTCCAAGCCTTCACGATACTTTACACGATACTTTACTTACAGAAAGGACAGGGATGGCTTTGGACATGGCTCAAAACGCCGGCTATACCCGAGAATACCTCGACATCATCGACAGCCTCGGCGGCGATGTCGCCGGGCGCCGGGAGGCCTTCGCCTTCATGCAGCGCTCGACCGCCATCTGCCACCATGAGGTCGTCGGCTCCACCTTCGTCCCGCGCCTCTACGGACGCGAGGCCTTTGCGGCCATGAAGCATATCGCGGAGACGATGCATGCCATCCTCTGCAAGGTCATCAGCCACTACCTCGAAGACCCCGCATACCGCACCGCCTTCGACTTCGACGAGCGCCTGGTGGAGCTGATCCTGCTCCCCCGCGGCTACGACGGGCTGCTCCCCTTTGCCCGCGTCGACATATTCTTGGACGAGGACGACTACACCTGTGCCTTCTGCGAGTTCAACGCCGACGGCTCGTCGGGCATGAACGAGGACCGGGAAATCGTCGCCTCCATAGCCCCGTCGCAGTCCTTCAAGGCCTTCGCAAAACGGCACCGTGTCGAGCCGAGCGAGCTTTTCGAGACCTGGATCGACGAGTTCATGGAGATATACGCAAGCTACGTGCACCGTGTCGAGCATCCCCGCATCGCCATTTGCGACTTCCTGGAAAACGCCGTCATCGACGAGTTCAAGGTCTTCGCTGCGCTCTTCGAGTCACGTGGCCTGCCTTGTGCCATCTGCGACGTGCGCGAGCTGCGCTTTGACGGCGAGTCTTTGACCGGGCCGGACGGCAGGCGTATCGACGCTATCTGGCGGCGCTCGGTCACCAACGACATCCTGGAGCACTGGGACGAGTCCCAGTGCCTCATCGAGGCCCTGCGCGCAGAAAAAGTTGCGCTCATCGGCAGCTTCGCCGGACACATTGTCCACGACAAGCAGATATTCCGCGTGCTCTTCGACCCGAGGACACAGGCCTTCTTGACCGCCGAGGAATCCGCCTTCATCGAAAAGGCCATCCCCTTCACCACCTTCTTGGACTCTGGCTCCATCGACCTGGAGAAGGTGCGGGCCGAAAAGGAAACCTGGATCATCAAGCCGACCGACCACTACGGCGCCGACCAGGTCTATGCCGGCTGCTTCTGGAGCCAGGAGGAATGGGACGGCCTCGTCGGACGCTTCGCCGACAGGGCCTCGGGCACCCCCTTCATCGCGCAGAGGTACTGCACACCCTTCAAGACACTGACGCTTCCGCCCGACACGGGCATCGAGGCCCTGGCCGACGGGGAGGTGTCGTCTGTGACGCTGCCCTACAACAACCTCATGGGCCTGTACCTGTATAATGGGAGGTTCGCCGGAGTGTTCTCACGCCTTGGCCCTTTGCCGACCATCTGCAAGGACATGCAGGGCGTCACCGCCGCGACTATCTGGGTCGACCTCGACCAGAAAAGCACGTAAGGCGGCAAAAAGAAGGAAGGAACAAGGCGAGGAAAATCGGACGAGGGGTAGGAGGACCACCATCAAAGGCATCATACGAATTCTCATCGAGTTAACCACTGCGGCAAGCCTTGCCGTAGTGTTGGTCGGGGCGGGGCTCTTCGTCTGCTGCGCCCCCTTTGCGACGCAGGCCTTCGCAACGGTGTTCAGCAATGCAGACGGCTCGGTGTTCACTCGCGACGAACTGGTCGTCGCAGCCCAGGCGACACGCGACTACACCGTCGGCAGCCATGACCGGGGAACGCTGCTTACCACACTCTACGACATCAACAAGGAGGTGAGGGCTGATGGCCGCGCCACCCTCAGCGGGGCACCCGACCTGCCCGACACCGCCACGCCGCCCGGCATCGACGAACTGGCGGCGCGCTTCATGCTCGCAGGCGAGAGCTATGTGCTCCCTTACGACGCCCTCACGCATCTCGACGACGTGTTCTCGGTAGTCAGCACCGCACGCATCGTGCTCGCGGCGCTCGCGGCTGTCGCCTTCATAGGCTGCCTGCTCATCGGCTTCACCTCAGGTCGGCACCAGGTAGGCCTAACCCTCATGGCGGCAGCTATCCTGGTCGCCGCGCTGTTCATTGGGCTGACGGCCTGGGCGATCATCGACTTCGACGGCCTGTTCGCCTTTATCCACTCGATCTTCTTTGCGGAGGGCACCTGGACCTTCGGAGCCGATTCCCTGCTTATCCGCATGTACCCGCTTGCCTTCTGGATCGCCATGGGTGCCCTGTGGCTGGTCGTCACCCTGTTCGTCTGTTTCGTCAGTTTCGCCGTCGGACGCTTTATGAGAAGGAGAGAATACATCCTATGAGCCAAGACCCTGCCCTTGACCCCGCCCTGCCCGTCCGCGTGCGCTTCGCGCCGTCCCCCACCGGGCAGCTCCACATCGGCGGCGCCCGCACCGCCATCTACAACTGGGCCTTCGCCAGGGCCACGGGCGGCAGCTTTATCCTGCGCATCGAGGACACCGACCCCGAGCGCTCGACTGCGGAAAACACGCAGGTGGTCCTTCGCTCCCTGCGCTGGCTCGGACTCGACTGGGACGAGGGGCCCGAGGTCGGCGGGGCCTTGGGGCCCTATTTCCAAAGCCAGCGTGGTGACAGCTACCAGGCCGCCCTTGAGACCTTGAAGGCGCGGGACGCGGCCTACCCCTGCTTCTGCACAGTTGCAGCCCTCGACGCCAAGCGCAAGGCGGCCGAGGAGGCCGGGGGCGGCTATGCGGGCTACGACCGGACCTGCCGCGGGCTTGAGGCGCACGAGGCGGCAAAGCGCATCGCCGCGGGCGAGCCCTTCGTGTGGCGGTTGAAGGTTCCCCGCGAGCGCGGGGCCATCGAGTTTAACGACGCCGTGTACGGGCCGGTCAGCTTCCCTTCGGAAGTCATGGACGACATGGTGCTCGTCCGCAGCGACGGCAGCCCGACCTACAACTTCGCGGTCGTCTGCGACGACGCGAACATGCGTATCAGCCACGTGATCCGCGGGGACGACCACCTGTCGAACACACCGCGCCAGATACTCGTCTACGAGGCACTCGGCGCTGCGGTACCCACCTTCGCCCACCTTTCCATGATACTCGGCGCAAACGGCAAGAAGCTCTCGAAGCGCCACGGGGCGACCTCAGTCGAAGAATACCGCGACCGCGGCTACCTGCCCGACACGCTCGTGAACTTCCTCGCCTTGCTGGGGTGGTCGCTCGACGGCGAGACGACCATCATCGACCGCGAGACCCTGGCACACTCCTTCTCGCTTGCCCGGGTGACGAAGAAGGACGCCCTGTTCGACGAGGTGAAGCTCGACTGGATGAACGGCACCTATATCCGCGGACTCGATGCCGGGGCCTGGGCCGCGCTCGCCGAGCCTTGGCTTTGCCAAGCGGGGGCCGACCCTGCCGGCATCGCGGCGGACCCCGGCTGGTACGAGAAGCTCTACCCGCTCGTATCCGAGCGCCTGGTGCGCCTCGACGAGATACCCGATAAGCTCGCCTATATGTTCTGGGGGCCCCGGGTCAACCTCGACGAGGCCAGCGTCGCAAAGGTCCTCACGAAGGAGGGCACAGATGCCGAGACGGTCCTGCGCGGCCTGCGCGGCCTGCTCGCCGATGAGTCTTTGACCTGGGAGTGCGAGCCCTTGCAGGAGGCTTGCCGGGCCCTGGCCGAGACCCTTGGCATCAAGGTGAAGGGGCTCTTCCAGCCCCTGCGCGTGGCCGTCTGCGGGAACATGGTCTCCCCGCCCCTGTTCGAGAGCATCGAGCTCCTGGACCGAAAAGACGTGCTCGCGCGGATCGACCAGACCCTCAAAGACGTGTTCCATGGCTGACGCGCGGCAGATGGGAGGCCGCGAGGGGGAGGCCGTCCGCGACACGGGCATCGTGGTCCTGCGCGACTTCTGCATCACCCTCAAGGGCGCGTCCTGCAGCCGCTGTGCGGATGCCTGCCCCAAAGGCGCAATCAGCTACAGGGCCGACAGCCTGCCCGTAGTCGATACGCAGGCCTGCACGCAGTGCGGCATCTGCTTGGGCATCTGCGACGCCTTTTCCTCGACCCGGGTCACGATGCTCGACCTGCATGAGCGCATCAGGAGGATAGCGCTGCGCGGCGAGACGGCCTATATCACCTGCAAGGAGAACGTATTTCCAGGGCTAAAGCCCGCCCCCAACGTCGTCGTGCTGCCCTGCCTGGCCTGCCTGTCGCCCGAGTTCTGGACAGTGCTTCTCAGCGAGCGCATCTTGGTCACGGTAGCCTGCGACCTCGCCTACTGCGCCGACTGCGAGCGCGGGGGAGACACCGCCGAGATGCTCTATTCCCATGCCATCGCAACCGCCCAGGCATGGACGGGAGAGCAGGTCGGCTTTTCCGCCGAGATACCCGAGGAAGAAAGCCTGCTGAAAGACCTCGCCAGCCCCAAAGGCGTCGATCGCCGGGCCATCTTCACCAACTTCGCAGGGGATGTGGGCGATATCGCCACCGGGAAGCGGCGCCTGCGTAACTCCGAGGTGCTGCAGCAGTTCGTCGAGCGGCGCGAGCGCAGCAAGGCCATGGCGGGGCTGCGTTTCGCCGAGAGCGACATGCTCAACCTCTTCGCCCCCACAGGGCGTGTCAAGAAGGTCATGCACCCCAAGCGCCAGATGATCCTCGAAGCAGTTTCGGCGAGCCCCGCTATCGCCCCCAACATCCCTGTGTTCGTGGCCGAGCTCGACAAGGCACGGTGCCGTGACTCAGGCGCCTGCCTGGGCACCTGCCCCACAGGTGCGCTCAACCCCGACCCGGGCATCGGAAAGACGGTTCTCGACCGACGCTACTGCATCGGCTGCGGCCTGTGCGTGGAGGCCTGTGCCCACAAGGCACTCGTGCTTGTCGAGGAAACAGCCGCGTGCCTCATAGCCCAAAACGGTGGGGATGCTGAAGAAATGGGGCAGGGGAAGAAACAAGTAGAAAACGAAACCTGAAAGCATCGGGGCCTATGCTATGATTTCCCCAACCACCGAGCCCAAGCAAAAGGAGTATCGCATGACCGAGAAATACCCACCGCCTACCCCGTTCGGCACGCCCGACACCCCTGATACCCCGGGCACACCTACGATGCCTGACCTTCCGGACACGCCAAACCTGTCGCCGACAGCAAGCGTTCCGACAGCACCGCCGACAGGCACCGCGCCCGCACCTTCCGGCGTCGGCACCGCACCCGCAGCCCCGGGCTATCCGCAGCCCAACGGCGCGCCCGCAGCCCAAGCCCAGGGCTATGCTCAGCCCAACGGCACCCCGTACCCGCCAGGCACCGCCCCGGCAGCCCCGCAGCAAAGCCCTGCACCGAGCTGGGGTTATCCCCAGGGATACCCCCAGGGCTATGCACAAAATGCGCAGCAGGGCTACGGCTACCAGCAATCACCGCCGCCGCCCGGCTATGCCTATCCCGCATATCCCACGCAGCAGGGTTATGGATATGCGCCACCCCCGCAAAAAAAGAAGGTCTGGCCCTGGGTCTTGGGGGGATGCCTCCTTGCCTCCCTGCTTCTCTTCGGCGGCTGCATTGCCGTTTTTGCCTCTGCCTATTCCCAGTTTGACACCAACGAATACCGCAACCTCCTGGAAGACTACGGGGAACGTGAGGACATGCGCGACAACGGATACGGCTGGGGCGACGGATGGGACGACGAGCTCTTCGGGCTCGATGAAATCCTCACGCGCGATGACCTCGACCTGCTCCTGCCGATGGGCGTCGAAGGCACGGTCACCAACGGGCGCGCCACCATCGGCGCCTACGAGGTAGGCAAGGGCAAGGACCTTGAGGCCGGCCTGTACTACCTTGAGGGGTCGCAGACCGAAGAGGGCGTATTCTATCTCTTCGAGTCGGCGTCGCCGGACGAGGGTTATACCCTCCTTGCGCCCATCGTATACTTCGGGAACTATTACGCCAACCTCAAAGAGGGCGATGCCATCGTCTTCCTCGCCCCGGAGTCTGCCGAGATGTTCATTGCCTCCGATAAGGTCCTTGAGCCGGAGAAGAGCTACCAAAGCGGGCTTTACCGGATCGGTATCGACATGCCTGCAGGCGACTACAAGGTCACCTACCAGAAAGGCATCCCCGAGGATACAGAGGGCGATGCGGCGGCCTTTATCATGAAGGATCTCAAATGGAACGAAAGCTCCATCCTTGAGACCTACTATGTGATTACCGGAGGATCGCACACCATCACCGTTGAGGAAGGGCAGTTCCTCGAACTCTACGGCGCAGAAGCCTCGGTTATCGCTGTCGGCTGAGTTTTAGGTGTTGCAGGGCATGAAGGGGCGGCCTTTCCGCCCCTTTTTTGCTTTCAGGCAAGCCCTTGGACGAATTCCTCGACCGCGTCGAGAAGGCGCCTGCCGACATCGCTGTCCGCATTCCCCCCGCCGACATCGCTGCCCGTGTCGCATTTGAGGGCGCGCAAAGGCATTGCCAGCCGCCTGGTCGACTCGACATAGCGCCCGCCCTGGCGACGCAGCGTGGTCTGTCGCGCACGGGGGAGCACGACCGGCTCGATGGTGAGCCGCCCCCCTGCAACCAGGACGGCCTTGATGCGCTTCTCGTTCGCTAAAGCCTTGATGCGTGCCTTGGCAAAGTAGTTCTTCGCCGCCTGCGGCATGTCGGGATGCTGGGTACGGACCGCCTCGAAGAGCTCGTCAACCGCTTCTACTGTGTCGGCCGAGGCAACCCGGCGATAGGCCAACACCCGCTCGTCGATGTCTCGGATATAGTCCTCGGGCAGATAGGCGTGGACGGGCAGGCTGACGCTGATGTCAGAAAGGGCGGGCGGCAGGCTGGAAAGCGCCTTCATATCGCCTTCGCGCGTGGCGCTTACCGCAGTCGCAAGCATCTGCGCGAACAGGTCGAAGCCCACTGCGCTCATATTGCCGCTCTGCTCGGCGCCGAGCAGGCTTCCCGCGCCGCGTATCTCCAGGTCGCGCATGGCGATGCGCATGCCACTTCCCAGGTCGCTGTGTTCGTTGACGGCAATCAGCCGCGCCGCCGCTTCTTCGGTGAGCGCTGTCTGGCTCGGGAACATGAAGTAGGCGAAGGCCTGCGTGCTTGAGCGCCCTACACGGCCCTTCAGCTGGTAGAGCTGCGCCAGCCCCAGGCGGTGGGAGTCCTCGATGATGAGCGTGTTCGTGTGGGGGTTGTCGATGCCGCTCTCGATGATGGTGGTGGAGATCAACACGTCGAGTTCGCCCGCACTGAAATCCTCCATGACGCATTCGAGCTGGTCCTTCGACATCTGGCCATGTGCAACGCCGACCCGCGCCTCTGCTGCTGCCTCGTGCACGCGCTGCACGGCCTCGTCGATGGAGCGCACGCGGTTGCTCACATAATAGGCCTGTCCGCCACGCGCCAGCTCGCGCCTGATGGCACCCGACACTACGTCGGGATCCCATTCCCCCACCTGCACCTCGACGGGGCGACGGTCGTCGGGCGGCGTGAGGATGAGGCTCATGTCGCGCACACCGGAAAGCGACATCTGCATCGTGCGCGGGATGGGAGTGGCCGAAAGCGTAAGCACGTCGACGGACTCGCGCAGGTTCTTCAACTGCTCCTTGTGCCCCACACCGAAACGCTGTTCTTCGTCGATAACCACAAGGCCCAGGTCGTGCGGGTTCACGTCACGCGAGAGCAGGCGGTGTGTCCCGATGAGCACCTGTACTTCCCCCTGGGCAAAGCCCTCAAGGATAGCCTGTTGCTGTGCATCGCTGCGAAACCGCGAGAGCACCTCGACACAGACGCCGAAACCCTCGAAGCGGTCCTTGAAGTTGGTGAAATGTTGCTGGGCGAGGATGGTCGTCGGGCACAGCACCATGACCTGCTTTAAGTCCTGGGTTGCCTTGAAGGCGGCACGCAGCGCCACTTCGGTCTTGCCGAAGCCGACATCGCCGCAGATAAGCCTGTCCATCGGCTTTGCGGACTGCATGTCCGCCTTGACATCAGCGATCGCCGCACGCTGGTCGGGGGTCTCTTCATAGGGAAAGGCCTCTTCCATGGCCCTTTGCTCCAGCGTGTCGGACGCATAGCGATAACCCTGCGTGGCAGCACGCCGGGCGTAGACGTCCACCAGGTCGAAGGCGAGGCGCTTGGTGGCCTTGCGCGCCTTGGCCATCGCCCGCGACCAATCAGCCGTGTTAAGCCGGGTAAGCCGTGGGCTCTCACCGTGCGCGCCGACATAGCGTGTGACACGATCAAGCTGTTCGACCGGCACGTAGAGTTTGTCGTTTTCCGCATACTCCAACAAGAGGTAGTCACGCTCCGCGCCGTCGATGTCCTGGCGGACGAGCTCCTTGAAGAAAGCGACGCCGTGCACCGCATGCACCACGTAATCGCCCGGCTTGTAGGGGAAGGTAATCGCCGTGAGGTCGATAGGCCTTCCCTTGCGCAGGACTGTCATGCCCTGGGTGTCACTGATAGACACGAGCCCCAGCCGCGCCTTCGGGATGACCATGCCGAGCGGTATCTCGACGTCGACGAGGTTCACGACCCCGCGTCTGAGCCGGACGGGGGGCGGTGCACTTGTGCCGGAGGGGACAGGCGGGTCTAGCGGCGTGCCTGTAGCGAACGGGTCGGCTGGACCCGGGAGCGCGACCGTGCCCGGAAGCGTGCCTGCATCCGGAAGTGCGTCCGAGCCCGGCAGCGCATCCATGCCCTGGTCGCAGAGCTCGACCAGGGAGAGGCCGCGGTCCACCAGCTCAAGCCTCATGTCCCGGCGTGCCCGAAAACCGGGCACGGAGAACACGACCGTGTAGTCGGCGTCAACGAGGCTGCGCAGTTTCCCGAAGAGCTTTTCCTCGTTGCCGGCGACCTCGACCCGCTTCACCGGCAGCTCGTCGTCTACGTGGCCGCCCACCTGCATGATAGAGACATAGCTTGAGCGCTGGTTCGACCCGAAGTCGATCCCGGCAGGCGGGGCGTAGAGGCCCTCGGGTGCAATGGACGTGCCCCGCGCCCGTGCCACGACCTCGTCATAGGCATGGGTCGCGTCGTCGATGAGGGAGCGCGGCTCTAGCAGCACCGTGAGCACGTCGGATGAAAGGTAACCCCCTAATGTCACCGTCTGGGGATAGAGCAGGGGCAAAAGGGCGTCGGCACCGTCGAATCGCAGGCCGCAGGCCAGCTTCTCGAAAAGGCCGCGCAGCACCGCGTTGCTCTGTGCCGGACGGGCAAGCGCCTCGCGGGCCTGCTTTGCCCCGCGCTCAGAAAGCGAGAACTCCTTGACGGGAAAGACCTCGACGCAGGGAAGGGCGGCGATGGTCTGCCCGGTCGAGGGGAGGATACGGCGTATCTCGTCGAGCTCGTCGCCGAAGAAGTCGAGACGCACCGGGTAGGCGAGGTTTCCCGGATAGAGGTCCAGCGCCCCGCCCCGGACACAGAAGGTGCCCGGGCCCTCAAGGCCCCCGGTATTCACATAGCCGCTTGCCGCGAGCACAGACTTCAGGTCGTCGAACGTCGAAATCTGGCCGGTGTCCATATCGGCGAGCTCTCGGCCGCCGTACAGGCGAATCGGCGCGAAACAGCCCGATGACGCCGGAGGCAAACAGCGCAGCAGGGCGCGCGCCGAAGCCACCACGACGCAGGGCCTGCCCGTGGCGAGCGCATGGGCTGCCCGCATGCGGCAGGAAAGCTCGCGCGGCTTGCTCGCCTGCAAGGTGAAAGGGTAGTCGCTGCGCTCGTAGAACCGCAGCACCTTCTCTTCCCCGATATATGCGGCGAGGCTGCGGGCAAAGGCGGCAGCCGCATCCTCGCCTGCTATCACCGCCAAGGTAGGCTGCGGGCGGTGGCTGAAACGGGCCGCCACAAGGAAAGGGCGTGCCGAGGACGCCACCGCAAGTGTGGCATCGCCCCCCTCGTCGAGCTTGCGCCAAAACGACCCGAGCGATCCCGTCTTTTCCAAGGTGGAAGCCAGCAAGTCTATAAGCATGGTCAAAAGGCCGTCCTGTTCCTTTGGTCCGTGTGTCAACACGGTGCCAACCTTGTCCTGCGCACCACACTGACACCGATGCTGAATAGCATACCATTTAAGGCCTCAGGCGAGGGCGGCACTCCCGAGAGCACAGGAGAACACCGGGGCATTCCACTTGCAGGAAACAGTTGCTTGGCCTACCATAGCACGGACGGAAAGGACAGCCATGCCACGAGAGACGAAGCAGGCGAAGCGCGAGCGGGCGCTGGCAATCGCCGAGAGGATGAACGAGCATTACCCCGAAGCCGAATGCGCACTTCTCTACGAGGGCGACCCCTTCCGCCTGGTCATTGCCGTGCTCTTGTCGGCGCAGACCACCGACAAGGGGGTCAACAAGGTCACCCCGCTTTTATGGGAGGCCTACCCGAAGATCGCCGACCTTGCCCACGCGGACCCGCTCGACGTCGAGGAGATCATCCGCCCGCTCGGCTATTACCGCACCAAGGCCGCGCACTGCATCGGCTGCGCACAGATGGTGCTCGGGGAGTTCGGCGGCACGGTCCCCTGCGCCATGGAGGACCTGCGGCGCCTTCCCGGGGTCGGCCGGAAGACCGCGAACATCGTCATGAACGAGGGCTTCGGCATCGTTGAGGGGATCGCGGTCGACACGCACGTCTTCCGCATCGCGCACCTCTTGGGGTTCTCGAACGCGAAGACACCCGACAGGACCGAGCAGGACATCCTCACGCTCTACCCGAGAGAGCATTGGGGGGCCATCAACCGCCAATGGGTGCTCTTCGGCCGGGAGACCTGCATCGCGCGGCGCCCCTACTGCGACACCTGCTTTGTCCGCGACCTCTGCCCCAGCGCCCCGGCGGGCGGCTGAGGCGGGCCTTCCCAGACCGGAGGGTGTCTTCCCAGGCCGAGCATTCCTGGACCGGCAGGCGGCCTGCACGGCCTTTGGGAACCCCAAGGCTAAAAGCGCCTGAAACGCTCGTAGCGGGCTGCGAGCAGGTCGTCAGGGGCTCGGCTCGCAAGCTCGTCGAGGGCATTCACCAGGTAGCTGCGCACGCATGCCGCAGCGACCTCCGGGTTTACATGGGCGGGGCCTTCGCCCTCAGAGAGCACCGTGTCGACGATGCCCATTGCGAAGGCGTCCTGCGCACTCATCTTCATGACCTGCGCGGCCTCCGGTGCCCGCGTGGCGTCCTTCCAGAGTATCGAGGCGAAACCCTCGGGGGAAAGCACTGCGTAGACGGCGTGGCGCTGCATAGCGACACGGTCTGCGAGTGCAATGGCCAAGGCTCCCCCGCTGCCGCCCTCGCCGATGAGCACGCTGATGGTCGGCACCTGTAAGCTTGCCATGCCGATAAGGCTCTCGGCTATGGCGTTGGCCTGCCCGCGCTCCTCGGCCTCCATGCCGCAAAAGGCTCCCTGCGTGTCGACGAGGCAGATAACGGGCCGCCCGAACTTCTCGGCCTGCCTCATGAGGCGCAGGCTCTTGCGGTAACCCTCAGGCTGGGGGCAGCCGAAGTTACGGGCGACCCTCTCCTTCAAGGAGCTGCCCTTTTCCTGTGCCACGACGGTGACGGCCCGCGTGCCTATCCACCCGATGCCGCATACGAGGGCACCGTCGTCGGAAAAGGCGCGGTCGCCATGGAGCTCGATGAAGCCGTCGACGAATGCGTCGATATAGTAGCGCGCCGTCGGGCGGTCAGTGTTGCGCGCAAGCTGCACGCTTTCCCAGGCCTGGTTCGAGGCCTGGGGGGCTTGTGCGACAGCAGGAACGGCGGGCTTGCTGCCTGCGGCGGCTGTGTTGCCGGTGCGCTTGGCGGTAGCTGTGCGGCTGAGGGCAGCAGGGCTTGCAGCGGCTGTGCGGCGGCTGGTGGCGACATGCGACGCGGTGGCGGTGCTGCCCGTGTCGATGTCCACAAGCGAGTCGCCCCCTTCCGCATCGAGGCGGCCATGGAGCAGGGTGTCGAGGCGGGCGAGCGATTCGCGGTGCCGCTCCGTCTGGCGCGAAAGGCGCAGGCGGCGCAGAGGGCGCGGCGTGCTCACCTTGACCTTTTGCGAGGCTGAGACAAGGACGCGCCGTATCTGGGGCAGCATCCCGAAGGTGACGGTATTGTAGGTGTCATGTCCCTTTTCAAGGTTCTCGCACACAGTCGCATAGCTCATCAGGGTGCCGCCCTGGGAGATATCCTGGGTCGTCCGCTGGTGGATTGCCAGGATGTGGGCGATCCTTTCCCGTATATGCGCCCGCTCGACGATTGCGTCTATAAGGCCGTGTCCGAGCGCGAATTCCGCAGTCTGGAAGCCTTCTGGCAGCTCGCGTTTGATGGTGTCCCGTATCACCCGCTGCCCGGCAAAGCCGACAAGGGCCTTCGGCTCGGCGAGGATGATGTCGCCCTGCATGGCGAAAGACGCGCTCACACCGCCGGTCGTCGGGTCGGTTATGAGCGAGATGTAGAGCAGGCCCGCTTCGGCGTGGCGGGCGAGGGCGGCGCTTATCTTCGCCATCTGCATGAGCGAGGCAAGCCCCTCCTGCATGCGTGCCCCACCCGAAGCGGTGCAAATCAGCAGGGGCAGGCCCTTGCGGGTTGCCTTCTCGACCGTCCGTGTGATCTTCTCCCCCACCGCCGAGCCCATCGAGCCCATGAGGAACTGCGAGTCCATGATGCACACCGCGATCCGGATCCCGGCGATACGCCCGCGACCGCAGCGTACCGCCTCGCCGAGGCCCGTCACCTCTGTGAGCGTGTCCAGCTTCTCAAGGTAGCCGGGAAAGGCAAGCGGGTCTCTCCGCAAGGTGCTGCCGTACCACTCGTCGAAGCTGCCGTCGTCGAAGAGGTCGCCGATGCGTTCCAACGACGACATACGGTAATAGCAACCGCACGAGGGACAGGCGTAGTGGTTTGCTGCAAGGCCGCCCTCGTCGAAAAGCAGCCCGCACCCGGGGCACTTCCGCCAGTTGCTCTCAGGCGCTGCCGCATGGGGGGCCACACAGCGCACCCAGCCCATCTCGGGGATAGCTGGGTCTGCGGCCCTAAAGACCGCCATGCCCCGGCCCTTTGCAAGGCCGAGGAAGTGCTCGTCTTCGGCAAGGGGGGAACCGGCCAGGAGCACAACCTGCGCCTGGCAGTCCTGTGCCGCATTAAGGATGGCGTGGCTGTTGGCGAAAAGGGCTTCGCTGAAAACCTCGCCGATCCTGACCGGGACTGCGGCATAGGCGAGCGCCTTGTCGGCCAGACGGTCGTCCGTGTAGGGCAGGCACAGCGTCAACCCTGCGTCGCAGCAGGCCTTTGCCACCCGCAGGGCGCTTGGGGCGGCTGGACTGTTCGGTGTGGCGGGACCGTCTTTGCCGTTCAAGACAAGCAGGGCTCTCGGGTGGCCGAACTCTTCGGCGATCTGGTCGAGACGATGGGATATCACTGCCGTGCCGAGGGCGCCGACGTTCGTCCCGTTCGCCGCAAGGAGCTCTTCGGTCGAGACCCCGGAAAGCCATTCGGGCCGCGTGGCCTCGTAGGGAAGCGTGATGTAGCGGGCCTTCTTTTCCTTCGCCATAGTGCTAGTCCTCCCCTGCCCCGTGGCCGGGGCCTTTGGCAGGGGCGTAGCTGGCAGCGGGAGTGTTGGTGCTTGTTGCGGTGTTGGCGGCGGGGGCGATCACGTACTTCTGGGTCGCCGAAGCGCACAAGGTGTCCCCCACCCATGCCGAGACCTGCGCAACGCACATGCGGGACGAAGATTTTGTGATGACCGCCTCCAGGCGCAGGACATCCTGAGGGCGGACCTGGTTGCGGAACCTCGCCTCGTCGATGGCGGCAAGGAAGCCGAGGGTACCATGCCCGCCGCGCCCGACGAGGATGCAGAAGGAGGCGGCCTGAGCGAGCGCCTCCATGACAAGCACCCCGGGAAACACCGGATGCGCGGGGAAGTGCCCCTCGAACACGGCGAGATCGGCGGCCACCTCCAATTCCGCAACCACTGCCTTGCCCGGCGTACACGAAATGATGCGGTCGAGCCACAGGAAGGGGTCGCGGTGTGGAAGCACCTTGCAGATTTCCGAACGGGTACAGGGATAGCTGATGTCGGCGAAGACAGCCGGTGCCTCCGACAGGCCCGAAGCTTCGGGCACTTCGAGGGCGGTCGATTCTTCGGATGCAACTAGTGCTTCCGGAAGGATCGGTACTGCGGAAACAACTGGTGCTGCGGGCGAGCCTGCGGCCTTGTCGATGTTCACGGCAGGCCCCTAAGAACGGTAGGGCGAGATTGCCAGCGTGGCGTTGTGCCCCCCGAAGCCGAGCGAATTGGAGAGGGCGACTTTCTGAGGGTAGGCCTCAAGGGAATCGATGAGCACGCGAACAGGGCATTCCGGGTCGGCGACCGCAAAGCCCGTCGTCGGAGGGACCAGGTCGCCGGCGACAGAAAGGGCCGTGACGATTGCCTCAAGCGCCCCGGCGGCGGCCATGGTATGGCCGATAGCCCCCTTGATCGAGACCACAGGCACCCGTTCTTGCACGGCGGCCCCCAAGCCGAGGAGGGCCGCCGCCTCGGTCCGGTCGTTTATCGGGGTACCGGTGCCATGGGCGTTGACATGCCCGATATCATCGACGGTAAAACCACCCTCGTCCAAGGCGTGCCGCATCGAGCGGGTCAGGCCCTCGCCGTCGGGGGAAGGTGCCGTCATGTGGTAGGCATCTGCGGTCGAGCCGAAGCCGACGACCTCGGCAATGATCCGCGCCTGGCGTGCGAGTGCATGCTCAAGCGACTCAAGCACCACCGCACCTGCACCCTCGCCCGCCACAAACCCGCCACGGCGGGCATCGAAGGGCAGCGAGGCATTGAGGGGGTCGACAGCCTTGGTCAGTGCACCAATCCTGGTGAATCCCGCTAGGCAGACCGGAGTGAAGGGTTCTTCGCTGCCGCCCGCCAGGGCGAGGTCGAGGTACCCGTGGCGGATGGAGCGGTACGCGCTGCCGATGTTGTGCGTGCCGGTGGCACATGCGGTCACAACGTCGGTGCACTCACCGCGCAGGCCGTAGCGGATGGAGAGGTTGCCAGCGGCCATGTTCGTTATCATGGTCGGGATGAAGAGCGGGTTGACCCGTGTCGGCCCCGACTCTGCCAGGGTCTTGCAACCGCTCTCGAATTCCTCCATCCCGCCGATGCCGCTGCCGAAGGCGCATCCGAAGCGGGTCGGGTCGATGGAGCCGAAGTCGATCCCTGCCTGTCTGATGGCCTCGTCGGAGGCGATGATGGCATATTGTACAAAGAGCGCGAAGCGGCGCGCATCTTTCTTGCTGAGCCCAAGCTCGGTCACATCGTGGGGAGGAACCTGGGCAGCAACCTTCACTTCGAAGATCCCTTTTCCGAAGCGAGTCAGTTCGCTGATGCAGCATTCCTTTGCGAGCAGTTTTTCCCAAAGGACACCGACACCGATACCTGCGGGCGAGACGGCCCCGGTGCCGGTGATGACAACGCGGTGCGTGCCGTCGGGCTTGCGTGTTGTGATCACGACATACCTCCATCGATTCCGATAACCTGCCCGGTGATATAACCCGCCGCATCACTGGCGAGGAAGGATACGAGCGCGGCGACTTCTTCGGGGGTGCCGAAGCGGCGGGATGCGATGCGCTCGCGGATTGCGGATTGCTGCGCCTCGCTCAGCTGGCGCGTCATGTCTGTCTCGATGAAGCCCGGGGCGACCACGTTCACCGTGATATTGCGCACCGCGAGCTCCTTGGCCAGCGACTTCGAGAGGCCAACGAGCCCCGCCTTGGAGGCGGCATAGTTCACCTGGCCGGCATTCCCTGTGACGCCGACGATGCTGCCCATGTTGATGATGCGGCCGAAGCGCTGTTTCATCATGGGGCCCGTGGCCGCCTTGCAGCAGTTGAAAGCGCCTTTAAGGTTGATGGCGATCACCTGGTCGAAGTCTTCCTCCCTCATGCGGGCAATGAGGCCGTCCCGAGTGATCCCTGCGTTGTTGACGAGGATGTCGAGACGCCCGAAGGCCTGGTGTGCCTCGGCGACCAGGCGCTGGGCCTCGCTCTCTTGCGAGACGTCGGCAGCCACGCAAAGCGTCGCTGTCCCATAGCGGGCCGAGAGCTCGTCGGCAAGCCTGTGCGCCTCCGGGGCACTTGAGGGATTGGCGTAGTTGAGGCAAACCGCACAGCCCGACAACGCCAGGGCCTGCGCGATGGCGCGGCCTATACCCCTGCTCGACCCGCTTACCACTGCACTGCGAGCCTGGCCGACGCTCGGGTGGGCGGGGTTGCCGGGGTTGCTGGGGTTTTCACTCATAAGGGCTTCCTTTCTTGGACGTCCCCTTCGCTGCAGGCCGCAGGGGCGGCGAAGGGCACGGGGGCAGCAAGGGGATGTGTCGGTGTTGCGGGGCTGCGCTGGGAGCGGTAGGCAGCAAGATAGGCGTCAAGGCTTTCCCGGCCCTCCACCCTGTTGCGTATGCTCGCCTTGTCGATACGCTTCACCAGAGCCACGAGCACACCGCCAAAACCGACCTCCACAAAGTGCTGGGCCCCTGCCCGGCACAGGGAGGCGACGCTTTGCTCGAATCTCACCGGCGAGGTCAGGTGCGCACAGAGGCGCTGCGCGGCGCTTTGCGCGTCAAGGGGACGCGCGTCGGTGTTGCATATAAGGGGCATCTTCGGGTCACGGAAGCCCACCTGTGAAAGGTAGGCAGCGAGCCTCATGGCGGCCGAGCCCATGAGCGGGCTGTGGAAGGCACCGGCAGTCGCAAGGCGGGAGCAGCGCTTCCCCGCCGCCGTCCAGGCGGCTTCTGCCCGCTCGATTGCCGGAAGCGTTCCCGACACGACTATCTGCCCCGGGCAGTTGTAGTTCGCGATAACTAGGACATCCCCGTGCGCGGCACGGTCGCAGAGGCCTTGTGCCGCCACCTCGTCGGCACCAAGAAGCGCACACATCGCTCCGGGGGTTTCTTGGGCGGCATCGGCCATCAGTTCCGCCCGTTTCGCCAAAAAGGCAAAGGTTTCTTCCATCGTAAGCATCTCGGCGGCATACAAGGCACTCACCTGGCCGAGCGAAAAACCGAGCACGGCAGACGCGGACAGGCCGCCTTCCCGCAGAAGTCGGTACAGCGAAAGCGAGAGGCAGGCGATTGCGGCCTGGGCGGCGCGGGTGTCATGAAGCGCCTCAGAGGGGCCTTCGGTCACCAGTGCGGCGATATCGCGGTGGAACATGTCGGAGGCACAGGCAAAGATCTCCGCTGCGAGCGGGTCTCCCAAGAGGTCGGACCCCATGCCGGGGCTTTGCGAGCCCTGGCCGGAGAACATGAGGGCCGGTGCCGTCGCATCGATACAGACGCCGACGAGGGCGTCGACGGTGGCGGCAGGTGTGTCCGTTTCCATCAGGTTCTTCCCCTTCTCGGAAAGCCTAAGGCAGGGGACGGGGGCAGGCGTTGTGCGCTGCCAGCTCGGAGAGCCCCTTGCGACCCAGGGCCTCGGCCTCGGCCATCATCTCAGAAACCACCTCACGTGCGCTTTTGCGTTCGAAAACAAGGCAGGCGACCTGCCCCGCCATGAGGGAGCCGTTCTTGGCATCCCCTTCCACTGCCCGGCGCAGCGAACCTGCATAGAAAGCCTCAAGCGCGGCAGGGTCGGTGGCAGGGTCTTCCTCCATTCGCCGTGCCGCCCGGGAATAGGCGTTTTTGAGGGCGCGGACCGGATGGCCGCTCGCCCGACCGGTGACGATGGTATCGGAGTCCTTGGCCTTCAAGACCTCCTCTTTGTACGCGTCGCTGATAGTGCACTCATCGACGGTGAGGAATCGGGTACCGATCTGCACCGCTTCGGCCCCCAAAGCGAAGGCCGCGCAGATTCCGCGCCCGTCAGCAATGCCGCCCGCGGCGATAACGGGAATCGAGACCCGGTCGCATACCGAAGGGACCAACGCCATGGTCGTCAATTCCCCGATGTGTCCCCCGGCCTCGCATCCTTCGGCGATAACCGCGTCAGCGCCGAGGCGCTCCATGCGCTGCGCCAGCGCCGATGAGGCGACAACGGGCACGACCCGGCATCCGGCAGCCTTCCAATCCTCGATGTACTCTGAGGGGCTTCCCGCACCTGTTGTGATAACGTCGGCTCTCAGCTCGGTCAGAAGGCGCGCTATCTCGGCGGCCTGGGGGTTCATCAGCATGATGTTGACCCCGATGGGCTTTTTCGTGAGCGAGCGGGCAAGCTCTACCTGCGCCTCTATCCAATCGAGGGGTGCAGCGCCCGACGCGATGACGCCCAACCCTCCGGCCTCGCTTACCGCTGCCGCAAGCTGTGCGTTCGCCACCCAGGCCATGGCCCCCTGGATGATGGGGGCCTCGATTCCAAGAAGCTCGGTCACCCGTGTCTTCATATGCCGGCTCTGCCTATTTCAGCGAGTCGATATGGGAGATGAGCTGGCCGACGGTCTCGATGCCTTCCGGCTCGCCGAACTCGATGGAGCACTTGTCCTCGAGGTCGCAGATAAGCTCCACCATGTCGAGCGAGTCGATTCCCAGCGAGTCAAGGGTTGCCTCCTCGGTGATCCCGTCGGCATCGAGGTCGAGGTTTTCCACCAATACTTCCTTTACGATATCAAGCGTTGCCATGTGATCCTCCTATTTCGTCATAATACTTTGATTATCTAACTATTGACGGCTAGTGTACGCCAAAACGGTGGGCAAAAGCCCCCGCAAGCCAATTCCTCCACTATTTTTCCCTGAAATGTTTCACGTGAAACATTTGTACGGTTTACTGTGTTTCCGAGTCTCGGCTATCGCCATAGCTTTGCAGTCGGCAACAATGTGCCGCAAGAATCGGTTGCCCGTGCCACACCGCATAGCCCCAGTCCGATACTCACGGGATGCTGTCCACTACTTGGGGGTTTGTCGCCGGGGTGTTTGTTTTCCCAGAAATGTTTCACGTGAAACATTTGTACGCCTTATTCGGCACACCTCGTTCTGTTACGCGTTCTCCTCGAAAAAATGCTTGACCTTTCCAAGCGCGGTCGACAGAACCCGTTCTTCGGCGACCGTCAGGGCGGACAGTGCCTCGTTGATCATTCTTTTGTGAAAGAGTTCGTGCACCCGGTATACCTGACGGCCGCGCTTTGTGAGCCAGATCATCACTTTCCTACGGTCGTCGTCGTTGCGTTCGCGCTCGACAAAGCCTTTCTTATTGAGCCTTTGCACCGCCGTCGTCAGAGTGGCAAGGGTCACGCCGAGCCGGGCAGCCACCACGTTCATGGGGTTCGCCTCGTACAGGCCGATGGCGACGATGGTATGGACCTCGGTGATACTCAAACCTTCAGTCAGCTTGTTCTTCAGGGACTTCTCTTCGATGCGCAATACCGCATTGAAGGTTTTTGAAAGAAGTTCGTCCAGTTCAGCGCGTCTTTTTTGCACGGAGCTCGCCCCATTGCCTACAGGTATGCCGACCGCAGCCGGACCGGACATATGTGGGCCGGACGTGTGCGGGATGCGTGCGTGCAGGTCGGGCGTGTGCGAGTCGGGCATGTGCAGGCCGCCTGCCATGTTTTGGCGATTGCCTTTTGTTTTGTCAACCCTGTCCATGTCTTTCATCCTCCTGCCCTCGAACCCGCATCCTCTGCGCTGTTTCTGCTGCACTTCCCCCCAACCTGGAGTACGAGCATTCATGGTCGAGATATTTAGTTTATCAAAGTATCTTTTGAAGGGAATCGGAAAACGGCCAAAAAGAAGAATCCCTAGCAGAAACGGGGCGGGGCGGGGCGCAGGAGAATGGGATGCTTAGTCGCAGAGACGGAAATCGAGTCGGCTGGTATGGGGGTCGGCAGCCACGAGGGAGACCCTCACCTTCTGGCCGAGCCTGAAGCGCCTGCCGCTCTCTTCGCCGGTAAGCGTGTGACGGCGGGCATCATGGGCAAAGTATTCTGTGCCGAGGTCCCTCATGGCGACAAGGCCTTCGGCGGTATTGGCAAGGCGCACGAAGAAGCCGTAACCGGTCACCCCCGAGACGACGGCTTCAAAGGTGCAGCCTATGTAGTCTTGCAGGTATTCGACAATCTTGAGCTCGTGTGACTCGCGGGCGGCGGCTTCGGCGGTCCGTTCCGCTTCCGAGGACCTTTCCCCCAGGCGTTTGAGGCTGTCGACCTCCTGCTGGTGGGACTCCCCGCGCCCGAAATGCTCCACCTTGAGCATTCGGTGCACCACAAGGTCGGGATAACGCCGGATAGGACTCGTAAAATGGCAATACTCGGCCGCCGCCAGAGCATAGTGCGGCTCGCAATCCTGTTGGTATATCGCCCGCTTCATGGCACGGAGGACCGAGGACGATATGAGCTCTTCTTCCGGGCGGCCCTTGCAGCGCGCAAGAACCTCCTGTACGCAGAAGGGGTTGCCCGCGACGAAGTCCCCTGCGGCAATGTCGTTGAGGTAGTCGAACTCCCGCAGCATCAGGAGCAGTTCCACGAGGTCGTCCTCTGAGGGCTTGTCATGCACCCGGAAAAGGCCGGGGAGGCCGCGCTTGCGAAGATGCTTTGCGACCGTCGTGTTCGCAAGGAGCATGGCCTCTTCGATGAGGGAGGTCGCCGCAGTCTTTTTCCGGATCACGATTTCGAGGGGCTTGCCTGCCTCGTCAAGCATGACCTTCGCCTCGGTCGAGACGAAGTCGATGCCGCCCGCGGCCTTCCTTTTCTGTTCCAGGGCCTGCGCAATACGGCTCAACTCGTCAAGGCAGTGCTTAAGCCCTGCTGTCTCGAAGGCCCCGAATGTCCCGGCCCGAGGGACAGCAGCACCCGCGGCACCCACGGCACCCACGCAGCCTGCGGAACCGTCCGCGGCACCCGCGTCTCCTGCGACGCCACCCTCACGTTCCGGGAGCACTCCCCTGTCGAGGATGTCCTGCACCTCGTCGTAGGTGAGGCGCACACGCGATCTGATGACGGCGGGGTATATCTCATAGCGCACGACGCGAAAGCCGGCGTCGAGGTACAGGTCAACGGTCATCGTCAGACGGTCCTCGCCCGGCTTAAGCGAGCAGATGTCCGCTGAAAGTTCCTCGGGCAGCATCGGCAGCACCCTATCAACCAGATAGACGCTCGTTGCCCGATCCTGCGCGTCATGGTCGAGGGCGGAATTCCAGGGCACATAGCGGGAGACGTCGGCAATGTGGACACCGAGCCGCAGGCAGCCTTCCGCCGGTTCAAGCGAGAGCGCGTCGTCGAAGTCGCGGGCATCGACCGGGTCAACCGTGAGCACACGACGGTCACGAAGGTCACGATACCCGTCGGCGAGCGCCGCCGGAATGTCGAGTGCCGCTTTTCGCGCCTGCTCAAGGGCGGCATCAGAAAAAGCCGTCGCGAGCTTGTGGCGTGCGATGATCAGTTCGACCCCTAAGGCCTCGTCCCCCTCATGCCCGATGACTTCCTCGACCACGCCCAGGGCGGCGCTTCGCGCGGTAGGGTATTCCGTGATACGCACCCGCACGATGTCGCCGTCGTTTATGTGGGGCTTCTCGGCGCGCATGGTGAAGACGTCGTAGGGAATTCGGCTATCCTGCGGGACGACGACCCCGAAGGGCTCGGCGACCTCGTAGCGGCCGACAAGCGTGTCCTGTGCACGCTCAAGGATCCGAACGACCCGCGCAGTCGGCTTCTCCCCGGTCTTCGCGTGGGGCCTTTCGGGCTGTCGATGCTCGGGATTGGCCGGGGCGGCCGCCAGCTCGACGAGATCCCCGTCGAAGGCCCCGCGCAGCTTGGACGCGGGCACAAAGAACTCGCCTTCGGCGGTCTTGACGAACCCAAACCCCTTCGACGTAAGCTTCAGGATACCCCGGGGGTTGCTGCGGGGACGCCTGCGGGTCTTCGGGCGCGGTCGGGACACAGTGTGCGCCTTACCCGCGCAAGGACGGGACGCCCTACACCTTCAGATAGCGTCTCATCGCCATGCTCGATCCGATAAGGCCGATAAGCAGGCCGGCGAGGATCAGCGAGCCGTACACGACGACAAGGGTCTCCGCCTCCAGGCCGACCGGGAGCCAGGTGAGCGCGTTTGCCACCAGGGGCAGGGCAAAGCGGCGCAGCAGCTCTATCGAGCCGACGGCAAGCAGGGACCCGATAATGGCATGCAGGGCACCTTCCATCAGGAAGGGCCCCCGGATGAAGCCGTTCGACGCGCCGACCAGGCGCATGATGGAAATCTCCTTGCGGCGTGCGAGGATCGCCAGGCGGATCGTGTTATTGATGAACACCAAGGCGATGAAGATCATCAAGGCGATGAGCGCGATGCCGATATAGCGGACGTAGTTCGTGAGCGAGAAAAGCCTCTCGACCGTCTTCTGCCCGTATTTGAGCGAGTCGGCCGGATTTGCGGGGTCTTCGCAGATCATCTGGAAAGTTCCGTTGCCCGCAATGGCCTGCGCCACTTCCTCGACCCTCTGCGGGTCGGAGAGCTGTACGTCTATAGAGGCGGGGAGCGGGTTTTGCCCGTCAAGCTGGTCGACGATCTCCGGGTTCGAGACCATGGAGTTCCGGAAGCGCTCAAGCGCCTCTTCCTTGGTGGTGAAGTCAACGGACTGGACGGCCTCAAGGCCCCGGATATAGTTCTGCAGCTGCTGGATATCGGCATCCCCGGCGCTGTCAGACACATAGACCGTGATGGACACCTGGCTCTCGATCGACGAGACGATGCTCTCGACGATGTAGCCGCCGATGGCGAAGACGCCGATGATCAAAAGCGACAGGTAGATAGTGACTATCGACCCCAGCGTCGTGGAGATGTTGCGCGTGAACCCGATAAGGGATTCTTTGAAGAAGTAGATGAGGCTAGACATCGAAACCGTACACCCCCCGATCCTGGTCGCGGGTCAAATGCCCGCGGTCGAGAGCAATAACGCGCCGACGCATGTTGTCGACCATCTCGCGGTCGTGCGTGGCGACGAGCACCGTCGTACCGGTACGGTTGATGCGCTCAAGGAGATCCATGATGCCCCGCGAGGTCTGGGGGTCGAGGTTCCCGGTCGGCTCGTCGCAGATAAGCAGCGGCGGGCGGTTCACGATGGCACGCGCAATGGAGACGCGCTGCTGCTCGCCGCCGGAGAGCTGGTCGGGCCGCTTGTTGAGCTTGTCTTGCAGGCCCACGAGGCGCAGCACCTCCGGGACCTGCGTCTTGATGACGTGGCGGCTCTTCCCGATGACCTCAAGGGCAAAAGCAACGTTCTCAAAGACCGTCTTGTTCGGCAGGAGCTTGAAGTCCTGGAACACGCACCCGATGTTGCGGCGCAGGTAGGGCACGCGCCAGTTGCGCATGGTGGTCAGGTCTTCGTCGGCGACGTAGATACGGCCCTCGCTCGGCTTCACCTCGCGGATAAGCATGCGGATGAAAGTCGACTTGCCCGAGCCGGAATGTCCGACGAGGAAGACGAACTCGCCTGCAAATATCTGAAGGGTGATGTTATTGAGCGCGGGCTTGTTCGACTGCGCTGGGTACACCTTCGACACATGGTCGAAGGTGATGACGGGGGTTCCCGTCAGCTGCGGCGTGTCGTCGATGTCGAGAATCGGCAGGGACTCTGACAGCTGGACGGCCTGATGGTTTCGCCCGCGCTGCCCGCCGCCACGCGATGCGGCTTTGCGGCCACCCGCCCTGGCAGGAATTTCCTGGTAGTTTTCGTTTGTCACAGAATGCTCCGTTCGGATTCTGAATGTACTGAGACGGGTGTATTCTATCAGATACGCTTGAGGCCGACCGCTTTCTTCACAGCTTCAACAATGGCAGCCGCGTCAAGGTTGAAGTAGGCAAGCAGTTCCTCGAAGGAGCCGGACTTTCCGAAGGTGTCTCGCACCGCAACGAACTCGACGGGCACGGAAGCCGTGGCGGTGAGGGTTTCCGCGACGATAGAACACAAACCGCCATACACCGAGTGTTCTTCCGCAACGACGACACAGCCGGTCTTGCGAACGCTGGCAATGAGGGTGTCCGCGTCGAAGGGCTTGAGGGAAAAGGCGTCGATGACCTCGATTTGAATGCCTTCTGCGGCAAGCAGGTCGCGGGCAACAAGCGCCTCGTTGACCTCGACCCCGCAGGCAATGACCGTTGCGTCTGAGCCCTCTGAGAGCAGGTAGGATCGCCCGACCTCCAGGTCGACGCCTTCATTATACAGGCAGGGAAGGGCCGCACGCCCCAGCCTGACATAGGCCGGGCCCGGAAGGTGCGCCACCGTGCGGAGCGCGGAACATGCGGCGGCATAGTCCGCAGGCACGAGCACCGTCATATAGGGGAGCCCCCGCATAAGCGAGACGTCCTCAAGCATCTGGTGGCTCCCACCGTCCGCACCGACCGAGATGCCCGCATGGGTCGGCACTATCTTCACGTTCAGTCGCGAGTAGGCCACGGTGTTGCGGATCTGGTCGTATACGCGCCCCGTGCCGAAGACGGCAAAGGAGCCTGTAAAGGCGACATGGCCGGCAAGCGAGAGCCCGGCAGCCACCCCTATCATGTTCTGCTCGGCTATCCCGCAGTTGAACAGCCTTTCCTTATTGGTCGGGCTTGCGTCGGCAAAGCGCTGCATCGTGGTAGAGCCCGCCAGGTCGGCGTCGACGGCAACGACCGGGAGCCCCTCACCCGCAAGCTCGGCCAGGGTTGCGCCCAGCGCCTCGCGGGTCGCAACCCTGCGGGCCGTAGCTCTATGGTCCGCGGCTCCCACAAAAGCCGCCTCTTTGCACGCTGCACGCTCAGCCATCACACACCCCGTTTCTCGAAAGCTCTCCAAGCGCCTGGGCAAGCTGCTCGGCATCCGGCGCCTTGCCGTGCCATCCGGCCTGGCCCTCCATGAAGGACACGCCCTTGCCCTTCACCGTCGAGGCGATGACGACATGGGGGCGCTGCCCGCCGGCAGCCTTCAGCCCCGTGAACAGGCCCACCAGAGCCTCGATGTCGTGCCCGTCTGTGCGGGACACCTCCCAGCCGAAGGCAGCGAACTTCTCGCCCAGCTCGCCCGCATCGCAGACCTCACGGCAGGGACCGTCTATTTGCAGCCCGTTGGCATCGACGACGGCAATCAGGTTCCCGAGCCTTTGGTGCGCGGCGAAGTTCGCCGCCTCCCAGACCTGCCCCTCCTGACACTCCCCGTCGCCGAGCAGGACGAAGACCCGGTTCTCCCTGCCCTTGAGGCGCAGGCCGCAGGCTGTTCCGCAGGCAATGGAGAGCCCCTGGCCGAGCGAGCCGGTCGACACCTCGACACAATCGAGGAGGTTTGAATCAGGATGGCCCTGCAGGCGGCTTCCCAGCTGGCGCAGCGACATGAGCTCTTCTCGCGGGAAGAAGCCCGCATGGGCCAGCACCGCATAGAGGGCCGGGGCCACGTGCCCCTTGCTCAAGAAGAAGTAGTCGCGACCCTCGGACTTCGGGTCGCGCGGATCATAGGCCAAGACACCGCCGAAGTACAGCGCCGCAAGCAGGTCGATGCACGACAGCGAGCCTCCCGGATGGCCGCTTTTTGCCTGCGCTATCATACGGAGGATGTCCTTGCGCATCTCGTTCGCCGTGCATCGGATCTCGGTCGTATCCATATCCCCTCAAAGCCTTCCTCTCGTCAGTCCTGAGAAACACGCCACCGGTGGTAGGCGATCACAAAGTTGTCGATGTCGCCGTCGAGCACCGCGTCGACATTGCCGGTCTCGACATCGCTCCTGAGGTCCTTGACCATCTGGTAGGGATAGAGCACGTAGTTGCGAATCTGGCTCCCGAAGGAGTTGTCCATGCGCGCGCCCCGCAGCTCGGCAAGCTCCGCACTGCGCTTCTGTTCCTCGATCTCGTAGAGCTTCGACTTCAAGACCTTCATGGCCGACTCTTTGTTTTGGAGTTGGGATTTCTCGTTTTGGCAGGTCACCACGATGCCGGTCGGCTCATGTGTCAGGCGCACCGCCGAGTCGGTCGTGTTCACGCTCTGGCCGCCCGGCCCGCTTGAGCGGAACACGTCAACGCGCACGTCCGCCATGTTGAGCTCCACCTCGATGTCGTCGGGAAGCACCGGCGACACCTCGACCCCCGCGAAAGTGGTGTGGCGGCGCTTCTTGTCGTCGGTCGGCGAGATGCGCACAAGCCGGTGCACACCCGACTCGCTGCGCAGCATCCCGTAGGCGTTGCGGCCCTCCACCTGGATCATGGCCTTGTCAAGCCCGATACCGACCCCGGGAACCAAGTCGAGGACGCGTACCTTCCAGCCCTTCTTCTCTGCGTAGCGCGAGAACATGCGGTAGAGCATCTCGGTCCAGTCCTGGGCCTCCAGGCCGCCGCTTCCAGGGTTGACGGTCAGGATGGCATCCCCCGCGTCGAAGCGCCCCGAGAACCACGAGGCGACCTCCAGGCCGCCAAGCAGCCCCTCAAGCCCCTCAAACAGCTGATGCGCCTCTTCGACGAAGGCGGCATCCTCCGCCGCAAGGTCGAAGGCAACCACGAGGTCGTCGAGGAGCCCTGCCGCCTGCTCGTATTCCCTTATCGTGTCGCGCAGGGCGCTCGCCCGCTTCGACAGCTCCTGGGCATGGGCGGGGTCGTCCCAAAAACCCGGCTCGGCTATTGCGCCGTCGAGCGTGGCAAGCTCTGAGGCCCGCTCATCGATTCGCAGGTAGCCCTTCGCCTCGGCGACCCGCTTGGACAGCGCGCCGATGTCGTATGATTCCCTGTCTGCCATGAAATCCCTTCTTGCCCCTTCTCAGGCTATGCGTTTGCGCCACAGCACTTCTTGTATTTCTTGCCCGAGCCGCAGGGGCACGGATCGTTGCGCCCCGCATTCGCGAAGAGGTCGTCCTTGTCCTTCACATAGGTCTGCGCCTTCCCGATCGCCGCCGCAGGCGGGGCGGCGGGGACTCCGTCGCCGCCGAGCGGCATCGACGAGGCCGCCTGTGCGCTGACCGAGGACTCGGTCAGGGCCGCCTCCGGAGACGAGTAGCTGACCTTGCCCTCCAGCGGGCTCCTTTCCTCAGGCGCCTGGACAGCGGCGACCTGCAGGCGCAGGAGGGTGCGGAGGAAGTCCTCATACATCGTGGACGTGAGCGTCTGGAAGGCGTCGTAGGCCTCGTTCTTGTACTCGACGAGCGGGTCGCGCTGGCCGAAGGCGCGCAGCTGGATGCCGGTCTTCAGGTAATCCATCTCGTGGAGGTGGGCCATCCACTTCACGTCGATTATCCGCAGCATCACCTGGGCCTGCAGCATCTCAAGGGCGTTGCCTCCCAGCATCTGGGCTTTTTCCTTGTACAGCGCTTCCAGGTAGGTGCATATCGCGTCGGTCACCTCATGGGGCAAGCCGTCGCAGTCGGCGGGGGCTAAGGAGAAGTCGCTGTTCCCCGATATGTCCGCGACCCAGGTGTTGACCGCCTTCAAGTCCCAGTCGTCGCTCGGTACCTTCTCGGGGCAGTTCTCCACCACGACCGCGTCGGCCGACTCACTGATTATCTCGGGGATGCGGTCGGTGATGTCCTTGCCGTCCAGGATGGCGTTGCGCTCGCCGTATATAGCGCTGCGCTGCAGGTTCATGACATCGTCGTACTCAAGGACGTTCTTCCGTGCCGCGAAGTGCATGCTCTCGACCTGCCGCTGGGCACCCTCGATGGCCTTTGAGACCATGGAGGCCTGAATCGGCAGGTCATCGCCTATGTCACCCCGCTCCATCATGCGCGAGATGCCGTCCATGCGGCTCCCCCCGAACAGCCTCATGAGGTCGTCTTCGAGCGAGAGGTAGAACTGCGAGAGGCCCGGGTCGCCCTGGCGGCCCGAACGTCCGCGCAGCTGATTGTCTATCCGGCGGCTCTCGTGCCGCTCGGTGCCGATGACCGCCAGGCCCCCGGCAGCGATGACCTGCTCGTGCTCTGACTTCGTGACGTCTTGCGCCTTGCGCAGGGCTGCGGCCCTCTGTTCTTCGGTCGCCTCTTCGAGCTCGACACCATCGACGACGATGAAGTCCTCCATCAGCACCTCGGGGTTGCCCCCCAGCAGGATGTCGGTCCCGCGGCCCGCCATGTTGGTCGCAATGGTGACCGCGCCGACACGGCCGGCCTGGGCGATGATGTGGGCCTCGCGCTCGTGGTGCTTCGCGTTCAGTATCTCGTGTTTGATGCCCCGCTTGGACAGCAGGCGCGAGAGGCGCTCGGAGCTCTCGATGGACACCGTGCCGATAAGGCAGGGCTGGCCTGCATGGTGGCGGTCGGCGATGTCGTCAGCAACCGCATTGAACTTAGCCCCCACGGTGCGGTAGATGAGGTCGTTCTCGTCGTTGCGCACCACCGGCCTGTTCGGGGGGATCGCCATGACCGGCAGCTTGTATATCTGGCGGAACTCGGCATCCTCGGTCATGGCCGTGCCCGTCATGCCGGAAAGCTTGTCGTAGAGGCGGAAGTAGTTTTGCAGGGTGATGGTCGCAAGGGTCTGGTTCTCTTCGCGGATGAGCACGCGCTCCTTCGCCTCAAGCGCCTGGTGGAGGCCCTCGGAATAGCGGCGGCCCTCCATGATGCGGCCGGTGAACTCGTCGACTATCTTCACTTCCCCGTCGATGACCACGTAGTCCACGTCGCGATGGAAGAGGAACTGTGCGCGGAGGGCCTGCTGGAGGTGGTTGGCCAGCTGGCCGGACGGGTCGGCGTACAGGTCGTCGAGGTCGAGCATGCCCTCGATCTTCAAAAGCCCGCTCTCGGTGGCATTGATCGTCTTCTTCGCCTCGTCCATGTCGAAGTCGAGCCCCTGCATGAGGCCGGGCATGACACGCGCGAACTTGTTGTAGGTGTCGGCGGCCTTCGTGCCCGCCCCGGAAATGATGAGCGGGGTCCGCGCCTCGTCGATCAGTATCGAGTCGACCTCGTCCACAACGGCGAAGTGGTGCCCGCGCTGCACCCGCTGCGGTGCCTGGACCACCATGTTGTCGCGCAGGTAGTCGAACCCGAACTCCGCGTTCGTCCCATAGGTGACGTCTGCTTGGTAGGCCGGTATCTTGCGAGCGGGCGGCATGCCGTTTTGGATGAGCCCCACCTCCATGCCGAGGAAGGTGTAGATGCGCCCCATCCATTCGCTGTCGCGCTTTGCCAGATAGTCGTTCACCGTCACAATATGCACGTTGTTGCCGGAAAGCGCGTTCAAGTAGCCGGCGAGGGTCGACACGAGGGTCTTCCCCTCGCCGGTCTTCATCTCGGCTATCTGCCCGTCGTTTAGGGCCATGCCGCCAATCAGCTGCACGTCGAAGTGGCGCATCCCCAGCGCACGGATGCCCGCCTCACGCACCACGGCGAAGGCCTCGGGGAGGAGCGCGTCGAGCTTCTCGCCCTGGGCGAAGCGCTCTTTGAGGACAGGGGTCAACGCGGCGAGCGCGGCATCGTCCCTTTCCTGCATGCCCGCTTCAAGGGAGTTTATCTTTTGGACGGTCTCTTCGTATCCCTTCAGCTGCCTTCCCTCACCCAGGGTGAGGATCTTCGATAAAAACCCTGCCATGAAAAGCCGTCTTTCTCTTAAATGTGAGTGCACGTGTCAGGGGCAAGCCCGTACCTCCGACCACAGCCTGCCTTGAGGCAGGGCACACCGAAGGGACGGCGGTATTGCGCCGTCCCTTCACTCTATCATACCCGCTGTTCTATCAAAGGAAATCCACACCGCATCCCTTGCATCCGCATCACTTTTTTGAGGTCGAGGGCTCATAGGACCTCAACCCCGGCTCCTCCGCGATAATACTGCTGTAGAGCGAGACCGCCCTGTCCGAGGGGTCGATGCCCAGCTCTTCGACAAGGTAGTGCCTGCACTTGAAATAGGTGTCGAGCGCAGCGGCCCTCTGCCCGAGGGCGACCTGTGCCCGCATGAGCGTAAGATAGCTGTCCTCGCGCGTTGCATCGCGCAGGATAGCTGCGCGGGCAAACCAGAGCGACGCCTGGAACTCCCCCGCGTCTAAGAGGCGGACCGCAGCGGCCGAAAGCGTGTCGACGAGGCGGTTGCGGTAGTCCGTCCGGGCCTGCTCGATCGAGGGGTTCTCCACCTCGGTGGGCAAAAGGTCGTCGATATACAGGTCGTCGATCTGCATAAAGGCCTGTGCCCACTCGTCGGCCTGCGGAAAGCTGAAAAGGAGCTTCTTGCACAAGGAGTCGAACTCGGCGACGTCGCTTGACGCGATATGCCCGTCGAGCTTGTAGCTGAACTGCGTGTGGATGAGGTAGGGGCAGCTCCCCGTCACGCTTGAGAGCGCCTGCTTGAGCATCGCCCACAGGCTGTAGAGGTTGCGCTGCGAAGCCGTGAGGTCGCTGTGCGGCCAGAGCATCTTGCACAGGCGCTCCCGGGGGAGCTCCCGGCCCTGGTTTATGACGAGCAGGGCAAGGAGCACCTTGACCTTCTGCCTGCTGAACAGGCGCGGGTCGACTATCACCTCGCCGACACGGACCTCAAGCCCGCCGAAAAGCCGCACATTAAGCGTCGGGGTGGCCCTTTCCTGGCTGCGGTCGGCAGCGGCATCGGCCCGCATCGCGTTGGGGTGGGTCCGCCTAAACTCGCTCTTCCGTGCCTCTACCTCCTGCTGCAGGCGCTGGTAGGCGCTTCTTTGGCCGAACAGGGAAACCTCCGTCTCGTGCGCGAAGGTGACCAGCGAGCGGGGTATGGGTGCCGCGCCCTCGGCGTCGTTCAGGGCCGTGAACACCCGCTCAAGCTTCGCTATCAGCAGCGCGTCGAAGAACCCCCGCTCAGCCTCATGGCCCCTCTGCTCAAGGTAGGCTGCGACGTAGTGCGCGGAAAGGGCGCTTTGCCTCTTCTCCTCGTCGCCCATGCCAGCCTCTATCGCAGCGTGGATATCGTCAAGCAGCCAGACCAAGACGAAGGCGAAATGCTCATGGCGCGCCCCGGCAAGCCGGAGGGCTTCGACAAGCTCTGTTGCGGCGCCCTTGCCCTGGACGAGGCACAGCTGCCCTACGACGAGCATCTTCCAGGAACTGCCCTCGGCGACGAGGTCCCGCGCGGTGGCGGGGTCTACCCAGCCCTCAAGCGGCATGGCCTTGAAGCGGACCAGGTCGTTCAGGGCGGCAAGGGCCTTCTTGGCCTGGTGCTTGTTGCCGAAACGGAACATGAGCAGCGCGGCCAGGGCCTGTGTCTCGCTGTCTGTGTCCACCGCAAGGTAGAGCCTCTTGATGCACTTCAAGGCCTTCTCGGCATCGCTGAGAAAGGCAAGGCGCCAGGCCTCGGTCGCCGCAAGCAAGCCGCCCTGGCTCACGCTTGAGGTCTTGATGCTCTCGTAGACCCTGTGTGCCGGGAGGAAGCAGCCCTGCTGGAGAAGCTGCCCTGAGCTTGCCTCAAGCCATGTTGCGCGCTGTCGGGGCGGGCACATCCTCAAAACGAGCTCGCAGGCCCGTCCCGGATTGCCCGAGGCGACGAGCTGGCTTGCAAGGCGGCACACAAGGGCGCTCTTCTCGCCGAGGCTCGAATGCGTCGCCATGGCATCAAGGGAGGGCATGAAAGCCTTCACCAGGTTGTCGAGGGTGAAGGCCGCGGCAGAGAACTCCTCGCGATAGGGATCGATGCCCAAGTAGGCGTAATCTGCCTGGAGGCCTTCGAGCAACCCGGCGTTCCACCCCCTCACAAAGGCCGTGATGTCGGACAGGCAGCCGTGCTCAAGGACCAGCATGACGAACACGGCCAGCAGCTCGTCGATTGCGAGCTCTTCCTTGACGATTGCCTGGCAGAACCGCTCGCGCGCGTCGACCGTACCCCAGAAGAGGCCGGGGATGCGCTCCGCTGCCGAAAAGGACACGGCGGGCCGCTGGAAGCGTTCGAGGTCGCCGCGCTTCGCGTCGATCTCCGTATCCGTGAGAAGGAACTCGCTCGTCTTGATGCGGATGCCGTCGGCCTGGCGGTCCTGGAAGACGTCGCAGCGCGGCGTCATGGTCGCCATAACCTCGCAGCCCTGTGCCAGGAGCTCGTCGAAGACGGCAGAGAGGGCGTCTGCCCTGCCGTCGTCGAGGAGCGGGAGGTCCTTGAATACCGCCAGGGCCGGCTTCTCGCCCTTCTTCACGAGGGCGGGCACTATCGCCCGGCGGTCGAGGTCCCTCAAAAAGCACGGTGACTTCCCCGGTATCCAGAAGACACGCTCGAAAGAGAAGACCGAGTCGGCATATTCTGCGGCAAGCACAGTCTTCCCAAACAGAGACGGCGCGACGAGGAAGCGCACCGCATTGCGTTTTCGGATTATCTTTGCGAGAAGGTCGCCCCGGGGAAACCGGCTCAAGGTTCCAAGGTTTTTGGGCATACGCCCACGGCATGCACTGCTCATAAGGAAATCAGTCATGCTTCTTCCTCTCCCAAGGAAGCGATTTTCGGATTGTCCATATTACTGGGAATTTCCCCCCTGTGCAACACTTTTGGCTACATAATTATATTTTTCTGTGAAATCCTGTTAAATCCTGTTAAAAATTTAATGGGCTCGGATGAAACCCTCCATGGTATAGTCTTGCTCCTATGGAAGATAAGGCCCACATACCGCTCCCCTCACCTGCCTTGACCCTGCTCTCCCTCCTTGAGGGAGCGGGGTTCGAGGCCTGGTGCGTGGGCGGCTTCGTGCGCGATGCGCTTATCGGAAGGAAGGCGGGCGATATCGACATCGCAAGCTCGGCGCCCTGGGACAAGGCACAGGCGTTGTTCGAGGCGCAGGGGCTCAAAACCTTCGAGACGGGCGTCAAGCACGGGACGCTTACCGTATTGGTCGGTTCCGACGCACTGGAGGTCACGACCTTTCGCACGGACGGCACTTACACCGACGGACGCCGCCCCGACTCCGTGACCTTCGTGGAATCCATCGAGGAAGACCTCGCGCGGCGCGACTTCACCATGAACGCCATCGCCTACCACCCCGAGCGGGGCCTTTTTGACCCCCAGGGGGGGCAAAGGGATATCGAGGCCCGGGTAATCCGGGCAGTAGGCGAGGCCCGGACGCGTTTTGCCGAGGATGCCTTGAGGATACTGCGCGGCGTGCGCTTTGCCTCCCAGCTGGGCTTCTCCCTCGAAGAGGCAACAAGAAAGGCCATGGTCGAACAGAGGGGGCTGCTTGAGATAGTCGCCGCAGAAAGGGTCTCACACGAGCTTGGCGCCCTGATCTGCGGTGCCTTCGTGCGCGACACGCTCCTTGCACACACCGACATCATCGGACAGGTCCTCCCCGAACTCTTGCCCATGAAGGGCTTCGACCAAAAGACGCCCTACCACGTTTTCGACGTGCTTGAGCACACCGCCTGCTGCATGGAGAACACCCGGCCGTGTGCCCTTGTCCGCTGGGCGGCGCTCTTCCACGACAGCGGCAAGCCGGCCGCCTTCTTCACCGACGATGCAGGGGTCGGGCACTTCTACGGGCACGCGAAGATCAGCGTCACGATCGCCCAGACAGCCATGCGCCGCCTGCGGCTTCCCCGTGCGCTCGTCAGCGATGTGCTGCTCTTGGTCGAACACCACGACGACATCCTCGCCGCCACGCCTAAATCGGTGAAGCGGATGCTCCGGAAGCTCGGAGGGCGGCCCGAGATGTTCTTTGCGCTGACCGAGCTGAAGCGGGGCGACGCCGCAGCGCAGGCACCCCATTGCCGCCACCGCGTCGGTCTCGCACATGAGCTCGATGCTGTCCTTGAGGCCGTCCTTGAGGCCGGTGAGGTCTTTTCGCTGCACGATCTCGCCATTGACGGCAAGGATCTGAAAGCGCTCGGCATCCCACCCGGGCCCCTTTACAAGGAGCTCCTTGAAGGCGCCCTCGAATCGGTTCTCAGCGGGCAGGTCCCCAACGAAAAACCCTCCCTCATAGCCTCCATACAGGGTCGGCTGGAACCCTAGGAGGACGGTCAGGGACGGTCAGGGAAGCATCGCATCCCAGGCATCGAGGGGGAAGAACACAAGCAGGATGCCCTCGCCGACGCTTATGCGGGCAGGCCTGCCGGTAAACTCGTTGGACACGCCAAGGGGCTCGGTGTCGGCCAGGGTCGCATCCGCAAGCGGATACAGGAGGCCTTCCTCGCACACGCCGCGGGCCTTCCCGCTCGCGGCAAAGACCGAGGCCGTTCCGCAGGCCCTACCTGAGAAGGAGAGGGAGTCGCGGCGCCCCCCGCAAAGCGCGGCAACCGCGCAGTCCGTCCCGATACCGAACACCTGAAACCCCGCCTGGGCATACTGGGCGAGCAACTGCAAGACGGCATAGGTGAAGTCGAGCCTGCCGGCGAGGCACCCATAGACCACCAGGGTGTCGAAGCCCTCGGCTGCGGCCCAGCGCAAGGCAAGCTCGATGTCGCTCTCGTCCTTGCGCACGGGATGGCGCTCGATGGCGGGATGGTCGGGCACGAAACCCAGCGAGTCGAAGTCGCCGACCACCCGGTCGCACACGGCACCGACCTCCCTCAGGCGCTCATAACCCGCGTCGGCCGCGACGACGCTGTCGAAGGACTGCGCAAGGAAATGCCCTGCGTTGAAGTCGACGCTCCCCACCAAGGCACAGCTGCTCATCGCATCCTCCCTTCCCTTCGTCAATAAAAGCGCTTCCACCGATGAAACCCTTCACATGTTTTGGTAGAATACCATATCTGAGTGGGCCAGACGATCGCGCATGCACATGTGAGGAAAGTCCGGGCTCCCAAGGGCAGGATGCCAGCTAACGGCTGGGCGAGGCGACTCGACGGAAAGTGCCACAGAAAAGAAAACTCCCCTGTTCATCAGGAGAAAAGCTGAAACGGTGCGGTAAGAGCGCACCAGCGTTGCGGCAACGCAGCGGCTTGGCAAACCCCATCTGGAGCAAGCGCAAATAGGAACGCGACACGGCTGCCCTTCCGTGCGTTCGGGTTGCGTGCTTGAGGCGTGCGGCGACGTGCGTCCCAGATAAATGATCGTCCGCGACAGAACCCGGCTTATCGGCCCACTCAGGCTCTTTTGGGCCTTGCCAACGCCTTCCCTCGCCCAAGCCCGCCCCGGCGGCACATCGGCCGACACGGCCGCTCGGCCCGCCCGGCACACCGATGCGCCCGATCAGAAGGGAAACAGGGTGTATGCGGTGCGGTCGTCGGAGGGGAAGCGGCAGACCTCGACTTGGAAGGCCTGCTCGATCGCGCCTGTAGCAAGGACCGCGTCGACGCTGTCGGCGCAAATGCACCGCCCCTTCTCCATCACCATCATGTGGTCCGAATAGCGCAGCGCCAGGTCGAGGTCGTGGATGACCATCACGATGGTCTTCCCGGCATCGCGGTTGAGCTCGCACACCAGCTGCATGATGTCGTGGCAGGCACGCACATCGAGGTAGGTGGTCGGCTCGTCGAGCGCGATGATGCCGGTGTCTTGCGCCAGCGTCATGGCAATAAAGGCACGCTGCCTCTCGCCGCCGGAAAGGCGGCGCACATCGTGGTTGCGGAAGTGCTCGATGCCGGCACGGGCCATCGCCTCTTCGACGTGTAGCCTGTCCTCGGCATCGAGGTGGGAGCGCATACGGCCTTGGTAGGGGTAGCGCCCACAGGCGACAAGGGCCTCGACGGTCATGGCGGGCGGGCGGGCCCCCTGCGCGAGCAGGGCCAGGTGGCGGGCACGTTCCTTGCCGCTCATCCCAAGGCTCGGCCGCCCGTTGATGGCAACCTCCCCCGTGTGCGGCTCGATGAGTCCGTCGACAATCTTGAGCAGCGTGGACTTCCCGCAGCCGTTCGGTCCCACGATGCTTGTTATCTTGCTGCGGGCAAAATCGAGGTCGAGGCCTTCGATGAAGGGCTTCTTCGTGTAGGTGTAGCTGACGTCACGGACCGTGACCGCCACAGGCAACACAGTCCCGTCAATACCCGGGACATGCGTGCGGTCGGCCTCTTTGGGCCCAACAGGCTGGGGTGTATGCCTGACCGTCTGCCTAGCCATCGCCGCCATACCTTCTGTTCCTGATTATCAGGTAGATGAAGAAGGGTCCCCCGATGAAGGCCATCAGGATGCCGACGGGTATCTCGTAGGGTGCGAACATCACGCGCGCCAGAAGGTCGCAAAACACCACGAAGGCGGCACCGAAGGCGGCGCTCAAGGGCAAGACGATGCGGTTGTCGTGCCCGACGAGGAAACGAATGAGGTGCGGCACTATCAGCCCGACGAAACCAAGCAGCCCGGCAAAGCTCACCGCCGCGCCGGCCAGAAGCGCTGCAAGACCCAAAAGTGACATACGCCAGCGCCCGACGTTCATGCCCAGGGAGTGCGCCGTCGCATCACCCAGCGACATGATGTTGAGCTTGTTCGCCACGAACACCGCCACAACCAGGCCGCCGACGATATAGGGGGAGGGCCATACAAGGTTCGTCATCAGCACCCCGGAAAGCCCGCCGACCAAAAACCGGCTGGCCCCGATGTAGGCGTCAGGGTTCACGATAAGGATGGTGTTCATCCCTGCTCCGAAGATGCTCGAAAGCGCGATGCCCGCCAACACGACCGTCAGCCGAGAGACCCCCATCCCCAACGAGATAAAGAAGATGACGACCGCAGTGACCAGGGCGCCGATGAAGGCGGCGATCGGCTGGATAGCAAACAAGCCCGGGAAGAACGAGCTGACCAGCAGCACCGCAAAGCCCGCGCCGGCGTTGATGCCGATGATGTTCGGGCATGCCAGCGGGTTGTCGAGCACCGCTTGGATGAGGGCTCCGGCCATGGCAAGCGCAGCACCCGCCAGCAGGGCGGCGAGCACGCGCGGCAGGCGCACGTTCAACAGGATGCTCTTGGCACTGTCACTGAGGAGCCCGCCCGTGACGAGCGCCCAGAACTCCGGGAAGCCGACGGTGGACGAGCCCACGAAAAAGGCGGCGACGGTGACGACCACCAGAAACGTGGTCGTCGCCGCTACCGCTATCGCCTTCGTATGTTTCGGCCTTCTCGGCTCCATATACCCCTGCCCGCTGTGCCATCCGTCGGCAGGACCTTGAGCCCTGCCCTTCCTCGTTCTTGTGCTCTTCGCCCTAGGCGTAGAGGATGTCGTAGAGCGCCTGGTAGCTCTCGCCCCAGTTCGCGTTCGGCTTATACAGGAACAACACCTTGTCAAGCGTCACATAACGGCCGTTCTTCACCGCGTCGAGCGTGGCCCAGGCGGGGTTGGCCGCCGTGGCCTCCTCAAGGTTCCTCATGGCCGCCGCGTCATCGTTGCCCATGGGCACCACCAAGATGAAGTCGGGGTTGAGGTCGATAACCGACTCAAGGCTGAAGTCGCGCAGCAGGCTCTGGTTCTCGTCGGCAAGGTTGCGTGCGCCCAGCTCGGCGAGCATCGTGCCGGTCATGGTGGAGGAGTCCTGCACCCGCGTGCCACCCGAATAGGTGGTCATCAGCATCACGGTGGGCTCGTCGGCCGAGGCGACAGCCTGGCTCCTGATGTCTGCTATCTGTTGTTCGACCGCCTCGCCGTTTGCCGCATAGAGGTCGTCGCGCCCGGTGATGTCGCAGCAGGTGCGCAGCATCCTCAGGTAGTCCTCAAAGACCGTCACGTTGAAGTAGGCGACTTCGATACCGGAAGCCCTCAGGGCATCCTGTAGGTCCACCTGGCTCGCCGACCCGTCCCGGCCGGTTGAGGCACCGGTCATGATAACGAAGTCGGCCTCAAGGGCTATGATCGCCTCAAGGCTCGGCTCGGTGAAGTACCCGACCTTCTCTACTCCCGGAGAGCTCAAGGTAAAGTCCTCGAAGGCGTCGTCGGTCGCACCGATGAGGGTGCCGCCCGCAAGCTCCCAGATGTTGGCAAAGCTGCCCATGCACGCAACCACGCGCTCGGGACGGTCGAGGGTGACGCTGTTGCCCAGGTCGTCGGTAAAGGTCACACTTGTCTGTTCCGGTGCCTCGGTGACCGCCGTCCCGCCGTCCGGCCCTTCCTCCTCCTGCGTGGTGCAGCCGACAAGCAGCCCGCCCATGAGGCAGGCGGTGAGCGCCAGCAGCGCCGCGAGCATGGTGTTCTTTTTCCATCCGAGAGATAATTTCATTCCTACTCCTTCGTTCGTTCCTTGGCTCGTTCCTTTTCCCATACTTTCGATTCCTTTCCTCAAATCCTCTTGTATTCCTAAACCGCGACGGCGCTGTCAGCGACTGCACCGTCGAGTTCGAGTTGTTGCCCATGGGCACAGTAGTCGTCCTGCGCCATGATGTCGCCTTCGTGGTAGTAGGCCGCACGCGCACGGCACCCCCCGCACCCGTCCTTGTAGTCGCAGGTGCCACACGCGCCGCTGTAGCTTTGCGTGCGCAGGGTGTTGAAGACCTCGCTGTCGCGCCATATCTCGTCAAAGGGGGTGACCCGCACATCGCCAGCCTCTTCAGTCATGTAGGCACAGGGCCGCACAATGCCTTCCGAGCCGATGACGCAGTAGGTGAGCCCCGCGAGACAGCCCCGCGAGAAGCGGGTCTCGATGTCCATCTGCTTGGCGACGCGGGTGAACTGGGGGGCACAGGTGGGCTTCACGTCGATGGAGACCTCTGCCTGCTTGGCCATGATTGCGCGCAGCAGCTCCTCGTTCTCGCGGACGGCAAGCGATGTCTCTTGGATGTAGACGCCGCGTCCCACGGGGATGAGGAAGAAGATGTAGTGGGCGATGGCGCCTATCTCCTCAGCAAAGTCGGTGATGGCGCAGACCTCGCCCTTGTTCCAGTCAACGACCGTCGTGTGCAGCTGGAAGGGCAGCCCGGCCTTCTTGCAGTTCTCGATGCCCGCCAAGGTGAGTGCGTGGGCGTCTTCCAGGCCCCGGAACTCGTTGTGCTTTTCCTCGTCGAGGCTGTCGACGCTGATGCCCATGGCCACGGCACCGCAGTCCTTGAGGCGCTGTGCCACTTCCTCGGTGATGAGGATGCCGTTCGTGCCGAACACGGGGCGGAGCCCCTTTGACGCCGCGTAGGCGACCAGGTCGAAGATGTCGGGACGGAGCAGGGGCTCGCCGCCGGAGAAGATCATTATCTTGAAGCCTGCCTTGGCAATCTGGTCGATCATGGCGAAGCCCTCTTCGGTTGTCAGCTCCTTTTCCTGCGACTCGTCCGCATCCTGGTAACAATGCTTACACTTCAAATTGCACTCGTTTGTCGTCATCCACGATACGATCATGGACTCCCCTCCTCATTTCTTGGTTTTCTCTGAACACGCTCTATTCTCACCCGGACACGCCAAGGCACCGCGCCAAACCGCCAAGCTGGCGCAACAAACCCGTGATAAACCCGTGATAAACCCTCAGCAGTCCTGTAATAATCCCGCAACGACCCCCCGCAATAATCCCGCGGTAGCCCGCGACCTTGCGGCAGCCCTAGTCAGCCCTAGTCAGCCCTAGTCTATCTCGCCGATCTCGAAGGCATCCGCCGCATCACCGAAACCCGACAGGTCCTTCTCGATCTTCGAGGGCTTCGGGGTCGTGGGGATGATGGCGGCAGAGGTCGTAGCCCGAGACCCGGAGGCAGCAGCAGTCGCGGCGGCAGCCGTCGCGGCGGCGCCTGCCGCCGAGCGGGCTGTTGAGGCCTGGCCCTGGACCTTGGGCCGCGCCGGGCGCTCCGCCTTGGCGATGGCCTTGGCATGGGCGCTCGCCTGGGCGGGGTTTGTGGTGCCGAGGTCTGAGAGCTTCTTGGACGCATCGCTGATAAAGTCCTTGAGGATCGTCTGGTACTCGCTGCGCGCATCCTCGCGACCTCGCTCAAGCTTCTCGATCTCGTCGGAGACGCCCTGCTTCTCTCGGTTCGCCTTGTCTATGATGCGCTGCGCCTCTTCCTCAGCATTGCTGATTATCTGGGCTGCTTGCCCGTGGGCGTCGTTGACCATCTCGTCGGCAGAGCGCTGTGCGATGATGAGCGCCTGGGCGATTGCGTAATCGTTGGCCTTCTTTTCCTCAAGCTGGTTCTCAAGGTCGGAGATATAGGTCTCCTTCTTCACCATCTCTTCGGCAGAGAGGGCCGCCTCGGCACTGATGATGGCCTTCGGCTCATAGTCAGCCACACTTGCGTTGTCGAGCTCGTTTTCCAGTTGCTCGATAAAGGCATTCATCTCGTCGATCTCGTCGGCGACACGCTCTAGAAAGACATCGACCTCATCGACATCATAGCCCTTTCGGTCAATGGAAAAGCTCTGGTTATGTATATCGGATGAAGTGATTGCCATAAATCTTCCCTTCGCGCCATGCCCCTGCTCGGGCACATTTCCAATATCTTAAAAGATGCTTACGATTAAACGTCCTGCTAATTGTAATACAATCAAGGCTATTATGGGACTTATGTCCACCATTCCTCCAATTGGAGGGATGAATTTCTTGAAAATATTGAGAAAAGGGTCGCAAACCTTCCCCAGGAAGTTGTCTATTTCGACCAGGATACCGACTTTGTTGGGGATCCATGACAAGAGCACATAGACGAAGATGACGAGACTGTATATCTGCAACACCGCTAGCAAGAGGTTCACTAAGCCTAACATGCCCCCAACTCCTTAGAACGGCGCACCGCCGCGGCGATGCCTTCACTGTACACTGCGTCCATACCGGCCGCGTCCATCGCGGCAAGCGCGGCCAGGGTCGATCCCCCCGGGCTCGATACCGCCTCCCGTACACTTTGGGGGCTTTGCCCGGTTTTGTCAATGAGTATCATGGTCCCCAGGGCCGTCTGGACGGCGAATCTCTGTGCAAGCCCCTCATCGAGGCCCTGCTCGACGGCCGCCCGCACCAACGACTCAAGCAGGGCGGCGACGTATGCCGGACCCGACCCTGAGAGCGCCCCTATCGCATCCATCATGTCCTCGCCGACGGCCTGAGCCTGCCCCAGGCAGGCGAAGAGCGCGGTCACGAACTCCACGTCGGCCTTTGTCGAGGTCGGCGAGGCGCAGACCGCGCTGGCGCCCTCCCCGACAAGCAGGGGGGTGTTCGGCATGACCCGCACCAAGCGGGAGCCCTGCGGCAGGGCAGGGGCGAGACGCGCGGTGCCAAGCCCTGCGGCAATCGAGACGAAGAGTGCCCGAGAGAAGGCCGACAGCGGGGAGATGCCCGCCAAGACATCCATCATGACTTGCGGCTTCACTGCCAGGACCACCAGGTCTGCCGCCAAAACCTGCTCGGCATCCGAAACGCAGGCGACCCCATAGCTTCGGCTCAGGTAGTCGCGGCGCTCGGCGCCCGGCTCGACCACGGTCATGTCCGCTGCAACAATCCCTGCCGCCGGTTCTTCGTCGGAGCGAAGCCAGCCCCCGATTATAGCCTCGCCCATCTTCCCGCCCCCGACGAACACGAGCTTTAGGGGGGGCGCGCAGGCCACAGGCATCCGGTCTCCGGCCATGTGATCCTTGGTCATTCGATCACCCCCTGGGCACGCAAGGAGAGGTATTCTTCCTTGCTCAGCTCACGGCCCCTGACGATGACGAAGACCTTGTCGGCAATGCAGTCAACGGTCGCGTCGAGCGCGCTGGACACCCCGAAGGAGAAGTCGAGGACGCGCTTTGCCAGCTGCTCGGGGGTGTTGCGCAGGGAAAGCACGAGGGCGTCGCCCGCGCGGACGGTCCTCGCGATCCGCTCGACCTCGCTGTACGAGGCCGGCCTCAAGACGCTTACGCCGCGCAGGGGGTTGGGCGAGGACATCCCACCGTGATCGGAAACCTCATGGGGGTCGAAGGCCACCGCCGGGACAGCCGCCGGAGTGGCTGTTGCCGTGGCACCACCCGGCGCGGCGGTCGGGGAGAACAACGCGTTGTACCCGGACGGGCGGCCCGCTTCCCGCGATACCACGTGATAGGGAAGGTCGCTCGTCTCCGTGCTGCGCAGGTAGTCTTGTGCCCGCTCGGACGAACGCACCAGGGAGGGAGCGTTGCGCTGCGCCGAAGTGGAGGCGGAAGGATAGGACGCGGAGCCCTGCGAGTATGCAGGCCTGCGTTCGGAATAGGGCCTGCGGTTTGCCTGCTCGGTGTATTGAGTGGAGGTCCTGACGTCGTCGATAGAGACCAGCCGGGGGCTGCTCGTCCCCTCGGCCGTTGCCACAGGGGCACCCGGGGTGCCCGGGGGGTCTGCGGAGGCATGCTCGTCGTAGTCGCCCTCGTAGCCCTCGCCGTAGTCGGCATACTCGCCCGAGCCGCCTTCGGGGTCCTCGTAGTACCCCTCGTCATAGTCGTCTGGCTTCGGCGCGCTGGGAAAACCGAGCTTGGTCTTAAGGCCCTCGAAGCCTCCCCCACCCGATTTTACAAACTTTGGTAGTTCCATTTCACCACCTTACCTCATGGTTCCTCAACAGGCCCGCGACCGGGTCTGGAAAAGCTATTCATTCGATGCCTCGTGCGCGTAGCCACCGTCGAAGATAACCCGCCCTACCCGTATAATGGTAGCGCCCGCAGCAACGGCGCAGGGCCAGTCTTCGCTCATGCCCATAGAAAGCTCATGTAAATCCTGTCCGACGCCGACGTGCGCGAAGCGGCGGCGCATCTCGTCAGCCGTCTCGGCCAGGGCGTCAAAGCAGCTGCGGGCACGTGCCGGGTCGCCCTGGGGTGCCATGGTCATAAACCCGCAGACCTTAAGGGAGGGCCTCCCGTCGCACTGCTCAAGCAGGGCAGCGACCCTCTCGGGGGTAAGACCCTGCTTGTTGGCCTCTTTCGAGGTATTCACCTCCAACAACACCTTTTGGACCTTGCCGCAGGCAGCAGCTGCCCGCTCCAAGGCCTCGATGTGGTGTTCCTGGTAAAGGGAGTGGACCATATCCGCGCAGGCGACGATCACCGGAATCCTGCGGGACTGGATGTTGCCGATAAAATGCCAGGCCTTCTCGGGAAAGGCCTCCTGTTTCACGGCAAGGTCGTCGGGGCGGTTCTCCCCGAAGTCGCTTATCCCTGCGGCGACCGCCTCCGCCAAGGCGTCCACGCCGACCGTCTTGGAAACCGCAAGGACACGGAGGCTGTCCTCGTCCCTGCCCGCAGCGCAGCAGCACTGCGCAACCTCGTCGATAAGCGCCTGGTAACGCTGCGCAAGGCCCGTCATGATGCGCCTGCCAGACGTATCGCAAAGGCGCCCTGACGCCCGCAGACGCCGTTTTGGGCACGGTATGAGAAATAGTGCTCGTTGTCGCAGGCCGTGCAGACGCCCGCATCGAGGATACGCCTCGATGCGGCGCCGAGGCGGCCAAAGGCCGTCTTGAGCGCCTGGGCCAGGTCGACATGGCCCGCACCGGCGAGACAGGCCTTTCCGAAGTCCTCGCCGAAGCGCTGGTAGGGCTCCGCAGCCGTCTCGAAGCACTCCGAGCGGATGTGTGGCCCGATATAGATGTTGTAATCCGGAGGCCCGCAGTCCCAGCCCGCCTCCCGGTCGCAGGCCGCAAGGGCCTCCAGGGCCCGCACCGCGACGCCGTTGGCGACACCGCGCCATCCCGCATGGACGACGGTGAAACGCCCGCTGGGCGAGACGCCGATCACGGGCACGCAGTCCGCAAAGCACAGCAGTGCCGCAGTGTGGGATCCTTCGATGACGACGGCATCGGCGCCTTGACGTGCCTGGGCGCACAGGGCCGCAAAGCCTCCTTCGCCCCCATCCCCCGAGACGAGGACTCTGTCCCCGTGGACCTGCCGGGGGACCACGCAGGGAAGGCCCGACGCCCCGAAGGCCGCCATCAGGCGGGCACGGTTGGCCTCTACGGCGCAGGAGTCGTCTCCGACCTGGTCGCCGAGGTTCAATGACGCAAAGGCACCGACGCCAACCCCGCCGCCGCGTTCCGTGAAAGCGATGCGGATGCCATGGTTTTCAAACAGGGGTTCGTCGGTCAAGGCGTCAATAGACGCAAAACGACCCTTGGACAGGCTCGGCAAAGGCAGCTCAAGGGTCGTCATTGTTGGCATGGTAAGGGCGTTACCGGGGCCGCTTCAGAAATTCCGGAATGTAGTCCTCGTCGGCAAAGCGTTGGCTCGGGGACGTGGTGTAGGCCGGTATCTCGTATATCTGCTCCTGAACCGGTGTCGTCGGGGCGAACATATCCTTCGAGAAGTCGAGGCTGGACTGGGCCGCCCCCACCTTGAAACCGGTCGCGATAACGGTGATACGCACTTCCTCGCCCAGGGCATCGTCGATGATCTGGCCATAAATGATGTTCGCATGCTCGTCGGCACAGGACTCGACCGTCCGTGCAGCCTCGTCGACCTCGGCAAGCGTCAGGTCGGAGGAGCCGGCAATCGAGAAGAGCACCCGCGAGGCACCCGCGATGGAGGTCTCAAGCAGCTTGGAGTTCGTCGCCTGCTGTGCCGCGTCGAGGGCACGGTTCTCGCCTGTCGACCGGCCGATTCCCATCATGGCCGTCCCTGCGTCCTTCATGACGGTGCGGATGTCGGCAAAGTCGAGGTTGATGAGGCCGGGGATGGTGATGAGGTCGGTGACGCCCTGGATGCCCTGGCGCAGGGTATCATCCGCGATACGGAAGGCATCGAGCATGCTGGTCTTGCGCTCGACTATCTCGAGGAGCCGGTCGTTCGGGATAACGATCAGGGTGTCCACTTTCTGCTTCAGCAGCTCGATGCCCTGCTCCGCCTGGTTGCGGCGCAGACGGCCCTCAAAGCTGAAGGGCCTCGTCACGATACCGACGGTAAGCGCTATGATTTCCTCGCGCGCGATCTCTGCGACGATGGGCGCCGCGCCGGTCCCGGTTCCGCCCCCTTCCCCTGCGGTAACGAACACCATATCGGCACCCGCAAGTGCTTCGCGAATAGCCGAACGGCTCTCTTCGGCTGCCTGTGCGCCCACTTCGGGGTTCGCCCCGGCACCCAGGCCGCGTGTCAGCTCTTCGCCGATATGGATTGTGTGATCGGCATCTGAGGTGAGCAAAGCCTGGCGATCGGTGTTGATCGCAACAAACTCAACGCCTTGGATGCCGGCTTCCACCATACGGTTGATTGCATTCGTGCCACCGCCACCAACGCCTACTACCTTGATGACTGCCAACTGCTCAGAAGCTATGTTGTTTGGCATTGTTTCCTCCACACATGCTGCGTTTAGTAATGCTACGTTTTGTATTTCGTGTGTTCATGCACCCACATATTGTACACGAAGCACTCCTATTTGCAAACCAAGTCTTGGCGAAACACAGATACTTTTAAGACTTCGCACCCACAGGCCACGAGGCTTTTTTTGAAAGCCTTCGGCAAAATAGGGGGAAAATCGTTGTTTATGCTGGTCAAATGGCATTTTATTCAGCTAAACGCCAGGTCGGGCTCTCAGCGGTGCGCACGTTGATGTAGGTGATGAGGCCCTCGTACTTCTCCATAAGCTCCAAGCAGATGCGCTCTTTGGTGCGGATGTCCCGCGCAAGGCCGAAGGCTATCTCCACCCCGTTGTCCAAGATGAGCGTCGTCGTCTCGTTCCCGGTTGCCGAGACCGTCTTCACCTGGTCGGCAAGCTGGGTGGTGAAGCCGTCGACGATGGCAAGCGCGTTGTTCACGTTCTCGTCCGTGCACCGTATCCCGACCAGGGGCACAACCCCGTAGGGCACTCCGGTGATCTTCAAGACCCGGGCGGCGTCCTCGAACACCTGCGGGCTTATCGAGGCGGCCTCTTCGGAGTCCTGGGCCGGGATGGGCATGAGCCACATACCGTCCGACGCGATAGCCCAATTCTCCATCCTCTGGGCGTTGTCGATAGGAACCTCGACCACTGCCGCAATGCTCCGCTCGGAGATGGCAAGCTCAAGCGTGTCGGGGAACACGCGACGGACCTTCACTTCCTTGACCCAGGGTTCTTCCATGAGCCTGCGCCTGATGCCCGTCTCGTCAACACGCAGCAGGGTCGTGTTGGCAGGCACGGCCGCGAGCTCGGTCATCGCCTCAGCTGTCAGGTGCTCGACACCTTCCACCCGTACCTGAGTTATGGTGAACAGCGGCGAGTTGTAGGCAAGGACGCCCACTACCAACACGGCCCCGACAAGGGCGGCTATGGTGAATATCCTCGTCACATAGCTGCGGTAGGTCTTCTCTACGCGCCGCGTCCTCGTCTCCTGGTAGATGTCGCCAATGGAGGTCGAGCGCAGCGTTGGTGCGGGTTTTTTGCCGAAGTCCCGCTGGGAGTATACCGAAGGGGCGTAGTCCTGCCGCCGGGAGGCCCGCCCGCCCGAGAGGGTGGTGCGGGAACGTACCTGCGGTTTCTTACGCGAACCCGAGGAAGGTGAGTTCCGGTTGTAATTCGATGCCATAGGCCTCTTTTACCTTCGCTTGGACCAATACGATCAGGTTCTTCACATCCACAGCGTGTGCGCCCTCGTCGTTCACGATAAAATTCGCATGAAGGGAGGAGACCACGGCCCCGCCGATTCGCTGCCCCTTCATCCCGGCCCCTTCGATGAGCGCCCCGGCAGACGAGCCTGCGGGGTTCTTGAACACGCTCCCACAGGAAGGGTCGCCATAAGGCTGGCTCTTCTTCCGCTGTTCCAGGAGTCCTTCCATTTTTCCACGAATGTAGTCTGCGGATACTTTCTCCACAGCTATTTCGCATTCCAGCACTACCTCGTCGTGTGGGATGGAGCATGCCCGGTACGACCACGTGATATCGCTTCCCTGGTAGCGCTTCAATCCCGAAGAGGCGGAGAAGGTCGTGACTGTGCGAATCTGCGAGCCGATCCATTCCCTGTCGCTGCCCGCATTCATCCGTATGGCACCGCCCACGGTTCCGGGCGTGCCGACCGCGAACTCAAGCCCCGCCAAAGCCCGCTTGAAGGCCTCCTGCACCACCGCGGCAAGCGCGATACCGGCACCGACGACAAAGCAGGAGCGCTCCTCTTCAAAGCGGCAGGTTCGAAAACCGTGGCCGAGCACGATGACGACCCCCTCGAAACCCTCGTCGGAAACAAGCAGGTTGGTTCCCTTCCCCACGACGACCCAGGGGACTGCATCCTCGTTGCAGCGCTTCACCAGCTGCGAGAGGGCGGCAAAAGTCGAGACCTGAACGAAGAGGCGGACGGGGCCCCCGATCCGGTAGGCCGTATGGCGTGCCATCGGCTCATTGCAAAAAACCTCCCCCTCAAAGGCATCCTCAACCAGCAAGGCCTCAAGCGCCGTCGTATGCCGGGCGACCATCATCGTCTTTCCTTCCGGGCCTTCACGCCACAACGCCTTCCCGCTCAGGCCTCGTCCAGATGCGGGCAGGCCTTGCCTGCCAGCATTCCAACCAGTTGCGGTCCGATAGAGGTTACGTCGCCGGCGCCCATCGTGATGAGCAGGTCGCCCGAACGCAGTCGTGCCACGAGGGCGGGGACGACCTCGACGCGGCGCGGGACGTAGGCAGCCTCTGGGTGCTCGGGATGGTCGAGGACGACGCTCATGAAGGTCTTCCCCGAGATGCCGGGAACGGGGGTCTCGCCCGCAGGGTACACGTCCATGAAGGTCACGGAATCGGCTGCGTCAAAGGCACAGGCGAACTCGTCTCTCAAGGTCTCGGTGAACAGGGAGGCGCGCGAATAGCGGTGGGGCTGGAACAGGACGTGCACCCGCGCAAAGCCGAGCTGTTTGGCGGCGTTGATGGTCGCGGCTATCTCGGTGGGATGGTGGGCATAGTCGTCGACTACCGTGATGCCGTCTACCTCGCCCACCAGGTCGAAGCGGCGTTTCACGCCGGAGAAGGCCCCCAAGGATTGTGCCGCATCGTCAACCGGGAGGCCGAGGGCCCAGATAAGCCCCAAGACCCCCGCAGCGTTCAAGACGTTGTGGCGACCGGGGTTCTGCTTGATACGGCCGTGCACCTCGCACCCGTCGGGAAGGCGGCAGGTGAAGTCGCTCCCCATCCCACAGGGCTCCCAGGCGCTCACCCGGATGTCGTGTTCGTCGCTAAAGCCGTAGGTGTATGTCCGCACGTCGGTATCGCGGGCAATGCCGCCGAGCACCGGATCCTCGCCGCACAGCACACAGACCCCGTCGCCGGGCACCGACGCGATAAACTCCCGGAACTTCGCGTGTATCTCACTGAGGTCGTCATAATGGTCGAGGTGGTCCGCCTCGATGTTTGTGACGAGTATGGCCTGCGGGTCGAGATGCATGAAGGACTTGTCACTCTCGTCGGCCTCGACGACATAGTAGGCACCGTTTCCCGAATGGGCGTTCGTCGAGAAGGCCTCGACGATGCCGCCGATGAGGAAGGTGGGGTCGTATCCCATGTCCTCAAGGGTCGATGCCAAAATGGACGAGGTCGTCGTCTTGCCATGCGTGCCCGCCACCGCAAGGGTCTGCTTGTTATAGCCAAGCGCTGCGAGCATCTTCGCCCGATGCCAGATGGTAAGGCCGCGCTCACGCGCCGCAATAAGCTCGGGGTTGTTCTCAAGTATCGCCGTGGACACAACCACGACATCGGGGTCGTCTTCGGGCAGGTTGCCCGCATCGTGTCCGATATGGGTCTCAATGCCGATCTCACGCAGCTGCCGGGTATAGCGGCTCTCCTTCAGGTCGGAGCCGCTTACCCGCATACCCTGATCGTGGGCGACACGGGCAATCCCGCTCATACCGACACCGCCGATGCCGATAAAATATACGGACTTGACTGCTGACATCGCTACCTCCACGGAGCCCTCGGCCCCTTTATCGGTCTTTATCCACGAAGATATTGTACCCATTGCCGTGCTATTGTGCCGCAGCGACCACAACATCTGCCAATCTAGACGCGGCGGCGGCAGTCCCCAGGCCCTCTTGGGCGCTCTTCATCCGTTCTCTCACCGCAGGATCCTCTATCATGGTGAAAAGCGCGTCGGCAAACTGCGGGGTGTCGAGTTTGTCGTCGGCGACCATGAGCGCGGCGCCGCTCTGTACCAGGACGGAGGCGTTCTTCGTCTGATGGTCTCCCGTCGCGAAGGGAAATGGCACAAGCAGGGCCGGGGTGTGGCGTGCCGAGATTTCTGCAAGCGAGGTTGCGCCAGCACGGGCGACGACCATGTCCGAGGCCGCCAGCACCTCCCCCATGCGGCTTTGGTAGGCGAAGACCTGCCAGCGGCTGCACTCTTCCCCGCACAGCTCTATCGCAGAGGCGACCGCCTCGTAGTCCTTATGCCCGGCGATATGGACGATATGGAGGTCTGCACAGGCAAAGAGGCGGTCTTTAAGCGCGAGGAGCGCGTCGTTGATGTGGTGGGCGCCGAGGCTGCCCCCGAAGACAAGCAGCACAAGCGCGCCTTCGGGTACGCCCAGCAGGGCACGCCCCTCTTCGCGCGAGGCCTCGATAACCGCCCTGCGCACCGGGTTGCCCGTGAGCACGAGCCTGTCGGTGCCACGCAGGGTTTCGGCGCTGCACTCGTAGGTTACTGCGACCTTCGTCGCCCGCCTTGCCAAGTACCGGTTTGCCAGGCCCATGACCGAGTTCTGCTCGTGGATCACCACGGGGATGCCGAGGCCCGCCGCAGCGCGGCCCAGCGCGACCGTGACGTACCCGCCGAAGCAGACGACCACGTCGGGGCCGACCTCGCCCAGCCACTTCCTGGCGGCGCGGGTGGACTTGGCCATCTTCCACAGCGCCGACACGATGGTCGTCGGATGGTTGCGGTTGAAGCCGCTTGCCTCGAAGGCGGTGAAGCTGATGCCTGCGTCTTGCACCAGGCCGCCTTCGATTCCCTGGGGTGTGCCCGCAAAGAGCACCTCATGCCCCCGTTCGCCCAGCGCCTCGGCCAAGGCCAGCGCCGGGTTGATATGTCCGGCGGTCCCTCCGCCTGCGAGCACGGCAAGCATGGCTAGGCCCCCTTCCGGGGTTCCCAGGGGTTGAAGGGCTCGGGCCTCCGGGGACGGTGGGACGGGGACGGCGGGCTGGCCGGGGCGGGCTCTTGGGTCCATGCCGGGCCGCCTGCCGATGCAGCCTTCCTCTCCCGCCTGGGCCACGAAACCTGCCCCTCGGGCGCCGAGGATGTCGATGCCGCGTCCTTTCGGGAGGCAGGCCCTTCCTCCGGCGTGTCCTGCACGCGGATGACCCGCAGGCCCGCCCGCCTCTTCTCATAGATGTCTGGGTCGCCGGACGCTCGGGAGACCGACAATATGATGCCGAGCATGCAGAGGATGGCCACGATGGACGACCCTCCACGCGAGATAAAAGGCAGGGGCTTGCCGGTCGTCGGAAGGAGACCGACCACGCAGGCGATGTTTAAGAAGGCCTGGAACACGATGATGATGGTAAATCCCCCCGCAATGATCGTCCCCAAGTTGTCGGGAGCGCTGCGCGCAATGCGCAGGCCAGCCCAGAGGAAGGCCAGGAACAGGCCGATGACGAGCAAGGCACCGAGCATGCCGAGCTCTTCCCCGATGATAGCAAAGATGAAGTCGGTGTCTGCAAAGGGGAGGTAGAAGAACTTCTCCCGCGAATTGCCAGGGCCGACCCCGAACAGGCCGCCCTCTGCAAAGGCATAGAAGCTGTTTCTCAGCTGCCAGCCGCTCCCCAGCCCCCCCGCGCCGTCGTCCCACGGGTTCAGGAAGCTCATACGGGCTTCGCGGTAGTCGGTGAACAACGACGCGAAGAGCGCAAAGACAACCCCCGCGGCAACGACGCCGGCCATGATTCTCAAGGGCACCTCGCCGAGCCACATGATGGCGACGATGCCCACCAGGCAGATGAGGGTAGTTCCCAAGTCGGACTGCATCTTGTAGAGGAACATCATGGGGAGCAGGATGAGGACGAGGATATGGATGAACAGGGCCCGCAGCTCCAGGACCCCGTCACGGAAGTCGTTGAGGATGCGGGCTGCCATGAGGAGAAAGGCAGCCTTCGCAAACTCCGATGCCTGCAATCCGACCGGCCCGACGAAAAGCCAGCGCTTCGCGCCGTACTCCTCGGTTCCGAACACCGCCGTCAGCACCAGGAGGATGACCGTGGCACCCCAAAATACCCAGATAAGCGGCCCCATCCAATGATGATAGGACACGAACTTGACGATAACGACACAAAAGACAACGCCGCCGAGCGCATACTCAAGCTGCCGTATGAGGTAGACGACGGCATCTTCCTCTTCGGAGATTGCCACAATGGACGAGGTGGAATACACCATCAGAAAGCCGATGAGCAGCAAAGCGAGCGCGCTCAGCACCAACACGATGCGCGGCAGCCAGATATCCGCAGGAAGCCCGGAGGCCGGATTCGTCAAACGGGGGAGCACAGGCAGGGGGTTCATGTGTGCTGTGTTGCTTGCCTGTTTTGCCATGGTTCTCAAGCCCCTCTCTCGTGTGCCCTTCGGGAGACCAGGGCCTTGAAGGCCCGCCCCCGATGCTCGAAGTCGTCGAAGGCGTCAAAGGACGCGCAGGCCGGGGACAGGATCACGATATCACCCGGACTGGCATGGTCAAGGGCGGTGTCGAAGGCATCCTCCAAGGCCACAGCGCCGAAGTGCGGGAGTGCCGAGTGCGCGAAGGCCTCAAGGAAGCGGGGGCCGGCGGCACCGAAGCAAACCGCAGCCCGGGCGTATTGCTCGGTGGCACAGACCAGGGCTGCAAGGTCGGTCCCCTTGTCCTCGCCGCCCAACAATACTATGGGGCGCTCGTCGCCAAAGGCGGCAAGCGCCTTCACGGTTGCGTCGACGTTGGTCGCCTTCGAGTCGTTGTAGCACACGACGCCGCCCACGGTCCCGCAGGGCTCGATCCGGTGCTCAAGGGGCGCAAAAGCCCTCAACGCGGCGGCGACTTCTTCAGGCGGGGCGCCGAAGAGGGTCGCGCACAGGGCCGCCGAAAGCGCGTTGACCACATTGTGCGCACCTTTGATTTTGAGGTCGTCGACCGACCCGAAGGTCGTCTCGCCGCTCGGGTAGGACCAGCACATTGCCCTGTCCCGGACAAATGCGCACTCGTCGGCGCCGTCGAGGGGGGCGCTGATGCTGCCCGGGCTGCCGATCGCGATGTAGTGGAATCCACGCTGCTCTATCGTCTGGGCCCTGAAGTGCTCGACGACGGGAAAGACCCCTGCGTCGGCCGCGTTCAGTATGGCGAAGGCAGCAGGAACACCGGGGAGGTTCTCGAAGACCTTCGTCTTTGCCGCAACATAGGCCTCGTAGTTCCCGTGCCAGGACAGGTGGTCGGGGGTGATGTTGAGCAGGACGGCAATGTCAGGCGCGAAATCCCTCGTCGAGGCAAGCTGGTAGGATGAGACCTCCGTCACATACACGTCGGCTGCCCCTTCGCGCACCGCGTCGAGGCAGGTGTCCCCGATATTGCCGACAGCGCGGGCCTTCTGCCCGTTCGCGTTCAGGATATGGGCTATGAGGGCGGTCGTCGTGCTCTTGCCGTTCGTCCCGGTCACTGCGATCCACAGCGACGCGCCGTTGTCCTCGCGCCAGGCGAACTCCACCTCGCTGACAACCTCGGTCGAGGCGCTCTGGGCACTGCGGTACAGGCTGGAGGACGGGGGGATGCCGGGGCTGGCGATACACAGATCGAAGGCCCCGCACACCTCGTCCTGGTCGAAGGAGAACTCGACCTGTGGAGCTGCCCTGTCCGCCGCAAAGACGCGGGAGTCCTCGCACGGAACGCCTCCCGCAACCGTGATGCTCTCGACACGGTCGCCTAAAAGCCCCTGGCAGTAGCGCACGACAGCCTGCCCGCTCTTCCCCAGGCCCAAAACGAGCACATGCCCGAGGGGGCCCAAGGGGCGGCGGCGGCGGAAGGGCAGGCATCCTGTCCGGGGTTTCTTCGCCATGGGCTAGAGCACCCCCACAAGCGACTGGGCGAAATGGATAGAAAACCCGAGCGCTGCAAGCACGCCGGAGATAATCCAAAAGCGGACGACGACCTTCATCTCGCCCCAGCCCTTCTTCTCGAAGTGGTGGTGGAGCGGCGCCATGAGGAAGATGCGCTTCTTCGTGCGCCGGTAGTAAAGTACCTGGATCATGACGGACAGCGCCTCGGCGACAAAGAGGCCGCCGATGATGAGGACCAGGAACTCCGTCTTCGTGAGCACCGCGAGGCAGCCCAGCACCATCCCCAGGGAAAGCGAGCCGGTGTCGCCCATGAAGATGTCAGCGGTATGGGCGTTGAACCAGAGGAAGCCGATGCACGAGCCGGCGACCGCTGCGGCGAATATCGATACGGTGAGGATGTCGGTGCGGTAGGCGATGACCGCCATGATGATCATAACGACCATGACGGTCCCGGCGGCGAGGCCGTCGAGGCCGTCGGTCAGGTTGACCGCGTTGCACATGCCGACGAGCAGGATGTCGACAAAAGCGAGGTAGAGCCAGGGGATGGCAAGGCCTCCCGCGCCGAGGGGTATCGTGGTGGTCAGCACGCCGAGGTCGAGCGTGGCTATGAAGGGGATGGATATGGTCGGGGCAATCCCTAAGGTGTTCACCGCCACGAGGCAGAACACAGTCGCGATGGAGAACTGCCCGATAAGCTTCGCCTTCGGCGTCAGGCCCAGCGAGCGTTCCTTGATGACCTTCGAGGCATCGTCGATGAGGCCGAGCGCGGCCGTGAGCAGGGTCGCTGCCAACAAGACGATCGTCTCGGGAATCGGGGCCTCCACGACAAGAGCGCTCACCGTGACCCCTAAGACCATAACCACCCCGCCCATCGTGGGGGTGCCCTGTTTCACCAGGTGGCTTTGGGGGCCGTCAGCACGCACCTGCTGCCCGATGCTCCCCTTCCTGAGGAAGCGGATCCAAAACGGCATGAGGATCATCACCACCGCAATGGAAATGACGATGCCCAAAAAGACCAGGAAGCTTGAGTATTTCGAGAAAAGGAGCACCATGTCAGTTCGCAAGCCCTTCGACCACTCGTTCAAGCCTCATGAAACGCGAGGCTTTCACCAATACCGTATCCTCAGGGAACAGGGAGATGTCCAGCTCCTCGAGGATCCCTGCAATGCTCTCGACATGAGAGACCCGCTCCGGGGCCATACCGCCCTCGCGCGCCGCCGAAGCGATGGATGCGCTCAAGTCCCCGATGCAGATAAGGCGGTCGAGGGGCAGGGTCGCTGCCAGCTCCCCGACACCTTCGTGGCAGGCCTGGGCGGCCTCGCCCAGCTCCCCCATGTCGCCCAGCACCGCAATGCGCCGCCCCGGGACCTCCAAAGCTGCAAGCATCAGCAGCGCCGCGCGCATCGAGTCGGGATTGGCGTTGTAAGTGTCGTCGATGATCGCAAAACCGCCGCGGGCACGCCGTAGCTCCTGGCGGCCGCATTCCGGGAGGGCCTTCTCAAGGCCTGCGACTATCGTGTCGATGTCCATGCCGAGCACGCTGGCAACGCTCGCGGCGGCCGTGGCATTCCCTACGTTGTGGATGCCCCTCAAGGGGAGCAGGCAACGGCGTTTTTCGCCAGCCAGATGCAGTGTGAAGCAAGGTCGCCCCTGGGCATCGAGCGTGACCTCGTCGGCATAGGCGCCCACAGCGGCAGGGGCGTGCGCGGCGGCGGCAGGCGCGGGGGCCTCGCCAATGCCGCACCCGCCGTACCAGACGAGCCTCACCTGACGCTCATCGAGCCCGGCCTCGGCGCAGACAAAGTCCGCAAAGGCGTCGTCCCGGTTCATGAACGCGATGCCAACCCCGGACGGCAGCGCCGCGAAGAGCTCTGCCTTCGCGCGGGCGATGTCCTCCTTCGTCCCCAAAAGCTCAAGATGGCCCTCGCCGATATTGGTGATGAGCCCCATGTCGGGGACGGCGCATGCACAGAGCTCTTTTATCTGACCGGGGCCCCGCATCCCCATCTCGACGATTAGCACCTCGGTCTCGGGGTTCGCCTCAAGGACGGTACGGGGAACCCCCAGCTCGTTGTTCTGGTTGCCTGCGGTCGCCACCACTGAAAACGACGCCTTCAAAACATCGCGCATCATGTTCTTCGTCGTGGTCTTGCCGTTTGAACCCGTGACCCCGATAACCCGGCAGCGCAGTTTCGAGCGCCAGGCCCGGGCAAGGTCGGCGACGGCATGGGCGGTGTCGCTCACCTCGATGACGGCCGCGCCCATCTCCTTGGCAAGCAGGCAGGTCTCGGCATCAGGCCTGTCGGCCACCACAACGACCGCCGCGCCGCCACGGAGGGCGTCGGCCACAAAGCGGTGTCCGTCTGTGCGCTCTCCCGACAAGGCGACGAAGGCCTTGTCTGCCGCGAGCTCCCGCGAGTCCCACGATATCCCACAGGCGAGCCTGCTCGCATCGATGGGCTCAACCAGCAACGTGCCGCCAGTGTATTCGCATATTTGCTTCGAGTTCAGCCGCATGGCGTACCAGCCACCTCCTGCACCCGACGCAGCTCCTCGGCCGCAACAACCACGTCGTCGAAGGGCAGCACCTCGTCCCCCACGACCTGATAGTCTTCATGGCCTTTTCCCGCGATAAGCACGCTGTCGTGTGGCTGGGCGCGACGTATCGACTGCGCGATAGCGCTCCTCCTGTCGGGCTCGACCTCGAAGCGGTCGGGGTGGGCCCTCATACCGGGCAGGATGTCGCCGATGATTGCAAGCGGATCCTCGTTGCGCGGGTTGTCCGAGGTGACGATGGCAAAATCGGCATTGAGCGCCGCACGCCCCATCAGGGGGCGTTTGCTTGTGTCGCGGTTTCCCCCGCAGCCGAACACAACCAGGGTCTTTCCCCTCGTAACGGCCTTGAGGGAGAGGATGGCCTTTTCGAGGGCATCGGGGGTGTGGGCATAGTCGACATAGACCGAAAATCCGCCCTCAACGTCGGCCGATACCCGCTCAAGCCTGCCGGGGATGGGTGGCACCTCTTCGAGGGCACGCGCGATGTCCGCAGGCTTTATCCCCAGCGTCAGGGCGATCCCGAAGGCGCACATAAGGTTGTCCACGTTGAACTTGCCGACCAGGGGGGATACGAGGCGGTAGGCGGCCCCCTTCACGTCGAGGGTGAGCGCGGTGTGCTCCTGCCCGTACTCGACAGCGGTCGGGTGGATGAGCGCCGTTGTGTCGAAGCCGACGGTAACGACGGTATCCTGCGTCTTCGAGCAGCGACGCAGCAGTTCCTTGCCCCAAGGGTCGTCGATATGGATGACCCTCATGGCAGGATAGTCTTTCGAGAACAGGCGCGCCTTTGCCTCGAAATAGGCCTCAAAGGTCTTGTGGTAGTCGAGATGGTCTTGCGTCAGGTTCGAAAAGGCCGTCACGGCAAAGCTCGTCCCCCAGCACCGTTCGAGGTCGAGCGCATGCGAGCTGACCTCCATAGCGACGGTGTCGCAGCCTGCATCCCTCATGCGTGCCAGAATGTTTTGCAGGTCGGGGGATTCCGGGGTCGTATGCGCCACCTTCTCGACCACATCGCCCATGCGGATGCCGACGGTGCCGATGACCCCGGGGCGTTTCCCGGTGCGGCGCACGATGTGCTCCACCAGGTAGGTTATGGTTGTCTTGCCGTTGGTACCGGTGATTCCTACGAGGTCGAAGGAGGCGGAGGGGTGCCCGAAGAAGCGGGCGGACGCCTCGGCCATCGCCTTGCGGGTGTCCCTGACGACCACTTCGGTGACGTCGGTCGCATCAGCGAGGTAGAGCTTGCGCTCGACCACCAGCACCCGGGCGCCACGGTCTATGGCATCTTGGGCAAAGGTGTGCCCGTCGACCTTCAAGCCGACAATGCAAAAGAAGGCATCGCCGGGACGCACCCGGTCGCTGCGGTAGGCGATGTCACTGACCTCGATGTTCCCATTGCCGATGATAGAACAGTCTATTCCGGAAAAGAGGTCTTCACAGGTCTTGGACATGGCTATCCTTCGGTTGGCGCGATGCGGTAACGGTCAATGGCGAAGGTCATTATATCTTGAAATATCTGTGTCGCCTTTCGGTCGCCGGGAACCTCGGTCACCGCCACAAAACAAACCAACGAAGAATCGGTATAGGGCAGGAAGCCCACAAAGGAGATGTTGTAGATGTCTTCGAGGTAGCCCCCGTTAACCGGGTCCTCTATCTCGGACGTGCCCGTCTTTCCGGCCACCGAGTAACCCGGGATCCAGATGTCGCTCGCAGTGCCGAGCGTGACCACGAGCTCCAGCATGTCGGTCAAGATCGGGATGACCTCCGTGTTCACTATGACCTGCTCGGTCGGGTAGACGGTGTTCACCTCGTTTTGGAGCTCCTTGACAAGGAAGTGCGGAGTGCACTCGACCCCGTTGTTCACGAGCGCACCGTAGAAGCGCGCCGTCTGCAAAGGAGTCACCGATATCCCCTGGCCGAAACTCACGTTGTATGCCTGGATGAGAGACCATTCCTCTTCGGGCAGCAGGTAGCCTTCAAGCTCGCCGGGGTAGTCGACCCCTGTTGCCGAATTGAGGTTGTAGTCGAGTATCTTGCTGTACATGTGGCGAAATCCCAGCCGCTGGGAGCTCAGCGATATGCCGACGTTGGACGAGCGGTACAGTATCTCCCACAGGTTCATGACCTCGTCGCCGCGATCCCATGCGTCGGTGACGGCGTAGCCGTTCGCCGGCAGGACCGCCGGGCACAGTATCTTGTCGTCGGGGCTGAGCGCGCCCGCTTCGAGGATCGCCGCCATGGAAGCCGCCTTGAAGGTCGATCCCGGCTCGAACCCCTCGTTGATGCACTTGAGGCTCATGGCGTCAGCCGATATTGAGTCCAGGTCGGAGGGGTTTAGAAGCGGCAGCGAGGCACAGGCGAGTATCTCGCCCGTCGCGCCGTCCATGACAACGGCGCTGCCACCCGTCCCTTCGAGTACGGCAACCCCGTGGATGAGCGCCTCTTCTACCTTCTCCTGCAAGACAACGTCGAGCGAGGTGACGATGTCTTGGCCGTTCTCAGAATAGGTCTGCATGTGGATCCCGCCAGGGATGGGTATCCCCCCGATTCCCCGCTCGACGACAAGCTTCCCGGGGACTCCCCGCAGTATTTCGTCATGGTAGAGCTCAAGGCCGCTTCTCGCGTCGCCTTCGCGGTTCACGAACCCGATGACCTGCCCGCCGACTTGGCCGCAGGGGTATTCGCGCCGTGCCTCGTCAACGAAGTAGATGCCTTTGAGCCCAAGCTCTTCCAGTTCTTCGGCAAGCTCAGCATCCACCTGCCGCTCGATATAGGCGTAGTAGGTGTCCTCCAAGGAGAGCTGCCTCTTGTATTCCTCGAAGTCTCCGCCGAGGATAAAGGACAGCTGGGCGGCGACGCCCTCGACCATGTCCTCGGGTATCTCGTCGGGGTTCGCCCACACCGTCACCGCATCGACGCTTTGTGCCATGATGACGCCGTTACGGTCGTAGATCACGCCCCTGCGCGGCAGGGTCTCGATGGGTTCGCCGATACGGATCTTTGCGGCTTCTTGCGAGTATTCGTCGGCTTTGACGACCTGAAGGTAGAACAGCTTGCCGGCAAAGATGACGGCAACAGCGAAGAAGGCCAGTAAAATGATGACTGCGCGGCCCGACCAATCGGTCGCCTGGTTGACCATGTTGTTGAAATCCGCCCCCGACTCGGGAGCTGTGCCTGTGCCTGCCTGCGTCCTGTCCGGCTTCCTGCTCATCGCAGACCTACTTTTGTGCTGCTACCCTGAGGCTCAAGAGCAAAGACAGGCAGCCGTCACCATCGGTTTGCACTATGTCGTCGGGGAGGTCGATGACCACCAGGTTGTCCGGCTCGGCCATCTTGAGCTTGGCGGCTTCGGTACTCAGGTAACCGGGGTTCGAGAGATAGCGCTCCCGGCTTTCGACCTGGTGTCCGAAGGCACGGGCGGATTCCACCTTGCCCGCCCACCGGTCAGCAGAAATGCCGGTCTCAACCGTTGCCGCATGGAGCCCGACACGGACAAACCCTAAGAATATGAACACGAAGAGCACCGCGGCAAAGAGCCGGACGGCAAAGAGCGTCGTGCTTGAGAGCTGCTTGCTGTGGGGCCTGCCTCCCGGTATGACCTGTACGCGCGGCTGCGGTACCACCAAGGGTTCAGGCTCAAGGTAACTGTATTGATATGCCGGTGCTGCGCCCATTGTTTGCCTCCCCCTTCTCTTTCGCTCCGTCGTTTGGTGAACAGGTATTCAGTTTAATAGAGCTTCTGGGGCATGCCCCTCCCTTGTCAGGGATCGTTCTTATAGCTTTCTCGCCACCCGCAGCTTGGCGCTGCGCGCCCGTGCGTTGCAGGCGACCTCTTCGGCGCTCGGCAGGACGGGCTTGCGGGTAACCATCTCAAGGACCGGCCGCTTTCCACATACACAAACTGGCAGGTCAGGCGGGCAAACACAGCGGTTTGCGCCAGCGGCAAAAGTGTCTTTCACAATGCGGTCCTCAAGCGACTGATAGCTGATGACCGCGACGTGCCCACCCGGGTTCAGCCAGCGGATGGCTGCGTCCAAGCCTTGCTGCAGCATTGCGAGCTCCGCGTTGACCTCGACCCTCAGCGCTTGGAATACGCGCTTGGCCGGGTGTCCCCCGGATCGCCTTGCAGAGGCGGGGATCGCCGCCTTGATGATGGCGACAAGTTCCTCGCTCGTCTCGATGCGCTTCTTCACACGGGCGGAGACGATGAACTCCGCAATGCGCTTCGCCCACTTCTCCTCTCCATAGTCGCGGAAGACCCGGTGGAGATCGGACACGCTGTAGGTGTCAAGGATCTCGGCTGCGTTGAGGGTGTGGTTCCCCAGGTCCATCCGCATATCAAGGGTTGCCATCCCCTTCTTGAAGGAGAAGCCCCGAGATATCTCGTCGAGCATCATTGAGGAAACCCCGAGGTCGAAGAGGATCGCGTCGATCCCGGGGGTCTGCGCTTCTAGGAGGAGCGCGTCCAGGTCACCGAAGTTCCCATAGAACAGTTCGATGAGGGGTCGCCCTCCCTGGGGCAAGGTCTCAAGCCGCTCGTGTGCCAGTGCCAATGCAGTCTCGTCTTGGTCGATGCCGATGAGCCTTCCCGCATTTCCGAGAAGCAGGGCCGCCTCGAAAGCGTGTCCCCCCGCACCGACAGTCGCGTCAACGAAGGTAAAACCGGCCTCGGGTACGTGCTGCGTTTGAGGGTGTATGATGTACCCGAGGGTTTCTGAGAGCATGACTGGCTGATGATGGTATTCAGTTTTCAAAACCGCGCTCGAATTCCGATATTACGCTTTGAGGAGTGTTTTTACATCGACTCGACGACGCTTCTCTTCCCACGCGGCCGGATCCCACACTTCGATCTTGTTGCCGCTGAAAAAGAGCTTTACCGCAGAGCCGGGTTTGATCCCGACCTCTTCGAGCTGCCAGGCAGCAAGGCCGATGCGGTCTGCCTTGTCGAGGACGACGCAGTCCCCCCTCTCGCTTAAAACGCTGTGAAGATCGATCTGCTCTTCACTTGTCGGATCGAAGCCTCCGAAGCTCTTCAGGAATACCAGATCGATCCATTCCTTGAATCCATCCGGTTCGAAGATGTAGAGACAGTCTCCTTTCAGTGAGAGAGTCACCATAAGGTTCCTGGGCTCTTTGGACTCCTTGGACTCCTTCCAGAATGAAAACCTCTTTGCAAGGTCGGACGGCACGGCCATACGCCCGGTTGGGTCGAGTTTGCGCTCAAGGCCCCGTACCGGCGGCACGTTCAGGCCCCCGATTCCGTCGGTCTTGCGCTCAGGCTCACATCCTACCGGATCCGTCATGAAGCGTGAATCCTTCCTTTACTCGTGCTTCCATCGCAGTATATGTTAGTTGAATCCTGGAAATAGGGCAATACAAAATTCTTTTTTTTGCTGCTTTTTGCCCCAATTTCCCCAGACTCCAGAAAGTAGACTACCAGATATGGAAGAATCCCGTCCATATCACCTTATTCTATACAAGATATGGGATTATGGAGAATTTTCCTCGGGTTTCCCACCCGTTTTCCCCCACAACATGGCTTGCCACGAGGGGAAACGCATAAGGACAGCCCCGCAGGGGCAAGGCGAATGTCCGTCGGCAGTGCCGGTGTCGCCCTACCGTGCATGGCGGCCTGTTACGACATAGTCGTCAGTGACTTCCGGAGCGGCATGCTTGCCTATCGGAGGAGCGGCATGTCTGCCTACAGGCTCTTCCTCTGCCGCAGCGTGCTTCCCTGCTGCCGCATACCTGTCTTCTGGCGCGGCGTGCTTGCCGACCTTGTCGCTCGGAAGGAAGGGGTCTTCGTCATCATAGCTGGAATACCTGCCCGCCTCGCCTGTGTCGGCCAAGTCATGAGAAAAGCTGTCGGCGAGGTTGTCGGCCATGTCCACAGAAAAGCCACCGGCCATATCCCCGATATCGGGGACGATATCGTTCAGGGCTTCATCCAGGGTTTCGCCTTCGACCAGAACGTCCAGAAACCCGTCATCGGCCTGAATGCCCGAGTCCGTGTCGGCGGCCTGGGTGGCGGGGGGTTCTTCTGCGGCCCAGATGTCGGAATCCTTGTCTTCATAGGTTTGGCCGGTTAGCTTGTGGGCAAGCTCGTCCTCGAATGCCTGGGCGGCGTGTTTGTCGCCGAAACGCTCGGAGAGCATGTCCGCAAGCCTCCCTGCCAGCCTCTGAAACGACCCTATCTCTCTTTCGCCAGGTGCGCCGGCAAAACCGAAGGCGGCCCCGGCAAAGGATCCGCCGCCTGCCTCCAGCCCACCTGCAGCACCCACCGTGGACTTGCCGTCCGACCCGCCTATGGCAGCCCTGCCGCCTTGCTTGCCCTCAAGCCTCTCGGTGAAGCCCGGGAATTTTTCGGCAAGCTTCCTGGCGAGCCTTTCTAAGACATCAATGGCCATATCCATCTCCTCTACACGAAAAAGTTTACTGAGCCCGACGATGACCGCAGTACCGAGAGCGCCACACAGGGCAATCTCAAGCAACCCGGCAAGAATCGAGGGCTTCAGGGGAAGCACGAACAGGAGCAGTGTGACAATACCCGCGCCGACGCAGGTGGCAAAGAGCACCCTCATGCACATGCTCATTATGCTCATCATGTCGAAGGACCCGATGCGCTTGCGCAGGATGAGGGCCATGGTGGCAAACATGAGGCCGTAATAGATGAAGTCCGCAAGCATGATGCCGCTGAGCCCCAGGCTGAAAGGGCGGCTCAAAAAGGCATAGAGGATAACTTGGACGACACAGAAGCCGCAGCTCACAAGCGCAAATGCCATGAACTGGCGCAGGGCTGCAAACACCCGGTACAAATACATCTGGCCCGCGTAGAAGGGCAGGCTCAGCACCCAGAGGGCCAAGATGTTCGAGACGAAGGCGACATCGTCTTGGCTGAAGGCGCCGGCGCGGAATATCTGCATGATGGGCAGGGCCAGCGAGAACATCAGCCCCGCGAGCGGGATGATGAGGAACAGCGTCCGGCGCAGGCCCTGCTTTACGTACTCGCGCAGACCGTCGATGTCGCCTTGGGCCACCGCCTTGCTCATCTCGGTCAGGTAGGTGGTCGAGAGCGAGACCGCCACCACCCCGTAAGGCAGCTGGTACCACATCCAGGCATAACTCAGGGTCGCCGGCCCATGGTCGCCGCCGTAGAGCGAAAAAGCGTTGCGGCAGGAGAAGGACACGAGCGTGCCCGCAATGTAGATGAGGGTCGGCACGGCGATCTTCAAGGCCTCCTTCAAGGCCGGGTCCTTCAGGTCGATGCGCGGCGTGTAGGTGAAGCCTGTCTTGACCAGCGTCGGTATCTGGATGCCGAACTGCACCACCACCCCCAGCGTCGTCCCCACGGCAAGGACGACCAGGGCAAGCTGCCCGTTTATGCCCGACAAAAAAGCGTAGGAGAACATGCTGACAATGACGCAGACGTTGTTGAAGACCGGCGCCAAGGCGGGCACGCCGTACACGCGGTTGGCGTTGAGCGCCCCGGTGATGACGCCACTCAGCCCATAGAACACCAGCTGGACGGCGAATATCCTGAAGAAGAACACGGCGGTCGAGTTGATGATGTCGATGTTGCTGCGCGTGAAGGTCTGGGTCGCGACCACGAAGGACGCGAATGCGATGCTGAGCAGGACTAAGACGCCGAGCAGGACTAAGACGATGTTTAAGATGTTCGAGGCGAAGCGGTCTGCGCCCTCGCGACCGAGCCGTTCCTTCTGCAGCAGGTAGACCGGGAGGAAGGCCGTGCCCAGGATGCCGCCGACCACGAGGTCGAAGATGACGTTGGGCATGGCGTTGGCAATCTGGTAGGCCGAGGTGATGAGCGTGTTGCCGAGTGCAAAGGCCATCGCCCAGGTGCGCAAAAGCCCGGTCGCACGGGAGAGCAGCGTCGCCATCCCCATGATGCCCGTGCTTTTCAGGATTGAATTGTCCGCTTCGCCCACTAAGGCTTCCCATCCTTCACTTATAATGTAGAGTCATAATAGTATCAAAGAGGGAGCCGAGGGAATCATGCATATCCTGATAGTACGCAATAACTCCAATTCACAGGCACGCGAGGCATCCCTGCTCCTTGAGGGCCACCTGCAGGCGGAAGGGCTGCCGTCCACCGTCATCGACTCGCACGAGCTCGGCTTGGAGAACGCGGCGGCGCTGGATGGGCGGCTTGCGCAAACAGGGGTCGGCCTGGCAATCGTCTTGGGGGGAGACGGGACCATCCTGCGCACCGCACGGCTCGTCAACGCCTTTGACGCCCCCATACTGGGCATCAACTTCGGGCATCTGGGCTTCTTGGCGAACCCCGGCGATGACGGCGTGGTGGCGATGGCCGCTGCGGCAATCGCCGGAGAGGTGACCTGCGAGCGCCGGACGAACCTCCAGGTCACCGTCACCTGCGAGGATGCGTCCACGTGCTGCTTCTTCGCCTTGAACGAGGTGGCGCTGACACGGGGGGCGGCAGGCCGGATCATCGACTTCGACCTCAGCATATCCGGCGCCACCATCGCCACTATGCGGGGTGACGGCATGGTGATGGCAACGGCAACCGGGTCGAGCGCCTACGCGCTTTCTGCGGGGGGACCCTTGGTCGCGCCGGGCTTCGAGGGCCTAGTCGTGGTGCCGCTCGCACCCCACACCCTGCGCTCCCGCGCAATCGTCACCGCCGCACACGACGTGGCCGAGCTCAGCCTTTCCCCCAGCAGGTCGAGCCGCGAGGTGTCGCTCTTCATCGACGGGGAGCTCCTTGCCCTTGTCAGCCCGCCCGTGCACGTCTCGGTGCGGCCCGGCACGACCCCCACCAGGCTCCTGCGCTACAAGCACCCCGGCTTCTACGAGCACGCCGCCGAGGTGTTCTTCGGCTAGGGCATTTCCGCGTCTGCGGCGATGAGGGCGACCATCTCGCTTACGAGGATTGCCAGGCCCCGATAGAAGGGCCCGGTCGAAGAGGCGTCGACCCTTTGCTGCCATGTTCCCACCCAGGGAAGGATGTAGGTGCTGACAAAACCCTGCCGCTCGTCTTTGAGGGCAGCAGCCCCTTCGCCCGCGCCCGCACACAGCGCCTCGTTCTCCTTGGCGGCCACGACCGACAGGAACTGGAGCATGAGGCCCAGGTGGTCGTCCGGCTCGTGGTACTTCCGCTCAAGCTCCAGCCCGTGGGCGGCATAGTGCTGGCGGACCCCCAAGGTGCTCTTGCTGAACAGCACGGGGTCCCGCTCCAGGTAGTACGAGGCCCACGGAGGGGCGGCAGGCTCCCCTGCCCCCACGAACAGCCTGAACCATTCGGCCGAGAGCCCGGCAGCCGTTTCCTGGGGGGCCTTGGCCCCAGCCTGGGCCGCCCATTCCTCAAGCAGCCCGATGCCCTCGTCGATCCTTGGCGTGGCACCCGCCAGGGGCATCTCGGAAAAGAAGCCTTCGCCTGCCAGGCTTCCCAGGCGCTCGGCGGAGGGCTCCTCGTACAGCAGGATGCCGAAGACCGCAAGCGCTATGGCAGTTCCCTCAAGGAATTGGGTCCTTTGATCGTCCAACCGGTACTCCTCTGGTAAAAACCTTCCTCAGAAAGGCACGGAGGGCAGGCGGCGCCCACCCTCCGCATCATGGGGCTTAAAGCTCCTCGGGGAAGCTGACCACAGACCCGGTGCCCGTCCCGGTCTTCTGGGCGTCGCGGTGGGGGTTCAGCACCAGCGAGGGCGTGGTCGAGTCCAGCGGCAGGGGCTCTGTCTCGACGTCGCCTTTCCCGTATTTGCCCTGGAGGTCGACAAGCTCCCCGAAGTCCAGCGCGCGCATATTGCAGCCTGCCACGCAGATCGGCATGTCCCCGTCCTCGACCAGGGCGGCACACATGTCGCACTTGGTGAAGATGCCCTTTTCCTCCCAGAGGCTGGGGGCGTCATAGGGGCACGCGGTCCGGCAGGAGACGCACCCGATGCACAGCTCCTCGTCAATGGTGACTATGCCGGTGTCCTCGTCCTTGGAAATCGCGGCGACAGGGCATACCGCATAACACGCGGGCATCTCACAATGGTTGCATGCCATCGAGACGAAGTAGCCGAACACCCCGTCAGGCTCGTAGACGCCGGTCGCCTCGTCGAGCTTCCAGGAGCCGCCCTGGTAGTTGTAGACCTTGCGCCACAGCGTGTCGACGGGAAGGCCGAAGGTCTCTTTGCATGCTACCTGGCAGGACTTGCAGCCAGTGCACTTGTCAGAGTCGAAGTAAAAACCATACTGAGCCATGTCTGCCCCCTCCTATTCGATTCCCTTTGGCAGGACAAGGGCACGCTTCTTGTCCGGCTCCAGCTTGATGCTGCCGGTGTATTTCTCGACCTGGCAGATGGTGCCTGTCCAGGACTGCGAGCCCTGGCCCGAGGCCTTGGGGGCCTGCAGGATGTTGGGGTTGCCGGCGAGGTCGATCCCCGTCCCCTCATCGATGTTGGTCCAGGCGCCGTCCTGGAGGGCGACCGCCCCCGGAACGACTGTCGGCATAACCTTGGCAGGCCGCAGCACCTGGCCGTAGGGGCTGCTCATCAAGACGGTGTCCCCGTTCTTGATGCCCCGTGCCTCGGCATCGACCATGCTCATGAAGCATTCCTGCGGGAAGGCCTCGCGCAGCGAGGTCACCGAGTCCAGCACCGTGTGGGCGCGGCGCAGCGAATGGGGCGTCCACAAGAGCAGGGGGTATTCCTCGGTCTGTGCGCCCTGGCCCTGCTCCGGGTTGGCCTGCCACATGCCGATGGGCGCAATCTCGGAGAAGCCGTAGGAGTTGACGATGAGGGAGAGCGTGGGGCAGAATATCTCGAACTTGCCGGTGGTGGTGGCCACAGGGGCACCTTCAGGATCGTTATAGAATGCGGCAAAGGGCAGGTTCGAGAGCCCGTCGCCCTTCGAGCGCTGCACCTTGTAGAAGCCTTGTTCCTTGATCTCGGCGATGGTCATGAGGCCTTCCTGCGGCTCGCCCTCGACACCGAGCTCGTCGATCTCTTCTTGGGTGATGGTGATGAGGGGGGCGTAGTTGCCGTAGCTCTCCTTCATGTACTGTGCGCCTTGTAGGGAGGCGAAGCGACGCTCCTCCTCGGTCATCGTGTCGACCAGGCCCGGGTCAACCCCGAGCTTGTCGGCGATGGCCAGGGCTATCTCTGATTCGGTGTGGGACTCGAAGTAGGGGGCGATGACCTTGTCCGCCCAATAGACGGAGTCCCCGTTGTTGGACCAGAGCACCTCGAACTTCTCCCACCAGGTCTGCACCGGCAAGACCAGGTCGGCATAGCGCACCGACGCGCAGAAGAAGGGGTTGACCCCCAAGACGAAGTCGACCGACCTCCACAGCTCGATCGCCGCGTTCGCGTTGGGGACGGAGTTGAGGGCGTTTTGGTAGCCTCCGGTATAGATCATGCGGATATCGACGGGCTTCTTGCCCTTCGGCCACATGTCACGGCCGTACTCCCCGTCAAGCGCTGAGCGCCAGGACTCGGAGTATTCCATCTGGTCCCAGTCGTCCCAGTTGTCCGCCCATTCGGCCGGGTTCGGGGACGTGACCACCCCCGGGGGCCGAAGCGGGTTGACCGGGTTCAGGCCCTTGGCGTTCGAGGCATTGCCCGCGGTCACGAAGGTGCCGCCCATGCCTTCATGGAGGCCGACCCACGAGACGTAGTTGCCCGGCGTGCCGATGCCGCCGGACATGAACGCCAGCGTGTAGAAGACCTGGCCGAACATCTCCCCGGCCGGTATCTTGGTCGTCGACTGGCCCGCGAAGAAGTTGACCTTCTTGCAGGCCGCGACCTCTGCGGCCAGGCTTTCGATCCGCGCCGTTGGCACGCCGCATATCCGGGCCGCCCACTCGGGAGTCTTCGGCTCCTTGTCATGGGTGCCCAAGACGTAGTCCTTGAAGTTCCCCTCCGCAGGCATCCCTTCCGGCATGTGGTCCGCGTCGAAGCCTATGCAGTAGGTGTCGAGGTAGGCCTGGTCATGCAGGTTGTTCGTTATCATGTGGTAGGCCATGCCGAGGACCAGCGCGGTGTCGGTCCCGGGGCGGATGGGGATCCACTCGTCTGCAACGCCCTGTGCCGTCTGGTTCAGCCACGGGTCGATGATGACTATCTTGCCGCCCGCCGCCTTGGCGTTGTGCAGCTGCCAGGCGGTGTTGCCGCCCTTGTTCGCCATCCAGTTGTTGCCGAACATAAGATGGAGTTCCGACTCCTGTATCGCCAGGCTGTCCGGCGCGGCCAAAAACCCGCCGGTCATGAAGAGCTCGACCAAAGGCCAGCTTCCCAGCGAGACCGTCGCCCAGTCGTTGTGGAAGGCGCCTCCGAGCGCGTTGAGCAGGCACTCGAACTGGTCGAAGTAGGTGACGCCGATATCGGCATAGCCGGTGCTCAGTATCCCGCGCGTGCCGCACTCGTCCAAGACCTTCTGCATCTCCGAGCCTATGATGTCATAGGCCTCGTCCCAGGATATCCGGACCCATTCGTCCTTCCCGCGCAGCGACTTGTCGCCGCCGCCCGGGGCCCAGTTCTTGCGCTTCATCGGGTACTTGACGCGATCGGCCGAAAGCATGTTGCTGATCTGGGCGCGCCCCCGTGCACAGGCACGCTTCTGGGGGTTTTCCGGCGTGTCTTCCCCCGTATGGTCGGTGATGAGCCTCACCGGGACACCGTCGACCACGTAGGCCTTGAGCAGGCACCGTGAAGACCCGCACGAGCAGTTGTTCATGCAGGCCGCCGTCTTCCAGACGCCCTCGCCCTGGCCGCCCGGCGTGCCGGGGTCGTCCTTGCTGCCCTGAAGCCCGCAGCCGACAAGGCCCGACGACAGGGCGGCCGTCCCTCCGACCAAAACGCTCCATTTCACGAAGCTGCGCCGTGATATGCCGGAGCCCTTCTCTGTTTCCCTTTGATTCATACGACCTCCTCCTTGACGTAATCGCTGCCCGCAACTTGACGGCAGACAGCTTTGACCACTGTTTTTCAGTCTATCAAGAAATCTCCATAAGTTGAATTTACCTCGTTTTAACCTTGCGTTAATTTTTGTTAATGTGCGGCCGCCTCCTGTGCCTCCCCCTGCAAGGCGCCCTGCCCCGCCGCCTTGCCCGCCCTCAGGGCAGCCACGCTGCGAGCCACAAGGTAGCCCGCGAACACCGCCGTATAGACCGCAACGCTGAACAGGGCTGTCCCGCTGCCGTTCAAGGCTGGCGGCAGGAGGAAGAGCATGCTGTGCACGTAGATGAGCAGGAAGAAGGGGTAGGCGAACCATTGGACACGCTTCCAGGCCACCGCGCTCATGCGCCGCTTTATCGCGTTGAAGGACGTAGCGCCCAGCACGACTAAGAGCAACACCAAAAAGAGGGCAAGGCCGAAGGAGAAGACGATGTTCGTGCGTATGGTGGCAGAGACCCCCATGACCTGCGGCAGATAGACCATGAGGTAGTTGATGATATGCCCCAGGGCCATCAGGCAACCGAGGATGGAGAGCTCGGCGCGTACCGGCATGAGGTATCTGCGGATGCGCGACTGGTCGCTGAAAACGCCGATGAACATCACCACGACGAACAGGGCGGTCGCGACGGTGCATTTCTGCACGAGGTAGAAGATGGGACGTTCGATATAGACAGGAAAGCCCAAGCCCTCCCGGCAGACGAAGAGCACGACAAGCACGAGGGCAAGTGCGTAGAAGGCCCAGGGTGCCTTTTCCAGCGGTGCCTTGAAAATGAACGAGAAAGCGATGACGCAGAGCAGCGTGATGAGAAATATCATGTCGTCAGTCCTTTACAGCCACAGGGATGGTAGTCAGGGAAAGCAGTGCAAACCGGGCGAGGGCGGCATACACGCCAGACCGCGTGACATCGATAGTGCGCTCCATGAGCTGCGGGACCCAGGTGTCGATGTGCTCGGCGCGAAAGGCACAGGCCTCCTGCTGCCACGCATCGGCGGCATCGCTGTCGCCGTCGAGCAGGGCCTGTGCCCGGTTGGTGTAGAGCTGGCGCATGAAGTCGAACTCGTTGGAGACGCTGTCAACAGGCTCCGTGTCCGCATTTTCGGGAAGGGCACCGCAGCGCCTCATCCAGTCCTTGACATCCTGGGTCCGGGGGGCCAGGAACAAGGACGGGGGGCCGGGGCGGCCCTCGCCCACATGGAGGAAGGCGCCCTCATAGGGGAATATCCGCGTGTCCTGGCCGAGCACCAGGTAGAGGAAGGAGTGCTCCTTGCGCATCTGCCCCACGGACAGCCCGCCTTCTGAGGCCTTGATGCCGGAAAGGGCCTCGCGAAGCTCTGCGAGGGTGCCTTCCGGGGCCCCGAGCTCGTGGAAGCAGGCAAGCGCGTCGTCTTGAAAGGCCCCCTCGGCTATCCCCTGGGCGGTGCCCTCAGATGGGAAAGCGAAAGCCGCCGCCAGAAGGGCGAACAAGTCGGCGCTCGCTATCGCCTGCTCAAGGGCCGTGTCCCGAGGGGCCGAAGGGGCGGCCTGCGGAGGCCTTGCATGTCGGTCGGGTTCCGTGCCTGTCATCGTGATGCCATCCCCGTAGTCTCATAAGCGGTCGGATAGGCCGGGCCGGCCTGCCAGACGCACCAAGCGCGCGTCCGACAGGCGGGCCATGCCCGGCTATTTCAGATAGAAGACGCTCGGCCCGGTGCCCTGGTCCTCTTTGTACAGCATGACCTCGCGGCCCTCCTTCGCCTTGTTGGGCTCGGAGCCCGGGTCGTCGAGGTCGCCCCAGTAGCGGGCGCGCCCCGGGCACAGCTGCATGCATGCCGGTACCTCGCCGCGCTCGATGAGGTTGTCGCAGAAGGTGCACTTCTCGACGGTGCCCGTTGTGTGCGGCGGGGCGTCATGCTCGCCGACCTTGATGTCGATGTAGTATTCCGCATCCGACGTGATCAGGGTGTTCACCTTGTAGGGGCACCCGCTGATGCAGGCGTCGCAGCCGATGCAGTCGTCGTAGTTCGTTTTGACTATGCCGGTGTCGGGGTCGCGGTAGCGGGCCCCCGTCGGGCAGACCGGGGCGCATGCCGGGGCAGCACAGTGCTGGCACTGCAGCGGGAAGAAGCTGAGCGTGCAGTCCGGGTAGGTGCCGCCGGCGCTGTCGTTGGCTATGGCGCCGGTTGCGACCGCGGTGCCGTCCTGGGTCCAGTCGTCGTCGCTTTTCGTGTACACGACGCAGTAGTTCAAGCCTATGGGCAGGTTGTTGGCTATCTTGCAGGCGGCGGCGCAGGTCTGGCAGCCGAAGCAGCGGTTGAGGTCTATTGTCATTCCGTATCTGGTCATTTATATCACCCCTTATACTTTCTCGATCTTGACTGCGACGTCGTTGAAGGCCTGGTTGGCGCATACCTGGTTGAACTCCTTCGGGGGCAGGCTTGCGAAATGCCCGTCGATGAAGTCGTCCAGCTGCCAGCTGCGCGAAGAGCTGATCATCTTGCGCGGCAGGCCGGCGTTCAAGGCGCACTTCATGGTGACGGAGCCCTGGGCGTTGGACATCTTGAGGATGTCGCCCTCGGCGATGCCGAGCTCGGCCGCGTCGTCGGGGTTGACCTTCACGATGGGCTCCGCCTCGTACTCCTTGACATATTCGCAGTCCCACCACTGGCTGTGCGTGTGGGTGCGCATGTGCTCCGAGAGGAAGTGGTAGGGGTAGGTGGCGCGGTGCTCGCGGTCCTCGCCGGCGTACTTCGGCGTCTCCCAATGCAGGCCGTGCTCGATGGACTCGTCTATCGGGTTGCCGGAGACATAGGCAGGCACCACGGTATCGATGTAAAGGCCGATGCGGCCGGTCTCCGTGGCGAAGGCCTCGGTCGAGGCTATCTTGTCCCCCTCGGGGTAGATGCGCGCGAGCTTGTTGGCCTTGAGGTTCTCGGGCGTGACGCCGACGCTGCGCCAGTAGTCGCTGTCGAGTATGGTGTCGATATATTCCTCGTCCGTGAGCCAGAACTCGCCTAGGCCGAGCTTGCCGAGTATCTGCCCGAATATGTCGTAGTCGGGCCTCGATTCGCCGAGCGGCTCGACAGCCTTGTCCTGCCACAGCAGGTAGGGGTGCGTGCTGAACAGGTAGGCGATGTCGATCTGCTCGAACCAGTAGGCCGAGGGCAGCACGATGTCGGCGTGCTTGCAGGTCTCGGTCATGCAGACGTCGGCCACGACCACGAACTCGAACTTGTCGAACCACCTCTTCGTGTACTCGTGGTCGCACATCGTCACTATCGGGTTGGAACAGTGGACGTACATGCTCTTCAATATGAGCTCTTCGCCCAGGTAGGTGCCCGAGTCGAGCACGCCCTCCATGAGCATCGTGTGGAGGTAGGCGGCCTGTCCGGGGACGGGGGTGCCGTCGGCGGCGGTCGGGTAGTGCGCCGCGGCGACGTTCGAGTAGAATATCATGGGGAGGTATTCCTGGCTCGTGCCCATGGCCGCGCCGGGCTTGCCCACGTTGCCTGTCAGCAGGCCGACCAGGTAGAGGGGCCATGAGGTGTAGTGGCCGTTGATGTAGTGGTTGCAGCCCATCATGATCTCGGTGGTGACGGGGCCGTCCTCGTGGTAGACGCGCGCGAGCTCGCGGATGTCTGCCTCGGTAAGGCCGCAGACCTTTGCCGCGGTTGCCGGCGGGTACTGCGAGATATGGTCTAAGGCGTTCTCATAGACCGTCTGCACCTTGATGCCGTCGATGTCCTTGACGTCCTTGAGGGCCGTTGTGGCCGCCTCGCCGAAGGCGACGGCCTTGTCCGCGTCTGAGTCCCAGACCACCAGGGGGTCAACCGTCGTCGGCTCGCCCGTTGCGGGGTTGACCTCTTCTGTGGGCTCGACGCCCAAGTCGCTCATGCGCAGGAACTTGGCATCCTCCTTGATGAGCAGGTCGGCGTTCGTCCGTGTCCTCAAGTCGTCCTCGGTGACCCAACCCTCTTCAAGAAGGACGTTCAGGACGCCGAGCGCCAAGGCGCCGTCGGTGCCGCCCTTGACAGGCAGCCACCAGTCGGCCTTCGAGGCGTTTACGTTGTAAACTGGGTCGATGACGATGAGCCGGGTACCCTGCTCCTTGGCCCTGAGGAACCAATGCATCGTCTGCGGCATGGAGACCGCCGGGTTATTGCCCCAGAATATCTGGGTCTTGGCGTTCTTGCGGTCCGTCAGCTCGTTTGCGAGATCGATGCCCCCGGTCGCACGCGAGCTGCCGAAGCCCATGGCGGCATCCACGTTGAGGCTGCAGTACGAAAGCCCCAAGACGTTGATGAAGCGCTGGTAGGGGCCCGCCCAGTTGCACGAGCCGCTGAGAAGCGCGTAGTTGCCCGAGCCCATGAAGAACATGATGGACTGGGCCCCGTACTCATCGATATAGCCTTGCCATTTCTCGGCGATGGTGTCAAGGGCCTCGTCCCAGCCGATGCGCTCAAAATCGTTCGAGCCGCGCTCGCCGACGCGCTTCATCGGGTACAGCAGGCGGTGTGCGCCGTACATGCGGCCCATATGCGTCAGGCCCCGTGAGCATATGCGATTGTAGTCTGTGTTGGGGAAGTCGCGCGCACTGGTGCGGACGACCTGGTTGTCACGGACGTGAATGTTCAAAAAACAGCCGCTTGCGCAGTTGCCCCGGCAAGCGCCCGAATAGATGGTCGTCTCGGAAGCCGAGCCGCCACCCCCGCCCCCTTGTCCCGGAGTACCGGGGCTACCGGGGCTGCACCCGGCAAGCATGCCGGTTGCCGCAAGAACGGCAGCACCTTGTACAAACCGACGGCGGGAAAAACCCTGAAGTTTCCTTACTTCGTCCATTAGCTCTCCTTTGGTGATGAATTAAGATGGCCTTTGGGGAATACCGGCCCGTTAAGCCGGACCCTTATACCAGCTCCTCCCTCCTTGTATCCAATTCCCTCCTCCTTGCCGCAAGCCCTGCCTGCGCCTTGACGCAAGCAGCATAAGCGGTGCTTCCAGTTTACCAAGATATCGCCGGGAACTGAATTTACCCTTTTTTAAGGTTACATTAATTTTTCTTAATGTGGCTGTGCGCTTTGTCTAGCTGCTTTGCGCGGCTGCCCGCCCTGCGCGGGTGCCTTGTGCGGGTGCCCGCCCTGCGCGGCTGCCTACTGCGCGTGGCTGCTCATTCGAGCCCGAAGATGTAGCCGACGTTGCGCATGGTTCTCAAGAGCTGGGGCCGGGAGGGATCGTCCTCTATCTTCTCGCGTATCTTGCGTATGAACACCGCCACGCTTGAGGTCTCGCCCATGAATTCCTCGCCCCATACCTCGTTGACCAGCTGCTCGCGGGTGACTATCTCGTTTCGTTGCTGGGCGAGGTATGAGAGGATGTCGAACTCCTTGGGCGTGAAGGGCACGACCTGCCCTTCGCACAGCACGCGCCTGCGGCTTATGTCGATCTCAAGCCTGCCCTCGTATATCGTCTTGGACGCCTCTGTCGCCCGCTCGAACTGGCGGAGGTGGGCCTTGATGCGCATGAGCAGCTCGTCGGGGCTGAAGGGCTTGACCAGGTAGTCGTCGCCGCCGGCGTCGAAACCGACGCTCTTGTCGACGATGTCGCCTTTGGCGGAGAGGAAGATGATGGGTATCTTGACCCCGTTGTCGCGCAGCACGGTACAGGCATGGAAGCCGTCGAGCCGCGGCATCATCACGTCGAGCAGCAGGAGGTCGGGCTTCTCAGACTCGATGAGCTCGACGACCTCAAGCCCGTCATAGGCGCAGCAGAACTCGTATCCCCCGTCCTCGATGACGCGCCTCACGAGTTTCTGCATACTGGGCTCGTCGTCGGCAAGCATGATCTTCATGGGCTGTTCCGCCTTTCTGGCCTGTCCATGGGTATCCTCACTATGAAGGTAGACCCCTGCTTCGGCTCGCTGATAACCTCGACCGTCCCCCCGTGCGCCTCGGTCAGTATCTTGACCACCGCAAGCCCGATGCCCGACCCGCTGAAGCGGCGGTAGGCCGACTTGTCGACCTGGGTGAACTTCTCGAAGACGGAGGGGATGTCCTCCTCCTTGATGCCGATGCCCGTGTCGGAGACCGAGATCGCTATCCAGCCCCTGCTTTGGGGGTCGTTGGTTATCGAGATGCTTGCCTCGCCTCCCCGCTGCGTGAACTTCACGGCGTTGGACGCCAGGTTCTCGACGATCCGCCTCAGCGACTCCCAGTCGGCCCGGATGAGCGGCACCGCGGGGTCGACGCTGGTGGCGAAGCGGATGTTGCGCCGCTCGGCCAGGGGCAGTATCGCCCCTTCCACCGTGGCGATGAGGTCGACCATGTCGACTATCTCGTAGGTGAGCTCAAGCTTGCCCGCGTCGACGCGGGCCGCCTCAAGGATGTTGTTGACCATGGTCAGCAAGACGATGCCGTTCTCCCTGACCTCGTCGATGGCGTCCTGCTCCTTGTCGGACAGGGAGGTATCGGACCGCTCAAGTATGTCGGCATAGGCCAAGATGGAGGTCAAGGGCGTCCGGAACTCGTGGCTCATCATGGCCAGGAAGTCCGACTTGTACAGGCTCTCGGCCTGGAGCAGCGCGTTTGCGTGTTCGAGGTTCGCCCGTTGCTCGTCAAGGACCTCGTTCGCCTCGACAAGCCGCCGGGTGCGGTCGGCCACCTCGTCCTCAAGGTTGTCGTAGAGCGCTTGGAGGCGCTTGGCCATCAGGTGGAACTTCTTCTGGAGGTCGAGTATCTCGCTTGAGGACCATGCGTCGCTGAACTCGGTGTCGAAGTGGTCTATCTCCATGCGCTCGAAGGCGGTCTCCATCCTTCTGAGCGGGCGCGTCACCAGCAGCGAGATAGCGAATATCACCACCGCGATGGACGCGGCCAAGACGATGAAGAAGATTATCGACTGCTGGGCGATGTTCGAGCCGATGCCCTCCATGTAGATGTCGATGGGCATGATGATGCTCGACGCGCCGGCTATCTCCCCCACCCGCAGGCCCTCCTTCGCATGCCCCGTCGCGTCGATCTCTCCCGCTGGCTCTCCGTGGCATTCCAGGCAGCCCTCCTGCACGAGTATCGGCGAGACATAGCGGAACACGTCGCGGCCCTCGAATTCGGTGATTCCATAGTACTCGTCGCTTTCCATATCCTCGCCGAACTGCGTGAGCGCGGCGCTCTCGAAGCTGTCCGGGTAGGCGCTGCTGTAGCGGGGCTGGAAGCTCACGTAGCGGATCACGTAGTCGGTGTTCTTCATGAACAGCTTTGCGACGCCCTTCCCCACGAGCGCACAGTAGATGTTCTTGAAGTTGTACTCGCCGTTTGCGTCGGTGTCGATGCGCTTTTGGTTGATGTCGATGAAGTTCCAGACGGCGTGCATCTGCTGGTTGAGTATCTGGGTCTTTTCCAGCATCTCGATCTCGGCCTGCCGGGTCTGCGAATAGCGGCTCCACGCGACGTTCATGGCCATGGCTACTGCCAAGAGCACTATCAGCAGCACCGATATCTTGAACTGTATTTTCGTCCGCTTGAGCATCGACCCCAGGATAGAGGCTTCGCGGCCTTGCTGTCAAGCTCAGACGGGGCGCTCGTGCCCTTCCTCAGTGGTGAGGATGAGCGGGCCGTCCTCGGTGATTGCCACCGTTTTCTCGAAATGCGCCGACGCGGAGCCGTCTGCCGTGACCACGAGCCAGCCGTCGGACATCTGCCGGGTCTCGTGGCTGCCGGCGTTGATCATCGGCTCGATGGCGAACACCATGCCCGCCTCAAGCTTGATGCCGGTGCGCGGGCGCCCGTAGTTGGGGACGTTGGGGTCCTCGTGCATGCTCCGCCCGATGCCGTGCCCCACGTACTCGCGCACGACGCCGAAGCCCGCGGACTCCGCTATCTTTTGGACCCGCGCGCCGATGTCCATGAGGCGGTTGCCGACGCGCGCCGCGTCGAGCCCGGCCCACATGCACTTCTCGGCGACTTCGAGCAGGCGCTGTTTTTCCGCCGAGACGGCCCCGACCGCGTAAGTCCAGGCATTGTCCCCCACCCAGCCGTCCACGATGGCGCCCGTGTCGATAGAGAGGATGTCGCCCTCCTGCAAGATGACGGTGGCAGAAGGTATCCCGTGGACTATCTCGTTGTTGCGGGAGGCGCAGATGGAGCCCGGGAAACCCCCGTAGCCCTTGAATGCCGGGATGCCGCCCTCCAAGCGGATGAGCGCTTCGGCGAAGCGGTCGAGCTCAAGGGTCGAGACGCCCGGTGCGACACGGGCGCCCACTTCGCGGAGCACCTTGGCCGAGACACGCCCGGCCTCCCTCATCGCATCTATCTCAGCAGGGGATTTCTTTTTTATCACGCCGTGTCTTCACTTTCTCTGTCATTCGGCTTCGCGGCCGCAGACCAGTATAACACACGGCCTCCTGTCCACTATTGCGGCCCTGACTCGCGAGTATCAATGGGGGCATCCCCATGAGTCGTCCCTGTGTCACCCGAAATGACAAAAGGGGCCACGCGGCCCCTTTTGCTTTTGGGTGTCTTGGAAACCGGAGGCTATTCAGCAGTGGCGGGGAGGGTGTAGTTCCTGTTCACTGACGAGTCCACGGGGACACCGGGGCCCATGGTCGAGGCGAGGGTGATGTTCTTCACGTACTTGCCCTTGGCGGCGGCCGGCTTCATGCGGACGACCTCGTCGTAGATGGCGCCGTAGTTCTCCGCCAGCTGCTCGGGCGTGAAGCTCAGCTTGCCGACGATGACGTGCGCTATCCCGTAGCGGTCGGCGCGGTACTCGACGCGGCCGCCCTTCAACTCCTTGATGGCCTTGGCCACATCGGTCGTCACCGTGCCGAGCTTGGGGTTGGGCATGAGGCTGCGGGGGCCGAGTATCTTGCCCAGCTTGCCGACCTTCCCCATCTGGTCGGGGGTGGCCACCGTCGCGTCGAACTCGATGTTGCCTGCCTGGATGTCGGCGACCAGGTCGTCCGACCCGACTATCTCGGCGCCGGCCTCCACGGCAGCACGGGCGGCATCGCCTTCGGCGAACACCGCAACCCGCACCGACTTGCCCGACCCGTTCGGCAGGGCGACCGTGCCGCGCAGCTGCTGGTCGGCCTGGCGCGTGTCGAGGCCGAGGCGGAAGTGCGCCTCAAGCGTCTCGTCGAACTTTGCGGTTGCGATTTCTTGTACGAGCTTGACAGCCTCAAGGGGAGGCAGGGGGGTCTCGCCGACCTTTGCGGTTGCGGCGGCCATGTTCTTCGTCTTCTTAGCCATTTCTCTTCCTTTCGTGGTAATGGCGAGCGGCCAGATGCTCTTCCACTCTTCTTGGCTGCGAACCCTGTGCACCGGGCCTGGTTGCCCTGTGCCCCGCGGTCCGACAGCCCGCTTAGGTGCGTGCTCTTCGCTTGGTCTTGCGTGCTTCTCGCTTACTCTTCATCCAGGCTGCGGCCGGAAAGCATCGCAGCGAGCTTCTTGGAGGGGACGTACTTTATCTTGGGGGCGCGCCCCTCTATCTCGACGCCCATGCTCCGCGCTGTGCCGGCGATGACCTCCATCGCGGCCTCGACCGTGTTTGCGTTGAGGTCGGGCATCTTCACTTCGGCGATCTCGCGCAGCTGCTCTTCGGTCAGGGTGCCCACCTTGTTCAGCTGGGGTATGCCCGAGCCGGACTCAAGGCCGAGCTTCTCCTTGATGAGGAAGGCCGCAGGCGGGGTCTTGCAGACGAACGAGAAGGTCTTGTCCTCGTACACCGTTATCTCGACCGGGATGACGACGCCGGCCTTGTCCTGGGTCTCGGCGTTGAAGGCCTGGCAGAACTGCATGATGTTGACGCTCTGGGCGCCCAGTGCGGGGCCGACCGGGGGGGCCGGGTTCGCGGCGCCGCCGGGGATCTGTAATTTGATAAAACCTGCTACTTTCTTTTCAGCCATGGCATATGCTTCCTTTCAGCTGATCAGTGCGTGTCGTTTCTTGCTCTCGGTGCTCTTTTGCTCTATCGGTAAAGCGCGGCGCATGAGAAGCCCCGTCCACCCGGGCATGCGCGGCTTATGTTTTCTCCTTAAATCCTTGCCACCTGGTCGAAGGAAAGCTCCACCGGCGTCTCGCGCCCGAAGATGGATACCATGACCTTGACCTTGTTGGCCTCGGGCGAGACCTCCGAGACGATGCCGTCGAACTCGGCCAAAGGGCCGGTGACGACTTTGACCGACTGCCCTATCTCAAGGCTCGTGCTGGTCTTTTTCGGGGCCTCGTGGCTCATCCGCCTCATGATCTTGTTGTATTCCTCACGCGTGAGCGGCGTCGGCTTGCCTTGGCTTCCCACGAACCCGGTCACTCCGGGGGTGTTGCGGACTGCTGCCCAGCTGCGGTCGTCCAGCTCCATGCGCACGAGCACGTAGCCGGGGAAGACCTTCTTCTCGTTCTCGACCCTGCGGCCGCCCTCCTTGATCTCGGTGACCATCTCGGTCGGGATGTCGATGGCGAAGACCGAGTTCTCAAGGCCCATCGTCTCGATGCGTATCTCGAGGTTCTTCTTCACCTTGTTCTCATAGCCGGAATAGGTGTGCAGGACATACCATTTCTTTGCCACGGTACTTACGCCCCCAACCCGGAGATCATGGGCAGAAGCTGTGCGAACACCCGGTCTAAGACGAGGGTGAACAGCCCGAAGAACACCAGCGCGCCCACCACGACCATGCTCCAACGCAGCACGTCTTGGCGGCCCGGCCAGGTGACGCGGCGCATCTCGCCGCGGACGTTGTACAGGAAGCCTAAGAGCCCTTTTCGCGGCTCATGCTTCTTCTCTTCCTTCTTGGCTATCTTCTTTTCCTGCTTCTTTTCCGAAGCAGGCTTCGGGGCGGGCTCGGGCGTGGCCTCTGCTTTCTTGAAGAGCCCCTTCTTTTCCGGTTGGGCTTGCTGGGCCTGCGCTATCTTCTTGGAGGCCTCTGAGGCCTCTTCGAGGGCCTTGCTTTCCTGCTCGACCTTCTTCTGGGCTCGGGCCGCGGAGGCCTTCGCCTTTTGTGTTTTCGATTTCTTTGCCATATATATCCTATCGCCCGGGGGTTGTCTCTTCCCCACTATAACGCCAACAAGCAGCCTGTGTCCAAGCTGCTCGTACCAACAAGCTGGCAGGCCAGGAGGGACTCGAACCCCCAACATGCGGTTTTGGAGACCGCCGCTCTACCAATTGGAGCTACTGGCCTATCCTCGTATCCTGACTCCTTATCGAGTTTCCCTGTGCAGGGTATGGCTGTTACACCACTTGCAGTACTTCTTCATCTCAATACGATCAGGATTATTCTGCTTGTTTTTCTTGGTCGTATAGTTGCGCCGTTTGCAGTCGGTGCAGGCCAAGGTGACCAATGTACGCATGAATTCTCCTTCTTACTTTTTCATGGAGCGCTTTCGTTCCTACACATGAGGGTATCGGGTGCGGCACTTCGCGGCGATCTTGCACGCTTTGTTGCGGGGCGCCGCACCGTCTCTTTCAAACCTGCTTCTACTTGATGATCTTCGTGACACGACCGGAGCCGACCGTGCGCCCACCCTCGCGGATGGCGAAGCGCAGGCCGTCTTCCATGGCGATCGGGTTGATGAGCTCGCCGCGGAGTTCCACGTTGTCGCCCGGCATGACCATCTCGGTGCCCTCGGGCAGGTGCGCGACGCCGGTGACGTCGGTGGTGCGGAAGTAGAACTGCGGGCGGTAGCCGTCGAAGAAGGGGGTGTGTCGGCCGCCTTCCTCCTTGGTCAGGATGTAGACCTGGCCGGTGAACTCGGTATGCGGGGTCACGCTCTTGGGCTTGCAGAGGACCTGCCCGCGGACGATTTCCTCGCGCTTGACGCCGCGCAGGAGGATGCCGACATTGTCGCCGGCCTCGCCCTGGTCAAGGAGCTTGCGGAACATCTCGACACCGGTGCAGACGGTCTTTTGCGTCTCGCGGATGCCGACAATCTCAACCTCGTCGTTGAGGTGGATGACACCGCGCTCGATACGGCCTGTCGCGACGGTGCCACGGCCGGTGATGGTCATGGTGTCCTCGACTGCCATCAGGAAGGGCTTGTCGATGTCGCGCTCCGGGGTCGGGATGAAGGTGTCGACCGCCTCGATGAGGTCCCAGATTGCCTGCTGGGCATCCGCGTCGCCCTCAAGGGCCTTCAGCGCGGAGCCGCGGATTATCGGGGTGTCGTCGCCGGGGAACTCGTAGGTGTCGAGCAGTTCGCGGACTTCCATCTCGACGAGCTCAAGGAGCTCTTCGTCGTCGACCATGTCGCACTTGTTCAGGAACACGACGATGTAGGGCACGCCCACCTGGCGGGCGAGCAGGATGTGCTCGCGGGTTTGCGCCATCGGGCCGTCGGTGGCGGCGATGACGAGGATCGCGCCGTCCATCTGGGCCGCGCCGGTGATCATGTTCTTGACGTAGTCGGCGTGGCCGGGGCAGTCGACATGGGCATAGTGGCGGGTGTCGGACTGGTACTCGATGTGCGCGATGGAGATGGTGATGCCGCGCTCTTTCTCTTCGGGAGCCTTGTCGATCTCGTCGAAGGCGGTGAAGTCGGCGGTTGCGGTGCCATGGGCCCCGTCGTTTTGGGACAGCGTCTTGGAGATCGCTGCGGTAAGCGTCGTCTTGCCGTGGTCAACGTGGCCGATAGTACCGATGTTGACATGCGGCTTTGTGCGCTCGAACTTCGCTTTGGACATTTTTCATCCTCCTTAGGGACGGCGGGAAAACCAAGCCTGGGGCTTTCCCTGAATGAACCTTCGTTCTCGGCAAAAACACACGCGCCTGGGGGCGCGCATGGAACGTGCAGTGGTAGCGGTGACTGGATTTGAACCAGTGACGCCACGGGTATGAACCGTGTGCTCTAACCAACTGAGCTACACCGCCAGTTTGCCTGTCGTCCTGCCTGGCAGCGGTGCGTGCCGCCCCTTGCTCGGCTGCGTATCCGCATACGCCCTCGCAAAGAGCCCGCACCCTTCCCTGGCAGAAAGTATCTTGGGCGCCGGTGCCCGGGTACAGGACCGGCGTCTGGGATTCTGGAGCCTGCGACCGGACTTGAACCGGTGACCTCTTCGTTACCAACGAAGTGCTCTACCGACTGAGCTACACAGGCAGATGGTGGGGGCGCACGGATTCGAACCGCGGTAAGCATAGCTAACGGGTTTACAGCCCGTCCCCTTTAACCACTCGGGCACACCCCCATAAGTTTCGTTCTCAACTCATGTGTATTTATCAAGCTGCCTGCTCACGCGAAGATAAATTTTCGCATAAGCAGATGAATGATACGCTAGGAGAAACCTCGTGTCAACGGTTTACACGCCCCCGGGAGTATCTTCATGATTCCTTCGTTTTCGACACAGCCCCAAAGGCGGGGCGGGCGGGGCTTGCCGTGTGTCCGTGCTGTGGGCTTACCCGGGCGCCTGGCCCAGCAGCTCTTCTAATGCCGTGCGCTCGCCTTGGCTCAGCGGGTCGCCCGGCTGAAACAGGTAGGCGTGCCGGAAGAGGGCGAAGCCCGCATAGCCCTCCTGGCTGCGCAGCGCGGACACCATGTCGGCCAGGTTGCGGCCGCTCTCCCATTCGGACTGGTCGTTTGAGCCGTAGTCCCCGAAGCCGAAGCGCGAGCCGTCCGCCTGCAGCAGGCCGACCCGGTAGGCCCCGAGCCCGGCGTAGAGCCTCACGGAGGCGTCGCGCGGGGAGGCCGCCCACGTGGCCGCGGCGTTCTCGAAGGCAGAGGCGTCGCTGCCGTCTGGCGTGCGGTGTGCAAAGCCCTCGTAGAGCTGGGGCATGACGTAGTCGATATAGCCGGGCTTGGCCATCCACTTCCCCACGTCGCTGTATTCCTGGTGGTAGTTGACGTCGCTGTCGCCCTGGGGGCTGATGCCGAAGCTCACCGAGGGGTTGGCCGACTTGATAGCGACATAGACAGACCTCACCAGGTCGTCGTTGTTGGCCCGTCGCCAGTCCGCCCAGGCCGCGCCGCCGCCGTGTTCCGCATAGGAGCCTGCGTCGAAGGCACCGGGGCCCTCGAAGGAGTCGGGGCTGAAGTAGTCGTCGAAGTGTATGCCGTCGACCTCGTAGTTCTGCACTATCTCAAGCACGCCGTCCCGCACGAGGCTGCGGACCTCCGGTATGCCGGGGTCGTACCAGAGGTCCCCGCCTATATCGACGACCCATTCGGGATGCTTGCTCGCCGGGTTGTCGTCGCTCAAGGAATGGGGGCCGCTCCAGCTCTGGCTTATCTTGTAGGGGATCACCCACGCCTCGATGCGCAGGTCGCGGGCATGGGCCTCGCGCACCATGACCTCCAAGGGGTCGAAGCCGGGGTCGTGCCCCTGCGTCCCGTTTATTATATGGCTGAAAGGGAACAGGGCGCTTCGGTACAGCGCGTCGCTGTAAGGGCGCACCATCACGATCACGGTGTTCAGGCCAAGCCCCCGGCATTCCTCGAACACCTGCCCGAAAGCCTCGGCTGCGGCCGGCTCCGAGGCGAGGTCGAGGCCTTCGAGCTCCTGAAAGGATATCCACATGGCCCGCATCTCGTCGGGCAGGGGGATGGCCCAGTACGCCCCCGTTCCGACCTCAGCCGCGCTATAAGGCTGCTCGGGGGCGGCGATGTCGTTGAGCGGCAGGGCTGCTTGGCCGGGGCCTGCGCCGTCTGGCAGGGCAGGCCCACCGTCCCCCCTGAGGTAGGCCAGCGTACCCACGCCGCCTCCCACAAGCAGGAGGGCGAGGACAAGCACAAGGCCGAGCCGCCGGCCCTTCCGTGCCGGCCGGGCCTCTGTCCGCCCGTGTTTTCTCAACTTCTCCCCCCTGTTCACGGTTCGCTTGCCTCCATTCCCCTGCCCGACGCTCCCCTGCCTTTAGGGGGCGATGCCTTTGCGGGAGTACCAGGCGAAAGCGAAGGCGACTCCGATGAGGGCGTAGGCCATGCCGAAGGCCAGGTACTCCCCCGCTATCGCGGTATTGGGGATGACGCTTGACGGGTCGGCGTAGGCATAGGGGGTGATATAGCGCAGGAACTCCCATTTATCACTGATGTTCGCAACCATGTTGAGGAAGTAGAGCAGCGCGGCAAGCCCCAGGCCGAAGGCGGCGCCCCCTCGCTTGAGCAGGGCCGAGGCACCGAAGCTCACGCAGGCTATCTCAAGGTGCATGAGGAACTGGGCAAGCTGGAAGAGCCAGAAGGTCTTCCAAGGCAGCTCTTCGCCGATCAGGGCAAAGGAGGCGATAGCGCACACGGTGCAGAACAGGTTGAAGAGGGCGACCTGCGCCACCACAGCAGCGAGCTTCCCCGCAACGATGCTGCTGCGCTTCAAAGGATGCGTCAACAGGAACTCCGCCGTATGCTCGGCCTCTTCCTTGGAGAGCATGCGCACGCCCACGAAGGCCGCAAACAGCCCGCCGCCGAAGGCGAGCACCGCGGCACAGTCGAGGCCGTAATAGCCGATAGGCTCCATCATGTCTATCTTGTCCAGGCCGAAGGCCGATGTGAAGGCGCCCATCATGGCAAAGGCCTCGCGCAGCTCGTCTGTCTGCTTCTTCACCTCCGGGAAGGTGGCCATGCAGACCACGATTATCGCGCCGACCAGCACGCTCCAGACGACCAGCATCTTGGTGTTTTGTCTCATCTCGTGGAGAAAAATGGTCATAGCGTCGCCTCCTGCCTGCTGTGGCCGGCCGGGGTGGCGTGCCCGAAGTGACCGTCGGAGGTGGCCGGGGTGGCGGCCTGCACGGACGGGCCACCGGCGCCGTCGGCCTCGTAGTAGTGCATGAACACCTCTTCGATGTCGGGCTCCTCGATGATGAGGTCGGCGAAGTCCTCCTTTGCCAGCGCCGCCACCAAGGCCCGCATGTCGCCTTGGTAGAAGAAGTCGACGCCGCCGGCGTGGGCGGCAGGGTTCCGTATCCCCGCGAGAGCCGGGGGCTCGGCCAGGCCCTGGATGCGCACACGGCGCGCCGAGCCGGACGAGAGCTCGTCGACGGTCCCCGATGCTATCACCCGCCCCTCGCGTATGATTGCCGCGTGCTTGCAATAACGCTGCACCTCGGAGAGCACGTGCGAGGAAAGCAGTATGGTCGCCCCTTGTTCATGCCGGGCCATGAGCAGGCCGAAGAACTCCCTTTGCACCAAGGGGTCAAGCCCGCTCGTCGGCTCGTCGAGTATGTAGACCGATGGCCGGTGCTGCAGCGCGCAGACGATGCCCACCTTCCTGCGGTTCCCCATCGAAAGCTCTTCGACCTTCCTGCCCGGGTCGAGGTCGAGGTGGTTGCAGAGCAGCGCCGCCTCCTGGACGCAGTCCTGCTTTCTCAGGCGGGCGGAAAGCGCCAGGATGTCCCCCACCTTCATACCCTGATAAAACATCGCCTCGGAAGGCATGTAGCCCACCTGCCCGAGGATTTCCTTTGTCTGCCGTGCGCAGTCCAGCCCGAGGATGTGCGCGCTGCCGCCTGTGGGCGAGATCAGGCCGAGCAGGGTGCGGATGAAGGTGCTCTTCCCCGCGCCGTTCGGCCCGATGAAGCCGAAGATGTCCCCTTGTTCGACACACAGGTCGACGTCATCGATGCCGCGGGCCTTCCCGTAGCGCTTCGTGAGCTTCGTGGCCTCGATCGCAAAAGACGACGCCTTCGGGGCGGCGATGTCTTGTAAAGGCATTTCTGTCAGCTTTTCTGCCATAGTCCGTCGGCCCATCCCTATGGTCGGTGTCAGTCGGTGTCTTGCTTTTCCTGATGATAATAGCATATTGGGTTTATACTTTCATTGCAACGGTAATCATGGGCGGCGAGCCTTGCGGCAACCCCGGACGGAAGGAAGCACGATGGCGGCATATGCAAAGAAGCCGAGAGCCGAGCTCGAAGAGGCGAAAAGGGCGCTTGAGGAAGAGTTTGCACAGTACAAGGCAAAGGGGCTTGCGCTCAACATGGCACGGGGAAAGCCCGCTGCCGCGCAGCTCGACCTCAGCATGCCGATGCTCGACATCCTCGGCTCTTCTGCCGACCTCGCAAGCGCGGACGGGGACGACTGCCGCAACTACGGCGTGCTCGACGGCATCGGCGAGGCGAAGGCCCTGATGGCGGCCATGCTCGACGACGAGCCGCACAACGTCGTCGTCTTGGGCAACGCAAGCCTGAGCGCCATGTACGATACCCTTGCCCGCTGCATGGCCTTCGGCACCTTGGGCTCGAAGCCCTGGGGCGCCCTCGGCGAGGTGAAGTGGCTCTGCCCCGTCCCCGGCTACGACCGGCACTTCGGCATGACCGAGGCCTTCGGCATCACGATGCTCAACATCCCCATGAACGACGAGGGCCCCGACATGGACGCCGTCGAGGACCTGGCAGGGCGCGATGGGGCCGTCAAGGGCATCTGGTGCGTGCCGAAATACTCGAACCCCGAGGGGACGACGTATTCGGACGAGGTGGTGCGCCGCCTTGCGTCCATGGAGTGTGCGGCTGACGACTTCCGCATCTTCTGGGACAACGCCTACTGCATCCACCACCTCTTCGGCGAGGCGGGCGGACAAGACCGGCTACTCGACATCGGCGCCGCCTGCCGGGCCGCCCAAAACCCCGACCGCTATTTCAAGTTCGCCTCCACGTCAAAGGTCACCTTCCCCGGCGCGGGGATATCGGGGGTGGCGGCAAGCCCCGCAAACATCGCCGAGATGAAGGGGCGCATGGCCTTCCAGACCATCGGGCACGACAAGCTCAACCAGCTGCGCCATGTGCGCTTCCTGAGGGACGCGGCCGGACTTGCCGCGCACATGGAGAAGCACGCGGCCATTATCGGGCCGAAGTTCAGGCTGGTCTGCGAGAAGCTGGAAGCCGGGCTTGCGGGCACGGGCTGCGGGGCCTGGAAGACCCCCCGGGGCGGCTACTTCGTCTCCTTCGACGCGCCCGAAGGCACCGCCAAGCGCATTGTCGCGCTCGCGCGGGAGGCCGGCGTGGTGATGACCGATGCCGGGGCGACCTTCCCCTACGGCAAAGACCCGCTCGACAGCAACATCCGCATCGCCCCCACCCTGCCCCCCACAGACGAGCTGGAAACCGCCATGGACGTCTTCGTCTGCTGCGTGAAGTTGGCCACCCTAGAAAAGCTGCTCGCCTGACGGCTTGCGCCTGTGCGCCTGCAAGACACAAGATTGCGGGTCAGGCCCGCAATGACGGATCGGGGGGTTCCGTTGTTGCCTCACTTGTAGAGGAATCGGTTTTCAGTATCTCTTGTATCAGCGCTTCGAGTTTGAGGAAGCTCTCTGTCGCGGTTTTGTAGACCATCGGGAAAGACAGCGTCGCGTATCCGTGGGCATAGACATCGCGTGTTTTCGCTGCATATTTCAAATCTGCCGCAGCAAAGGAGTCGAAAAACTCGTCTGAAAGATGCTTTGCCAGCTCGCCGACGTTGATGACCGTCATTGCCACAGCACGTTTCTTTTCCTCATTTGAGTCGAAGTCGACAAACCCTACCCCGGCAAGAAGCGAACGGGCAATGGCTATCTCGGATTGTATGTGCTTGAGGATTCTCGCATCAGTCTTGTTCATAGAGCGGGATCCTTGTTTCTGCTGTGATTATCGAATGCTCCGGGAGCGGGGATGGGACGATGTCTACCGGAACTTCGAGGGCCTCTTCGAGCTTTGTGAGCAGGTACCCGAAAGAAAGGTAGGAAACAAACGCCGACTCGAACTCTACCAGCAGATCGACATCGGAGCCGTCCGTCGCAGCCTGTTTCGCATAGCTGCCGAACAAGAACACCTTGCTGATCTTCTCGTCGGGATAAGAGGCGTTGAAGTCTTCGGCAACACGGGCCACCGTCTCTCGTATCTGTGTTGTTGTAAGCAACCCGAAAGCCCCCTCGCAAATCTATTCCTTATGGAATTATACCATGGCCCTTTCCGAGCAGTATCCCATAAATACTGACGAAATCGGCAAGATTGACTGCAGAGCTCATGTGTCGTACTGAAAAGGCCTGCTCGGTTGGGAGCAGGCCTTTTGGTGCGAGGATGTGGGGCGGGGCTTAGTCGCGGGCCATCTTTTGGTAGACGGCCAAACGGTCTTGGGCATTTTTCTCGGTGTTGGCGAACAAGCGTTCAGCTTCTTCGGGGAACTCGCCGACCAGGGCCGAGTAGCGGGTCTGGTTCATGATGTAGTCGCGGAAGTTCTCCGTCGGCTCCTTCTGGTCGAGCGTGAAGGGGTTCTCGCCCTGCTCTGCCTTGTCCGGGTTGTAGCGGTAGAGGTGCCAGTACCCCGCCGCAACGGCGTCCTTCATATCCTCCTGGGTCTTGCCCATGCCCTTCTTAAGGCCGTGGCTGATGCAGGGCGAGTAGGCGATGATCAGCGACGGGCCGTCATAGGCCTCGGCCTCAAGGAGGACCTTCATGAGCTGGTTCTTGTCGGCGCCCATGCTGACCTGGGCCACATAGACATAGCCGTAGGATATGGCCATCATGCCGAGGTCCTTCTTCTTGATGCGCTTGCCGGCAGCGGCGAACTTGGCGATGGCGCCTTCGGGCGTGGCCTTCGACGCCTGCCCGCCGGTGTTCGAGTAGACCTCGGTGTCGAATACCAAGACGTTGAGGTTCTCGCCCGAGGCAAGGACGTGGTCGAGGCCGCCATAGCCGATGTCGTAGGCCCAGCCGTCGCCGCCGAGGGCCCAGATGCTCTTCTTGGTCAGGAAGTCCTTGTTCTTGTCGATAACGGCCACGGCGTTCGCGCACTCGCCGCCCAAGGAGCCGCCGGATGCGGCGGCGGCCAGCAGGGCATCGGCCACCTCGCGCCCGCGCCCGTTGTCGTCCTTGAGGTCCAGCCAGTCCTGGGCGGATGCCGCCAGGGCGCCGTCGGCCTCGGCAACAAGGGTCGTTGCCGCCGCGACCAGCTGCTCGCGGATCTGGCGGTGCGCAACAGCCATGCCGAGCGCGTATTCGGCGTTGTCCTCGAACAGGGAGTTAGCCCAGGCCGGCCCGCGGCCGTGCTCGTCGGTGCAATAGGGCATGGAGGGAGCCGAGGCCCCCCAGATGGAAGAGCAGCCGGTGGCGTTGGCAATGAACATGCGGTCGCCGAAAAGCTGCGTGATGACCTTGATGTAGGGGGTCTCGCCGCAGCCCGAGCAGGCCCCCGAGAACTCGATGTAGGGCTTGGCGAACTGGCTGCCCTTGATCGTCGCCTTGGACGTCAGGTTGTCGCGGACCGGCAGGGTCGTGAAATACTCCCAGTTGGCCTCTTCGGCAGCATCCCACCCAGACTCGCTCATGACCAGCGCCTTGTCGCCCTTGGTCGGGCAGATGTCGGCACAGTTGCCGCAGCCGTAGCAGTCCAGCGGGCTGACCTGGAGGTTGTAGTGGTAGTCGCCCAGGCCCTTGCCCTTGGCCTCAGCAGTCTTGAAGGCGGCGGGGGCGGCAGCCTTTTCCGCATCCGTCAGCAGGGCCGGGCGGATGCAGGCATGCGGGCACACGAAGGCGCATTGGTTGCACTGGGTGCAGCGCTCGGGAACCCAGACGGGGACGCTCTGGGCCACGCCGCGCTTCTCGAAGGCCGAGGTCCCTGACGGGAAGTGCCCGTCCTCGCGCCCGGCAAAGACCGACGAGGGCAGGCTGTTGCCCTCCTGGCGGTTCATCGGGATCAGGACCTTCTTGATGAAGTCCGGGATGTCTTTGTCGTCTGGGGAATCGACGGCATCGGCCCATTTCGCCGGCACAGGCACTTCCGTAAAGGCATTGATGCCCCGGTCGACCGAGGTGTAGTTCATGTCGAGTATCTTCTGGCCCTTCTTCCCATAGGCGGCATCGATGCCCTCGCGCAGGTATTTGACCGCGTCGTCAACGGGGATGACCTCCGTCAAGGCGAAGAAGGCGGCCTGCATTATCATGTTGATGCGGTTGCCGAGCCCTATCTCGTGAGCGACCGAGTAGGCGTCGATGGTGTAGAGGCGGGCCTTCTTCTCGGCGAGCTGGCGCTTCACCAGGGCTGGCAGGTGCTCGTCGAGCTCTGCGGCGGACCAGCGGGTGTTGAGCATGAAGATGCCCCCGTCTTTGAGGTCCTTGACCATGTCGTACTGGTGGACATAGGCCTGGTTGTGGCAGGCGACGTAGTCGGCCCGGTTGATGAGGTAGGTCGACTTGATCGGCTTGTCGCCGAAGCGCAGGTGCGAGATGGTCACGCCGCCGGACTTCTTGGAGTCATAGGCGAAGTAGCCCTGGGCGTACTGTTCCGTATGGTCGCCGATTATCTTGATGGCGGTCTTGTTCGCGCCGACCGTGCCGTCTGAGCCCAGGCCCCAGAACTTGCACATGATAGTGCCCTCGGGCTCGGCCGAGAGCGCCTTGTCGTATTCCAGGGAGCTGTTGTTGACGTCGTCTTCGATGCCGACGGTGAAGTGGTCCTTGGGCTGGGCGGCGGCCAGGTTGTCGAAGATGGCGACTATCTGGCCGGGCGTCACGTCCTTCGAGCCGAGGCCGTAGCGGCCGGCGATGATCTCCGGGGTATCGGCACAGCCGTAGAAGGCCGAGCGGACGTCGAGGTAGAGCGGGTCGCCGGGCGCGCCCGGCTCCTTGGTGCGGTCGAGGACGCAGATGCGCTCGACGGTCTTTGGCAGCGCCGCCAGGAAGGCCTCGGTCACGAAGGGGCGGTAGAGGCGGACCTTGAGCAGGCCGATCTTCTGGTCGGCGAGGATGTTCTCCATGGTCTCTTCGATGGTCTCGCAGGCCGAGCCCATTGCGACGACGACCTTGGTGGCATCGGGGGCGCCCACGTAGTCGAAGAGGTGGTAGCTGCGCCCGGTACGCTTGCTGACCTCGTCCATATACCCGGTGACGATGCCGGGAAGGCGGTCGTAGAAGGGCTGGGAGGCCTCGCGGGCCTGGAAGTAGATGTCGGGGTTTTGGGCCGTGCCGCGGATGAAGGCGTGCTCCGGGCTCAGGGCGCGGGCACGGAAGGACTTCAGCGCGTCCCAGTCCAGCATTTCTGCAAGGTCCTCGTAGTCCCAGGTCTCGATTTTCTGGACCTCGGCAGAAGTCCTGAAGCCGTCGAAGAAGTGGAGGAAGGGGATGGACGCCTTGATGGATGAGAGGTGGGCGACGGCAGCAAGGTCCATGACCTCCTGGACCGAGCCGGCGGCCAGCATGGCAAAGCCGGTCTGGCGGGTCGCCATGACATCGGAGTGGTCGCCGAAGATCGACAGGGCATGCGTGGCAACGGTGCGGGCGCTCACGTGGAAGACGCCGGGAAGCAGCTCGCCGGCCAGCTTGTACATGTTCGGAATCATAAGCAGGAGGCCCTGGGAGGCAGTGAAGGTCGTGGTCAGGCCCCCGACGGCGAGAGAGCCGTGGACGGCCCCGGCGGCACCGCCCTCTGACTGCAGCTCGGTCAGGCGGACCTGCTGCCCGAAGAGGTTCTTGCGCCCGTAGGCAGCCCATTCGTCGACGTATTCCGCCATCGTCGACGACGGGGTGATCGGGTAGATCGCAGCCACGTCGGTAAAGGCGTAGGCAACATGTGAAGCCGCCGCATTGCCGTCCATCGTTTGGGTTTTCATCCTGCTCATACGACTCTCCTAACTGTCTTCTTGCTCCAAAGGATTGGTTTGGTAAATATAGCTTGCTGGCAGTATATCGCATATTCGGCAGGATGCGGCTCGGTTCCTTCGTGAATGGAGGGAACTCTACGGCAGCAAGCAAGGAGCAAGCAAGGATTGCGAATCGAAGTGCGCAAAGACGCAGGGATAAAGGGAAAGATTGCGGGTCGGAGCCCGCAATGACGAATGTGTGCGCGGTAACAGGGGATGCAAAAAGGGGCTGCGTGTGCAGCCCCTCGATTGCAGGTTGTTGGCGATTGGGGGCTTAAGAAACTGCCAGAAGCGCCAAAAGCGGCACGAGCAGCAGCGCCACGATGTTGAACACCTTGATCATGGAGTTCAGCGCCGGGCCTGCGGTGTCCTTGTAGGGGTCGCCTACCGTGTCGCCCGTGACGGCAGCCTGATGGGCGAAGGAGCCCTTGCCGCCGTACTTGCCCTCTTCGATGAGCTTCTTGGCGTTGTCCCACGCGCCGCCGCCCGAGGTCATGGAGATGGCGACGAAGAGGCCGGTGACGATGGTTCCCACCAAGGCGCCGCCGAGCACGAGCGCGGTGAACTCGAAGGCCTGCTCATACCCGACCGCCTTCAAGATGAAGCCGATGACCAGGATGAGGATGGGCGCCCCGATCGGGATCATCGCCGGAAGGGTCATTTCCTTGAGGGCGCTTTGGGTCACCAAATCGACGCATTTCGCGTAGTCGGGCTTGCCGGTACCTTTCATGATGCCGGGGATCTCCTTGAACTGGCGGCGCACTTCCTCGACGACGCCGCCCGCAGCCTTGCCGACCGAGGTCATGGCAAGGGAGGCAAAGATGAAGGGCAGGAGGCCGCCGATGAAGAGCCCCACCAAAACGAAGGGGTTCGACAGGTCGAAGCTGAGCGTTTCCGCGGCAACCCCCACTTCCTCGACGATGGAGTGGGTGAAGTCGGAGAAGAGCACTACTGCGGCAAGCGCGGCCGAGGCGATGGCATAGCCCTTGGTGACCGCCTTGGTGGTGTTGCCGACCGCATCGAGCGCGTCGGTGCTCTCGCGGACGTTCTCGGGAAGCCCGCTCATCTCGGCGATGCCGCCTGCGTTGTCGGTCACCGGGCCGAAGGAGTCGATGGCGACGACGATGCCCGCCATGGAGAGCATGGAGAGCGCCGCGACCGCGATGCCGAAGATGCCCGCCAAAAAGAAGCTCACCAGCGTCGCGATGACGATCATGAGGATGGGGAGGCCCGTCGCCTCCATGCCGACCGCAAGGCCCTGGATGATGTTGGTCGCATGGCCCGTCTCGGAGGCCTCGGCAATCCTCTCAACCGGCCTCCTTGAGGACGAGGTGTAGTAGTCGGTCACATAGACCATGCCGGCGGTCAGGACGACGCCCATGACAGCACAGACCCACACGGCAACCGGGGTCACGCCGACGGGGGCCAGCGCCGAGTTGGTGACGGTCAGGTCGCCCAAAAGCCATTGGCACAGGGGGAAGAACAGCACGATGGCGATTCCCGCAGCGATCCAGAGGCCCTTGTAGAGCGCACCCATGATGGTGCCGTTCGCGCTCATCTTCACAAAGACGGTCCCGATGACCGAGGCGACGATGGACGCCGCGCCGATGGCGAGCGGGAAACCGAGGGCGACGGCGATGCCGCCCATGCCGAACGCAAGGTTGCCGATAAGCATCGCGGCAACAGTGGTCACCACATAGGTCTCGAAGAGGTCTGCCGCCATGCCGGCGCAGTCGCCGACGTTGTCGCCCACGTTGTCCGCGATGACGGCGGGGTTGCGCGGGTCGTCTTCGGGGATGCCCGCCTCGACCTTGCCGACGAGGTCGGCGCCCACGTCAGCGGCCTTCGTGAAGATGCCGCCGCCCAAGCGGGCGAAGACCGAGATGAGCGAGCCGCCGAAACCGAGGCCTATCAAGGCCGAGAAGTCCGCGACCCCCGCCAAGACCAGGAAGCTCATCAGGGACACTGCGAGGATGCCGAGCCCGATGACGAACATGCCCGTGACGGTGCCTGACTGGAATGCCACACGCAGCGCCTTAGGCAGGCCCTCGCACGCAGCCTCTGCGGTGCGCACGTTCGCACGGACCGAGATGCTCATGCCGATGAAGCCTGCGGCGGCCGACGCGATGCCGCCGAGCAGGAAGCCGATGGCAGTCCAGATGCCGAAGCCCGTGACGCCTAAGAATCCGGGGATAAGCAGCACGACGGCGATAACGGCCGCTACGATGGCGACCGTGCGGTACTGGCGCTTCATGTACGCCATGGCCCCTTCTTGGATTGCAGCGGCGATGCTTTGCATCTTGTCGTTGCCTGCAGGCAGTTTATTGACTCTCACAATCAAAATACCTGCATACACGACCGCGATCACGCCGGCTGCAAGGCCGATCAACAGTGGTAGCTCTAACATAGTCTCTCTTCCCTTCCTTTTGTCGGTTCTCAGAAAAAGGGGCCTGCCCTTTGCAAGACCCTTTTAGCTTGCTCTCTTTTTACTACAGATCGGCCGATCCTGCAACACTTCCTTCAAGAAGGGAGGCTGCCTCTTCGTCCACCACGAGGGTGACGTCGTGGTGGAGCTGGAGCACCGATGCCGGCACGAAGGGGGTCACAGGGCCGAAGAAGGCGTTGCGCACGACGGTCGCCTTTCCCGCGCCGCTTGCGACGACGAGGATCTTCTTCGCCTTCATGATCGTGCCGATTCCCATGGTGTAGGCCTGACGGGGCACCTCGTCGGCCGAGCTGAACAGGCGGCTGTTGGCAAAGATGGTGCTCTCGGCGAGGTCGACGCAGCTCGTGAGCTTCGGGAACTCCGTCCCCGGCTCGTTGAAGCCGATATGCCCGTTGTGGCCGATGCCCAGAAGCTGGAGGTCGATGCCGCCGGCCGCGTCTATAGCGGCCTCGTAGCGGGCGCAGACCACCGCGGCATTGGGGTTCGCCCCGTCGGGCACGTGGGTCCGTACCGGGTCGATGTTTACCGCGTCGAAGAGGTTCTTCTTCATGAAGTAGTGGTAGCTCTGCTCGTGGTCGTTGTCGAGGCCGCGGTACTCGTCGAGGTTGAAAGTGGTCACCTGCGAGAAGTCGAGCTGCCCCGCCTTGTAGTCCCCCACCAGTTCGGCATACAGGCCCTCCGGGGTTGACCCCGTCGCGAGGCCGAGCCGACAGGCAGGGTTCTCCTTCACGCATGCCGCAATCACGTTGGCGGCTTCGCGGCTCATAGCCGCATAGTCCTTCACTACGATGACCTTCATGGCCTCACTCCTTGTCTTGTTGCCGTGCTGCCGATAAAGGCCGCAGGGGCACCGGGAAAGCGCCTATGCGAGGCTCAGGCTCTTCTGCACGTCTTCGAACACGACATCGGGGTCGCGGTCGCCGTCTATGGAGACAAGCAGGTCACAGCCGCGGTAGTAGTCTATGAGCGGGGCGGTCGAGGTCTCGTAGACGTTCAGGCGGTTGCGCACGGTCGCCTCGTTGTCGTCGTCGCGCTGGTAGAGGGCGCCGCCGCACTTCGGGCAGGCCTCGTCGGCCGCAGACCCGATGTAGTCGCACTTCTCGCACATGCGGCGGGCTGTGAGGCGGGCCACGATGACCTCGGAGGCGACGTCGATGAGCAGGGCGGCCCCGAGCGGGCGCTCAAGGCGGGAGAGCTCCCCGTCAAGCGCGACGGCCTGGGTCGAGGTGCGCGGAAAGCCGTCGAGGATGAACCCGGCCGCGGTGTCGGGGTCTTGCAGGCGCTCCGTCACCAGCCCGATGATGACGTCGTCGGGGACCAGCTCGCCGGCGTCCATGAAGGACTTGGCCTTCATGCCGAGCGGCGTGCCGTCCTTCACGGCGGCACGGAGCATGTCGCCCGTCGAGATATGGGGGAGCCGGTGCTTTTCGACCAGCTTGGCGGCCTGTGTTCCTTTTCCGGCACCGGGGGCGCCGAGCAGCACTATATTCATCGTATCCGTTCCTTTCAATACCTCTTGCCGATACCGTATGCCTACAGCAGCGTTATTTGAAGAAGCCGTCGTAGTTGTACATCTTGAGCTGGGACTCAAGCTTGCTCATCGTGTCGAGCGCCACGCCTATCATGATGAGGATGGACGTGCCGCCGAAGGCCTGGATAAGCTGGTTGCCCGTGAAGAAGAAGATTATCGACGGGATGACCGCGATCAGGGCGATGAAGACGCCGCCCGGCAGGGTCACGCGGTTGATGACGTTCTTGATGTATTGCATCGTCGCGCTGCCGGGGCGCACGCCCGGGATGAAGCCCCCCTGCTTGCGCATGTTGTCGGAAAGGTCCTCGGGGTTGAACACCATCGTGGTGTAGAAGTACGCGAAGAACACTATGAGGACGATGGTGGTTATCCAGTTCACCCACCCGGTCGAGACGGCGTTAGCCGCCGTCGTCAGCCAGTTGACGTTGAACAGGGCCGCAAGCTGGGCCGGGAAGTAGATGATGCAGCTTGCGAAGATGATGGGGATGACGCCGGCGGAGTTCACCTTCAGGGGGATGTAGGTGGTCTGCCCGCCCATCATCTTGCGCCCCTGCATACGCTTGGCGTAGTTGACCGGGATGCGGCGTTGGGCCCGCTCCACGAAGATGATGGCGGGGATGCAGACGAGCACCACCGCGACGATGAGGGCCGTGATGGCAAGGCCCATGCCCATGTCGCTTTGCATGGTGATGGACTCGTATATCGCGCTCGGGACGCGCGACACGATGCTCGTGAAGATGATGAGCGACATGCCGTTGCCGATGCCGCGCTGGGTGATGAGCTCGCCCATCCACATGATGAAGGCCGTGCCGGCAACCAGCGTGAACACGATGACCACGTTGGTGAAGGCCTCGGGGACCTCCGGGCTCAAGACGACGCCGTACTGCTTCGACTTGAACAGGAACAGGTAGCCTATCGCGTTGATGAGGCCCAGCACCAGCGTGAGGTAGCGGGTCCATTGGGTGATCTTCTTGCGTCCGGCGTCACCCTCCTTCGCCCAGCGGCCGACCGCGGGGATGACCCCCTGCATCAGCTGCATGATGATCGACGCGGTGATGTAGGGCATGATGCCCAGCGAGAACACCGAGAAGTTCGAGAGCGCCCCGCCGCTGAAGAGGTCGATGAGGCTCATCGCGACACTCCCCTGCTGGAGCATCATGTCGGAGAATTCCTTGTAGGGGATACCAGGCACCGGCACATAGGCGCCGAAGCGGTAGAGCACCAGGATGCTGAGCGTGAAGAGTATCTTCTTCCGCAGCTCAGGAATCTTGAATGCGTCGATGAGTGATCTTAACAAGGCCCTTCAACCTTCCCTCCTGATGCCTCGATCTTGCCCTTGGCCGAAGCGGAGACTTTGTCCACCTTGACGGTGAGCGCCTTGGTCAGGTCGCCGTCGCCGAGGACCTTCACGAGCGCGTCGGCATGCTTGATGATGCCCTTTTCCTTGAGGCTCGCCCCGTCGACGGTCTCCCCCGCCTCGAAGTAGGCCTCCAGGCGGCCGACGTTGACCGGCACGTATTCGACATGGTTGATGTTACGGAAGCCGGGCAGCTTCGGCAGGCGGCGTGCAAGCGGGGTCTGGCCGCCCTCGAAGCCGGCGCCCTTGCCGCCCCCCGCACGGGATTTCTGGCCGTTATAGCCACGGCCTGCGGTCTTTCCTGTGCCCGAGCCGGGGCCACGCCCCACACGCTTGCGGTTACGCTTCGATCCCTCGGCGGGGACCAGGTCTTTCAGTTCCATCGTATGGGTCTCCTTTTCGCTTCAACGGGGTTCGTCACCCCGTGCTGGCAGCTCGCCGCCAGCGAACTTCCATTCGCGTGCTTAGATTTCCTCGACTTCGACAAGGTGCTTTACCTTGAATATCATGCCCCGCACGCAGGGGTTGTCCACCTGGTCGACCGTGCGGCCTATCTTTCCAAGCCCAAGGGCCCGCAAGGTCTTGCGCTGGTCGGACTTGTATCCGATCGAGCTTTTGACCTGGGTGACCCTGAGCGACTTCTTTGTGTCTGCCATGATTACTTCTTCTCCTTCCAGCCATACATCTGGGCGACTGAAATACCACGGCGCTTCGCCACCTGTTCGGGGCTTTGCATGCTCTTCAGGCCCTCGGCGGCGGCCTTCACGATGTTCATCGCGTTGTTCGTGCCTAAGGACTTGGTCAAGACGTCGGTGACGCCGGCAAGCTCCATGACCGCACGGACCGGGCCGCCGGCGATAACGCCGGTACCGGGGGTCGCCGGCTTTAACAGGACGCGGCCGGCACCGAAGGTGCCCAGTATCTCGTGGGGAAGGGTGCGCGTCGCCGTCAGCGGCACCGTGAACATGTTCTTCTTGGCGTCCTCGACGCCCTTCTTGATGGCGATGGGCACTTCCTGGGACTTGCCCATGCCCACGCCGACGCGGCCGTTTCCGTCGCCGACGACGACGAGCGCAGTCAGCGAGAAGCGGCGGCCGCCCTTGACGACCTTCGACACCCGGTTGATGTAGACCACGCGCTCCTGGAGCTCGGGGACCACCGGCTGGTTTTCTTGTTGTTTGCGAGCCATGCGCTCATCCTCTCCTAAAACGTCAGGCCTGCTTCGCGGGCACCGTCGGCAACTGCCTTGACGCGCCCGTGATACAGGTTGCCACCACGGTCGAACACGACTTCCGTGACTCCGGAATCCTTTGCCTTCTTGCCGATCAGCTCGCCGAGCGCTGAGGCGCCCTCGATGGTCGCCCCGCTCTTGTTCGTCGCCTTGAAGTCGGCGCCCAGCGTCGAGGCAGCGCAGAGGGTCTTGCCCGCGACGTCGTCGATGACCTGCACGTACAGGTTCGCGTTCGAGCGGGTGACGCACAGGCGGGGACGTGCGGGCGTGCCCGATATCTTGCCCCGGACACGGGTATGGCGGCGGCGCAGCCCTGCTTGCTTTTCTTGAAGCTTCTTCATGCTACTTCCCTTCGATCCTTTCAATCAGCCGTGCGCTTAGTCGGACTTGGCGGCTTTGCCGAGCTTGCGGCGGACATGCTCGCCCTCGTAGCGGATGCCTTTGCCCTTGTAGGGCTCGGGCTTGCGCCATTTACGGATGTTGGCGGCCACCTGGCCGACCTCTTCCTTGCTCGCGCCCGACACGATGATCTCGGTCTGGGTGGGCACCTCGAAAGCGATGCCTGCGGGGGCCTTCACGAGAACGGGGTGCGAGTAGCCCAGTTGCAGCTCCAGGTCGCTGCCCTTGAGCGCAGCACGGTACCCGACGCCGACGAGCTGGAGCTTCTTGGTGAACCCGGCAGACACGCCCACGACCATGTTGTCGATCAGCGTGCGGGCAAGGCCGTGGAAGCTCTTGGCCTCGCGGGAGTCGTCGGGGCGCTCGACCAGAATCTGGTCGCCCTCCTGCTTGATGGTCAGGATCTCCGGAAGCGTGCGGGCAAGCTCGCCCTTCGCACCCTTCACACTGACCGTGGTTCCCTCTATCCTGACTTCAACACCAGCAGGAACCGGGATAGGTTGTTTGCCGATACGGGACATTGCTCCCTTCCTTTCCTACCAGATATAGGCGATGACCTCGCCGCCGATGCCGGCCTTGCGGGCATCGCGGTCGGTCATGACCCCGTGGCTTGTCGATATGATGGCGGTTCCGAGGCCCCCGAGCACGCGGGGCAGCTCGTCCTTGCCGGCGTATATCCGCAGGCCCGGCTTCGAGATGCGCTTGAGGCCGCGGATGGTCTTGTCCTTCTTCTCGCCGTACTTCAGCGTGATCCCTAAGATATCGCGCGGATCGTCCTGCTCTATCTCGAAGCCGACGATATAGCCCTCCTGCTGCATGATGCGGGCTATCTCGACAAGCTTCTTGCTCGACGGCATGTACACCGTCTGCTTTCCCGCAGAGTTTGCGTTACGCACCCGCGTAAGCATATCTGCAATAGGGTCGTTCATGCTCATTTTCGCTTCTCCTTTGGTCCATGATGAGCCGAAACATCCGGTTCGTCGGCGCCCTTAACGCCTTCGCCTCGACCTTCGGCACACGGGCATTCTGCTTCTTCTCGGGGCTTCTTCTACCAGGAAGACTTTGAAATGCCGGGCAGTTCGCCTTTGTTCGCAAGCTCGCGAAGACAGACGCGGCACAGGCCGAACTTGCGGTAGTACGCCCGTGGGCGGCCGCAGCGCGTACAGCGGTTGTGCTGGCGCGTCGAGAACTTCGGCTCACGCTTTGCCTTGGCGATCATCGATTTCTTTGCCATTCAATTCCTTCTTTCTTCTATAACCAACCTGCGCAGCGCAAGTCCGGTCGCCTAGCTGTTCTTGAAGGGGAAGCCCAGCGCGTCGAAAAGCGCCTTGGCCTCGTCGTTGCTCTCGGTGGTCGTCACGAAGGTGATGTCCATGCCGCGCGTGCGGTCTATCTTGTCGTAGTCGACCTCGGGGAAGATCAGCTGCTCGGTCACCCCGAAGGAGTAGTTGCCGCGGCCGTCGAAGCTCGTGAGCGGGATGCCACGGAAGTCGCGCACGCGGGGAAGCGCGGTTGCCAGGAGGCGGTCGAGGAACTCCCACATGCGGTCGCCGCGCAGGGTGACCTTGGCGCCTATCGGCATGCCGGTACGTATCTTGAAGCCCGCGATGGACTTCTTCGCACGGGTCACCGCCGGCTGCTGCCCGGTTATCACGCGCAGGTCGTTCATGGCCGCGTCAAGCAGCTTCGCGTCAGCCGCCGCGCCGCCGACGCCCATGTTCACGACTATCTTCTCCAGGCGCGGGGCCTTGTTGACGTTGTCGAGCCCCAGCTGCTCAAGCAGGGCCGGGACTATCTCTTTGTTGTACTTTTCCTTCAAACGAGGAGTTGCCATCTCTTACCTCTTTCGATGAATTAAACGCGGGATTTCCGTCCCCGCGTCCCTGGGGCACTTCCCCAGGGCCATGCCGGCCGTGCGAGGGCTTGAAAAGCGCCCCGCCGTCCGGGTGTCGGTCAGTCTATCGCCTTGCTGCACTTCTTGCAGAAGCGTACCTTCTTGTTGTCTTCGCTGCGCTGTATCGCGATGCGGGTCGCCTTCTTGCAGCTGGGGCAGACGACCGCCACGTTCGAGACGTGGATCGGGGCCTCTATCGTGGAGATGCCGCCCTGGGGGTTCTTCTGCGTGGGGCGCAGGGTCTTCTTGACGACGTTCACGCGCTCGACGATGACGCGCTGCGTCTCGGGGTATGCGCGCAAGACGACCGACTCCTTGCCCTTGTCCTTGCCGGCGAGGATCTTGACCTTGTCGTCCTTCTTGATGTTCATCTTTGCCATGGTGCACACCTCCCTAGAGCGTTTCCGGTGCCAGTGACACGATCTTCATGTACTTCTTGTCGCGCAGCTCGCGGGCAACCGGCCCGAAGATACGGGTGCCGCGCGGGGCGCCGTTGGCATCGATGAGCACCACCGCGTTCTGGTCGAACTTGATGTAGCTGCCGTCCCCGCGGCGTATCTGCTTCTTCACGCGAACGACGACGCAGCGCACGATGTCGCCCTTCTTCACGTTGCCGTTGGGCATCGCTTCCTTCACGCTGCAGATGATGACGTCGCCGAGGCCGGCATAGCGGCGCTTCGAGCCTCCGAGGACCTTGATGCACTGCACCTTGCGAGCGCCGGAGTTGTCGGCCACTGCGAGCATGGTTTGCATCTGAATCATGTGCTTAACCTGACTTTCTCATTAGCAATAGTCCGCAGGGGAACTATTTGGCCTTCTCAACGATTTTGACTAGACGCCAGCGCTTCAGCTTCGACAGCGGGCGGGTCTCCATGATCTGGACGGTGTCGCCGATACCGGCGGCATTGTACTCGTCATGGGCATGGAACTTCTTGGACGCGGTTATCATCTTGCCATATACCGGATGGGGCTTGCGCTCCTTGGTCTGGACCACGCAGGTCTTGTTGCCTGCGGCACTGACGACTACGCCTTGGCGGACCTTGCGAGAATTGCGTTCATCACTCATGTACTCTCAACCTTTCTCAATCTCGCCGCTCAAGCGCTCAGCTCACGGGCGCGCATCTCGGTCTGGATGCGTGCGATGTCTTTTTTTACCTGCTTCACCCGAGCAGTGTTGTCCAGCTGGCTCGTCGCCATCTGGAAGCGCAGATTGAAGAGCTCTGCGCGCGCTTCCTTCAACTTTGCAGCCAGGTCGTCGGCTGAAAGCTCGCGAATCTCTACGGGTTTCATCTATGCCTGCCCTTCCGTCTGCCGCGTGACGATCTTGCACTTGTTGGGCAACTTGTTGATGGCAAGGCGCAAGGCCTCGCGCGCGGTCTCGTCATCAACGCCGTCGATCTCGAACATGATGCGCCCCGGCTTCACGACTGCGACCCAGCCCTCGGGGCTGCCCTTGCCGGAACCCATGCGGGTCTCGGCGGGCTTCTTGGTGATCGGCTTGTCGGGGAAGATGGTGATCCACACCTTGCCGCCACGCTTCATGTGGCGGGTCATCGCGATACGGGCCGCCTCTATCTGGCGGTTCGTTATCCACGCGGCCTCCTGGGCCTGTATGCCGTAGGAGCCGTTGTTCAGGCGCGTGCCCCCCTTGGCCTTGCCCTTCATGGAGCCGCGCTGCACCTTGCGGTGCTTCACACGTTTCGGAGTAAGCATTTACTTTGCCCCCCTCTCATTTCGACGGGAACGGGTAGGACGGCTGCTTCCCTCAAGGGCCGGGGCCGGGGCCTTCTGCCCGGGAAGCATCTCGCCGTGGTAGACCCAGACCTGCACCCCGATGGAGCCCATGGTGGTGGCGGCGGTGGCAAAGCCGAAGTCTATCTTGGCGCGGAGGGTGTGCAGGGGCACGCGGCCCTCGCGGTACCATTCGCGGCGGCTCATCTCGGCGCCGCCGAGGCGGCCGGAGCACTGGATGCGGATGCCTTGTGCACCGGATTTGCGGGCGGACTGGACGGCCTTGCGCATGGCGCGGCGGAAGGCCACGCGGCCCTCAAGCTGCTCGGCCACGCTCTGCGCGATGAGCGCGGCGTCCAGTTCGGGGCGCTTGATCTCGATGACCTCGACGGACACCGAGCCGGAGGCTATCCGGTCGAGCTCCTTGCGCAGGGTGTCGATCTCGGCGCCCTTCTTGCCGATGACGACCCCGGGGCGCGCGGTCGTGATAATGACCTTGACCTTGTCGCCGGCGCGCTCTATCTCCACCTTGGAGACGGCGGCCCGGGAAAGGTAGGTGTCGAGGAACTTCCGGATTGCCAGGTCGTTCTCGAGGTTCTTCGCGTAGTCCTTGTCGGCATACCAGCGGCTGCGCCACTCTTCAGTGATACCTAGGCGGAATCCGGTAGGGTTGACTTTTTGACCCATGGGGCTTTATGCCTCCTCTCGCGGTGCAACGATGATGGTGATGTGGCTCGTGCGCTTGCGGATGCGCGCGGCAGAGCCCTTCGCCCGGGGGCGGATGCGCTTGAGCGTGGGGCCCTCGTCGGCAAAGGCGGTCTTGACCACCAGCGACTCAGGGCGGAGATGGTGGTTGTGCTCGGCATTGGCGACCGCGGAGTTCAGGGTCTTTTCCACCGTCTCTGCCACGCCGCGGTTGGTGAACTTCAGGATCTCCTGTGCGGAGACGACGTCCTTGCCCCGTATCTGGTCGATGACAAGGCGTGCCTTGCGGGGAGACACGCGCACGTAACGCGCTGTTGCTTTAGCTTCCATGAAACGCGCCTCCTATCGCTTGCCTTTGTCGGCGCTGTGGCTGCGGAAGGTGCGCGTCGGCGCAAATTCCCCGAGCTTGTGGCCGACCATGGACTCGGTGACGTATACGGGCACGTGCTTGCGTCCGTCATGGACGGCTATGGTGTGGCCCACCATTTCCGGGAAGATGGTGCTTGCACGGGACCAGGTCTTGACGACCTCCTTTTCGCCCGCCTCGTTCATCGCCTCGATGCGATCGAGAAGGCGCGGTTCGACGAAGGGGCCTTTCTTCATGCTTCTACTCACGTATACTCCTTATCGTTTCCGCTACTTCTTGCGGCGGCGGATAATCAGGCGGCTTGAGGCCTTCTTTGGGTTGCGGGTGCGGTGGCCCTTCGTGGGGACGCCCCACGGGGTGACGGGATGGCGGCCGGCGGACTTGTTCCTGCCCTCGCCGCCGCCGTGCGGGTGGTCGACCGGGTTCATGGCAGTGCCGCGCACCGTCGGGCGGATGCCCTTCCAGCGGTTGCGGCCCGCCTTGCCGACCTTGATGTTGGCATGCTCGGCGTTGCCGACCTCGCCGACGGTGGCGCGGCAGTCGATGAGCACGCGGCGCATCTCCGATGAGGGCATGCGCAGGATGGCGTACTTGCCCTCCTTGCCCATGAGCTGGATGCTCGTGCCGGCGGAACGGGCGATGGCGGCACCACGGCCGGGCTGCAGCTCGACCGCATGGACGACCGTGCCGACCGGTATGGCCGAGAGCGGCAGGGCGTTGCCGGGCTTGATGTCCGCGTCCAGGCCGCTCATGACCTTGTCGCCGACGCACAGGCCCTTCGGGTGGAGGATGTAGCGCTTCTCTCCGTCCACATAATGAAGCAGCGCGATACGTGCGCTGCGGTTCGGGTCGTATTCGATTGTGGCAACCTTGGCCGGGATGCCGTCCTTGTTGCGCTTGAAGTCGATGATGCGGTACCGGCGTTTTGCGCCGCCGCCCTGGTGGCGCGTGGTGATGCGCCCGTTGTTGTTGCGCCCCGCCTTCTTCGGCAGCGACGTCAACAGCGACTTCTCCGGCGTGCTGCGCGTGATCTCGGCAAAGTCCGAAACCGTCTGGAAGCGCCTGCCGGGGCTTGTCGGCTTGTATTGTTTGACTCCCACTCCTGTACCCTTTCTCTGTGTTGGCCTCGATCACCGCCCCATGCCCTCTGGGAGGCCGGGCATCTGCGATTCCGAGTTTCCACGCGCCCGGGTGTATCTATTCAATGCCAGACGCAAACGAAAATTATAAACGCCCGGGGGCGTTGACGCAAAGGAAAAATCAGGGGCAGGCCCTCTTCACAGAATCTTCACGATATGCCTGAAGGCGGGCGGCGGGGCGGGCAGCCGGCCTGGACAAGGCACGGGGGCGAGCCCCTTTTGGCCTTTCCGGGGCGCAGGGCCGCGGAAAGGGCTGTGGGGCGATCTAGTTCCGGGAGGTCCCCGTTCCGGCCCCGGTCCCCGTCCCGGCATTGGCGTCGGCAGATGCGGGGGGCGTGGGCAGGAGCCCCGGCGGCGTGGCTGCCGAGGGCACGTAGACGTAGATGTATATCTGGCGGATCGTGTCGGAGAGGTTGCCCGTGGCGTTGCCTGCGGTATAGTCGTAGCGGAGCACCGCGGACCACTCGTGGGAGGTGCCGCCTATCTGCTCGACCCCCGAGAAGGACCAGACCTCCTTCACTATCGTCTTGCTGTCGTCTTTGTACGTGGTGTACTCCGCCTTGTCCTGCGGGAGCTCCAAATGCCCCGGCTCAAGGGCTATCCCCCCCTCGGCAAGCGTGTTCTCGACGATGAAGTCCTTCATGACCGCGTCGGTGAAGCTGCTCGCCCCGTACCCGAGCGTCGTCACCGCGGCCGAGTAGCCGACACGCACGATGACGCCTGCGCCGTCGAGCCCCAGGTACACGGTCGGGTTCCCCGAGCGCGTGTCGCCCGGCTCGTCGCTCAGCGACACCTTGACCTCGGTCTTGACCGGGCTGCCCTGCTCGTCGACGGGGGACGAGTTCACGACGATGGCCCCGCGCCCGATATGCTTGATCGCCTCGTCCTCCTTCATGCCGATAAGCTCCGTCAGCAGCGGGACCTCGGTCCTTTTCGTGGTGGCCGTCGTTGCGTCCCGGGGGTCCTCGCCGCCGTCCTTTAGCTCGTCGACGTCGGTCGACTCCTTCTGCTGGGCCTGTTGCGACGCTTTGACCTGGGCTTCCTCGTAGAGCATGTAGGCGAAGTAGGCCACGGTGCCCACGAGGGCGATGAGCAGGGTGATGACCATTATCAGGATGCGCCGCGTCTTCCTCGACTTGAGCTGGAGGGGCGTCAGCTGCTCCTTCTTGCGCTCGCGCTTGCTTTTCTTCCGGGAAGCGGCGTCCTGCTCCCCCCAGTATTCCTCTTCGTCGTAGCCATGGTCGGGAGGGCCTTGCCGCGGATAGTCGTCGGAGGGCCGTGCATGGGACGGCCGGATGTCGGACCCGTCGTCGTCCCACGAGGAATCATAGGCGCCGGGGTGTGCGTGTTTTGGCATGGGGCAAACCTCCCTGGTCGTGCTGGTCTTGCCGACGTGAGGCGCTGCCGGGCTCACGTCGGGTCTATTTTAGCGCATGAGCCCGTAATAGAGAAGGAAGCCGGCGATAAAGAGGACCGCGCACACGATAACCGCGACGCGCACCTTGGGTACGGGGCCGAGCTCTTCGAGGTCATCGAGGGTCGTCTCCCGGTAGGCGTCGGCCGCGGGAGGCTCTTCGGCGCTGCCGGGCCCGGGGGCCGCCCCCTTGTGCGCCCCGGCCTCCGGCGCCTGGCCGGGGCTCTCGGCGGGCCCGGCGGGCGCGGGCGCCTCACCGGCTGCCTTACCGTCTGCCTTGCCGTCCGTGTCGTCGGCTGCTTCGTCGGTTGCTCCAGCTGTCCTGCCCGCCGGGCCCGGGACCGGGGGCTGCGGGGGCATTCCCGCCTGGATGACGACCTCGTCGTCGTCGTTCACCGTTATAAGGGCATACTTGTCGTCTCGTGCCATGCTACCCAGCACCTCTTCTCTTGCTTTCGTGCGCCTGCTCTCGCCTGCTCTCGCCGCCTGTGGCAGCCGCCTACTGCACGCCCTCTATCTGCGGGATCGTCATGAACCCGGCCTCAAGCTCCGCATCCGTGGGGGAATAGTCGGTCAGCTCGCCTTTGTTGAAGGCGTCGTAGGCCATCATGTCGAAGTAGCCCGTTCCGGTCAGGCCGAAGAGGATGGTCTTTGCCTCGCCCGTCTCGGCGCAGCGCTTCGCCTCCTCGATGGCCTGGTAGATAGCGTGCGCGCTCTCCGGGGCGGGCAGGATGGTCTCAAGCCGCGCGAAGTCGACCGCCGCCTGGAACACCTCGGTCTGGTGCACCGCCACCGCCTCCAGGTAGCCGTCGTGGGCGAGCTTCGAGATGATGGGGCTCATGCCGTGGTAGCGCAGCCCTCCCGCGTGGTCGGGGTTGGGCTGGAAGCCGTTGCCGAGCGTGTACATCTTCACGAGCGGGCAGGTCTGGCCGGTGTCGGCGAAGTCGTACGCGTAGCGGCCGCGGGTCAGGCTCGGGCAGCTTGCCGGCTCGACCGCGACGAAGCGGGTGTCGGGGCGCGTGCCTTTGAGCTTGTCGCGCATGAAGGGGGCGATGAGGCCCCCGAGGTTCGAGCCGCCGCCGGCACAGCCGATGACGATGTCGGGGTAGTCGCCCAGTTCCTCGAAGGCGGCCAGGCTCTCAAGGCCGATGATGCTTTGGTGCAGCAGCACCTGGTTGAGCACCGACCCCAGGGAATAGCGGCCCTTGTTGTCGGGGATGGAAAGCGCGCGTTCGACCGCTTCGGATATCGCCGTTCCGAGCGAGCCGGTCGAGCCCGGGTGGTCGGCGAGCATCTTCTTGCCTATCTCGGTGGTCGTCGAGGGCGAGGGCGTCACCCGGGCCTTGAAGGTCTCCATGACCGAGCGGCGGAAGGGCTTCTGCTCGTAGGAGCACTTCACCATGAACACGTCGAGGTTCAGGCCGAAATGGTCGGCCGCCTCGGAGAGCGCGGTGCCCCACTGCCCCGCCCCGGTCTCGGTCGTGATGCCGTCGAGGTCCTGCGCCTTGGCGTAGTAGGCCTGGGCGATGGCGGAGTTGAGCTTGTGGGAGCCCGACGTGTTGTTGCCCTCGAACTTGTAGTATATCCTCGCCGGCGTGCCCAGCTCGCGCTCAAGCGTGTAGGCGCGGCACAGCGGCGACGGGCGGTAGATGCGGTACATCTCCTGCACCGGGGCGGGGATGTCGAAGTAGGCCGTCTTGTCGTCGATCTCCTGCCGTACCAACTCGTCGCAGAAGACCGGTGCCAGGTGCTCGTGGGCGGCAACCATGCCGTTGGGAAGGCGGATCGGGTCGGGGGGCTCGGGCATGTCGGCACGGAGGTTGTACCACTGTGTCGGGATCTGCTCTTCGCGAAGGTAGGTGCGATGGGGTACTGCGTTGGTCATGGCGTTTCCTTTCTGTCGTGTGCCATTCTACCCTATACCTCTGTTCCCCGCCCCTGTTGCGCCCCAACTTTTCTGTAATCCGGCTTTCATGCAACAAAAAAGGCTCCCGAATTACCGAGAGCCTTTGAGTGTTTGTACAGAGGAACAGAAGCTGACGATAACCCGACTATGACTGATTGTTCCACCACCACGCACCCCGGGGCAGCACGCTTGCCGCGCCCATCGGGAACATGCCTGTGGTCCTTGCCTTCAATCGAAGCCTTTCTTTCGGGTCTCCCCCATTATGGCACAAGCCTGGGTAATTGGGAGAAGAAGTTTCAGAAGTTGTTGCATCAGAATCGAACTTGGGGGTGCGGGTTGGCCGATGGCCGCCAGGAAGGCCTTTTGGCCTTGAGGTTGATGGTCATTATGACCATCAACCTCGCTGACCTGCGGTGTTATAAGATTTCTTCCCGGCCCCCTATTCTACCACGCCTGCCCTGCGGGGCAACCCGCCATGCATGGCGGGTTATGCGGCCCCCCGCCACACGTTCATGGGCTGCCCCCGCCTGCCCCTCCGGCCACGCCGGCGGAGACGCCCCTCGTCACACGCTCCCGCTTTCCCTGTTTCGCACCCCCGTTTCGCACCGATTTCGGGAGTTGTCGCATGAAAAACGAACTTGTGTATGGATTTCACGCCTTTTTTCCCCGAAGGCGGTATGAATTCACGCCAAAATGCCGTTTTGGCGTGAATTCTTCCGCGCCCATGCTGAAAATCCATACACAAGTTCGTTTTTCATGCGACAACTCGCTAAAAAGGCCCGGAGACGGGCTGGCCGGAGGCACCAGGAAGGCCTTTTGGCCTTGAGGTTGTCCCTCATTATGAGGTTCAACCTCGCTGACCTGCGGGTTTGCAAGACTTCTTCCTGAGTGTGCCACGACGGCAGCCCTCCACGGGCCTTGCGGGCTGCCGCGCTGCTAGGGCAGGAGCTCGTCGTCCTGCCAGAGGCCCTGCTGGGTGTGGCCGGAGGGGTAGGCCAGCGTGCCCCGGCCGTGGCGGCGGCCCTCGGCCCACTGGCCGGTGTAGGTCGCGGCAAGGCTCCCCCGCCCGTCCACGTAGGTCTGGGTGCCCTGCCCGTGCCTTGCGTCGCGGGCCCAGGAGCCCTCGTAGACAGAGCCGTCGGCGTAGGAAAGCCTGCCCTGCCCGTGGCGCCTGCCGGCCTTGAAGGCGCCCGCGTAGGACCAGCCCTCGGACGACGTGTAGGCGCCCTGCCCGTCCTCGGCACCGTTCTTGAAGGAGCCCTCGTAGGTGGAGCCGTCGGCGTACGTGACGCTTCCCTGGCCGTGGCGGAGGCCCGCCTTGAAGGAGCCCTCGTAGGACCACCCGGCGGCGCTTTCGAGGCGGCCCTGCCCGCCCTCGCGGTCCTGCACGAAGGAGCCCTCGTAGACAGAGCCGTCGGCGTGGGAGAGGGTGCCTTGGCCCTGCCTGGCGTCGGCCTGCCAGCTGCCGGCATAGGACCAGCCGGACGCGTCGCGGTAGCTGCCCTGCCCGTGGCGGCGCCCGTCGGCGAGCCAGCCCTCGTAGGCCGAGCCGTCGGCGTAGGCCAGGGTGCCCTGCCCGTGGTAGGCGCCCTCGGCGAAGTCCCCCGTGTAGGACGAGCCGTCGGCGTAGGCCAGGGTGCCCTGTCCGTGGTAGAGGCCGCCCTCGAAGCCGCCGTCGTCCGGGGCCTCCGGCTCCCCGCCCCCCGGTTCGGGCAGCCCCGCCATGTCGAGCAGGCCGGGGTCGATGATGGTCTCTCGCCGTAGGTTGTAGGCGAGGGAGCCGTAGTTTCCTATGCCCGCGACCCCGAGTATCTTCGGCATGTGGTCGATTATGTTCCCGTAGTCGTCAGTGATGTGCCAAAAGGCAGTGTTGAAGAACCCGTAGTCGAGGGCCTCCTCCTCCCCGGTGAGGGCCACGTTGCCCAGCTTGTAGAGGTAGCCCGAGTAGAAGGCGCCGGGGATCACGTAGCTGGGAGGGACGAGGAGGTCATCATAGCCCGGGCTGAAGTCGTCAAGCGATAGCCGCCTCGTCTTGCTGCGGTAGACGCACACCACGAGGGAGTCCTTCCAGTCGTAGGTCGGCCCCCCCCCCCCCCCCCCCCACCACCCCCCCCCCCCCCCCCCCCCCCCCCCCCCCCCACCCAACCCCCCCCCCCCCCCCCCCCCCCC
>WRIR01000005.1 GCA_009782605.1 Eggerthellaceae bacterium | reverse complement strand
CACGGTCCACTCGCGCATGGCGGTGGTCTGCTTGTCGTAGTAGCAGTACTGGATCCTGTTGTTGGGGGTGTCAGAACCGTTGGCCGAGTTTTGCATCATTCGGCTCAAGTCATGCCTCATAGAGGCAAAGCCACCCACGTTGACCGGGCCGTTCAGGTTCACGTCGTAGTTGCCCACCTCGCCGGCCGCATAGACGTCGCGCAGCACGTGACTTGTTCTCGTTTGTGCATCAGCACTGGCTTGCCCGTTATACATATCCGCATAGAAGCCGCCTTGCCGGGCAGGGTTGGTACGCAAGCCCACCAGAGTGGTGGAATAGCAGCGCTCGATGGTGACTCCGTTGGCTGTATTCGCCGCCGTATAGAAGCCTCCCAAATACTGATAGCCCTCCAGCTTGCCCGTTGAATAACAATTGGTTATGTTCGTGGGGTCATAGAAGGCGACAAAACCTGAAACCTGCAAGGACCCATACATTTCCGAAGATGCAAAGCAGTTCGTAATATTGACCGCTGTGCCCCTCGTTGCACAAGACATAAAGGCTGCCGAATGTTGTGCCGTGCCGCAGATAAGGTTGTCCACCGCATAACAGTTGCTCACGGTGCCATTCCTTACCCCGCGCATAAAGCTGATGACGTGTTCGCGCCCGTAGACAAAGCTGCCCTCTACCGAACAGTTGCTAATGGTCGATGAGCCCGTTACGGAGGAATTGTTTGAGATGCCCGTCATGAATATCTGTGTGCCGAAGGTCGACCCTGAGCCCTGAGTGCCGTTCATGGGCCCCGACTGATTCGGGTAATCCTGGCGCACACCAAAGACCAGTGACTTCAGCACATGCACATCGCTCACGGTTCCCGACTGTGATGTGTGCTGACCGAGAACAGAAGAGCCCGAGATTCCGGAAGTGCCATCCGAACCTACGTAGGTCATTGATTGCCCCGCAACGACCTTGCAGGTCTCCATCGAGAAGCGCTGGAAGTTTCGTGTCGCATTTAGTGAACCGTCGTCGTATGAATTCCTGCCCGAGCTGTACAGCCCAACGCTGTCGCCGCCACCGGCAGGTGTTCCCGAACTATTGCCAAAAGTGGTCTGGAGGATGCCCATGTTATAGATAGTGAAGTGGTTGCCCGGTGTGCTCGTAAGCGTAACCGTGCCGGCAATTTGGCGCTGAACCAGCCCCCAATTGAAGTTGTTGCCGTTCAAATCGATATTCGCACCCAGCTGGATGGTCATAGCAGTTGTGCTGGTATTGGTAGTCTCTGATAAAGCCCATCTGAGCTGCTCGCCGGAATAAACCGTATACACCCTCGGGTTGGTCCCCGTATAGGTTGGGATACAGAGGGGATCGGTGGTTGGTGTGACGGTGGTGTTGTTGTTGTTCTTGTTGGCTGCCCCGTTGTTTCCGTTTCCAACCGTACCTTTCCAAGCCCAACGAACCCCGTTATAGGTGTGGGCACCGGTGTCTTCAGGAGCCGTCCAGTCGAACTTGTTTACGCCTTTGTTGTGCCAGATGGTGTTCACGTAGTCAATCCAGGAGCCTGGAAGGCGCACGTCGTTGTTGTATTGTGAATTGTAGTACTGTCCGTTTCCCGATGTGGGAGCGCGCCCGAGCATCCAGTTGTCCTGGGCAACATCGTTTGCGCCGCCGCCGTTGGGCCCGATGCCCAGCGGCATGATGGGTATGCCCTCGCCATTAGCAGCAAGAGGCGCGGCCTGGGTGGCCTCGGCGGCTGCGGGGTCGGCCAGGTCGGGGGCGTTCAGGGTGTCGGTGGCGTTCAGGGTGTCGGGGACGTAGACGACGTCGCCCTCGGGAACAGCATTTACCTCAGGAGCAGGTACATCCCCGAAAGCGACGTCGCCCTCTTCGCCATAACCCTTCTTGCCCGTATACTCATATTCCGCGTCCTCGTGGTCGTGTCCTTCCTCATGCAGGCCCGACTCTAAAGGCTGGGCGCTGACTGTGACCTCTACGGTGGGCATGTCGCCCAGGTAGTTGAAGCCGTCGATCTTCGCGATGAGGGCATAGGGGCCCTCACTGGATGCGTCGTAAATGCCGCGCCAGGTCACGGGTACGTCTATGACGATGCCGGTGATGTCGCCTTTTTCGTCGCAGGCGTAGAAGCCCTCGTTTTCCCCGTTGTAGGTGCCGTGCACGCGGAAGGCCTCGCGATCGTCGGCGTAGTATATGGTGTAGATGACGGGCTGGCCGGCGGCGTGCAGCTCTTCGGCGTCCCGGGGCGCGACGTAGCCGTACCAGTAGTAGTCGAAGTTGCCTTCGTCGTCGGGCACGGGCGCGGTCTGCCGGAAGCCTTCCGGGGAGTCTTCCGCGGCAGGCGCGGCGGGCACGGCGAGCTCGCACACGGCACGCAGGGTCTCGGGCAGGCCCAGGTCCTTGCGCGCGGTGTCAAGGTCGACCCATGCGCTGTAGACCGGGTTTCCCCGCTCGAATTCGATGATGTTGGTGGATTCCGCCCCGTAGGCGCCGTTCATGCTGTTCGGCAGAAGGCCGGGCCAGGCGAGCACCAGAAGAATTGCGACGAACACTTGGACGAAGGCGCGCACACGCACGCTTCTCTTCTTTTGAGACAACATAAGACTCTACCCCCAAACGAAACTACACCCCTATACAACTACCTCTAGTCTCGTTTGCTACCTCTAGCCTTATATTCTATTAGAATTTGCTCGCATATAATAACTCAGGCTAAAAGAAGAAGCAACCTTTTTGTCGAAATGGAATAACTGCAAGGAATACCCGTCCGGGCTGTATAAAAAAGGTGCCCGCCTCGCTCGTTTCGCACAATTTCGGAAGTTATTGCAGCAAAATTGAACTTGTGTATGGATTTTTTTCCAAAAACCACAAAAAATGGCAGAGGTTCACGGCAAAATGGCGTTTTGACGTGAATTTCCGCTGGCCCCTGCCGAAAATTCATACACAACTTCGTTTTTGCTGCGATAACTCCCAAAATCAGTGCGAAACGGGTTGAACAGGACATGATGGGAGTTAGTTGTTGTCCATATCTGATCGGAGTAGATCGGATTGCGGGTCAAGCCCGCAATGACGGCAGGGCGGGGGCGGGGCGGGGGGGCGGGCCGCAATGACGGCAGGGGTGGGGGCGGGGGCGGGTACAACCTCCTACTCTTCGGTTACGTCGCCTGACTGGTCGAGGCTGATGGGGTCGCCGTCGAAGGTGGGGGGCGCCTTCACGAGGGTCTTGAAGAAGTCCTTGGTGCGGGCAGGTATCTCGCGGGTGTCGAACCAGCGCTGTGCCCCATAGGTGCTCAGTTCGCTCGCGACCCCTACGGCGTCGATGCCCAGGCCGTTGGCCGCGTAGAGCGCACGGTAGAGGTGATAGGTCTGGGTGACCACGACCATCCGCTCGACCCCGAAGATGCGCTGTGCCCGGTACATGCTCTCGTAGGTCGAGAAGCCCGCATGGTCGCAGAAGATGTCTTCGCGCGGCACTCCCTGGGCGATGGCGTAGTTCTTCATGGCAAGCACTTCGTTGTACTCTATGGTCCCATGGTCCCCGCTCATGATAATCTTCGGGGCGGCCCCGGCCTTGTAGAGGCTGATCGCCACATCAAGCCGGTCTTGCAGGATGCCGGACGGGGTGCCGTTCGGATGGACCGCCGCGCCCAGCACGAGGATGCACTGGGCCCCGTGGGTTGCCGCCTCGGAAGTGCTGACGATCCTGCTGCCTCCCGACTTCATGACGACGAGGTTCGTCAGACCGACGACGGCGACGGCCGCCAGGACCACCGCCAGCAAGATCCCCAGCACGGTAGGCCCCGTCTTGCGCTTCCGCTTGCCGGGCTTGCCGGTGCTGCCGCTGCCAGCGGAGTTGCCGGGGCTGTCGGCGGCGGGGCTGCCGCTGCCGCTGCCGGGGCTGACGGGGCTGCCATATGCTGTGTTCGTTTGTTCTGTCATATCACCAATCCGTTTTCTTTCCCTGTGTGACAGGGGGCCCTGTCACCCCCTTGACACCGGGTGTCGCGGGATATGCCTCCCCGTGCCTCGCATCACGTCATTGCGGGCTTGACCCGCAATCCTTCGGCCATGTGACAGGGGGCCGTATAACTTGTCACACGCAACACCCGCTGCCGCCTGTCGTCGTTGGGCGTGTGGCAAGTTATACGGCCCCCTGTCACACGCTGACACCCGCGGCTCATTTGACGACGATGTTCACGAGGCGACCGGGGATGACGACGGTCTTTGCGACCTGCCTGCCTTCCAGCTGCGCCTCGACGGCCGCGAGGGCTGCCGCCTTGACGGCCTCTTCCACGGCATCGGCCGCAACCGTGATGCGTGCGCGGACCTTGCCGTTGAGCTGCACCGCAAGCTCGACCTCGTCGGCCTTCGCCTGCTCGGGGTCGAAGTCCGGCCAAACCTGCGTGTGGACAGAGCCGTCGTGGCCGAGCGCGGTTTGCCACAGCTCTTCCGCCCAGTGCGGCGCCATGGGGGCAAGCAGCTTCACAAGCACCTCGGCGACCTCGGCGTCAAGCGCACTCAAGGGCCCGCTTCCCGCACGCGCCTCGCACGGGGCCTTGCGCAGGTAGTCGCCTGCCGCGTTCGAGAGCTCCATGATGGCGGCGAGCGCCGTGTTGAAGTTGTTGCGCTCGATGTCGTCGACGACCTTGCCGACGACCCGATGGCGCTCGCGACGCAGCACAGCCGCCTGCTTCTCGACCTCGGCGGCGGGAGCGGCACCTGCGCTGCCTGCGGCCTCCTGGCACAGCCCCTGGTCGCCCGCAAGCCCCTTGAGGTCGTGGACCTGCCTCCATACGCGGCTGAGGAAGCGTGCGATGCCCGCAAGACCGTCTTCCTCCCATTCGAGGTCCTTGTCAGGCGGCGCCATGAACAGGATGAAGGTGCGCACGGCATCGGCGCCGTACTCGGCTATCATATCCTCGGGGGCGACCGTGTTGCCCTTCGACTTTGACATAGTCTCCCCGTTGAGCTTCACCATGCCCTGGGTCAACAGGTTCTCAAAGGGCTCGTCGAAGCCGAGCAGCCCGGCATCGCGCAGGGCCTTCACGAAGAAGCGCGAGTAGAGCAGGTGCAAGATGGCGTGCTCGATGCCGCCGATGTACTGGTCGACCGGCATCCAGCGGTTCGCCAGTGCCGGGTCGAAGGCCGCCTGGTCGTTGTGCGGGTCGGTATAGCGCAGGTAGTACCAAGACGAGCAGGTGAAGGTGTCCATCGTGTCCGTCTCCCGGTGCGCGGGGGCGCCGCAGGCCGGGCAGGCACACTCGAAGAACGACGCGATGTCGGCAAGCGCCTCGCCCCGGGTGATGTCGAGGTCGAGCGGGAGGACGACCGGCAGGTCCTCTTCGGGAACCGGCACCACGCCGCAGGCGTCGCAGTAGACGGCGGGGATGGGGTTGCCCCAGTAGCGCTGCCGGGATATCAGCCAGTCGCGCAGGCGGAAGTTGACGGCCTTGGCGCCCGTGCCCGCAGCCTCCAGGTCGGCGATGACGGCCTCGGCGGCCGGCGAGTGCTTGCCGCCGACCATGCCGGTGTACTTCCCCGACTGCACCATGATGCCTTCGGCTTCGAAGCTCGCCTCCCAGGGGACGTCGATGCGGACGCGCTCCCGCACGCCGGCAAGCTCGGGGTACAGCGGGTCGTCGGCAGACAGGAGGATCGGCACGATGGGCAGGCCGTACTTGCGGGCGAACTCGAAGTCGCGCTGGTCGCCGCAGGGAACCGCCATGACGGCACCCGTGCCGTAGTCGGACACGATGTAGTCGGCCACCCACACCGGGACCTTGTCCCCGTTGACGGGGTTTTGCATGAAGCGCCCGGTGAAGGCGCCGTGCTTCTCGCGGTCGCCCTGGGCGCGCTCGACGGCGCTCACCTTCTCGGCCGCGGCCACCAGGTCGCGCACGGCCTGTTCGTGCTCACTTCCCGCGACCATGTCAAGCAGGCCGGGGTATTCCGGCGCAAGGAGGAAGAAGGTGCAGCCGAAGAGGGTGTCCGGGCGGGTCGTGAACACCGTGATGACATCGTCTGCCGTCGGGTTTTCCGGGGCCTGCCCCCCCTCGTCGCACAGGACGAAATCGACCTCGGCACCCTCGGAGCGCCCTATCCAGTTCGCCTGCATCTGCTTGACCCGCTCCGGCCAGCCGGGCAGCTTGTCCAGGTCGTCAAGCAGTTCCTGGGCGTAGTCGGTAATCTTGAGGTACCACTGTTCCAGCTCGCGCTTGGCCACCTCGTTCTTGCAGCGCCAGCAGGCGCCGTCGATGACCTGCTCGTTGGCAAGCACGGTCCCGCAGTCCTCACACCAGTTGACCGGCGAGCTCTTCCGCTCCACCAGCCCTCTCTTCCACATCTGCAGGAAAATCCACTGGCCCCAGCGGTAATACTCCGGGTCGCAGGCGACCACCGTGCGGTCCCAGTCGTAGGAAAAGCCCATCCGCTTGCACGAGGCCTTCTGCGTCTCGATGTTGCTGTAGGTCCACTTCGCGGGATGGCTGTTGCTCTTGATGGCCGCGTTTTCGGCCGGGAGCCCGAAGGCATCCCAGCCCATCGGGTGCAGCACGTCGAAACCGCGCATCGTGGAGTAGCGCGCTATCACGTCGCCGATCGTGTAGTTGCGCACGTGTCCCATGTGGATGTCGCCCGAGGGGTAGGGGAACATCTCAAGGACGTAGCGCTTCGGTTTTGCGCCGTCTGCGGTTGCCACGGCGGGCGAGGTTGTTGCTGCGGGGGCGGCTGCTGCGGCTGCGGTTGCCGTTGCTGCGGTTGCCGTTGCTGCGGACGGGGTCGCCGTGTGCAGGCCGGAGTCCTCCCAGGCCTTCTGCCAGCGGGGCTCTATCTCATGGGGGTCATACTCGTTCATCGCGGTCTCTTTCGTAGGGTCGCTCGGGTGTCACGGGTGTCACGGGGACGTATAACTTGACACCCGTGATGCCCGCCGTCACCTATCGCCATTGCGGGTGTCAAGTTATACGTCCCCGTGACACCCGTGACACATCTTGAAAAAACAATCTCTCATTATAGCACCCGTTGCGATACCCGTTTTGGGTTGGTGGAAATTAGCCGAAATCCGCCGAAGTCCCCATGTCGGCCTGCGGAGTTGAGGTATCCTGTCTTTGAGACGAAACCCGATAGACGAGGTGTTCTGTGCCATGGCTGACGTGATTCCTTTTTCCTGCATCCGTCCTCGAAAGGACAAGGTCTCGGAAGTCGCCGCACTCCCCTACGACGTGTACAGCCTTGAGGAAGCCCGTGCCGAAATCGGGCGGCACCCAGACTCGTTCTTGCGTATCGACCTGCCCGAGGCGACCATCGGCCACCCCCTTCTGCCGCATGACGACCGCATCTACGAGAAGGCCCGCAGCCTCCTTTCCGACGCCTTTGAGGACGGCACCTATGTCGCCGACGACACGCCCCACTACTTCTTCTACTGCCTGACCGCGACGGACGGCCGCAAACAGGTCGGCGTGGTGGCCTGTTCCTCGGTCGACGACTATAGGGAAGGCGTCATCAAGCGGCATGAGAAGACGAAGCCGGCCAAAGAGGTCGACCGCATCCGCCACATCGACACCTGCTGCGCCCATACCGGCCCCATCTTCCTCGCCTTCCGTTCGGACGGCACCATCGAGCAGGTGATGGAGCAGGCCTGCGCGGGCACGCCGCTCTACGACTTCGTCGCCGACGACGGCATCCGCCACACCATCTGGCGGGTGGACGACGCGCAGAGCACCGCGACCATCAGGCAGGCCTTCGAGGACACCCCCGCCCTCTACATAGCCGACGGGCACCACCGGGCTGCCTCGGCGGTGAAGGCCGGCCTCCTGCGTCGCGAGGCGCGGGAGTGTGACAGCGGCGGCACGGCAGGCGGCAGGTGTGACAGCGGCGGTCGGCACGCTGTTGACGCGCTCGCCTCCGACCACTTCCTTTCCATCATCTTCCCGAGCAGCCAGCTCGTCATCCTCGACTACAACCGCGTGGTCAAGGACCTGAACGGGCTTTCGCTTGAAGAGCTCCTGGGCCGCATAGGGGAATGCTTCGAGGTGTCCGGGCCGCAGGAGGCCCCGGCCAAGCCCGCCTCCAAGGGCAGCTTCGGCATGTATGTGGAAGGGTCGTGGTACCGGCTGGACATCAAGGGAGCCTGCGTCCCCGACGACCCGGTCGCCGGGCTCGACGTGTCCGTCCTGCAAGACCGGCTGCTTGCCCCCGTCCTCGGCATCGAGGACCCCCGCACCGACGAGCGCATCGACTTTGTCGGGGGCGTCCGGGGCCTCGCCGAGCTCGAACGGCGCGTGGAGACCGACATGGCGGTCGCCTTCGCCCTCTTCCCGCCCTCGATAGAAGAGCTCTTCGCCGTGGCCGACGAAGGCCAGCTCATGCCCCCCAAATCGACCTGGTTCGAGCCCAAGCCCCGCAGCGGCATCTTCATCCACCGGATATAAGGGCCCCGCCGCCCCGTGCCACCTGGGGGTGGACAGGGGACCGTGTGACAAGGGGCCGTATAACCTGTCACATTTTGCTGTATCTTGTGTCGCCGGACAGCCTGGGTAAAATGTGACAGGTTATACGGCCCCTTGTCACACGCGTGTCCGCCCCTGGGCGGGGCCCCCGCAGCTCGTGGGGGAGCTGCGGGGGCTGGGTGGGGCCTAGGGGGCCTAGGGGGCCGGGGGCGCGGTGATGGTGCCGAAGTCGTTTGCGGCGGAGCCCCAGGCGTACTGGCCGGGGTCGTCGGTGGCCTGGATGTAGACGGTCACCCACCACTCGTTGTCCGCGAAGGAATACTCCACGACGAAGGGGTTCGGGCCGTCCATGAAGGCCGGGTGCGGGTTGCCCGGGTCGTACCAGTGCCCGGCCCCGGTGTCGGAGCCCGGCGTGGACACGTAGCCCATGAACTCGTAATACTGCGGGACGATGTTGCGCACGTAGTAGTCCATGTCGTCCATGTCGTTGAAGTCTATTATGACGGTGCGGAAGGCCACGTCCACAGGCTCGCGGTTGGAGTCGGTGCTCAGCCCGAAGGCGTCGTCCCCGTTGGCAAGGTCGAAGAAGCCGATGTAGGGCGTAGGCACCGAGCCGCCGGGCAGGACGACCTGGCGCAGGTGCAGCATGAACTCCGAGACCTCGGCGTATATCAGCGTATAGGTGTGGTTGGTGAACACGCCGCCCGGGTACCCGGTGGAGGCATCCAGCGGCGTCAGGGCCGACATGTCGGCCGTCTCCACGATGGTGCCGAACCTCCCGTTGTCGAGTATCTCGCCGTTGGGGCCCAGAGGGGCGCCGTTGTTGTCGAGCCTAAAGCCCGCGAAGCGGTAGACGTGGGTCTGCGTCACGGGGTCGCCGTTGCTGTCGACCATGGGGATGCCGTACTCGTCGAGCACCTGGACCTCGACCGTGAAGGAGGGCGGGAAGCCCGGGTACAGGTCGGACTCGGTCGGGTAGTAGAACTCCCCCCGGGTGATGATCTCGTTTTGCTGCGGGGCCAGTATGAGGCTCGTCAGGGTCAGGGGGCCATCACCGTCGCGCTCCCCGAGCATGAAGCGGTAGGCGATGCGCGGGTCCTGCGCGAAGTACAGCGTGATGTGCTGGTCCCCGGATATGATCGCGGGGAAGGCGGGCGCGGGCGGGGAGCCCGGCTGCGCGGTCTGGTAGACAGAGGACCCACCGGGCCAGGACGCGGGCGCGAAGAGGTCGTAGCGGTCCTTGTAGTTGTAGGCCTGCTCCGGGTCCGGGCCGTTCGGGCGCAGGAAGGGGTTCAGGTAGTTCGGCAGCATGGTGTAGTCCAGGCCGGCGGGGACGTTGAAGTCCACCACGGTCCGGACCTCCGTCCCCGGGTCGTCGTCTCCGGAGACGACCATGAAGTGGATGGTCACCTGCACGTCGGGGACGAAGTAGAGGATGACCTCGTGGTCGTTGTCCGATATCGTGGGATCCCACAGGTTGTTGTAGACGGGGTCGTCGTCGCAGTCCGCGTCGTTGTCGTGGGTGGGACAGGGCAGGACCCAGCCGTCCGGCGGGATGCCCGGCGTCGGGGTGAGCGGCCCCGGGTCCATCGGCAGCCCGGGGTGCGAATAGGCCCAGCCGTAGTAGCGGTAGGTGACCGGGCCGTCTGCGGTCATGGCGACGATGGAACTGCGCAGGTTGGGCGCGACGCCGTAGCCGTCGAAGGTGCCCAGCCAGGTGTAGGTCTCGTCCTTGAGGTCGAGGCCGCCCTGCCCGCCCGGGTAGCTGCCGTCCCAGATGCGGTACTTCTCCGTCACGTGGAACACGTCACGTGCGTGGTAGGTCGAGTTCGTCTTGTACCAGATGTCGACCGGCGAGCTGTTGTTCTTCACCTCCGCAAAGTTCTCGAAGAAGCCGTTCTGGTTCGGTGACACGGTGAAGTTTATGGAGGTGTTCCCGTCCGGCATGTCGGGGAAGGTCCAGGTCAGGCGCTGCCGGCCGTCCTCCATGGTGATGGCGAGCGTGCCGCCGAAGTTGGCGGGGCTGGGGGTGGGGAAATCCGGGTTCGTGGCCGTCCAACCCGAAGTCGCGGTGCCCATGTAGGTGACCCCTTCGGGAAGGAGGTCGGTGACGGTGTAGGGCGTGGGATCGGGTGCGGGCGCGGTGTAATTGGGACCGAAGGTGTACACCGCTCCGTCTGTGGTGCTTGTAAACCGCATCTCATATACCCTAATGATACTGGTGAAGGTGTCGGTGCGCCCTATCGAGCCCTCATTTCCGTTCGTTCCCGTCCCATCGTGGTTGGAGCCGTGATAGGCACGCAGGCCCACCAACGCGTTCTGTGTGCCCGTCAAGGCAGGGAGAGTACCCGTGAAAGTCTGCCTGGTGCCTGGCCTGGCATAGGATGCCACATAGTTGCCGTTGATAGGGTATGTGTTCTGGGCATTGGCAAGGCCTGGGGCGCCTGCCGGAAAACTCGGTGGCGACGTCGTCCCCAGGTTGGCCGTCTGCCCCGAGGGCACAAGGACCCCGAAGGCCACTGTAGCGCCACTACCAGGATAATTGTTCGTAGGGGTCGTGGTGTTACCCGGAGCGGCAGGGACGGCATTGCCCCGGGTTCCGAAAAAACCCTGCCAGCCAGTAGTGCCCCGGCCGTTGACATACTGGTGGGAGAAAGCCTGGAGGGTGTTTTGTTGGGCGGTGGTCATCGAGGTGTTCTGGAGCGACCCGCTCATCGCGAACATCTGCCTGTTGGAGATTCCGTTGGCTGCATGATTCGTGCCGGCTTGGTTCCAGAGCCTAAAGTCGACCTGGTAGGTAACGTCCACGGTGAAAGCCTGCCCTGCAGGGAGTATCCCTGCTTGCGGCTCGACCCATACATAATGATCGGTGTCCCGAGCGTTTCTGTATTGATTGGTTTGGGTCATGCTCCAAGAACTGTACCTGAAGGCATTGCCCGCGGTCGCACCCACCGAAGGACTGCCATTAGCAGCAGAGCGCCGAGTCGTTGTATTGAGGATTTGCGGGTTGGCGGTATTGGTGCCACCCGGATGCCTGGTCGTTTCCTGGTGGTAGTTCAAGAGGGCATCGCTCCTGAAGGTCAAATCTCCACCCCGGACAGGAGCAGGGGGCTTTTCCGGCACCTTGACATCGATGCGGTAGTCTATCGTGTCGGTGTCTGTGAGGGGCACGGGGTCGTCCGGGAGGCCGTCGTCCCATATGCCCGACCCGGTGACGCGGGCGTGCTTCTCGGGCAGCAGGTCCTGGTTCTTGTAGTAGAGGGTGGTGGTGTTGGCCGGGATGCCGCCGCTTTGGTACACCATGGCCAGCATCTCGTCTGCGCTGCGGCTCGCGCCCACGTACTGGTACATCGACCCGTCGCTCTCGATCTCCTGCACCCCGCTCGTGTCTATCATGTACTCGTCGCCGACGTAGGGGGTCTCGCCGACGTTGTTCATGGCCATGTCGTTGCCGGCCACCCTCTGTGGGGCGGCGATTGCCATGCCGGTGTCCACGTCGATGAAGCGCACCTCGCGGGCCGTCGTGGCCGGCCCTGCCAGCACAGAGATGGACAGGTTGCTGTAGTCGACCGCAGTCAGCATGGGGCAGCGGTGGGGGTAGTACCCGGCGAAGAAGCCGAAGCCGTTGCCCATGTTCTGGGCCGGCTCGACCTCGCGCACCAGCTCGCCGTCGATGTAGAGGGCAAAGCCGGTGTCCGAGCGGGCCACCACGACGTCGAAAGAGTTGCCCTGCCCCTCGGTGACGCCGGACTTGATAATGTCTTGGGTCTGGAAGGCCAGGCCGTTGGGGCGGCCGTTGCCCGGGAAGTTGCCGGCCGCACCCGGGTTCGTGTTGACCGGCAGGGGCTGGCCGATGGGCTGGTTCACCATGTAGACGAGCTTGAGGTCTGCGACCCCCCGTGCCGTGTTCGAGAAGGGCCCGTTGACATCCAAGAGCAGGGCGTAGCCGGTGTAGTTGACCCCTGTGAAGGATCCGTTGAACAGGAAGCCCGTCTGGTTCAGGGTGTGGAACCGCAGCTGGTTGGGGAACATCGTCAGGCTGAGCGTCTCGAAGGCGTCGTAGGCGGTCGTGTAGACCACGTCCGCGGCGTTCTGCACGCCGTAGCCGGCGAAGGTAACCGTGTCGGAACCTAGGACCACATGGTCCGGCGTCGAGGAGCCGAGCAGATCCCTGCTGGTGGCGGCCGTCCAGGCCAGGGCACGGGAGTCCGTGTCGTAATAGGAGTTGTACCTGCTTGCGTTGAAGTCAAGCTGGTCGAAGGGCATCTGTATGAACTGGGGGCCGTCGTCCGGGTCTATCTTGGACGGGTAGTCCCAGATGACGTCGGCGCCGGCGTAGTCGGTGGGGCCGGCGAAGGCCGCTGGCGACTGCGAGCCGGATGTGGCGGGCAGCAGGGTCGCGACCATAAGCAGGGCCACGACGAGCGGCGCCACGCGGGCGCGCAGGGGTTTTGCGCCGGGGGCCTTGGCGGGGGCCCTCCTGCCGGGCGCTGCCTTGGCGGCGGCCTTGGCTTCGGCGGGGGCCTTGGCGGCCTTGGGGCGGGCGGAGGGCCGGGCCTTGGGGGCGGGCCTTTCGCTGGCGGCTGTCCTAGTCATGTCTGTCGTCCTCCCCGTCTTCACTGGGCCAGAGGCTGGAGTATGTCGTCTATAAGCAGGAGCGCGGCGGCATCGGGCGGGGCCTCGCTGCCCCACCAGCCCGCGCGGTACTCCTGCCTGGCGGTGCCCGAGGCCTCGACCTTCACGTCTATCCTCATGCCGGCCCCGTCGTAGGCGGGCCCGAGGCCGTCTGCCAGGCTGACCGCCGTGAACAGCGGGGGCGCGGCGGTCTCGCCGGGCGCGACGCGGCCGAGGTAGTAGTAGTAGCCGTCGCCGCCGTCGGCCCACAGGGCATCGGGGTTGTCGGCCGGGTGGTAGAGGTCCAGGCCCCCGTAGGCCAGGACGCCCTCGCCGGAGGGCAGGAGCGTGCCGTCGGCGGCGGTGACCTCGGCGAGCACCATGAGCCGCACGAAGCCGGGCAGCTCGCCGGTGTTGGTGGCGCTGACGGCCTTGGGCCAGGCGTCGCCCGGGCTGAACGAGCCGGGGCGCTCGAAGCCGTCGAAGAGCTCGAAGGAGAAGGGCAAGTCGGGCGTCTCAAGCCTGTTCGTCACGGAGTGCGAGGCGACGAACCACGCGAGGGTGGAGCCCACCGTGAGCAGCGCGCTCATGACGACGCAGGCGATGAAGAGCACCCACCTCTTCTCCCTCATCGTCCTGAGGACGCCTCTTGCCCTGTTCTTGTCTTCCATGGTCAAAGTCCCTTCCTCGCTAAAAGGCCCGGGCATGTCTTGTGCCGCAGCCTGCCCCGGCGGCGCGCCTTGCACGCGCCTTGCGGGCCTTGCGGGCCCGCCCTGCCGAGCCGTCCTGCCCCGCCCCCGCGGCCTCTCCTGCGGGGGCGGGGCAGGGCGCTCGCCCCTGTCCTGCCTGCCGTGCCTGTCCTGCCTGGGCCGTCCGGCACGCCGCGGGGGCCCTGCGCCGGCCGCGGGGGAGGGGGCGCCCTCCCCCGCGGCCGTGCCTTCCGGTTACCGGGGCGTGCCGGGCGCCGTGCCTGCCGCGCCCTGCCCCTGCCGCCTCTTCCTGAGCGCGAGCGCCGTGCCTGCGGCGCCCAGGCAGGCCGTCAGGGCGTATACGCCCCAGGGCGCGGCGTCGCCGGTCTTGGGCGCCCCGGGCTGGGGCGGGCCGGCCGGGGGCGGCGGGTCGGGCGGCGGCGGGGGCGGCGGGGGCGGGGGCGGCTCCCCGGGCGGCGGGGGCGGCGGCGGGGGCTCCTCCCGGGTGGCCACGAAGTCCCACCGGAAGAAGGCCTCGCTGGCGCCTGAGGGCCGCGCCATGGAGGCGCTTGCCCGCAGGGTGGCCTCCAGGGTGCGGGCGTCGCCGCTGGCGTAGAGCCCCAGGGGCAGCGCGCGCCCGACCATGCCCTCGCCGTCGGTGCCGCGCACGCGGCCCTCGTATATGACCTCGCCGTCCAGCGTGAGGGTGAGGGCCACCTCGTCGAGCAGGTGCAGGGGCCCGCTTTCCTCAAGCGGGGCGCCCGACATGGTCAGCCAGAAGGGCTCGGCGCCGATGTTGGACAGCGTCAGCGTCTTGGTGAGCACGTCGCCGGCCTCGATCCCGTCCCAGTCGATGAGGTAGGCGCCGTCGGCCCCCACCGTGATGCCGTCCTCGTCGCCTATCAGGGCGCCGGGGGGGAGGCCTGTCTCGGCCGCCCAGGCCACAGCCGTCCCGGAAAACACGGCTGCGGCGAGTGCTGCGCACAGGATGAGTTTCTTCAGTCGTCCCATGGTCTCCCCTCCTCGGGGGTCTCGTCGGCCCCTGCGGGCCTAGTCGCAGTACGGGGTCAGGGCCAGCACCACCGGGTGGTCCGGGTCGAGCTCCCAGGCGCCCGTCACGGCGTCGAGCGTGGTCTGGATGGCGCTCATGTTCACGGTGAGGTCGAAGACCAGGTTGGCGTAGGCGCTGTCGGCCCTCTCGTCGAGCATGAGGGAGTTCAGCAGGTTGTTGCTCGACTCGCCGGACTCGATCCTGCCGATGTAGTAGAACCAGCCGTCGTCCTCGTTGTAGAACCACTTGTCGGCCGTCGGGGTGTCGTTGTTGATGGCGTCGTAGATGAGCTGGATGTACCCGCCCTCGATGCCGTCGACGGGCTCGTCGGCGGCCATCATCTCGGTGACGGCGGCAAAGACGTCGTCCTTGGAGGGCTGGGTGTAGGGGGCGGCGGCGGCGGCCCAGTCGGCGTCGAAGGGCGAGGTGCCGTAGACGACGTAGCCGACCTCGTCGAGCGTGAGCTCGGGGCCTGCGGGGTCGAAGGTGGACTCGACCTCGACGCGCTGGCTCTCGCCGGCGTAGTCGCCTGACGGGATGGTGGCGAAGTAGACGAAGCCGTAGCTGGTCCGCTCGTTGGCGTCGCCCTCGTTGACGGTGGTCATCTTGGCCAGGACCGTGAGGTCTGCCGGGGCGGCGTCGGTGAGGAACAGGCCGCCCAGGTTGTCGTCGTCGGGCGTGGTCGTCACCGGGTACCAGCCGTTGGCCGCGGTGAAGGCGCCGGTGTTCATCGTCGCGGGCATCAGGGCGGGGTCGTCGGCGTAGACGCTGTCGGGCAGCGGGTCCACCACGGTGGCCAGCGCCAGCACCTCGGCGAAGGACAGGCGGGCGAATATCGGGGCCTCCGACGTGTTGACGACGGCGACCTGCTTGGCGACCTCCTGGCCGGGCTTCCAGTCGTCGACGTCGTTGAAGACCTCGACTATCTGGGCGCCGGCGGGGCTGTCAGACGTCGCCAGGCGGTTGGTGGCGCTGTCCTGGCTGGTGAACCAGGCGTAGGTCGCCGATACCAGCAGCAGGGCTGCGAGCACTGACGATATGGCGAGCGCCTTCTTCTTTCTGCTTGTCATGGGGTCTCACTCCTTCTCGTTCGTTCTTCGGTTGCTTTCTTCCACTTGTTTGCTTGCTTGCTTCCGCTTCTTGCTTGCTTGCTATGCACGACCGCCCTTCCGGGGGGCGGGTCACACCGGCATCGGGCCTGCGGGCCTGCTCATGTCTTCATGGCTCCCCCCTTCGTCCTGTCTCTGTCAGGGCAAAAGAAGCAGCTTGCTTCGGTTTCTCGGGTGTGCGGCCGGGTGTGCGGCCGGGCAGCGGGACTAGTCCGAAAAAAAAAAGGGGGGGGGGGCAGCATGCGGGAGCGGGCAGGCGAAAACGACCGGGCATTCACCGCCGATTTGTCAGAACTGACGCTGTTCACCTCTCCCCCTTCTTCCTCTTCGTGCCGGGGTCGGAGAAGTAGTAGCGCACGGATGCGGCGAAGGCGAGTGCCGCCAGGGCGCATACGAGGATGGGGGCAATGTTGGCGCGGACGACCTGCAGGGCGGAGCCCAGGCCGCGGACGGAGGCCACCTTCTTGCCGACGACCATCTCGGCGGATATCGGCGGGTCATTGGCGTTGTTGGCGTCGCCGCGCGTGACGAAGTACAGCCCCGGTATCTCGTCGGGGTTGTCGGTCAGCGTGTTCTTGATATTCACGATGCGGTGGGTCAGGAATGCGTTGGGGTTGGCCTTGTTGGGCACGAAGGTGACGATGTCGCCCTCGCGCAGGGTCTCGGGCGGCACGACGCGCACCAAAATGACGTCGCCGGAGTAGAAGCCCCCGGGAGGGCCGCCGGGCTGGGGGTCCATGGAGGGGGTCTTGACAGTGTAGAGGCGGTACCCCAGGTAGGTCTCGCCCGGCTCGTTGGACACGGCGACCAGGGCCGCGCCGAGCACCAGGGCCACGCACATCAGGACGAAGAGGCAGTCAGCCATGAAGCGACCGGCCCTCTGGCCGGGGGTGGGCGGCGCTTTCTCGGGAGGGAGGGGGGCGGGCTGGGGCTCCGGGTAGGCGGCCGGGTAGGGGGCGTAGGCCGGAGGCGCGTATGCGGGAGCGATGTAGACCGGCGCGGCCACAGCTGCTGTGGGCTGGGCGGACTGGCGCAGGGGGTCTGACGACGCGCTCAGCTGCGCGTTGAGCTGAGCCAGCTGCTCGTTGAGCTGGGCGATGAGCCGCGGGTCGGCCCCGGAGAGCGCCTGGTCGACGGCGGCTGCGGCAGCGGCAGCGTCGACGAGCACGGGTTGGGTTGCTGGTTGGGTTGCTGGCGCGGGTGCCGCAGGTTGGGTTGCGGGCGCGGCGCCGACGCGGGCCGCGGCGGCTGCGGCAGGGGCGGCTCCGGCTGCGGCTGCGGCGCGGGCCGCGGCCGCGACGTCGCCGGCTGCGGGTGCGGGTGCAGCGGGTGCGGCGTGGCTGTCGCGGACGTCGTAGGCGGCGCGGGGGGCTGCGGGCATGGGGCGGCCGTCGACGATGGTCGCGAAGGGGCCCTCGTCCAGAGGCGACCGGTCGTCCGTTGACAGTCTGTCAGAATTTACCTCGTCCATCTCACGCAGCTTTCCCGCCATTACCACCACAATTGATTACCACCACAGCCGATATGGACTTCATGATACCACGGGTCGCCGTGAAAACATCCGGAAATTATCCGGAAACACAAATAATTATGCAGAATTTCAGAGGGGGGGGGGTGTGGATATTTAGGAAAAACCCCAGATAAGTGGCCGGTTTTGCTTTTCCCTTCGTCCTGCGGCAGCCGGATCGGCGGGTGTGGGATAGGGGGCTTGACAGCGAACTTTTGTTTGTGTATTATATACGAACATTCATTCGGTTTTAGGAGGATGCGTGGACCTAATCGAGAAGCTGGAGATACTGACCGACGCGGCGAAGTACGACGTTGCCTGTACTTCTTCGGGCATCGACCGCGATGCCCAGAAGGGGAAGCTCGGGTCCACCGTCGCCGCGGGCATCTGTCACAGCTTTGCGGCCGACGGGCGCTGCATCACCCTGCTCAAGGTCCTCCAGACCAACGTCTGCGTGTACGACTGCGTGTACTGCGTCAACCGCTGCTCGAACGAGATCGCGCGGGCGGCCTTCAAGCCGCGCGAGCTGGCCGACCTGACCATCGGCTTTTACCGGCGCAACTACATCGAGGGGCTTTTCCTGAGCTCCGGGGTGATAGCCAGCCCCGACTACACCACCGAGCTCATGGTCGAGACGCTGCGCATCCTGCGGGACGAATACCAGTTCCGCGGCTATATCCACGCGAAGGCCGTTCCCGGGGCTTCGCCGGAGCTCGTCGGGGTCCTGGGGCACCTTGCCGACCGCATGAGCGTCAACATGGAGCTGCCCTCGCAGGACAGCCTGCGCCTGCTCGCCCCCGAGAAGAGCAAGCAGGACATCCTGCGCCCCATGCGGCAGATAAAGGACAGCATCGCCGAGGACAAGGACACGCGGGCCCTCATGAAGCGCGGCACCCATTACCTGTATGCGAAGCGGCCCGCGAAGAAGAGCCGTGCCTTCGTGCCCGCCGGGCAGAGCACCCAGATGATCGTCGGGGCAAGCCCTGAGAGCGACTACCATATCCTGAGGCTTTCCGCGTCGCTTTACCAGAACCTCGCCTTGAAGCGGGTGTTTTTCAGTGCCTACCTGCCCGTGAACCACGACGCGCGCCTTCCGGCCGGCGACGCCGTCCAGCTCGACCGCGAGCACCGGCTCTACCAGGCGGACTGGCTGCTGCGCTTCTACGAGTTCGACGTGGACGAGATAATCACGCCCGAGCACCCCTTCCTCGACCCCGCACTCGACCCGAAGGCGAACTGGGCGCTCAACAACCTGGACAGCTTCCCGGTCGAAGTCAACACCGCCCCCTACGAGATGCTTCTGCGCGTGCCGGGCATCGGCGTGCGCGGGGCGAAGCTCATTCTGCGCGCACGGCGCAGCGCCACCCTGCGCGAGGGCGAGATACGCAAGCTCGGCGTCGCCTACAAGCGGGCCCGGTTCTTCATCACCTGCAACGGCAGCTATGCCGGGACGGGCGTGGGGCTTTCACGCGAGGGGCTTCGCGCCCAGCTTGCCGCCCCGATACAGGGCGGCCGGCACGGGAGGCGCGCCGACCGCGCCCTGCCCGGGCAGATGAGCCTCTTCGAAAGCGCAGGGGCGCCGACGTCGCGCCTCTTCGGCAGCGGGCGGGCGCCCGCGCTGGCACCCGCAGCCGCCGCGGCAGGGGCAGGTGGCGGGGACTTGGACGGCGAGGAGCGATGCACGGGCAGGATTGCGGGTCAAGCCCGCAATGACGGTGTGGGGGGCTTGGGGGCCGCAGGATGGGACAGCGGCACTACGCAGGCAGGGTTGTGGGTCAAGCCCGCAATGACGGTGGAAGCGTGACAGCGGGGGCCGGCACGGGCAGGATTGCGGGTCAAGCCCGCAATGACGGTGTGGGGGGCTTGGGGGAGCTTGCCTTTGTGTTCGACGGGTCGCTTGAGGGCCTTTTGAGCGCCGTCTTCGTTGCCTACGCGGAAAAGCTCGACCCCTGCGACATCGTGAGGCCGGAAAACCTCCAACCCCGCCTCGGGCAGGCGGTCCGGGAGGTTGCCACCGACATCGAGCGTGCCCTGCGCGTCCAGAAGGGCATCTGCAAGAACTGCGGCCCCAGCGTCTTCGAGGCGGTCAAGGCCGCCTCCCTCTCAGACGACCCGGACATCGGCACCGTCGTCTACCGCTTCCTCCGCTATGCCCTGGAAAAGAACAGCCCCCGCGACTGCGCGGCCTGCCGGAACAGGGCTCGCTGCGGCGGCCTGTGCACCCGGGAACACGCGCGGTCGGTCTTAAGCGACCTCGTCCACCCCTCTGTCGAGCCCTTTGTCGCCGCGCACCGCGCCGTCTACAACGAGCGGCACCGGATCATGCAGTTCCTGCGCTTCGAGCAGGTGGAGGGCGGCGTGTGGTTTGCGCAATGCAACCCCAAGGCCTCGGTCGTCCCCCTTATCATGGACTGGTTCGCGAGCCGCTTCAACACCCAGGCCTTCATGGTCTACGACGAGGCGCACCGCCTTGCCGGGGTGTATGAGGGCCGCGAGTGGTACCTGGTCAAGACCGACCTCGTCGCCGTGCCCGAGCGCACCCCCGACGAGCTCGTCATGCAGCAGGCATGGAAGCGCTTCTACCGGACCATCGCGGTGGAGTCGCGCTACAACCCCGAGCTGCGCCGCCAGTTCATGCCCAAGCGGCTGTGGAAGAACATCGTCGAGATGCAGGAGGACCTTCCGGCATCGACCGCGATAAGGCGCTCACGGTAAAGCACTCAGTTGGACGAATAGCCCCCGAAGCCGCCGGAGAACTCGTCACGGCGGGAACAGGGCTCGTCGTCGTCGAGGCTGTCGCGCCCCTCTTCGGACCAGGTCTGCTCCGCCTGCGCCCAGTCGAGGCCGTGCTTTGCGCACAGCGCCTCGTCGCCATAGACGAGGTCGAGCGCGGCCGGAGCCATTTCCCCGCCGCCTATCAGGGCAAGCAGCTCAAGGAGGTGCATGCACGCCTCCGCACCGGGCAGGATCAGGTCGGCGTCGTCGGCGGTCATGAGCGCGGCGGTCACCTCGGCCATGCACATCTGGACGGTATAGGCGCCCTCGAAGCGCTCTTCCCTCACCGCTTCAAGGAGCCGGGAGGCCTTTTCGGTGATAAACCCCTGGTCAAGCGAGAAGTCGAAGAGGGACGCGCTCGACAGGGAGGACACCCGGCACAGGGCCTCGGCCTCCATGCAGGCAACAAGCCGGGCTGCAAGCTGGATGGTCATGGCCGCGCGGGCCGCCTGGGCCGACCCGGGGGCGCCCGTGACCTCCACCGTGCCGACGATGGCGCCGATCAAAGGCTCGATATCCTCGCAGTCTTCCGCCTCCCCCGCCAAAAAGCAGCTCAGGTTCGCCGGGTCGGAGAAGGCGTCGGCACGGGTCACGTCGTTTATGACGAGCGGGGCCTCTGCCGAATGCAGGTCGTTGACTATCGCTATCGCGCTCAGCTCGCGGGCGAAGTCCGGCGTCGAGGCGTTCAGGACGACCAGCCATGCGCCTTTCTTGGCGCTTTGCATCAGGCCGCCCTCGTCAAAGAGCATGTCTTCGAGGTTCCCTTGCGTCTCGCAGTAGATGAGTATGACATCCGCATCGGGCACGCCGCCTGCTGCCGTATAGCCCGCTTTCACGAGGTTTGGGGAAATCGCCGAACCCACAGCGGCGTTTCCCGCGAAAATAAACGTCCTGCCCATCCCGTTCCCCCTTGTTAGCTGTGATCCTCGCCCTTGACCTTCCGCGCAATCATGTCCGCCACCGATATGGTATCCCTGCGGTCCGGGCCCCAGAAGACCACCGCGAGCGTGCCCGGGCCGACATGGCTCCCGATGACCGGGCCGATAGAGCCTTCCAGGAACAGTATGTTGTCGTCGGACTTGGAAAGGGCCTCTTTCAGGCGCTCCACGTCCTTCGGGCAGTCGGCATGGCCCAGTATGACACACTGGCCCGGGGCCGTGGTGACCGCACGCTTCTCGTAGTAGGCGGCCAGCTGCTTGATGCCCTTCCTCCGGCCGCGGGCGACACCGACCAGGGCAAGTTTCCCCTCAAGGTCAATGGTGAGCAGGGGCTTCACGTCGAGCTTCGAGCCCGCATACGCAACCGACGAGGGTATCCGGCCGCCCCGGCGCAGGGTTTCCAGGTCGTCGACCATGAACTGGCAGTTGACGTAGCACAGGGCCTCGGTCGCCCATTCGGCGAGCTCGGCGGCCGTAAGCCCCCGGTCCCTCTGCCGGATGGCCTCATAGACTACCATGCCCTCGGCGATGGAGGCCAGCTTGGAGTCGACGAGGTAGAGCTCGGTTTTTGGGTATTCCTCCATTATCTGGGAATGCACCATCTGGGCTGCGTCGAAGCTCCCGGAAAGCTCGCCGGAGAACCCGATGTAGACCGCAGGGACACCGCTCTCAGCGACCCTCATGAAGGACTCGCGTATCCGCGGTATCGACAGCTGTGCCGTCGAGGGCTGGACGCCGCCCCTCATCGCCTGGAAGAAGGCCGCGGCGCTGCCCGACCGGTACAGGTCGTCGCTGTGCTCCCCGTCCTCCATAATGTAGGGGAATTCCAGAAGCTCGATGCCTTCGCGGTCGACCAGGTCAAATGGCAGGTCGCAGCACGAGTCGATTATCAGATTGCACTTAGGCCCCACAACAACACCTCTCTTGGCTCAATCCCTTGGCACGCGGCCCCTCGTGTGTCACGGGGTCGGTTCTGTTGACACATGAGACGGGTCTCGTGCGTCAACAGAACCGACCCCGTGACACACCACAGGTCATCCTTCATACGAGAGCACCGGCGGCCCCCCGTTGGGGAACTTGTAGGGCATGGCCCGCTCGCACTCGTAGGCTATCCCTATCGCCGGGCCCACATGCACCCCCACCACCGGGCTTACCGGCGACACCCGCACCGCCTTGCCCACAAGGGGCTCGATGGCGTTCTTCGCCCATTCGACCGCCGGCGCCTTGTCGCCGATGTAGTGGACGATGATGTTCTTGAAGCCGTAGGCCTCGACATCCTCCTTGAACACCGTCAGTATCCGCTCAAGCGCCTTCTTCCTCTGGCGGACCTTCGCAAGCGTCGCCGCCTTGCTGTCGACGACCGTCAGCACCGGCACGAGGCGGACGAGGTTGCCGAGGAGCGCGGCGGCGTTGCCTATGCGGCCGCCCTTCTGCAGGAAGGCCAGGGTCTCCGGCGTGAACAGGAAGCGGGTCGCCTTCATGCTGGTGGTGACCGCCTCGATGCATTTGTTGAGGTCGAAGCCCTTCCGGACCGCCTCGGCGGCCTCAAGTATCGACCAGCCCTCGTCGAAGGCGCAGGAATAGGAGTCCATGAGGGCGAACTTGAACTCGGGGATGCGGCTCTTCACCGCGTGCGCGGCGCGGACCACCCCGTTGTAGGTGCCGGAGAGGCCCGACGACACGAAGATGCCCAGCAGCTCGTCGCCCGCCTGGGCGATGCGCGAGAAGGCCTCTTCGAGGACCTGTTGCGAAGGCTGGCTTGACGTGGGGATGTCGTCTATCCAGCCGGATATCCCGGAATAGAAGGTCTCGATGTCCATGTCCGCCTCGACGTGGCTCACCCCGTCGCGGTTGACGAACAGGCTCACCACGTCGACCGGCTTGCCTTCCAGCATGTCGGCCGGGATGGACGCAACCGTGTCAGTGACTATCCGAATCATCTGTCTTTCCCCCTTAAAAGGCTTATGGTAGGGCTTATGGCAGCGATAACCCTCTTGGTACTAAACTACTGAATACCCCTCAATTGCACAACTAAATTGTGGCGCCGTTCAAAAAGACCACATTCCAGCCCGACCGGGTAGCTGTGCGGGTTCAACATGCGCTTCTGGCTCTCGTCAAGCGTGGCAAGCGCCGCGCCTGTGCGCTGCCGGGCGGCGAGCGCGCTGCGGTGCTCGGGCGCCAGCACCGTCCTCCCCGACCGGGCAAGGGGTTTCAGCAGGGTCTCGTGGCGCTTGCCCGCAAGCCCTTTTTGCCGCAGGGCGTCCGCCGGGTCGATGATCAGCTCGCGCGGGTCGACCCCGGCCTCCACGTCGAAGACCATATCACCCGCGATATGACCGTCCTCGTGGAAGTAGCGCCGTATGTCGAGCACACCCGGGACGGTGAGCTTTGCCAGCTGTTCCGACACCTTCAAGCGGTCGCGCCAGGCCCCGGCGCCTTGGGGGCGGATGGCCGAGAGCTTGTATACCCCGCCCAAGGTCGGCTGGTCGAAGGCGGTGGCAAGCTTCGTCCCCACGCCGTAGGAGCCCGCGCAGGCCCCCTGGTCTTGCAGCGACTGGATGGTGTACTCGTCAAGGTCGTTCGAGAGTATGATGGCGCAGTCCTCAAGCCCCGCCTCGTCAAGGCGGGCCCGGGCCATCTTCGAGAGCCAGGCCAGATCCCCCGAGTCGATGCGGATGCCCGCGAGCCTTTCCCCCCGTGCACGCATCTCGTGCCCGACGGTGACGGCGTTTTCTATCCCCTGCCGGATATCATAGGTGTCAACAAGGAGGACGCAGTTCTTCGGCATCGCGCGCGCGTAGGCGCGGAAGGCCTCAAGCTCGTCGTCGAAGGACATGACCCAGGAGTGGGCATGCGTCCCGGAGACCGGCACGTCAAAGAGCTTGCCCGCAAGCACGTCGGAGGTCGTCGCGCATCCGCCAACAACCGCCGCACGGGACGCCCACAGCCCGCCGCCTGCGCCCTGCGCCCTGCGCAGGCCGAACTCGGCTACGGGAATCTGAGCCGCAAGGCAGACCCGGGCCGCCTTCGTGGCAATAAGCGTCTGGAAGTTGACGCAGTTCAAGAGCGCGGTCTCAAGGAGTTGGCAGTGCATGATAGGCCCGGTCACCCGCACCAAAGGCTCGTTCGGGAAAACCACCGTCCCCTCGAAGACGGCGTCGATGTCGACCGCCAGCTCCAATCCGGCAAGGTAGTCGAGGAAGGCCGGGTCGAAGAGGCTTCCTCCACCCGGGGCCTCAAGCGAGGCGAGGTAGGCGCGGTCGTCCTCGGAGAAGCAGAAGTCCTCGACCATCTCGGCCAGCTGCGCCATGCCGCAGGCGACGGCGAAGCCGCCCTTGAAGGGGATCTCCCGAAAATGCATGTGGAAGCAGGCCTCGTCGCGGGTCTTGCCGCTTGCCCAGTAGCCCTGGGCCATCGTGAGCTGGTAGAGGTCGGTCAGAAGCGAGACGTCAAACTTCATCCGCGCCGCCTGACTCGGCACCGCCCGACCGGTGGCTGCGCCGGCGCGGGCGTCGGTGTTCCTTGGCAGCGCCCGTGCCGCCCTGCTGCTCCCTCCTGCCCTGCGGTGCCGGGGCGGGACCCCCGGGCTGCCCGGAGGGGTTGCGCCTTTCCCCGCTGCGCAGGCCGGAGGACTTCTGTCCGGGGCGCGGGCCTTGGCCCTGCTTCTCGAAACGCTCCTGGGAGGCTCCGTCGCGCCCCTGGCCCTGGCCCTGGGAGCCACTGGCACCCTTGCCGAAGCGCCTCTTCGAGCGGCCCTGGCCTTTCCCGGGCCCGCCCTGGCCATCCTTCGGCGCGCCTGATGGCCTCGACTGGTCCGAGGGCCGGGCGTTCTTCTGGTTTGACCTCTTTTTTTGCTGGTTTGGGTTTTGCGCCTTCCCTTCGGAAGACGATTGTGTTGTTCCCTGGCCGTCTTTTCCCGACCGTGTCCGGCGCCTCGGCTTGCGGCCGCCTCCGGAGCCTTGGCCGGACCGCCCCTGACGGGCGCGGTCGCCGTCGGATTCCTGGCGATCTTTCCGCAGAGCCCCGTCGGTCAGGCTCTTGTCCCCGAAGGGAGAGAAGGCCAGCAGGTCTACCGAGTCGAGGGGGCTTTGGTTCGCGTGGAGGTCAAAGGCCTCCTCCCCCACCTTGTGGGGACGGCTGCCCTTCTCGGGCGGCTCCATTTCTGCCAGAGGTATCTTCACCGTCTTGTCGTTGGCGAGCTTGAGCGTCACGATCTCGCGGGGGACGTTCAGATCGGTGACCCGCGCCGATCCCTCGGGGGTGTCGATTGTGGCGTTCATCTTCGGCGCCCGTTCCTTGAAGTCCTTGTAGACATCGAACTCATAGCGCAGACAGCACATCAAACGGCCGCAGACCCCTGATATCTTTTGGGGGTTCAGCGAGAGATCTTGTTCCTTGGCCATCCGGATGGAGACCGGGCAGAACTCCCCGCCGAGCCGCTTGCAGCACAGCTCCTGGCCGCAGTGGCCCAGGCCGCCGACCATGCGTGCCTCGTCGCGCACACCGATCTGGCGCATGTCGATGCGCACGTGGAAGTGCGACGCGAGCTTGCGTACCAGCTCGCGGAAGTCGATGCGCTCTTCGGCCTCGAAGTAGAACACGGCCTTGTCGCCGTCGACCAAGAACTCGACCGAGACCGGGTGCATGTCCGCGCTCGCCTCGGCCGCCATCTCCTTGAACACCGGCAGGGCCTCATCGGACTTCTCCTGCATCTGTGCAGCCATTTCCTTATCGCGTTCCGTCGCAATCCGCTTGATGGGCTTGAGGTCTGCTTTCAGGCGCTTGACCTTGTCTTGCTCGACCTCGAATATCTCGTCGGTCAGGTGGCCGAACTCAAGGCCACGCGCCGTCGTCACCACAACGGCATCGCCCTTCTGGACGTCGAAGTCTTCCGGGGCGAACCAGAGGACCTTCGAGCTATACTGGAGCCTTATTGGCGCGACTCGTACCATATAAAACCTCTCTTATCTCAAATAGCAGTGCGTCAATACAGGTTTCGGGAGAAACATTATACGCTATGGCCTCGTCGGCGTGGCGGCAGGCCTCCAAAGCGGCGACCGTGCGTGCCACGTCGGTCCTGCCAGCAGCCTCTTCGATGGTGCTTTGGATGTCGGTGTTTATCACAAGACCGAGGCATCCGCCGCACACTACCATGATATCACGAAGCCAGGAACGGATGATGGCCGTCATCTGTCTCAGCGATTCGAGGCTTGCCGCTGAAAGCATGCGCTTATTGCGTGCCTCAAGCTGCCGTATCGCTGATTTCGCGAGAAAGTCGGCTGATTCGGCAAGCTCTTCGTCCTGCGCGGCGCGAACGACGTCGAGCGGCGAGCGCGCCTTGACCACCAGGTCCTGCGCGTAGGTAAGCACGTCCCAGTCGTCGGCCAGGGCGAGCGAGCCCAAGACCTCAAGCACCTGTGCGCGGAAGGCCATGCGCTCGGGCGACTTGAGGAAATCGACCGCGTTGGTGATAGACCCGCCGCAAGCCTGGATGGCGATATGGGCGAGCTGTGTGGACGCCCCCGTGTTCTGCGAGAGAATGCCTGCGGCTTCACCTGCGGGGATGTGGCGGAAGGGCACGACCTGGCAGCGGGAGACGATGGTCGGCAGCACGCTCTCGCGCGTGCGGCCCAAAAGGATGAGCACGACGTCTTCCGGCGGCTCTTCAAGCGTCTTGAGGAAGGCGTTGGCCGCCTGCGTGCCCAAGAGGTCGACGCGGTCGAGGATGTAGACTTTCCTTGAGGCCTGAATCGGCGCGAGGCCGGTGTCGGTGATTATCTCCCGCACCTGTTCGACCAGGTAGCCGCCCACGCCTTCCGGAGCGAAGTAGCGCACGTCGGGATGCTTGCGACGCATGACCCGCTGGCAGCAGTCGCAATCGGGGCAGCCTCCCTCCTTGCAGAGGATGGCCTGGGAGAAGGCATATGCCGCCAGCGTCTTGTTCGACCCGGCAGGCCCCGTGAAAAGGTAGGCGTGGCTCACCCTGTCGTGGACAATGGTCGCCCTCAGGAAATCGCGGACCTGGGCCTGTCCCAGTATATTCTCAAAAGCGTCGGGCATGGGCACTATCCCCCGTCGCAATGCTTGTTCCCGTAGCGCCCGACATCGACCTTCTCGAAGAAGGCCTTGTCTGCGACAAGCCCGCCCATCCAGGGGAAGAGGTCAACAAGCGCCTCAAAAACCCTGCGGGCGGTCTGGGACTTCAAATCGGCCGACTCGACCATGCGGATACGCTCGGGACAGGCCTGCGCGATTGTGAAGAAGGCTTCGTTTACCCGGGTGTGGAAATCCTCGCCCTCGCCTTCCAGCCGGTCGGCGGCCCCGTGCTTCGTCGCCCGCTCAAGCCCCGTCCGCGCCGCCTTGCCGCAGCTGAGGACGATCGTCCTGTCGGGAACCAGGCCCTGAGAGGCGAATGCGTTGGCGCGCTCGACGAAATCGCGGTCAAGCCCCCTGCCGAAGGCCTGGTAGGCAAGCGTCGAGTCGAAGAAGCGGTCGCAGAGCACAACTGCTTTTTGGGCAAGCGCCGGCTTGATGACCTCGGCCACTATCTGTGCACGGGCGGCCTCGTATATGAACAGCTCGGTCTCGGCAACAATCTCTTGGTGGACGGCGTCGAGCACGATTTCCCGGAGCTTTTCGCCCAGAGACGTACCGCCGGGCTCGCGCAGGCGCAAGACCTGGTATCCCCGCTCTTCGAGCGTTTCAGAGAGGAAGTTGATATGGGTAGACTTGCCGGCGCCCTCACCACCCTCAAAGCTGATGAATACGCCTTCTTTGTCATTGCCTTTTTGTCCGAATCCTGAGGCCACGTGGCATTATCCTTGTCGGAGATCCTTGTCGGAGCGCCCCTTCCTCGTCTCAGCCGGGCGGGCACCCATCGTTTCGGTGGTACACATCGTTTCCCTGCACGTCGATTCCTACGAAAACGGGAAAATCGACAACTTCTATCATGCGGAGCGCTTCCGTTCCTAGCTCATCATACGCCAAGGTGGTGGAAGTTTCCACGCACTTCGCGAGAAATGCAGCAGCCCCGCCAGTCGCGACGAAATAGGCCGAGCCGGTCTCCTTGCAGGCCTGGGCCACTTCTGGGGAGCGGGGGCCCTTGCCGATGGTCGCCACAATGCCCGCCCGGTGAAGCGCCGGTGCGGCGAAGTCCATGCGCGAGGCCGTGGTGGGGCCGATGGCGCCGAAAGGACGGCCTGCGGCGGGCGGGGTGGGACCGGCATAGAAGATCGTCTGGCCGTCGAGCCCAAAGGGGAGCCTTCCCTCCTTTTGCAGTTCTGCCAGAAGGAGGATGTGCCCCGCGTCGCGCAGGGTGAACAGCGGACCGGTCAGCGTGCAGGTATCCCCCGCCCTCAGTGTTGCGAGCACGGGCCGTGCCAGAGGGAGGGCAAGGGGCCGAAGGCTTTGGGGCTTGCGGGGAGCCGGGGGGGCTTGGGGGTCTTTAGAGGTCAATGCTGAGCCTCCTCATCGCCGAACAGCCCATGTTGACGGCAAGCGGCAGCGCGGCGATATGGCAGGGGGCCGTGTTCGCCTTCACCGCAAGTGCGGTCGTCGCCCCGCCGAGCCCTCCCGGGCCGAGGCCGGTGGCATTCACCGCGGCAAGGAGCTCTGCCTCAAGGGCTGCAACGCCTTCGTGGGGCGTCGGCTCGTCTATCCTGCGCATCAGCGCCCGCTTTGCAAGTCCGGCGACCTTGTCGAAAGTCGACCCGATGCCGACCCCAACCACCACCGGGGCACAGGCGCTGGCGGCCTTTTCCCGCACGCAGGCGACTACCTCTTCGACAATCCCCTGCCTCCCCGCGCCCGGGACGAGCATCACCACCCGGCTCGCGTTGTCGGAGCCGCCGCCCTTGAGCATGAGGTGGAGGCGTGCGCGGGCGGGATCAGTACCTGCGGGGGCGGCGTGGCCGGAGTGGTCCGTATGGCCGGAGGCCACGGAAAGCTCGCAGAATGCCGGGGTGTTGTCGCCGGTGTTCGAGCGGTCGAGGGCTGCGTCGCACGCGAGCGAGGTCCGCAGGCGTGCCTCGGCAAAAGCCCGGGCCACCGCCGCGTCCACGCCCGCGAACACATCCCCCGCAACCCTTGTTTCGGGGCCTATCTCCAAACAGGCCCAGACCGAGCCCGTGTCCTGGCACAGCGGCACCCGGTCGCAGGCGGCTATGGCAGCGTTTTCTATCAGATGGTCGAGCACCACCTGCCCGCGCGGGCTTGTCTCGGCCGCACGGGCGGCGACGAGCGCCCTTTTGACATCGTCGGGCAGGTCGCAGGCAAGCCCGGGGATTGCCCGGTACACCGCGTCTGCCACCATTTCGGCCGTTATGGTTCTGGGGGCCTTATGTGCCACGCTGCCTTCCCTTCGCGAAGACGCCTTCCCTACCGGATTTCGGGCGGGAGGGCCTTGAGGCCTTCTGCCACGCTGTGCGCCGAGACCAGCAGGTCGGCGCGCTCGCCTTCGGTCAGGTCGAACTCGACTATCTCTTCCACACCGCTCTTCCCAAGCCGCACGGGGACGTTCATGTACAGGTCGTCGATGCCGTAGTGCCCTTCGAGGTGGGCGCAGACGCTCATGAGCTCGTGGCTGTCGGTTAGTATCGCCTCGACCATCTGCGCGATGGCGGCGCCCGGCGCGTAGTAGGCCGAGCCGGTTTTCAGGTGCTTGACCACCTCTGCCCCGCCCTGCACGGTGCGCGAGACGACCTCGGCGATGTCGTCGGGGCCCAAAAGCTCTGACAGAGGCCTTCCCGCAACCGTCGTGTGGCGCGGCCAGCAGACCATGCCTTCCCCGTGGGCGCCCAGGGCCCAAGCCTTAACCTCTTCGGGCCGGCACCCGAGCTTTTCACAGATAGCGAAGGAGAAGCGGGCAGAGTCGAGCACGCCGCCCATGCCCATCAGGCGGTTCGCCGGAAGCCCCGACTTCTTGTAGGCAAGCCAAGTCATGACGTCGAGCGGGTTGGTAACGCAGATATAGACGGCGTCGGGAGATGCGGGCCGGGCCGCCTCGATGACCGAGGCCATGATGGAGGCGTTGACCCCAAGCAGGTCCTCGCGCGTCATGCCCGGCTTGCGGGCGATGCCCGCCGTGATGACCACGACATCCGACCCGGCGGTAAGCGCGTAGTCGTTCGTCCCCACGATGCTGCTGTCGAAGCCCTCTATCGAGCGCAGGTGCATCATGTCGAGCGCCTTTCCCTGGGGCAGCCCCTCGGCAACGTCGATCAGGACGATGTCCGCAAGGTCCTTGCCTGCCAGGATGTGCGCGGCGGCGGCCCCGACGTTGCCCGCCCCCACGATGCTTACTTTGGTCATGGCGTCCCCTTCTTCGCGGTGGTCTTTGTGGCGGTGCCCGTGGTGGCCTTGGCGGGCGCTTTGGCCTTGACGGCCCCCGGCTTCGCCGCCTTTGTGGCGGCTGCCTTCGTCCGGGCCGTTTTCGCGGCCTTGGCCTTGGCCGCCTTAGCCTTGGCTTCCTCGGCCTTGCCCGGGCAGTCGAAGTTCGGGCAGAGCCTCCAGGGGCCCCGGTTCGTCGTCACGATCACAATCGGTGCCGCGCAGTGCTCACACACCTCGCCCGTCGCCGTCAGGGCGCCGTATTGTGGCAGGGGGTAACCGGTGTTGCATTCCTCGTGGTTCTCGCAGCGAATGAAGCGCTTCAGGGTGCGGGGGTTCTTCTGCGCGATGAGCTGCGCGGACTTTCCCGCGGCCTTGCAGGCCTGGCACTCGCCGACAGCCACGTCCGGCTCCCGGTTCGTCGCGCAGTTCGGGTCGATGCAGAAGACGCGCGGCTTCACGCGGAATGCGGTCACCTTCACCTGGGGCATGTTGCAGGTCGGACAGAGCTCTTCAAGCGCCTCGATCTTGCCCTGCGGAAGCGGGAAGGTCACGTCGCAGTCGGGCCACCCAGCGCAGCCAATAAACAAGGAGCGCGTCTTCGACGAGGCACGTATCTGCAGGTCCTTTCCACAGGTGGGGCAGGTGCCCACATAGGCGTCGGCCGCAACCGCGTCCGACAAGGCCTCCTTCACCTCGTCGGAATGAGGCAGCAGGTTGCGCAGCTCTTCGGCAAGGATGTTACGCGAGTTCGTGACCACCTCTTCTTTCGAGACATCCCCTGCGGCGATGCTGTCCATCTTGGCCTCAAGTTCGGCCGTCATCGTCGAATGGGTTATTTGCGGCGCGAATTTGTCGAGGGCGTCGCAGACGGCAATGCCAAGCTGCGAGGGCTCGATGGGGTCGTTGTTGATGTATTTCACCTCGTAGAGGCGCTCGATGATGGAGTGACGCGTCGACTTTGTTCCCAGGCCGAGTTTTTCCATTTCCTGGATAAGCCGCCCCTGCGAGTAGCGGGCGGGAGGCTCGGTCTGCTTGTGTGTGCAGGTAGCGCCCACAAAGCCTATCTTTTGTCCCTCGACCAGGGAAGGCAGCACCTCGTCCTTCTTCAAGCCGTATGGGTAGATGGCGCGGAAGCCCGGCTTCACCAGGACGTCGCCCTGGCCGATGAAGGTCTCGCCGTCGACCCGCAGGGCGACCTTCGTGCCCTCGACGACGGCAGGTTCTGAGAGCGTCGCCAGGAAGCGGCGCGCTACCAGGTTGTAGAGCTTGAACTCGGCGGGAGGCAGAACGTCGGGCGTTGCCGAATTCGTCGGATGGATGGGCGGGTGGTCCGTCGTCTCCTTCTTTCCCCGCGTCGCCTTGAGGGGCCCCTTGGCAAGCAGCTCGCTGCAATAGGGCGCATAGGCGGGGTTTTCTTTGAGCCTCGTGACGATTCCCTTGAGGTCGAGCGACTGGGGGTACACCGTGTTGTCGACGCGCGGGTAGCTGATGAAGCCGTCCATGTAGAGGCTTTCCGCAATCCGCATCGTGCGTGCAGGGGAAAGCCCCTCGGCGGCTGCGGCAGCCATCAAAGACGTGGTGTTGAAGGGCACCGGCGGGGCGATTGTGCGCTTCTTCTTCTCGATGGAGGAGACCGCGGCGACCGTCTCGCCCTCCACGTGGCCCATAACGGCCTGCGCCTCGGCCTCCTTCTTGAAGCGCGCCACCTCATGGCCCGCCTCAAAGGCCTCGCCATCGGCATCGAAGGCGCCCTTTATCACCCAGTAGTCCTCGGGGACGAAGGCCAAACGCTCGCGCTCCTTCGCCACGATGAGCGCCAGGGTCGGCGTCTGCACGCGACCTGACGAGCGCACGTTTCCGTAGCCGGCGAACTTCACGATAGTGAGGTAGCGCGTGAGCACGGCGCCCCAGATAAGGTCGATGTCCTGGCGCGAGGCGCCTGCGCTGGCGAGGTTGGTATCCAAATCGACCATGTTAGTGAAGGCGTGCTCGATCTCTTCTTTCGTGATGGCCGAGTAGCGGGCGCGGAAGACCGGTGCCTGGTCGTTGACCTCCTGGATGCAGGACAGGGCGTCCGAGCCTATCAGCTCCCCCTCGCGGTCGAAGTCGGTTGCGATTATCACCTCGTCCGCCTTTTTCGCAAGGTTCTTGAGCGAGCGGATTATCTCCTTTTCCTTCGGCAGCTTCTCGATAGGCGCATAGACAAGATAGGGCAGGACCTCCATCTTCCACGCGCCCAGCTCGACGCCGTCGACGGTGAAGGGCTTCTTCTTCTTGAAGGGGGGTTTTGCCAGCGCGTCGGGGATGGGCACGGGGATGCTCGCTCCGTTGGCGGTGATGCCTTGCCAGCCCTTTGTCTTCTTGTAGTTGAGGTTGGGCATGAAGTCGGGCCCGAGGATGTGGCCGCGCAGCCCGATGGCCACCCATTCTTCGCCGCCGCGCATGAAGCGGTATACCGGCGTTGAGTACACTTTGTCGGTCTTGGGTTTTCCGTCCCCCAAGAGGTCGGCGATCTTTTGAGCCGCGAGGTTTTTCTCGGTGACAACCAGTTTCACGCGGTTCCTCCTTCTTCGTCTTTGGGCCGCATATGCGGCCGCCAATTCACACGATACCCCTTTGTTTATTAGCGTGTGCGGGGATACCACCCTGCCTTAATAGCAGCAGTCTGTAAGGATACACGATTTTTGCGCGGGGCGGGAATAGAAATATCGCCTTCCTTCGCAGCGGTATTCGCAGGCGGTATTCGCAGGCTCTTGCGTGCCCGTGCGTTGGCCTGCTTCTGCGTACCCATGCGTGCCCGTGCGTGCCTGTGCGTGCTAGCCCGGCGCTTGTGCGTGGAGCCCCTGCGCTTCGGCCTCTTCGCGGTCGAGCACCCGCTGCATCGCCGCAATGGCACAGGCTATCTGCCCGTCGTCGGGCTCGTTCGTCGTCAGGTACTGCAGCTGCATCCCCGGCCAGAGGATGACCTTCACCAGCGGGTTGTCCGGGCGGCTGCCCGCCCATTTCACCGTTATCTCATACGAGATGCCCGCAATGACCGGCAAAAACAGGATGCGCGTGAGGATGACAAGAAGCAGCTTCACCGGCCCGTCGGGCACGCCCCACGCGACAAAGAGGGCCTTGAGGGGGATGGCAGTGTAGACGATGATGGCGATGAGCATCACCATGATGAGGAAGGCGGTGCCGCAGCGCACGTGCAGGCGCGGGAAGCTGCGGGCGTTGGCGGGCGTGAGGTCGAGCCCGTGCTCGTAGCAATGGATGGCCTTGTGCTCGGCGCCATGGTAGCCGAACATGCGCTTGATGTCGCTCATGCGGCCTATCAGCCACAGGTAGAGCACGAACACCGCGACGCGCAGGGCACCGTCCACGACGTTCCAGAGGAAGATGTTGGAATCGTACTCGCCGACGACGAGGTTCGTGACGAAGGCGGGCGCGACGACAAAGAGGAACACACCCAGGGCAACGCCGATCACCATCGAGATGGCCATTTCCTTCTTCCCGAAGAAGGGCTCTTCCTCGGGGGCTTCGGCGGGTTCGGAGGCGGCTGCGGCGGGTGCGGCTGTGGGGGTGGGCTTCACAATTGCAGAAGGTTCGGCTGTGGGTTCGGAGGCCACAAGGACGGGCGTGCTCCCGGTTTCGGTTGCGGCAGGTTCGACTGTGAGCGCGGGCTCCTTTGTTTCCTCGTCGAAGTCCTCATCACCGAAGGCATGTTGGGCGGCAATCTCGAGTGCCTGGAACCCGAGTGTCAGGGACTCGACCAGGGCGCGGCAGCCACGCACGAGGGGCCAATACATCCACTTGTTCTTTTCCTTGCCTGAGGCAAGGTCGTGTTCCTCGATATATATCCCGCCCTCTGGCTCGCGCACCGCGACTGCCCAGTTATGCTTACCGCGCATCATAATGCCTTCGAGCAGGGCCTGCCCGCCTACATGGGTCTTTCGGGCGCCGTCTTCCTTGAAGGCCCGTGAGAAATCGCTTTTTTGCCTCTCGTCGGCCGGGGCGGTGTCTGCTGTGTCTGCTGTGTCTGCTGTGTTCGCTGTGTTCGCCGTGTTTGCCGCGTTTGTCGCGCTTGCCGTGACAGCCGTGTCGGCCTTGTCTGCCGCATTGGCCGCGCTGGCCGCGCTGGCCGCGACAGCCTTGCCAGTCGTGTCGGTCTTGTTGGTTTTCTCGGTCATGTCAGCCGTCCTCTTCGGTGCCCCGTGACACTTTGGGGAAAGGGTTCTTGCAAGTCATTCTTCCTTCCGGGCAGCCCTCCCGTATGCAGGGGGCGCCGGCGTCCATGAACACGTAGGGGGCGGTCGGGCGCGCCAGTTCCAGCATGCGGTCGGCCAGGCCGTGGATTTCCCATTGGGCGCGGTTGCAGCAGCGCAGCGTGAAGAAGTGCAGCAGCTCGCGTATGTTCATCGTGATGACGATCTTCGTCTCGGCCGCATTCGGCAAGAGGTAGCGCGCGTCCTCAGCCGGCACCCCCACCTCAAGCAGCTTCTGGTAGGCCGCGAGCGCTTCGCCTATCGCCTTGTCGAACACCGCGTCGGCTGCCGGGTCGGCCGAGACCGAAACGGGCTTCACCACGTTCAGGCCGTCTTTGTAGGCGACGTAGCGCTGGCTTTGCTGGTTGAAGCTCGCGATGCGGTGCCGCACCAGCTGGTGCGTGAGCGCCCGGGAGACCCCGTCGACCGCATAGGTATAGCTCGCGTGCTCAAGCGCGGAGTGATGCCCGCTTTCCATGATGGTGGCAAGCACCTTTTCCGCCTGGCCCTCCGACATGGACTCCAAGAGCTCGGCGGCGCCGACGGGCGCGTAGCACAGCCGCGCCGCTGCCGCGATGGCGCGCTCGGGATCGGGCGTGTGGTATAGAAGCTCGACCTGCATGGGGCGGACCCCTTCCTCTGCTTTGCCGGCACCTCTGGCCCTGTGGGTGCCTCTGCCTTCCGCGTATGCTGTTCTTGTATGCGGGCGCCGTTCTTTTAATACTAGCGCTACCATAATACTAAAGCTGCCGCCTGCTTTTTGCGAAAGGGCCCCCCATGTCTGAAAACTTCACACCTTTGCTTTCCACGACCGACTGGAACGAGGAATGGAAGGGCCTGCAGAAGGCCCGTCGCAAGGCCGACGACGCGCACTACTGGGACGAACGGGCCAAGACCTTCGGCAGGGGTGACGCCCCGAACGCCTATGTCGACGCCTTTATCGAGCGTATCGGCATCAGGCCCTTTGAGAGCGTGCTCGACATGGGCTGCGGGACGGGGGCGCTCTCGGTTGTGCTGGGGACGCGGGGCCATCCGGTCATAGCGGCCGACTTCTCGCCGGGGATGCTCGATGTCTTGCGGCAGCGGCTCGACGCGCAGGGGCTTGGCGGGGTTTCCCCTAAGCTGCTCAGCTGGGAGGACGATTGGGAGGAACAGGGCCTGGGCGTGAATGCGGTCGATGTCGCACTCGCCTCCCGTTCCCTCGCAACTGCGGACATGAAGAGGTCGCTGATGCTTCTGGACTCGGTGGCGCGACGGCGCGTCTGCGTCACGGTCGCCGCCGGGCCCTCCCCCCGCATAGACGAGCGTGCCCTGAAGGCCGTCGGCCTGGACTGCCTGTTCAGCAACGACTTCCAGTACGCCTTCAACATCTTGCTGGGCCTCGGCATCAAGCCGGAGGTCTCCTACATCGAGAGCACGCGCGAAGAGAGCTTTGCGAGCGTCCAAGAAGCCTACGAGCACTACGCCCGCATGGTCGCCGACGCCACAGGACAGCCAGGCGGCTGCGGGACGGAAAGCTGCGGGGTGGAGGATGCAGGGCGTGGGACGGGGGATGCAGGCTGCGAGACGGAAGGGGCCGGGCGCCGCGACGGCAGACGCCCCTGCGGCAATGGCTCTGGCTGCGGCATCAGGATTGCGGGTCAGGCCCGCAATGACGATGGGGGTGAGACGGCAGAGCGCCGCCTTCAGCGATGGCTCGAAGACCACCTCGTCGAAAATCCCCACGTCGGCAGGCCCGACCGCGACGGCCTCCCCGAAAAAGCACTCCGCCTCGACCCTCCCCGCAAAACCACCTGGGCCTACCTCAGCTGGAACACCACAATGGCGTTAGGCCATTGAGCCAGGGCAAAAGTGCAACGATCTGTTGCACTTTTGGAGTTCTGTGTGTTGGGGTTCTTTGTCTTGCTGCATGGTTTTTGTTTTTTGGGAGTGGGGTGGATTATTCTTGGGGGTTCTCTTGGGGGGTTTGCTTTTCGCCTATCATCCAGATTCCTCGTTCGCGGAAGGCGGGGATGGTCTGGCGCTTTGCGGCGTTGAGCTGCACCGTTACCGAGAGCCCCTGTGCGCGGGCGTGGTCGGTGAGGCGTGTTATCCTTTCGCCTCGGAGGTAGGCAAGCCGCTTGTGCAAAGACTCGCGGAGCGCCCGTGAGAGCAGGGCGGTCATCCCCTCGAAGACACCGTCGTCCTCGAAGACCTGGAACAGGGGGTAGTAGTCCTTCTGCTTCCCCTTGTTGCGGATGATGACAGGCGGGTACCCGAGGGCGGCGAGCTGCTGGTTGACGAGGACGCGCCCGATCCGGCCGTTGCCGTCGCAGAAGGGGTGGATGCTCTCAAAGCCCACGTGGAAGTACGCAATAGTGTCCAGGAAGTACCGGTCGTGGTCGCTGTGGTAGGTCGCCAGGAGCTCGGCGAGCAAGCCGGGGACATGCTCGGGCGGCGGGGCGATGTGGCGGCCGACACGCACGTATTCCCCCTCACGGCGCAGCCGCCCGGCAAAGTCGTCGTTGATGCCGCCCAGCAGCATCTGATGGAGCAGGGTGATGTTCTCGACGGCAAGCGGCAGGCCCGGCTTCTCGTCGAGGTAGGCGATGACCCGTGCGAGGTTTTTTGCCTCGAAGAGCTCGCGCACGCTCACCGAGCGCATCACGGTCTGCTCAAGCAGGATGCGCTCAGTCTCCTTGAGGGTAAGCGTGGAGTTCTCTATGGCGTTGGAGTTGTAGACCTGCTCGGGCAGCTCGGATTCCCCGATGATGCGCAAAAGCGACTCCCTGCCTTCACGCAGGAACTCGTACTCCTTGCGCAGGCCCGCAATCTGTAACTGTGTCGCCTTGTCAACCATACATAACACTCTAGCATACCTTGTACGGGAATTACCTAAATTCACGACAATTTAACTATTTAACGTGAATTTTTATAGTTTTTGATGAAAATTCACGTCAAAATTGCCTCACAATCTAAGATTGGGGAATTCTTAATTGGAGTTTCCTTTTTGTCCAGGGTTTTCTTTCTATCCCCCCGGTCCACGCCAGTCAGCGAGGGTTTCTGTGGCACCCGAGATTGCCCCGTTGTGCGGCTGAGCGTACTTGCGTACGCGAAGGAAAGCACAAAAGGGGCAAGACCGGCTGCCACAGGAAGCCGCAGCGTCGGGCAGTTACGTCGGCTGACAAGCCGGCGTAACCAAAAAGCCGCAGCGTCAGGGGTTACGCTGATTACAAATCAGCGTAACCCAAAAAAAGCGCCGCTTTGGCGACTCCACAGCTGGGCATACTCCCCGCCGGCCTCGACGAGTTCGGCATGGGTGCCGTCTTCGACGATGCCGCCTTCCCGCAACACGATGATGCGGTCGAGGCTTGCCACGGTGGAGAGGCGGTGGGCGACCACGATAGACGTCCTGCCTTCCATGAGGTTCCTCAACGCATCCTGGATAAGCTTCTCGCTCTCGGAGTCGAGCGCGGATGTCGCCTCGTCAAGCACCAAAATGGGCGCGGCCGCAAGGATAGCGCGGGCGATGGCGACCCGCTGGCGCTGGCCGCCGGAGAGCTTGACGCCCCGCTCGCCGGTATGCGTGTCGAAGCCCTGCGGCAGGGCCTCGATGAACTCAAGGGCGTTCGCCTTGGCGGCGGCTTCCCGGATTTCCCCGTCGCTCGCCTCGGGCTTGCCATAGGCGATGTTCTCGCGGATGGTCCGGTGGAACAGCAGGGGCTCCTGGGGCACGTAGGCTATCTGTTGGCGGAGGCTTACCTGTGTGGCGTGGGCGATGTCTTGCCCATCCACAAGGATGCGCCCTTCCTGGAGGTTGGACAGGCGGAGCAGCAGGGTCGTCAGCGTCGTCTTCCCTGATCCGGACCTCCCCACGAGGCCGACCCTTTGCCCGGCCGGTATCTCAAGGCTGAACTGCTTGAATATCTTGTCCGTCTCGCTTCCGTCTGCATACCAAAAAGTCACGTTCTCGATGGCGATCTCACCCTTCGTGACCTTCAGCTCACAAGCATCGGGGTCGTCGGCGACCAGGGTCGGCTCGTCAAGGATGAGCGTCATGTCATGCGCATCGCCAAAGCCCCGGTTCAGGTGCGTGAAGGTAATGTTTATGCGGTTGAACTGCATCGTCAGCGAATAGGTGTAGGTGAACATCATCACCAGGGTGCCGGCGCTTATCCCGAACCAGGCATTGCCCCCCGTGATGAAGACGACCACGAGGGCCATGATGACCACGATGATGAGGCTCGTCATCGCACCGCGCGCGATGGATGCCCTCATGCGCTTCGAGTCGGCGGCCAGCACCTCCTTGTTCGCAGAGTCGAACAACGTCCGCTCGAAGGCCTCGCGTCCGTAGGTCTTCACGGAAAGGATGTTGGTGATGCTGTCGGAAAGCTCTCCGGAAAGCGCGTTTTGTGCCCCGGCTGCCGCTGCGTTCAAAGGCAGGATGCGCCGGTACAGCTGATAGGCCACGATCACGTATGTCACCAGCAAGACGGAGAGTATGGCCACGTAGAGCGGGACCAGCCCGGCCAGCATGGTGACGGTGAACACGGCGGAGCTCACAATGGGGATCACCGCATAGATAAGGCTTTCCAGCAGCGTGGAGTACGCGCTGATGAACTTCTGCGTCTGACTGACCAGCGAGCCGCCGTAGCGGTTCGTGTGGAAGGTCATGGACTGGTTCGAGAGCGTGTCGAAGACATGTGTCGCCAAGGCGTAGTTCGCCCGTAACTCCAGCTTCCACACCGTGTAGTCCTGCAATTTCGAGAAGAACTGTCCGAGTACGTTTGCACAGATGAGCATGATGATATAGGGGCCGAACACGTCAAAGACCCGGTCGGGGCCGACCGACTCAAGGCTTACCTTGTCGACCACCAGGCCGACCACGTAGGGGTTCGCATACGAGAGGAAGAACACGAATCCCAGCGTCGAGGCGACCGACAGCAAAAACATCGGCCATTGAATCGAGGTGACGTGCCAGTAGTAGCGGAGCGTCCGTGCTATGGTGGACGGCTTCTTCCCGTACTCCCGTCTTCTCATGCGTCCTTACCGGGGAATGATGACGGAGGCGATTATGTAGGCAAGGAGGGTGACGGGGAACGACACCACCAGCAATATCACCGCCAGGACACGGACGATGGTCGGGTCGATGCCGAAGTACCGTGCGATGCCTCCGCACAGGCCCGAGATCCGCTTGTCGGTGATACTGCGCCTGAGCGGCTGGTTCGTGGCCGGGGAGAAGCCCTTGAGCTTTCCCGTCCGTGCGGCCCACACCAAGAAGATGCCGGCGACGATGAGGGCGATAGGCCAGGCGTAAAAGAAGAAGGTGGAGAAAACAGACCTGACCGACTCCCACCATCCGAAGCTGACGAACTTCTCTAAGACCTTGTACAGGCCGAAGATGATAAGGAGGATGCCACAGACTATGGCTACCTGGGTCGATCGTGAGAAACGGGGGGGTTCGGGTTGCATGTTCATCATCTCCAAGGTATATCGAGTCTCAAAGAGTTTCCGCCCGGCAAAAAGAACGAAAACACGTCTGTCGGGCCCGGTGTCGAGAACCACCAAAGCCCCACGAGGCAAAACACAACGAAGGTCAGCCCTGCGGCAAGGGTGAGCAGCGGCATCTTCAAGGCCCCGCCCAAGACGAAGAAGCCGCACATGATCACCAACATCGGCCAGAGGTTGCGCAGGATGTTCCACAGGCTGAAAGAGCTTACGACGTTGAGGGTCATCAACAGGGCCGAGACCCCGATAGAAAACAGGATGAGGCCGCCGACGAAGCGGGGCATGCTATAGCCCCCTCCCCCCGGCACGACCATCTGCGCTATACCGGCGATTACCAGGATAAGCGGCCAAAAGCGCCACCAGGAAAGCCCCGGAACGAAGATGCCGACCAAAGCCGTGACGCCGATGAAGAGCAAAACGAGCCCGAACCAGAAGGCACCGCCTGCAGCCCCCTTCCCCTGCTTTTCAGGGGAGGCAGCCCCATAGTAGGGGGGCGCAACATAGTAGGGGGGCATGTTCGGGTCGAAGGCCGGCGGCGGCATGGGCACCAGCGCGGGTACGGGAGGCATCGCGGCGGCGGCTGGCATCGTGGCAGCAGGCGTGGCGGTGGCAGCCGGTGTCACCGTGGCAGCCGGCGCGGCGGCGGCAGTCGGCGTGGCGGCGGCAGTCGGCGTGGCGGCGGCGTAGGACGCAGCCGTGGCAAAGGGCTGGGCGGACGCAGCATCCGAATAGGCTTCCTGCGGCTGCACCTCGACCGGCTCGTCGGAGCGGTGCGCGATGGGGAGGATGACCCACAAGATGATATAGGGGATGAGAAGCAGGCCGCCCGTTACGAGGGTGAGGATGACGGTGAGTATCTGCACGACTATCGGGTCGATGTTGAAGTATTCGGCGAGGCCCGAGCAAACGCCGCTGATCAGTTGCTTTTGGGAGCGGTAGAGTTTTTTCTCCGAGTTCAAGCCTTCTCCTTTATGGTGCCTTTTCGGCGGGGTTCGGCTTTCTGCCGCCCGGCCTTTGCCGATTCTCCGAAGGAAGACGCTTCACCCGAATCTTCGATATCCGGCGGCGGCGCATGGCCTGGACCTTGAAAAAGAACCCGTCGGCCTCGAATTCGTCGCCTACCTGCAAGACGATGCCTGCCGTGTCCATGAGCCAACCCGCAAGCGTCTCGTAGTCGTCGGAGACTTTTACCGGCCAGCCAAGCCCCGCAGCATCCTCGCAGGGATACCTCCCGTCCGCCAGCCATTCGCCGTCGGAGAGCTGGGCGATGTAGGAGTCATCGGAGTCGGTTTCATCGGCAATCTCGCCAACGATTTCCTCGATGATGTCTTCGATCGTAATTAAACCATCAGTGCCCCCGTGCTCGTCGACCACGATGGCCATCTGTTGCCGATTTGTTTGCATTTCGGAGAGAAGTGGATACATATCCTTTGTCTCGGGAACGAAGAAGGGCTCGAACATGTACTTGCTGACCAGATCGTCTTCCTTGCCTTCCATGAGCGGCCCCACCAGGTCCTTGAAATGCGCGATGCCGACGATGTGGTCGTGGTCCTCACGGTAGACGGGCAGGCGCGAGTAGCCGGTGCCCCTCATGCGCTCGATCACCTGGCGGACGGTCTCGGTGTCCTCGGCGAGTATCATGTCGACCCGGGGGGTCATGACCTCGCGCACCATCATGTCGCCGAGGTCGATGATCTCATGTATCATGCGCTTCTCGTCGTCGAGCAGTTCGGGGTTATCGGTGACAATGTGCTTGATCTCTTCCTCAGAGACGCCCGAGCGTCCGGCCTTGCCCTTCATGCAAAGCATCCTCACGAGCACGGCCACCAGTGCAAGAACGAGGCCGAATACCAGAGCGAGGACAATCAGGGCGCCTATCCCGATACCGAAATCATGAGCGGAGGGATTCATGATTCCCGCTCCTGTGCGCCGGGACGGGGAAGAAGCCAGCTAAGCCAGCTTCGGGCGTCTTCCTGGCGCGCGTCGACCAAAGACATCGTCGTCCCACCGATGCCGGCAGCAGTCCTGGCGTTGACCGTCGCGACCTTGGCTGCCCGTTGGAAGGGGGTCGTCCTCGTGTAGCCATACTGTATCTTCTTGCGGGGGAAACTAACGCTCTCGCACGAGAAGCCGCCGTTTGAGATCTGCATGAACCGGCTGTTGAAGGCGAAGCCCGAGCCCTTGTACCACAGTACCGCATTCACGGCCTCGCCGACGGCCACCAACGCACAGAGCCCGTAGAGCACCGCCGCGCCCAGGTTGACGAAAGGAAGCGCCTGGTGGATATCGGGGTCGAGGTAGTTCGCCATGAGGACGAGGCTGACCTGCACAACGGCGACCGCGACGGCGGCCCACAGGCCGCTCCCCTTGAGGATGCAGTGGCGGATGAGCGCGCGGCGCAGGGCCACCCGGGGAAGCCCGATGGCCTCGGTCGGCACGTCGGCGAACTCCGGCACGAGGCCGGCCAGGATCTCGGGGACCTTGCTCGTCTTCACAAAGGGATGCACTATCAGGCCTTTCTGGTTGAGGGTGGCCTGGTTCTTGTCCTGAGAGCCTGTCGCCACCGCGTCTATCTTGCCGAGCGACACCTCGCAATAGCCGATGAGCCGCCGGATGAAGCTCTGCTTGACGATGACCGACTGCACCCTGTCGATATCGACCCCGTGGAAGCGGTGCTGCAGCAGCCCGTGTTCGACCTCGATGCGGTCTTGGCGGCGGCAGGCCTTGAACCCCCCGTAGGAAACGCAGGCGCTGACGACCGATGCCACCCAAACAATAAGGACGAGCATCACCAGCGGCGCGACGAGGGCAAAAACAAGGTTGCCGGCAAAGGCCTGGGCCATAATAGAGATACCCTGGTCGTAAAGGTCGGGGCCGAAGGGAAGCGTCAGGAACTGGCCGACGATGCCTGCAATCGAGCCGAGCACCGCAAGCGCCACAAGAAAGAAGCTGGTGTTGTTCGAGAGGCCGGTGAGGACAAGCTCCTTGTTCGAGAGGCCGTACTCGTAGCTGACGGCGCCGGTATCGACGTACATGCCCCCGAAGACACCCCGCACGTCGGCCATCATCCCTGCCGGCATGTCGAGGACGTTGGGCAGGGCGCCGGGCGAAGCGCCGACAGCGACAGCGGCAGCGGCAGGGCCGGCCGCTAGCGAGGGGCCGACTGAGGCGGCTGTTGTGGCGGCTGCCGCACCTGCTGTGGCCGGGGCCTGCGCGCTGAGGATGCGGTGCTTGCGCGCGAACAGTTCCGCCCGCAGCCATTCGGCATCGACGTTGCGCAGGTAGGGCACGACTACCGCCTTGTTGGACGCGCCGCCCGCGGTGTCGATATGCACGACGCACACGCCAAGAATCCGCTGTATGAGGCTGGCCTGCTGGTTCACCGACTGCACCCGCTGGTAGGGCACGTGCACCTTCTTCTTGTTGAGGATGCCGGAATAGAGGCTGAACTCTTCGTCCCCCAGCTCGTACCAGAGGTGCTTGTGCGAGAGGCGCTGCATGATGAACACCAGGGCAACGGCGAGGGCGAAGAGCAGCAGGACGCCGCCGGCGGCGAGCAGGCCGGCGCCGGGCCCCCCGCCCTCGCTGAATGCTGCGAAGCCCCGGTCGGCAACAAGGGCGATGCTGTAGGCAAAGAAGGCGATGGCGAGCGAGAACGCGATGCGCAGGCCGCCGAGCCAGATGTAGGTATGGTGGACCCTATAGCGTATCGGCTGGGTGGTCGGCGGCGGGTAGGGCAGAGGGGCAGGCTGCGGTGCGGGCGCCGGGTAGGGCTGGGGTGCGGGCATCGGAGCAGGCATCGGCTGCGGATAGGGCTGGCGGGCCGGTTGGGGCGCCGGCGGCGGGTAGGGCATCGGCGCGGGGCGGGGCACAGGCATGGGATAGGGCTGGGGTGCCGGTCGCGGGGCGGGCATGGGGTAGGGCTGGGGGGCGGGCCGCGGTTGCGGCGCCGGCTGCTGTGCGGGTTGCGGGGCGGGGCGGGGTGCCGCCTGTTGCGCGGGTTGGGACGCTGGCGGCGGCGCCTGCGGCTGCACGGGCGGGGGGACGGGCTGGGGCGCTGCCATCTCTACACGTCCTCTTGCGCGATGCGGGCAAGCTCGGCGGCCTTGTCCCGAAGCTGGCCGGCGACCTCATTGTCGAGGCCGGGTATCTCATGTTCGCCGGCGGCCGTCGAGACCGTCACGCTTGAGAGCCCGAAGGCACGCAGTATGGGCCCTTGGCGCGTGTCGGTGTTCTGCACCCGGATGAAGGGAATGATGTAGCGCTTGCGCCAGACGATGCCCTTCGCGATGTCAAGGAAGTCGTGCGAGAGCTCGTAGCGCCAGCGGGCATACCTGATGGGGGGCAGGACCACCAGCCACAACACCAGACCCGCGCCGTAGAGCGCCACGGCAGCAATCGCCGCAGCCAAGATCCAAGGCGAAGCAGTGACCGCATAGGCCGCCAGGAAGGGCAGGCCCAGAAACACGAAGGCCACGGTCAGCCACACCGCGTCGTTGATGCGCCAGACGTTCTTGATCTTCGGGCTCAGCTGGTTTCGGGGGAGCTCTTCCATGGGCTTGCCTTATCTCTCGCAGGAATCGTAAATGCCGGTCACGACCCGCCGCCTTCAACGAAGTCGAGGGCGACATTTTTAGTTTCTTTGCCGAATATGCCGATGACAAGGGCAACGACGACGAAGACGCCTGTCAGCAGCATGAATACGAACACGAAGCCCTGCTCGCTCCCGAAGAGCGCGTAGAGCCACGGGACTATCATGGGGGCGAGGAAGGCGCCGAAGCGGCCAAAGGACGCGGCCAGGCCGGTTCCGAAGCCGCGTATCTCGGTGGGATAGAGCTCGGGGGTATAGGAATAGACGCAGCCCCAGGCACCCAGCGCGAAGAAGTAGAGCAGGCAGCCCGAAAGGAGCACCTGCGTGGTGTCGCCTGCGTGGCCGAAGAGCCATGCGGCGCAGGCGGTGCCCAGCAAGAACACGGTGAGCACCGGCTTGCGGCCGATCTTTTCGATGAGGTAGGCCGCCAGGAAGTACCCCGGCAGCTGGGCAAGACACATGATGAGAGTGAACTCGAAGCTCCTAACCAGGTCGTAGCCTTGCGCGACCAGGAAGCTCGGCGTCCATAAGACGAAGCCGTAATAGCCCAGGTTGATGCCGAACCACAGCACCCACAGCACCAACGTCGAGCGGATGTTTTCCTTCGACCACAGGCTGGTGAACGACGAGAGGAAGGACCAGGCGGGCTTGCCGCCGCCGTCTACAGGGAGCGGGGCACCTGGTGCACTTGCCGCAGGTGCCACCGCTGCGTCTGCCGAGACGTCCGCAGGCGCCACCGGTGAGCCTGCCGAGCCCGGCAGCACGTGGCCCGCCTTGGCAACGGCCGCCGCCTCCATCCTCTTCACCAGGCTGTCGGCTTCTTCATGCCGACCCCTCAGCTCAAGATAGCGAGGCGATTCCGGCACCGCGAAGCGGAGCACCGCTGCAAAGAGCGCCGGGACTGCACCCACGAAAAACGCAATGCGCCAACCGTAAAGGGGGATGGCCAAATATGCGACGAGCGCCGCTATTATCCAACCCCATGCCCAGAAGCTCTCAAGGATGACGACGTTTCGCCCCCGCGACTTCAGGGGCGAGAACTCGCTCACCAGCGTTGAGGCCACCGGCAGCTCCCCGCCGAGGCCAAGCCCGGTGAAGAAGCGGAAAACGAGCAGCATCTCGTAGCTTTGGGCCATGCCACACAACGCGCTCCCCAGGCTGAACATGAGCAGGGTCGTGACGATGACGGTCCTGCGCCCCCAGCGGTCGGCGGCGATGCCCGACAGGGCGGCCCCCAAGATCATGCCGAGGACCCCGGCGCTGCCGAGGAAGCCCAGCTGTGCGGTAGTCAGGGTCCAGTCGAGGTTGATCGAGGCGATGATCCCGCTGACCATGCCCTGATCCATTGCGTCGAACATCCACCCGATCCCCGTGAGGAGCAATATCTTGCGCATCATCGGCGTCATCGGGAGGGCGTCTATGCGCTGTGCAATACTCATGATGCATCAACCTGCCGAGCATCCATTCCGTCCTCGCTTCCTCATGTCCTTGTGTCCTTGTTGCATCGAAATCCCAACACCAATTTCCCTATTGTAGCATCTTGTGGGAAAATAGGGCGCAGACACGGGCAGCGGTGCGTGGAGTCTATCGAATCATCAAAGTAGGTGGTGGTGGGCGGCTTGCCTGCCGAAGGCGTTGAAGGAACGGGGCAGTACGACGATGAAGGCACGCGAGAACAAGGCATTGAGGCTTGCCGTGCGCGCGGGCGAGATAATGCTGGAGAGCGGAGCGGAGGTCTACCGGGCAGAAGAAGCGGTCGAGGACATCTGCAAGGCCTGCGGCATCCCCCATGTCCAGAGCTTCATCACGACGACGGGCGTCTTCGTCTCGGTCGGCACCGACGACCAGCAGGCCGAGGTGCAGACCGCCATCAGGCGCGTCAGGCACATAGGCACCGACCTGGAGAAGGTCTCGCGGGTCCATGCTTTCATCCGCCGCTTCGTTGCCGCGCCGTCGCATTCAGAGGCAGAAATCGAAGAAGGCCTGGAAGAACTTGAGCGCATCGACGCCACCAGGGGTTTCAGCCTGCCTGTCCGCCTGGCTGCAATGGTGGTGATTGCGGCCTTCTACACGGTGATGAACGGGGGGAGCCTCATCGACGGCGGCTGCGCGGTGGTCGTCGGCGTCCTGACCTATCTTTTCTCTTTGTGGGTCGGGCGGCTGCGCATTAACCACTTCATCGTGGTCTTTGCCAGCTGCTTCTTGGCCGCCGGGCTGTCGCTGCTCTTCTTCAACTTCGGCTTCTGTTCGTCGCTTGGGGCCATGGTGATCGGTAGCATCGCGGTCTACCTGCCCGGGGTCGCCATCACCAACGCTGTCCGCGACCTGCTTTCGGGCGACATGCTCTCCGGCGTGTCGCGAGGCGTGGAGTCGCTGTTGGTCACTATCGCCATCGCCGGCGGGGTGGGTATGCTGCTCAAGGTCGCGCCTGCCCCCATCCATGCCGACACTCCTTTGTCGCTCATCATACCGCTGCAGTTCCTCTGCGCCTTCGTCGGCACCATGGGGATTGCGGTCATCGTCGACATCCCGCGGCGCTACCTTGTTGTTGCCGGGCTGATTGCCGCCTGCGGGCTTTTGGTCTATGACGTGGCGGTTTTGGAGGGAAGCTCCCGAATCGTCGGATGCTTCCTCGCAACCTGCACCGTCGCGCTGCTCGCCGAGATTTCGACGAGGGTGACGAGGGATGCCGCCTCCCTGTTCATCATCCCGGCCATCTTCCCCCTGGTGCCTGGCAAGGTCATGTACAACGCGATGCTGCAGCTGATCGACAACGACCTGGACGCGGCGATGGCCACCGGCCTGGAGGCGCTTTTCGTGGCAGGAAGCATCGCGGTCGCCCTGCTCGTGGTGATATCGCTGACGCGCATTACTTCGTCCCTCTACCGCACCGTCCGCAAGCTCGACGCCTAGCGGAGCGGGGGGCGTGTGTCAGGGGGACGCATCCTAGAGCTTGTCTTTGGGACAGAGAAATAAGGCTTCGAGGCCGGTACGGCACCAATAACAAAGGGGCCCGCTCGAAAGAGCGGGCCCCTTTCGTCCGGCCTTGCGGCAGCAAAGCCGACGGTGGCCAGATTGCCGAAAACGAACGCGGCTAGGCCGTCTTGGTGATGACCGTGTCCTTGGCCAAGGCCTCGCCGACCAGCTGCCCGAAGGTCACGCAACGGCCCTGGCTGATGCCGGGGAAGTGGACCGGGTAGTCGTTCCCGAAGAAGTCGCCCTGGGCGTTGCCGATGGCGAACAGGCCCCCGATGGGCTCGTCATCCTCCGTGCAGACCTGCGAGTCGTCGTTGACGTGCAGACCGAAGCAGACCGCCAGCGTGCTGCAGTATAGGGGCATCGCGTAGAAGGGCGGTGTCTGGATCTTGGAGAGGAAGCGTGCGGGGACGTCGAAGTCGGTGTCCTCCCCCTTGTCGAACATGCTGCCATAGCGCTCGACCGTGGCGACAAAGGTGTCGGCAGGAACGCCGATCATGTCGGCAAGTTCCTCAAGGGTGTCGGCCTTGAAGAGCCCGCCGACCCCGGCCTGCCTGTCCATTTCCTCCTGGAGGCCGTCGAGCCACACCTCGTGCTTGTCCGGCCATTGCGTCTTCATGTAGGTGGGGTAGTCGCTGTCGCAGATGGACCACGCGATGCTGCCCGGCGTGTTCATGCGCGCATTGGTCAGGTAGGGCTCGAAGGGGATCTCGGCGCCGTAGCGCTGCCCGTTCTGGTTGACCGCCAGCCACGACATGATGAACGACGACAGGTTGAAGGTGATGGTGTCCAGCGTGAACTGGTGGACCATCGGCGCGGCCGGACTCTTCGAGATGGCGGCACCCGCCCAGCATCCCATGGTGATGGCGTCGCCGGTGTTTCCGCCCGGCGGCGTGTAGATGAAGCTGTCGCTGCGGTTGCAGATGGGGGCGAACGCATCGATCATTTCCTGGTTACCTGCAATGTCGCCCGTGCACAGGATGACGCCCTTGGAGGCATTGAACTGGACATACCCGCCATCCTCGGCCAGGGCGATGACGCCGGAAATACCGCTGGCGGCATTTCCCACGAGCTGTTCCCCCTTGGTCATGAAGAAGTACTCGGCCCCATTTTGCAAAGACGAGTCGTACAGGCACTCGCCCAGGGTGTAGGTGGAAAGGTTGCCGTCAGGCCGTGCCATGCCGTCCTCGTCGCCCTTGACGAAGGACACGGCGTCAGGGTGTACCCGCCACTTCATGGGAAGGTCGTACCAGGTGGACTTGGCGGTTGCGGAAAGCGCCGGGACCATCCAGACGCCGTACTTGTCGACCATTCCCTCGATGTAGTCGAAGACCTTGCCCGAACGGGAGGCCCAGGTGTAGATGAGGTTGTAGTTCGTGGTCTGGTTCGCCCACTGGTGGAGCATCATCGCGGGCAGGCGCGGGTCGACGTCGAAGCCGGTCCTCAAGTGGTACTGGCTGCCGATGTGGCCCACGTCGACGCCGCGCACCTGGAAGCCGTCCGCACGCTCAAGGACTGCCACCTTGGCGCCGTTGCGCGCTGCCGCCTCCGCCGCCGACAGGCCCGCCAGGCCGCAGCCGACTATGACGATGTCGTAGTCCTTCGTTTCCGCGATGTCGGTGATGGGCTTCGGGGCGACCTCCCACGTATGCTTGCCGCCGCTCGCCGCAGAGCCTCCCGCCCCGTCGCCCGTGGACGACTGCCCGCCGCTGCCGCTGGGACTGCACCCTGTCATCATCGCCGTCGTTGCGACTGCGCCTGTTGCCAGGGCCCCCTTGAGAAAACTTCGCCGGTCAATTCCTTTTTTCATATCTTCTTGCATAACTCATCCCTTCCTTCTTCTCTCCTTGAACCTCTCTCCTTGAGCCGCAGAGGAACTGCTCCCCTGCCGGCTCCTCTCGTATATAATAGGGATAAATGATAGTGAGCACAACACAATTGTTATGCGATACCCGTATCAGCGATGTAAGAAATAGGAATAGAAATGATCATAGACTTCCACACCCACGCCTTCCCCGACGCCATCGCCGCCACGACGATAGAGAAGCTCCTGGCCGAGATCGACAACCTCTACCCGGCCGTGCATGACGGCACCGTTTCAGGCCTCGTCGGCGTCATGGACGAGTGGGGGATAGATCTGTCGGTCGTCCAGCCGGTGATAACAAGGGCGTCCCAGGTGAACACGATAAACGCCTGGGCGCAGGGCATCTGCTCGGATAGGCTGGTCTCGTTCGGCGCGATCTACCCGCACAGCAAGGACTACAAGAAAGAGATAGACCTCGTGGTTGACCTCGGCCTGAAGGGGCTCAAGTTCCACGTGGAGTACCAGGGCTTCCAGGTCGACGACGAAAAGATGCTCCCCGTGTACGACTATGCGCTGAGCCGGGGCCTGATACTGCTGCACCATGCGGGGGAGGACCCCGGCTTCAACCCCCCGTTCAAAAGCTCCCCCCGGCAGTTCGCGCGGGTCGTCAAGGCCATGCAGGGGGGCACTATCATCGCTGCCCACCTGGGAGGACACGCCCAGTGGGACGAGGTCGAGGAATACCTGGTGGGAACCGACATCTACCTGGACACCTCGATGGGCTTCGACTACTATTCCACCGAGCAGTTCCTGAGGATCGTGAAAAACCACGGCGCCGACAAGATACTCTTCGCCTCCGACTCGCCCTGGAGCTGCGCCGACAAAGAAATAGAGCGGCTGCGAGCGCTGCCCCTCTCCCAGGAGGAAAAAGACGCAATCCTCGGCGAAAACGCACAGCGGATACTCGGGATTTAACCCGGATGCCAGGCCATACGCCCCCCGACATCTTGAGAAAAAAATAACGACATGCTTGAGCTCCCTAGCTTTAGCAGTCGCCAAAACATCACGCAGGGATGAAAGCCGAGCAGGCGCCAGAGCGCCGTGGGGTGCCTCGTATCCAGGGTTTTGAGGAAAGCAATTGACATCTGTAACGTTACACGTTATCTTTTGTGTATGATAATTTCTTTTGCCGACAAAGAGACGGAAACACTTTACCGAACGGGCAAGTCCCGAAAATTTCCACCGGGCATCATCAAGGGGGCGGTTCGCAAACTTGACCGACTACACACCGTGGAGGAAGTCTTTCAGCTAAAGAACCCGCCGAGGAACAGGCTGCATGAACTGGTCGGCGACAAAAAAGGACGGTATTCAATTTCTGTCAACAGCCAATGGAGAATTTGTTTCAGGTATTTTGAGGGGAACGCATACGATGTCGAGATCTGCGACTACCATTAAGGGGCGAAACGATGGGTATTGAGAACAACATGATGACCGAACGCAGGCCGACCCACCCAGGGGAGATGCTTCGTGAGGAGTATATGCCGGACTATAGCCTTACCGTAAGGGAGCTCGCCCGCCGTATCGGCGTGTCAAGGCAAAGCGTCAACGAGCTTATACGCGAGCGGAGGGGCTTGAGCACCGAGATGGCCGTGCGCCTGGCCCGGCTCTTCGGCGACTCCCCGCAGTCCTGGCTCAACCTTCAGCGCAACGTTGACCTATGGGACGCAGAAAACAACCTCCGTAGCGAGCTTGAATGCATTGAGAGCATAGCGGTATAGCAAGAGGCTGCCTATTGTCAGGCAGCTCGTGGATGCACAGGTTTTCATACGGCGTTCCATGCCACTCACCCGGCCTCTAGAAACTTTGGTGCATTCGTGGTACCTTTCATTTTCTAATCAAAAGGGAGGCCGCTTTCGGGTTGCTCGACAGGATGAAGGACGGTGAAGCGAATTGACAAGCACAGTGGGGTTTGAGGAATTCTTCGAGGAGTACTGGATACGGGAAGGGCATCTTGAGGTCGATGTCGCCGGCTTTCAAAGGTTGTCGGACGCCGTGGCAGAGGCGACAGCGCCGCTCAAGCCGCTGCTCGGGATCTTCGCGTTCACGGCCTACGACCCGCTGCACCCGTGGTCTGACAACTCGGAGCAGTTCTTCAAAGCGTGGTTCGACCTGATAAGGGCACACTATGTAGAGGGTCTTTCCGAGGTGCCGCTTTTGTTCGTCGGCTTTCACCTGAAGGCGCGGTTCGGCTCGTCCCGAAACTCGTGGGGGATGTTCTTGACGGACTGTGCGCTCTATGTCTCCGTCAGCCTCTACGGAGACGAGCCGCCGCGTCGTTATGCGTACTCGGCGGCGGACCAGGCCCAGCCGGGATGGGCGGGCGCATTCGCTTCGCGGGTCTTGGCAGACTTTGACCCTGACGGGATCGAGCAGCTCGTAAAGCTCAGCAACGAGCCGTCTAACTATGACGGCCTGGACAACCCTGCTGGCATAAACTTCGCGTCGGTCACGACCCCTGGGCAAATGGCAGGGGTCATACGCTCGGAGATAATCCTGACCCTTGAGGCGCTGGCGGGCTTCCGTGCAGGCCTCGGCCAGCCGGACGCGGCAGAAACGGGGCCGGTGCCGCTGACCAGGCGCGTCATGGAGCTTGGCCTTGCCGGGCACGTTAGGCTCGGGACGGACCAGCACCACGCCAAGCATTTCAAGAAGCTTGCAGAAAAGCTGAACATGGGTGAAGCCGAAGAGATAGTCTTCACGCTCTCCGACGCAACCTTTGCCGGCGTGTACGGGCTTGCCGTCACCAACCGCGCAATCCGGTCGCGCGACTTGATGGAGAGCGCCGTGGTGCAGCCGCTCGCCCCTGCGGAGATATTCTCGAACGACAAGAAGCGCACGCTTGCCATCGGCAAAGGCCCGGTGCACCATATTGGAGAGACTGTGCCGGAGCGCCTGATGCCGGCAGTGGTCACCCTGCTGAACGAGTACCTCAACGGCGACATAGGCGAATAAGGTCAGGCCGCTAGGCGTCGAGCTTGCGGACGGTGCGGTAGAGGGACGAGTGTCAGGGGGACAGTGTCAGGGGGACGTATAACTTGACACCCCGGTGTTGACACTACGGGCAGGTGTTGGGGGAGGGGTGTGTCAAGTTATACGTCCCCCTGACACTTGACACTAGGCCTTGGCCAAGGACACGGTCATCACCAAGACGGCCTAGCCGCATTCGTTTTCAGCAATCCGGCCACGAAAGGGGCCCGCTCTTTCGAGCGGGCCCCTTTGTTATTGGTGCCGTACCGACCTCGAAGCCTTACTTCTCTGTCCCAAAGACGAGCTCTAGGATGTGGAAGGGGCGTTTGCCGCCCACAAGGATGCCGAACACGCAGCCGGCGCAGTTGCAGATGACGTCGTCCACGGGAATCGCAGCGGCGTAGGCCCTCATCTTCTCCTTGCGTTCCTCGGGATCGACCTCTTGGAATGCCCAGTCGGGGAGGCTTTTGCCGAAGCGGTCGGGGGCGTATTCGGGATAATACGGCGGCATCGGCATCATGGTCGCCTCGCCACAGAAAACAGAGTCCGCGCCGCTCTCGTCAAGCTCGACAATCTGAATGTTCATCTTTGCAGCCAAAGAGCGTATCGCCTTGTGAATCTCCGGCCTGTCGTTCGACCGCCAACAGTCCTGCACCGCCATGCTCTTGCCCTGGTGGTCCGGGAAGCTGAAACCCTGGTCGCCGTCGATCAGCTCATAGATCGAGATGCTTGAGCCCGCGTCGCTCCACTCGTCCAAGAAAATGGCGCAGGTGTTGCAGTTGAATACAGCTGTGTCGTCGGGGCCGGCCTTGGTGTCCTCGTCCCGGCAGCACATGCCGATTACCGCGTCCTGACGCTTCTCCATATACTCGGTTGCCGCCTGGGCGGTGTTCGGGAACCACTCATTGAGCTTACAGCTTGGGTAATAGACCTTCCTCATTTTTCACGACCTCTCCTAAAGACGGCTAGAATACCTTGCGGGTGAATTGTACCTCACAATTTCCTTGCCTGGGGCCGCACCTGACATAAACCCTCCGCTGTTTCTGCCTTGCTTGTTGCCTTGCCGGTTTGGTCGAAGCAGGAGGAGGGGGTGGCAGACGGCAAGCATTGCAGGAAGCAGCACCTTCTGCATAATCAGTCATGGCAGGTGTGGCACTCGTACACGTTTTGGTGGTGGCAGGTTGTGCACTTGGTTTCGGCCTGGGTCTGGGTGGGGGCGGCTTCGTGCGGAACATGGCAGTTGCCGCACACGATACGGCCATGCTCGTCGGTTGCCGGGAGGTCGTGGGGGTTCACCGCCGTGCCGTTCTCGTCTGTGACCTTCACCCCGGGAGTATTGGCAGCAAGGGCCTCCTTTGTCCCATAGTGGCAGGCAAGGCATGTCGCATCCAATACCTCGGTCTTTTTGAGCCTGCTCGGCATCTTGTCCGTTGAGGCCTTGTTGTCGTGTATGCCTTCCAGGGCAGCGGCGTCAACATGGCAGCTCAGGCAACTGCTGTCGGCGTGCTTGCCCGCAAGGCAGTCGGGCTGCCCGTAGGAAGCCTGTTCGGCAATGTGGCAGGTGCCGCAGTCAACATCGATCGACCAGGCCACGGCTGCTGCCGGATCGCCCGTGCTTCCCGCAGGGCTGCTTGAGCCCTGGTTCGGCGCACAGGCAGCCAGCGCCAAGGCAACGACTACGCCCAGCGCTGCGGCCATGGTAATTCTTAGGCGTTTCATAAGAGTATCCCCCTTGAAAGTCGTGGAAGCATCGCCGACAGGGCTGGTAGGCCCCGTCGGCGACAGCCTGTCGTCTGCCCTATGCGTCCCAGGCTTCCAGTTTTGCGATCTCGTTGGCACCGACGCGTCCGAACGCGATGGTCTCGCCGAGGTTTCCGCCCCCGTTATAGAGGAAGGGGTAGGGCGCACCAAGCTCGCCAGTACTATACAGCCGAGGGATCGGGCTTCCGGCAGTGTCGAGGATCTGGCCTTTCCCGTTTCGGCGAGGGCCTCCCTGGGTGTTGAGCATTGTTGCACAAAACTCGATGGCGTAGTAATTCGGGCCCGTCAGGGGAAGGAGCTCATAGGCATCGGATGCGTCAGACTCTTCGCCTATCAGGAGGCCTCCACGCGCTGCCCCTCTGCCAAAGTCGGGGTCCACGTTGTTCGCGGCATTGGCATTGTAGGTGTCCACGGTCTCCTTGAGGACTGCCGGGTCAAGGTTTATCTTGGCAGCAAGCTCTTCGATGCTCGTTGCATGGGTTATCCACCCTGCCGCAAGCTCCTCATCATTGTTTTCCTTTGATTCAATCCCTGCGACGATTCCCGACCAGGTCATGAAAGGCACCCCCGCGAAAACGCCTGTGGCGTCGAAGTTGGTGTCGTCGAATATCTGGTAGACGGGCAGGGGGGTGGGAAGGTGGGCCCATCTGCCGTTGACTTCGATCTTCCCATGCTTTGTGTCGGATATCGTGTCCTCGTTCACAAAGCGCTTGCCGCCGCCGTTCACCAGGATATGCTTCACGGTGACCATGGTGGGGGCAAGCCCTATCTCCAGTTCGGGGTGCCTAAACCCGAGGTAGGGGCCCGCAAGGCTGTTCATGTGCCACAGGTCGGCCCCGACTGCTTGGGCCATGACGATGCCGTCGCCGGTGTTGTAGGGGGTTCCCAGAGGGGCGACGGTGGTCATATCCGGCAGGTAGTCCCGGGCCATCCTTTGGTTGTTCTCGAAGCCCCCGCAGGCAAGCAGGACGCCTTTGCGGGCCTTTATGTGTATCTCGCTGCCCTCTTCGCCGGCAACGATGCCCACGATTTCCCTAGTCTCGGGATTTTGGATAAGCCTTCTGCCGGGGGTGCCGTAGAGGATTTCTACGCCTTCGTCGTCGACCATCTCCTTCAAGAAGTTCCATGCCGAGGAAAAGAAGGGCTGATCGATGTAGAAAACCCGTGCAACGCCCTCGCCGCCCATACCGGGGAACTCGGGATTCATGGAGCCGTACTCGACCAGGTTTGCCCCATAGCCGGTAAGGAGGTCGGGAAGCGCCACCATGGCCTCTGCCCATTCCTGCAAGACCTCTTCGTCCACATGGTAAAGGCCGTTGAGGTTCTTTTGGTACTCAACGGCGCCACTTACGCTCTTGGGGCAGTAGATGAGCTGCCCGCATACGCGGCTGTTGCCGCCCTCTTCGCCCTCTGGCGCCTTTTCGAGGACCAGCACCTCGTCGCCGTTTTCCTGCGCAGTCAGCCCGGCAACCAGGCCGCCGCCGCCCGTGCCGACGACGACGATGTCAACTTCCCGATCCCACTGCGCCGGCATCCACCAGGAGGTGTCCGCAGCCGCCTTTGCCTGAGTACAGGAGGCGAGTGCCGGGGCCGCAACCATCCCTGCTGCTGCCACTCCCGCCGCCTTCAAGAAACTCCGACGTGAAACATCTTCCTTTGCCATAGTTTTCTCCCTTCCTTGGCATTTTGCCGACAAGCCGCCGGCTTCTGCCTCAGTATGGCAAGCGAGAGAGCGGTGTTATATAATAACTATGTCAAAAATTACGGAGAAAATGGCATTCTATGATTCCTGAGTTCTCTCAAGAAGAAATCGCCCATATGCTCGGGGAGTCCCAAGGCTTCGACGAAGGCGCCGCTGCCCTCAAGATGTTCCCGAAAATCCTTGCCTGTGTGCGGGCGGGCGACGTCGAGTTCTTGGAGCAGCATTTGAGCAAGGCGGAATACGGCAGCCACTTCGAGGGAAAGGCCGACAGGCTCACCTTCTGGAATGCCGTGTCGATCATCTCGGGGGTATTGATGTATTGTGCCTGGGAGGGAGGCTTGCCGTTTGAGCAAGGCGGCCTGGTCTGCACAAAGTACATCCGTGCATCAACGGAAGTCGATTCCGTTGCTGAGTTCACCGAGCTCCTTCGGAAGATGCACACCGAGTTCGCTGAAAAGGTGCGGAGATCTAGGCTCCGGGTCAGCGACTGCTCGACGGTAAACCTCTGCGCTTCATACATTGACGACCATATTACCAAGAAGATAGACCTGCATGAGCTCGCAGAGTTTTGTGGGTATTCGCTAAACGGCCTACAACACCTGTTCCGAAAGAACATGGGGATGACCCCGACGGACTACATTCGGAAGGCGAAGATTGCGAGGGCGAAGCTCTTGCTGCTGCATACCGACTACTCCTGTTCGTCTATCGGGCATCGGCTCTCGTTTTGCTCCCAAAGCTACTTTATCACCCAGTTCAAGCAGGAGACCGGCTTGACGCCGGCACTCTATCGGAGAAAGCATGTACTGGCAAAGGAGTAGGGGGTGGGGAGGGATGCTGTCGTCGGCAACAGCCAGAAGCCATTTGTCTCGCAAGCTCGACAAATCACTAAACAGCACGTATGTGCTGTTTACTCTCGCGGGTTCGAATCCCTTGTTTCGGGAAGCTTAATGTTGTGGGGAAATTGCTTTAAATGAAAGTCGTAAAGTGGTGCGCCGTGAGGGATTCGAACCCCCGGCGTACTGATTCGTAGTCAGTCCCTCTATCCAGCTGAGGTAACGGCGCACGTTTCAATAGCTGAACCATTCTGACAGTAGTGTGTGGAAAAGTCAAAGGGGTATCACAGAAACCCTGCAACAACTGTGCAACTGTACGGGGGGTTGTGCAGCTTCGCAACTTTGTAATACCCGTATTATTATCGCGGTCTCACTGTCCCGAAAGCCACAACTCGCTACAATGGAGCGACGCATCGTTGCCCGATGCTCCGTGCACTATCCCCGCAACACCGCATGTGCGGTATCGGCTCGGCATTTCCGCAAAAGGAGGTTGTCATGGCACAGGAGAACGCATTCGCGCTCTACGAGCAGTTTGGGAAGATAAACTCGATCGACCCCGAGTATTACGCGCAGTATGATGTGAAACGGGGGTTGCGCAACGCCGACGGCACCGGGGTTATCGCCGGTGTGACGAATATCTCCGACGTCCATGGTTATGTGCTGCGGGACGGGAACAAATGCCCCGAGGAAGGCATCCTGCGTTATCGCGGCTACGACATCTACGACCTTACGGGCGACCCCTCGCCCGAGCGCCGCTACAACTTCGAGGAAGTCGTCTACCTGCTGCTCATGGGCGACCTTCCCACAGAGGCGCAGCTGGCCGACTTCATCGCACAGCTCGACGCGAAACGCGAGCTTCCCGACGGGTTTACCGCAAGCATGATCATGAAGGAAACGCCCCTCGATGTCATGAACCTGCTCGCACGCTCCATCCTCATGCTCTATGCAAGCGACGAGGATGCCGAGGACCGCACACCCGAGCACGAGATCAAGACCGCCATGATGCTGATCTCCCGCCTTCCGCGTATCATGGTGCTCTCCCACCACGCACAGCGGGCGAAATACCATGACGAGTCGATGGTCATGCACCGCTTCATCAAAGGGCAGACCACTGCGGAGACCATCCTTTCCATGCTGCGCCTCGACCGGTCCTTCACGGCAGAAGAGGCACGCATGCTCGACATCATGCTCTGCCTCCACGCCGAACATGGCGGCGGCAACAACTCCACCTTCACCTGCCGGGTGCTTTCCTCTTCGGACACCGACGCCTATTCGGCCTACGCCGGCTCGCTCGGCTCGCTGAAGGGCTGGAAGCACGGGGGCGCGAACCACCAGGTGCTCGCGATGCAGAAGGACATCAAGGAAAGCATCGGCAACTGGGAGAGCGACGACGAGGTCGCGGACTACCTCGCGAAGCTGGTGAACAAGCAAGCCTTCGACAAGAGCGGCCTGGTCTACGGCATGGGCCATGCGGTCTACACGAAGTCCGACCCGCGCGCCATCGTCTGCAAGCGCTTCGCGGAAAGCCTTGCGACCGGGACGGAATACGAGGCGGAGTTCAACCTGCTGAGGTCCGTCGAACGCCTCGCCCCCGAGGTCATCCTGCGCGAAAAGGGCACGAGCAAGGACATGTGCGCGAACATCGACATGTATTCCGGGTTCGTCTACTCGATGATGGGCATTCCCGAAAACCTGCTCACACCGCTGTTCGCCTGCTCGCGCATGGCGGGATGGGCGGCCCACCGCTTCGAGGAGATCGTCTCCGGCAAGCGCATCATCCGCCCGGCCTACAAGCCGACCCAAATCGAGCAGCGCGCCTACCTGCCCATCGAGTCCCGCTAGCTAGCCGGGCAGTCGCACGGTGAAGGTGGCACCCTCCCCCGGCTCGCTTTGCACCTCCAGGCGGCCGCCGCACAGGTCCACGATGCGCTTGACGATGGTCAGGCCGAGCCCGTTGCCCACGTCGGCATGGGATGCGTTGCCCTGGTAGAACCTGTCGAATACCTTGTCCTTGGTCGGCCCGTCCATGCCGATACCGAAATCCTGGATGGAGAACTCGACGTCCCCGCCATGCCTGGCCAGGCGCAGGTTGACCACGCCTCCCGGGTTCGAGAACTTGACGGCGTTGTCTATCAGGTTCAGCCATATCTGCTGGGTCAGGTCCTCGTTCCCCCTGAAAACGACCTCGTCCATCCCGACATTGAAGCTGATGCCCTTCGCCGCCCATTGGGGCTCGGTCACCACGACGGTGCGGCGGACCTGCTCGTCGAGCCTGAACGTGGTCTTGTCGGTGACGATACCGGTGTTCTCGTATTTTGACAGGTCGAGGATGTTCGACGAGAGCTGGGCCAGGCGCTGCGACTCTCCGATTATGATGTCCAGGTACTCCTGCTGTTCCGCCTCGGTCAGCTGGCCCTTCTTGAGCAGCTTGGCAAAGCCCCGTATCGACACGATAGGCGTCTTGAACTCGTGCGAGAAGTTGTTAACGAAGTCGCTTCGCAGGGTCTCTATCGACGCGAGGTCGCCCGCCATCTTGTTGAAGCTGCCCGAGAGCTCTTCCAGCTCATAGATTCCCCTGAGGTTCACGCGCACGCTGAAATCGCCCTCGGCTATCCGATGGGTGGCCGCGATGACCTGCCGGATCGGCTTGAGGGCTATCGTGCTGAAAAAGCCGGCTATCAGCGTCCCAAAGAATATGCTGCTGCTCACCATCATCAGGATGACCCTGAGCCCCCAGCCGAAGTCGTCGTGCTCCGGGCGGACGCCCTCGAAAGGGGGGATCGCCCCCGCAACGTACAGGGCCACGACGACCAACCCCGTCAACGTCATGGTGGTCGCCATGACGGCGAAGACGAAGAGTATCGACGATACCGTCAGCCCCCAGCGCTTCTTAATGCTCGTCGCCATGCTTCCTCACCGCCTTGTAGCCCAGCCCCCGCACCGTCACGATCTCGAACTCCGGCCAGTCCCTGAACCGCTCCCGCAGCCGGTTGACGTGCACGCTCAGCGTGTGGTCGACGCTCTCCGACTCTATGCCCCATATCTCGTCCATCAGCTGCAGGCGGGTGAATATCACGCCCGGATACGAGAGCAGCTTGAAAAGGAGCTGGAACTCCTTATGCGGTATCGACATGCTCAAGGCCGGGCGGGACACGGTCTGGCGGTCGAAGTCCAGCACGACCTCCCCGACCGTCAAGCGGCGGTCGGAGGCTATCTGTGCGCGGCGCAGGAGGGCCCTGATGCGCAGGATCATCTCTTCCTCGTCGACCGGCTTGGTCATGTAGTCGTCGACGCCGGCGAGGAAGCCCTGCCGCTTGTCCTTGGCCTCCTGCTTGGCCGTGACCATCAGGAGGGGCAGAGCCTCCCAGCCAAGGCGCAGCTGCCGGGCGAGCTCGTAGCCGTCCATGCGCGGCATCATCAGGTCCAGGACCGCCAGGTCGACATGCTGCCTTTCCATAACCTGCAAGGCGGCCAGGCCGTCCTCGGCCGGCAGGGCCTCAAAGCCGCCCTGCCTCAAGACGGCACACATCAGCTTCCGGGTGTTCGGGTCGTCTTCTACTACGAGTATCTTGAACATGTTTGGCACCTCGGCTTCAAAAGGAAACTCTCAAAAGCAATTCCAGAATGCAACTCCAAGAATACTAACAGCTCAACATCAACTGAATATCAACGGATTTTAACCCTTTTGTTGAGATTCGGTTGAAGTTGGCCCGCTATCCTGTGTGCCGATCGAATAAAGGATTGGGCGCGAGTCAAGCACGAAAGGGCGCGACATGTCGAAACTTCAACTAGAGCACATCACCAAGACCTATACGAACGGGGAGGCCGTCACGGCGCTGCGCGACGTCTCGCTGGCCTTCCGAGAAAACGAGTTCGTCTCCATCCTCGGCCCGTCCGGCTGCGGGAAGACGACCCTGTTGAACATAGTGGGCGGCCTGGACCGCTACGACAGCGGCGACCTGGTTATCGGCGGCACGTCTACGACGAGCTTCAAGACGGCGGACTGGGATGCCTACCGCAACCGCTCTGTCGGCTTCGTCTTCCAAAACTATAACCTTATCGGACACCAGACGGTTTTGCAAAACGTCGAGATCGCCCTGACTATCTCGGGCATCAGCGCGACCGAGCGGAAGCGGCGGGCACGGCAGGCCTTAATGGAGGTGGGCTTGGGCGACCAGGCAAAAAAGAAGCCCAACCAGCTTTCCGGAGGGCAGATGCAGCGGGTGGCCATTGCCCGGGCCTTGGTGAACAACCCCGACATCATCCTGGCCGACGAGCCGACCGGGGCCTTGGACAGCCGTACCAGCGTCCAGGTCATGGAGATATTGAAGGAGGTCGCCCGAACCCGCCTTGTCATCATGGTCACCCACAACCGCAAGCTGGCCGAGGATTATTCCAGTCGGATCATCACCCTTTTTGACGGAGAGATACAGTCGGACAGCAACCCCTTGGCAAAGCCTTTGGCAGGCCTCTCGGCAGACGACGATGGGCCGGCCAAGGCCTTGGATGCGGCGGGCGTGGCAGACGTGGCGGACGCAGACGGCCGGAAGAAGTTCCAGAAGACCTCGATGTCGCTGCTCACCGCCGCCGGGCTCTCCTTCAAAAACCTGGTAACCAAGCGGGGAAGGACGATAACCACCTCTTTTGCCGGCAGCATCGGGATAATCGGCGTTGCCTTGGTGCTGGCCCTGTCCTCTGGCCTGAGCGCCTATATGTCAACGATGCAGACCGACATGCTGGCCGGTTTCCCGATTGCCATAAGCACCCAGCAGCAAAGCTTCGACCCGGGCGGCAACAACCCCTTCGCGGACAGTGCCGGGACCTATCCCGCGTTCCCCTCCGACGGCACGGTCCACAACTACGACTCCCGCGAGGAGCGCCAAGAGCATACCAACGTCATCACCGACGACTATCTCGCCTATATCGCCCGTGCCCACGACGAGCTTGCGGAAGAGATCAACACCATCTCCTACCAGTACGGCGTGGAGATGAACCTGCTGGCAAAGACCCCCGACTCGGTCGTCAAGTTCGAGGCGAGGGCCGAAGGAGAAGGCGGCATGGCCCGCATGATGGCCAGCAGCTCTTTTTGGCAGGAGATGCCGGACGACACCGACTTTGTCCTGTCGCTTTATGACCTGGTCGGCGAAGACAGCCGGCTCCCGAACGAAAGGGGCGAGATAGCCCTGGTGGTAGACGAGTACAACCGCATCGACACGGGCCTCTTGTCGCAGCTGGGCCTCGATGAGGAAAGCTACCATATCGACGACTTCATCGGCCTTGACCTGCTCAAGGTGATCGACAACGACGACTTCTACATCCAGGACGGGGACCGCTTCGCCGCAGCACGCCCGACGGAATACCAGGGGCTTTATGAGGGCGAAGGCGGCGTCCGCCTCACGATAGTCGGGGTCCTGCGCATTAAGGAGGACGCGGCGAGCTCCTTCTTTTCCGAAGGGCTTGTCTACACCAGCGCCTTGACCGACTATGTCTTGGAGACCTCTCAAAACTCGAAGGTCGCCCAAGCCCAAAAGGAAGGCGACAAGGACGTCTTGACCGGTGCTCCCCTCGCCGACGAGGAAGCCAAAAAGAGCCGATTGCAATCGATAGGGGGCGACGCGACACCCACCGGCATCAACATCTACCCTGTCGACTTCGACGCGAAGGACAACATCAAGGCCTATCTTGACGACTACAACAAAGGCCGTCCGGAATCCGAGCAGGTTCTTTATTCCGACATGGCCGAGACCGTATCCAATGCAACCGCGACCCTGCTCAACACCGTCTCGTTGGTGCTGGTCGGATTCGCCGCCATCTCGCTTGTGGTGTCCACCATCATGATAGGCATCATCACCTATGTGTCAGTCATCGAGCGGACTAAGGAGATCGGCATCCTGCGCAGCGTGGGCGCCCGCAAGAAGGACATATCGCGGGTATTTACCACAGAGGCCATGATCATCGGGCTTGCTGCGGGGATTCTCGGCGTCGCCCTTGCCTACCTGCTTTGTCTGCCAATCAACGGGTTGGTCCTTAGCCTCTCGACCTCGGGCATCGGCAGCATCGCGACGCTCAACCCCCTGCATGCCGCCGTCTTGGTTGTCGGCAGCGTGCTGCTCACCTTGATTGCCGGGACCTTCCCTGCACGCATCGCTGCCAACAAGGATCCCGTGGAGGCGCTTCGGACGGACTAGGGCACGCACAGAGGCGGGAGCGTGTCGGGGGCCGTTCGGCCGGAAGAGGTCAGACGCCCTTCGCAGGGGGCACTCGGAAGTGCCGCCAAAGCCTCAAACCCACCTAGCCGAAGACGGCCTTCGGCTAGGGCGTGCTCGACAGGATGCCGTGGCTGCCCAGCGTGGTAGTGCGAGCCCACCAGCCCTGCGATTTCGCCGCGCCGGAAATCCTACAGGCGGCCTCGAAGCTCTCGCAGAGGGCCATGGTCGCCGAGCCACTTCCGCACAGCAGGACGCCCTCTGTTCCTGTCTGGCCCTCTAGCCACAGGCGGATCGCGGTCAGCTCGGGCAGAAGGACTTCGGCGATAGGCGCGAGATTGTTGAAGAGGGGCACATCTCGCGCGCGAAGCGCCATCGTCGCCTGCTTCGCGAGGTCGCCCGGAACCGGGGGCGGGGCTTCGTCGAAGAGCCGGTAGGCAGTAGCCGTCGACACTCCCCCTTTGGGCTTGACCAGGACGACCGGCTTTTTCATGGGCTCAAGCCGCCGTTTGAACGCTTCGCCAGTGCCGGCCATCTGGGCGCAGCCGCCATAGAGGAAGAAGCTCACGTCGCTCCCTATCTCGGCAGCCACGGCAAGCATCTCGGGGGCGAAAGCCTCCACACCCCAGAAATTTGCGGCGCCTACCAGCGCTGCCGCGGCGTTCGACGACCCCCCGCCGAGGCCCGCCTCGAAAGGGATGTGCTTCTCGATGCGGATGTGGAAGGTCTCGTCGCAATCCCGTTGCAGCTTGTGCGCGAACGCGCGAACGGCCTTCACGGCCGTGTTGTCCTCCGGCTCGATCTCCAGGGAGGCAAGGCCCTCGCGCGCATGGCAGGAAAGCTCGACCTTGAGGCCTCCCGTGCTTTCAGGATAGTAGTCCATGTGTAAGACGTCATGCAGGGTCAGGGCGTGCATGACCGTGTCCGCCTCATGGTACCCGTCCTCGCGCAGCCCGCCGATCCCTAAGAACAGGTTCACCTTGGCAGGCGCCACCAGCTTGAGCATGCCTTGCCGCTCGAAGGGCGCAAGGGGGTCGGCGACCACCATGCGCTCGGGTATGCGCTCGGGTTCGTTCATCATGGCTTCTTCTTTCGTTTGTCGGCAAAAAACCCGCTGAGAAGGGACGAGCACTCTTCTTGGCAGACGCCGGCGCTCACTTTGAAGACATGGTTCAAGCGCTCGTCGGCGTGGATGGAGTAGAGCGTCCCGAGCGCGCCAGCCTTCGGGTCGGGTGCGCCGTAGACGCACCTCTCGACCCGGGCCTGGTGCATCAGGCCGGCGCACATGACGCAGGGCTCAAGCGTGACGTACACGGTGCAGCCGGAGAGCCGCCAGGCGCCAAGCCTCTCGGCCGCTTCTCTGAGGGCGAGGAATTCCGCATGCCCTGCGGGGTCGTTCGTGGACTCCCGCAGGTTGCAGGCTTCGGAGAGCACCGTGTCGCCGCATACCACGACAGCGCCGATGGGCACCTCGTCGAGGGACGCGGCCTTCCGTGCCTGCGCAAGCGCTAATTGCATGTATTCTTCATCGGTCACAGCGCCTATTATATGCTATCCTTATGCGACGCTCGGCCTTCACCACGCAAACGGTGTTGCCGTTGACAAATGCAGCAGGGAATGCCGGGCACATCCAAGCATGCGGAGGAATGGCCGAGTGGTCGAAGGCGGCAGTCTTGAAAACTGTTGTACCGCAAGGTACCGTGGGTTCAAATCCTACTTCCTCCGCCATTGTTAACAAAGTCGCCTACAAGGCGGCTTTTTTAATAATTGTGGGCTTTGGAGATTTTACTACCCCGGTTCATTACGCACTTAACCTTTTGTTAAGTGCGTAACAAGGAGTGTCAACGAAGCAATCGTATAAATAGCGAGCAAAGCGAGCGGTTTATGCCGATTGCGGAATTGACACGACTTAAATCCTACTTCCCGGTTTTGTCGTTCCTGTTGTCATCAGCAACAGCCAGAAGCCATTTGTCTCGCAAGCTCGACAAATCACTAAACAGCACGTATGTGCTGTCATCAACAACAGCCAGAAGCCATTTGTCTCGCAAGCTCGACAAATCACTAAACAGCACGTATGTGCTGTTTACTCTCACGGGTTCGAATCCCCTGGCGGCGATGGGGCGGTGTCGGCCCTCGGGGCTCTCTTGGCAATGTATGGTTCTTGGTGGCGGAGAGCTGGGGATTCGAACCCCAGATACGCTTGTGGCGTATACTCGCTTAGCAGGCGAGCACCTTCGGCCTCTCGGTCAGCTCTCCGTTTCTGGATGCGGCACGCGCCTCACCAGTCGTGCAGGGCAATGCGCGATACGACTTGCAATGATACCTTGACGCCCTTGAACTTGCAATATATTAGCCGACAAAGAAGAGAAAAGGGATGCTCGGATCGGGCCTGGACCGGCTTGTCGATGTTTCACGTGAAACATTCGTTTGTGACCAGCGCTTATAGGCTGGTTTTGTGAAAGCGGGGTCATTTCGGTAGTTTTCACTACAGAAAACCCCCTGCAAATCCGGCGATTCATTATTTTGCACGATAGGCAAAACACCGCCCGGGCGGCATACTACGGCACACTATCGGTAGCGGTATGCGACGAGCGCGTCAAAGCCCCTCGGCACGTCGGCGGCTTTCGGCGGCTTCGCATGCAGCGGTGCGTCAAAAGAAAGCGTTTGGAGGAAAACGTAATGAAAATCCTTGGTATGGGACTTCCCGAGCTTCTTATCATCCTGGCCGTGGCCCTGCTCATCTTCGGGCCGAAGAACCTTCCGAAGCTGGGGTCGGCTATCGGCTCCACCGTCAAGAACCTGCGCGACGAGCTCGGCGAGGGCAAGGGCGCCAAAGACGAGGCAATCGAAGAGATCGTCGAGGACGACGAGGAAGGGCAGGCGTCCCGCAGGGTAACAAAGGCCTTCGAGGGCGAGACCGCGAAAAAGGCTACGTCGCGCAAGGCGGCCCCGAAGAAGAAGGTCTCTGCCGAATAGTTTCTCTTTGTTTTTGGGTCCTGCCACCATGATGCCACAAAGATTATGTGGCATCATTTTTTTGTAGAGGCATACCCGTGGTTTCAAAGAGGGAGGAAGGGTTTGGAGCAAGGGACTTCCCCGATAGACAAGTCGTCCCCGCGGCGGGTCGTTGGATTCGCCTGTAACCAGGGCTTTGTCTTCTTCCTTTTCTATATGGGCTACAACCGCGCCTACGACTTCGGGCCTGCTTCCTTTGAGCGTGTCGAACTGGTCGGGGCACTCTTTTTCATGGTGGCGGCCTTTGTCGGGCTGCGCCTGGTCTCGGAGGATGCGAAGCGCGGCATGTTCGCCCGCCCCATGTTGCTGCTTTATGCCCTGATGCTCGCCGTCGGCTCGCTTGTTCCCTACTCCACAGGCGCGGGGACGGGCGGAGGGGCGCTTGTCTGGCTGCTTGCGGAGTGCTTCTTGGTGGGCTCTTCCTCCGCGCTGCTGCTCGCCGCCTGGGGCCGTTCTTTCGGCGAGGCCCCCACCAAGGTGTCGGTGCCGGAAGTCTTTCTTGCCTCGCTCTTTGCCGCCTTGTTCGGGCTGGCCGTCTCGTTCGTGCCGCTTTCCCATACCGACCTGGCTTTCCGCGTCCTGCCCTTCGTGAGCGCTGCCACCCTCATGGCTGCCCCGCGCCGAGACGGCGCCCCTGTCAAGCCCGCTGCCGCAAGCGACGGCCCGACCCAGGAGGCGGCACTCCTGTCTGCGAAGATCATCGCGGGGACGGCCCTGTTCGGCATGGCAGCGGGGTTCATGGAGACCTTCAACACCGACCCCGGCATGGCGGCGATGCCTGCCTACAGGATCGCGCTGCTGCTCCTGGCCGCCTTTGCCGTGGGAACCTTGTCGCTGCTTCTCTCGGACGGCTTCGGGAAGGGGGCCTCCCTCAACAAGTCCTACAGGCTTGCGATCTTCGTCATGATGCTCGGTTTCCTCTTGGTTCCGGCACCCTTCTTCGCCGACTCGGTCGTTTCCGGGGAGGCCATCGTGCTGGCGGGATATCTGGGGCTGAGTGCGGTCCTGATTTCGCTGTTCTTGGTGTTGGCAAGCATCACCGACACGAGCACCACCGCGTCCTTCTCAAGGGGTTTCGCCGCTTTGTTCGGCGGCGAGTTCATCGGCATCTTCCTTGCCAACATCATCAACTCGACACAGCCCGACCAGGTCACGCCGTATTTCGTAATGGTGCTTGCGGGGGCGCTCGTCCTGCTCTCCTACCTGTTCTTGTTCACGGAGCGCGACTTCGGCAACCTTTCCGAGATCGTCACGAGCACCGACAGCTTCGAGGACCGCTGTAGCTCGCTCATCGAGCAGTACGGACTGTCTGCACGCGAGGCGGAGGTCCTTCCCTTCATCCTGAAAGGGAGGACCAGCGAGCGCATCTCGCAAGAGCTCTTTATCTCGAAGAGCACCGTGGAAACGCATTTCCGCCGCATCTACACGAAGGCCGGCGTGCACAGCCGCCAAGAGCTGATCGACTTGAGCGAATAGGCGCCGACTCTGCCAAAACCCTGAGAATGCGGCATCCGGGCCAGCAGGGCCAGCAGGCAGGCCCGGGCAACGAAAAGGCCACCGCACGAGGCGATGGCCTGAAACTCCCTGGTGCCCCCGAGACGATTCGAACGTCCGGCACATGGTTTAGGAAACCATTGCTCTATCCCCTGAGCTACGGGGGCAGGAAAGAGGATTATACCGCATCGGGGGCTTTTGTGGCACCCCTTATCCGGCGCAACTCAACTCAACTCACCATCCGGCCTGTTGCCGCTCACTGCCCGGCTCGCCGTCCGGCTCGCGCCCTTGCGCCGATCCATTACCTGCGGCGCTGCCCGCCGACCCTGTCCTAGTCGCTGGGCGGCGGAGAGGCTGGCTCTGGGCCGTTGCTTACGACGACGTTGACCGTCGAGCCCTTGTCAAGCCGCTCGCCCGGCCCGGGGTACTGGCTGATAACCTTCCCTTTTGCCACGTTGGTGTCATAGACGCTCTCGATCTGGATGGCCAGCTCGGCGGTGGCGATCGCCGCCCGCGCCTCGTTCTCGGTCTTGCCCGAGACGTCGGGAACCGAAGTCCTCCGCTTCTCGGGGTCGACCCCTTGGCTGACGACGATGTCGACGGTAGACCCCATCTCGGCACGCATGCCCGCCCGGGGGTTCTGCGAGATCACGAGGCCTTCGACCACGTTGTCGTCGTATTGGTAGGTCACCTCCCCGACCCGAAAGCCCTCGTCCTCCAGCTTGCCGATCGCCCCGTCTTGCGACAGGCCGATCACGTAGGGCACGTCGGTGTTCCCGATGCCCAGCGAAAGGTAGTAGGTGACCGTGGTGCCTTCGTCTACGGTCTGCCCTGCCTCGGGCTCTTGTCGGATTATCTGGTTGACCGGTATCTTCTCCGAGTGCTCGGCGGTGCCTGCGGTGTACTTCAGGCCGAGCTCTTCGAGGATCTCCTTTGCCTCGTCGGCCGTCTTGTCGGTGAGGTCGGGGACGACCACCTGCTTCGGCCCCTTCGATATGACCAGGTTGACCTTTGTCCCGCTTTCGACCCGGTCTCCCGCCTTGGGGTCCTGGGCGGCAACCCGCCCCGCTTCCACGTCGATATCGAAATCTTCTTCTACGGTTCCAACCTCGAAACCGGCGTTGACGAGCTTGAGCGTGGCTTCCTCGATGGTGAGGCCACCCACGTTGGGGACAGGCTCGCCGGTCTTGGGCTCCTGGTTCACGAAGAAGAACACCGCGCCGCCGATGGCTAGGAGCGCCGCAATGATGGCGAGGACGGTGCCGACCGTCTTCTTGTTGACGCCTTCCGGCCGGTCCTGCCTGCCCATGTCCCGCGAGCGGTAGCCGCTACCTGACATGTTCTGCGGCGCCGGCACCATCGGGGGCATAACCGCCGTGCCGTCGGGCAGGGAGCCCGCCATGCCGCCTGCCTTTGCCGCGCCGATTCCTGCCATGCCACCGAGCACCGACGTCTCAGCGCGCGAGAAGTCGGAGTCGAGGTGCACGGGACGCCCCGCCAAAAAGTCGCTCAGGGCGATACGCATGTCGTTTGCCGTGGCGAAGCGGTCCACGGGGTTTTTGGCGAGGGCCATCATGATGATGTCCTCGAAATCCGGGTCGATGGAGGGGTTGTACTCGTGCGGCGGCGGCGGGAAGTCGTTCACCTGCTGCATGGCTACGCTCACCGCGTCGGGCCCGTCGAAGGGCAGGGCCCCTGTTGCCGCCTCGTACAAGACGATTCCCAGGGAATATATGTCGCTTGCCGGGGTGAGCTCCTTCCCTTGCGCCTGCTCGGGGGAGATGTAATGGGCCGTCCCCAGGACAGAGGGGGTCTGCGTCATGAGCGAGTTCTTCGCGCGGGCGATGCCGAAGTCCATGACCTTCACGTTGCCGTCGGGCTGGACCATGATGTTTTGGGGCTTGATGTCGCGGTGGATGATGTCGAGGTTGTGCGCCGAGGTCAGGGCTTGGCAGACCTGCGCGCCGATCTCGGCGACCTTGCGCTGGTTGATGCTCCCCCGCTCGTTGATTGCGGTCTTCAGGTCGCTGCCCCGCACGTATTCCATGACGATGTAGTACACGCCCTCGTCCTGGCCCCAGTCGTACACGTTCACGACATAGGGGCTTTGTAGGTTCGCAGCCGCAGCCGCCTCCTGCTTGAAGCGCTGGGTGAAGTTCGAGTCGGCAGCATACTGGGGAAGCATTATCTTGACAGCAACGACACGCCCCAATACCTCGTCATAGGCGTGATAGACCTCTGCCATGCCGCCGATGCCGATGCGATCGGTCAGCTTATAGCGGTTGTTGAATACTTTACCTATCATGTTACCCGTCACGTTTTTGCTCCTTTTGGTCACATGTCATGGCATCTTGTGCAGAAGAAGTCCACATAGCATAGGATACCTCATTTATAAAAGACCTTGTACTTCTAAAGCGGTTTTCAACACATTTTGCGCTTTTGCCGCCGCATCCGGGTTGGTCCCGGCGCCTTGCTCGATGATAATCGCAACGACGACGGAAGGGTCGCTTGACGGCGCGAAGCCGACGAACCAGCTGTCGTCGTGCTCCTTCCCCGTCTCGGCGGTGCCGGTCTTGCCAGCGACCTGCACCCCGTAGACCCCGGCTGCGGTGCCGGTTCCTTGGTTGACGACACCCTCAAGCACGAGGCGGGTGCGGTTCGCCGTGACCCCGCTCATGGCCTGACCGAGCTTTGAGGGGGAGGCCTGGAAGCCCCGCGCGCCCTGCGCGTTGGAGATGCTGTCGACAAGGTAGGGGGCCTGGATGACCCCGCCGTTCGCAATCGCGCAGCCCACAAGGGCCATCTGGAGCACGGTTGCCTGCGGACCGGCCGGACTCGCATGTTCGCCCACAGGCTGCCCCACAGCCGACCAGGCAGTCTCCCATTCCGTCATCTCGCCTGCAGCGGGCATGAGGGACATTGCGAGGGGAAGGTCGAAGGGCACCTCGTTGTTGAACCCGTACTTCTCGGCGGACGAGACGAGCAGGCTCGGGCCTATCTCGACCCCAACCTGCCCGAATACGGTATTTGAGGACACTTCGGTAGCCTGGCTCAAGGTGATGTCCCCGAACGAGGTCTTCTCGAAGTTGATGATAGGGGCATTCCCTATGGTCATTTCGCCCGGCGAGGGGTAGACGGTGTTCTCGGAGGTGATGCCGTGTTCGAGGGCCGTGGCGAGCGTGACCATCTTGAACGTGGACCCCGGGGCGTACAGCGACTGGGTCGCCCGGTTGAGCAGCACGCTCGACTCGGTGTTCTCGGAGGCGAGGATGCCGACGGCCTCGCTCGCGTCATAGGTGGGCGAGGATGCCAAGGCGAGCACGGCCCCGGTCTGCGGGTCGATGACCACACAGGCACCGGTGGAATCGGCAAGCGCGTCCTGGGCAGCCAGCTGTATCTTCGAGTTGATGGTCAGGCGCAGGTCGTTGCCGGGCTGGTTGATCCCGGCCGCAGAGTTCAGCACGTCGAGCCAGCTTGCGAAGTTCTGCTGCCCGCGCAGGGCCTCGTTGTAGCGCGCCTCGATCCCGCTCGTCCCGTACTGCTCGGAATAATAGCCGACGACATGGCTTGCCAGGGTTCCCGCAGGGTAGACCCGCTGGTAGTAGCCGTCGTCTTGTCGGATGCTTTGCGCAAGGGCGACCCCGTCGTAGGTGGTGATGGTGCCCCGCTCCGTCTTCGCCTCCCGGGCCATAGTGTGGTTGTTGCCAGGCATGTTGCGATAGCCGTCCTCGCCGTCGGCCTTGATAACCATGATCCAGGTCAGGTTGGCGACAAGGAGGGCGAACAGAACCGAGAAGATGACCATGTTGTTCGTCAGGCGCCTCCCGAGCGAGATGCGCCCCAAGACACCGTCCTCGGCACGGGATATGTTGCTTGTCTTCATTTCCTCGCCAACGCCCGTCGCCTCGTCGCCGCATTTCATGAGGAAGCCGAGAGCGATAAAACTCGCAAGCAGGGACGAGCCTCCCTGGCTTATGAAAGGAAGCGTGAGGCCCGTGAGCGGAATAAGCCGGGTGACACCACCGACAATGATGAATGCCTGCAAAACGATAGTTGCTGTCAAGCCGACCGCGACAAAAGAGCTGACATCGCTTTTTGCACGGGCTGCCGTCACAAGCCCGCGGATGGTAAGGCACAGGTAGAGCAACAAGACTCCCGCCGCGCCGAGCAGGCCGACTTCTTCAGCGATAGCCACAAAGATGAAGTCGCTCTCAACCACCGGGATGCTTTCAGCAAGCCCCCTGCCGATCCCGACCCCAAAAAGCCCGCCGTCCGCCATTGAGAAGAGGGACTGCACGATCTGGTAGCCCTTGTCGGCGGGATCCGCAAAAGGGTCGAGCCAGATATCGACACGGACCTGCACGTGGCTGAAAAGCATCCAAACAGCAATACCGCCAAGAGCAGCCAGCCCCAGGCCGACCACAAGATAGAATTTCTTCCCCGTCGCCGAATAAAGCATGACAAGGAAGATACAGAAGAACACAAGGGCGCTTCCCAAATCCTTCTCGAAGACGATGATCAGCAATGCAATGACCCACATTACCAGCAAGGGGAGCAGGGTGCGGATGTCGGGCAGGTGGAGGGGGCCTATCTTCGCGGTGAATATCGAGAGCATCTCACGGTTCGCCGCAAGGTAGCCCGCAAGGAAGAGCACGATGAGTATCTTTGCGATCTCGCCGGGCTGGAACGAGAAAGAACCGATTGACCACCAGATACGGCTGCCGTAGATCTCTTGGCCGAGGCCGGGAATGAGGGGAGAGAGCAGCAGGACCAAACCGGCGAGCATGAGGGTATACTTGTATTGGGCAACCTTGTCGAGGTTCTTAATGGACGCAATGACCAAAACCATACAGATAACGCCGAGAAAGAGCCACATGACCTGGTTGACTGCAAGAAGGGGGCTCAATCGGGTAACGAAGGCTATGCCGATGCCCGAAAGCACAAAGGCTATGGGCAGCAAGGCCGGATCGGCTCCCGGGGAGAATTTCCGTGCGGCGAAATGTGCGACAACGAAGCTGGCGAAGATGCCGAGGGGCACCCCGAGCGTGGTCGTGTTGAGCTCTTGCTCAAGGTTGATGGCGATCATCGCGAACATGAGGACGACGATGGGCGCGGCGATGCACAGGAGGATGAGTTCGAGGTTGCGCCGGGTCATGCCGGATCAGCCGCCTGACCGGCTGCCGCCCGAGGCGGCACTGCCTTGGGCGTCGCTGCCCCCGCCGCCCGAGGGGTCCCTTTCGGGCGTGGCGGCACTGCGGGTGCTGTCCCGGTACTCGGCTATCAGCTCCTGTGCGCGGTCCAGGTCGTCAACGCGGATGCCTTCCTGCAGGCGGTTCGCGACACCGGGCTGGAGGCTTTCCACCTTGATATCGGTCATGGACTCGAGGTCCGATATCCTGATGCCGAAAAGCGACCCGGGCAGGCCCCGGTAGACGGCGACCCTCCCGTTGTTCTCCGCGAGGTAGAAGGAGTTTTGGGTATAGTAGTAAAAGCCGCCTATCGCCACGGCAAGCACCATGAAGAAGGCCAGGACGATGAATGCCGCCGAGACCTTCGCCCTGCGGACGGACTTCTCCTGGCGGGGCTCGGAGAGCCCGGACACCTCCGCCACGACGACCGTCACGTTGTCGTGGCCGCCCGCAGCCAGGGCCGCGTTCACCAGGTTGTTGGCGCAGAGCTGGGGGTCGGGCTCCTGGAGCAGCTCTTTTTCTATGAGGTCGTCGGTGAGCATCCCCGACAGGCCGTCGGTGCATATCAGGAGGCGGTCCCCCGTTTCCACGTTTATCTCATAGATGTCGGGGAGCACGTTCGGGTCGCTCCCCAGCGCCCGGGTGATGATGGAGCGGCTTGGGTGGACCCGCGCCTCTTCCACCGTCAGCTGCCCGGCCTCGATCATGTCGGCCATCAGGCTGTGGTCGCGGGTTATCTGCTGGAGCTTGCCCTGGTAGAACAGGTAGGCGCGGGAGTCCCCGACGTGGGCTATCACAAGACGCTCGCCTTCGAGGACGGCGGCGGTCATGGTCGTCCCCATGCCCGGCTTGCCCGTGCCGTCGGCCACGGCCTGCAAGACGGCGCGGTTCGCCTCGACGACCGCTGTGCCCAGGACTTCCCCGTCCGCATAGTCGGGGGCGAACTCAAGCAGGGTGCGTATGGCTATCTCGGACGCCACCTCGCCGGAGTCGTGGCCGCCCATCCCGTCGGCAACCGCAAAGAGGGGGTCTGCGACAACCAGGCTGTCCTCGTTGTCCTTGCGCAGGCAGCCGATGTCGGTGCGGCTCCCGAAGCTTGCAGCGGCCCGCCTCTTCTCGGGAACGATCCTGTCGGTCCTGTAGGTCGGCCCGGCTGCCATCAGACGTACCTCACGCGGATGGCGACGTCGCCGACGTTGACGACATCGTTGTTCCTGAGCGCTGCCGGGTCGTCGATCAAAAAGCCGTTCACGGCGGTCCCGTTGGTCGAGCCGAGATCTTCGATGAAGAGGTTCTGCCCCATGAGCGAGAAGCGTGCATGTCTCCCGGAGACATAGTTGGCGCCGATGACGATGTCGGCCCCCGAGTTCCGCCCGACGATGACCGGGCCATGGACGGCGATCTGGACGCCCCTCAGTTCCTTGGGGCCGTGCTCGACCACGAGCGTCCAGGCCTTCTCCTTCTTCCGCTGGCCACGGACGAGCCCGATGCCGGTCCGCATGATGGCGAACAAGAACAGGTATAGGAGGGCAACGAACAGGAGCCGCCCCACCAGGAGGACGACGTCAATCACGACAATACCTGGACAAACACGAAGTTAGTCATGCCGATGGTGATGTAGTCGCCATCGTTGAGCACCTGGGTCTTCACGTCCTGGCCGTTGAGCAGGGTGCCGTTTGTCGACCCGAGGTCGGATATGACCCACAGGCCCTGCGGGTCGAAGCGGATCTCCGCATGCGACCGGCTTGCGTTGATGTCGTCGACGACGATGCTGTTGCCCGCTTCGCGCCCGAGGACTATCCGTGACTCCACCAGGTCGTGGACCCGGTTGGTGGCGGCGTTGAGCAGGTATGTCCTTGTCGCGGAGGCGGCGGGGTTGGCGGCGGCGGGGCCCGGCGCAAAGCCCCCGGCGTTCGGAGCCGGGGAAGACGGGGAGGCCTGCGGGGCGGCAGAAGGGGCAACGGCGCTGTCGCCCGGATCGAAGTCTTCGTCGGAAAGCGACGTGTCGCGGGCAAAGGACTCGTTCCCGATGCCGTAGCGCTCCATTTCCTCGTTGCGGAGCTGCTCGATAATGGGGGACGCGACCAGTTCGGCAATTACCTCGAACTTGCCGCTTTTCAGGTCATGGTCGGTAATGAAGCGGACAAGCGGGTGCCCGTCCATGACCAGCCCCTCGGAAGCTGACTTCGCGGAAAGGTAGGTCTCCGTCTCGCCTGCGAGGGTGGGGTAATAGCCGAAAAGCCGCCGGTCGTCCTCGGTGTTCACCAGTATGGTATAGAGTGTGGGGGCGTACTGCTTCCCGGCGCCGACGACCTTCTCGCGGCGCATCTGCCGTTCTGCTTTCTTCGCTATCTGGACGGGAGAGATCGGGGAATCGAATATCTTGTTGGCCGCACCCTCGAAGGTATCTTCTACATGCCCTTCAAATTTTGAGAAGATGCCCATGCCCACTCCTTTAATGCTTTGTTACCGGCAATCATTCAATGTTCTATCTTGCCATAAAGGTTGGCTGATTTGGTATATTTTACGCAATCGCCATTTTCCTTTTATGATGTGGGGACCCATTGTGCCCGAGAGAAGTATATAATTCAGGATACGTTTATAACTACCCTGATAAAAAGGCGCTTCCCGACGAAAAGGGAGGGAGGCACTTTTGTGTGTTTCTTCGTCAAGGCGTTGCAGAAGAGAGGCCGTGCGGAAAACTTATGGAACCGTTGAGCAACAATGTGAAGGATGTCGCCCTTATCTTCGAGGGGGGCGGATTGCGGAACTCCTATTCTTCGGCGCTTGTAAACGTCTTGCTTGAGAACGGGATATACTTCGATGCCGTGTACGGGCTTTCTGCGGGGGCCAGCAACGCGATCAACTACCTGTCACGTGATGCGGAGCGTTCCCGCCTGACCTTCACCGAGCACGCCGACGATCTGCCTTTCCGGAAAAGCCAGCTCTTCCTCCTGGAGAACAACATCCTCGCCTCGCCGTCGATCCAGCACTACGGCCCGGCCGAGAGCAAGGCCCCCTTCGACTTCGAGTCCTTCCAGGCAAACCCGGCACAGCTGACTTTCGAGGGAATCGACCGCAACACCGGCAAGACGGTCTACTGGACGCAGAGGGACTTCACGACCGAGGAAAAGCTCATGGAGCGGGTTCAAGCGACACTCAGCTACCCGATAGTCATGCCGCCCATGAGGCTTGTGGGCGACACGGACGGCGCCTATTACGACGGGGGGCCTGGCGAGGGCGGCGGAATCATGCTGCCCCGTGCGCAAAAGGACGGGTTCTCGAAGTTCTTCGTGGTCTGCACCCAGCACAAGGGCTTTCGCAAGCGAGTAGGGCACCGAAGGCTTTTCGAGGCCTTCTTTTGGCGTCGGCCGCAGATGCGCGAAGCTGTGAGCACCTGGGCGCAGCGTTACAACGAGCAGCTCGACAGGCTTGCCGAGCTTGAGAGGGCCGGTGCGGCGTGCGTGTTCTATGCGCATGACCAAAGCGCCATCAGGCGGGAGGTCAACATGGTGAAGCTCAAGAACAACTTTGAGATCGGCTGCCGCCAGGCCCGCAGCGAAGTCGGGAAATGGGTCGACTTCCTTGGCTTGTGACGAACTTGTGACGCGGGTCTTTCACCGCTATAATGAGTGGAAAGCAAGCAAATGACAGGGGAATTCTTTTCCTGGGAAACAGGAGGGTTGAGATTATGGCTGTTCCAAACATCATCCGGACGAAGGCCGTCGAGCTGACGACGATACCGGCGATCGCCTACAAGCAGAAGCTTTCTGCCGGAGGGGCCGGCATCAAGATACTGCGCGGCGACGGGGACTACGACGCGGTATGCACGATCGACCGGCGCACGGGGGAGATGGTTCCCTACGGGCGCGTCGACGAGAGCCTGTTCCCCATCGAGGCCTTCGACGAGGCCTTCGAGCTCACGAACAGCCTGCCCTATTCCGCCCGCGGCTCGATCAAGGTGGCGCCGGTCATCGTCAACGAAGAGATCGACGTGGTGGAAGGGGCCCCGCCCGAGCAGACCGACATGACGCTCTCGCCCGAGTACAAGGCGATCATCGACCGCTACAGCGACGAGCGCGGCAAGCTGAACTACACGCTTATGAACAAGGACTTCATCCAGTTCGCCGCAAAGAGCAAGGTGGTCGGCGACATGATAGCCGAGCGGGCGAGCCAAGACGAGATCGTCGCCTTCATTGTCCAGAGCCGTGTGAGCTTCATCGCGAACCGGAAAGAAAGCCTCGACGACGCATCAACCGCCCTTTTGATAGAAACCCTCGACGAGATCGACCCCCGCAGCGCCTTCAAGGAGCTCAAGGCCCACCTCATCAGGATGCAGGCGCGCAAGAGCGGCAAGACGAGGTAATTGGGTAATTGGGTTACGCTGATTTACAATCAGCGTAACGGGCCGACGCTGCGGCTTCCTGCGGTACTCGATCTTGCCCCTTTGTGCTTGCCTTCGCGTACCGAAGTACGCTCAGCCGCACAGCGGGGCAATCTCGGGCACCGCAGGAACCCTCGCTGACTGATGTGGACCTGGGAGTGGGCAAGTTAACAGGCCAGCCGCTGGTGCGGCTGGCCTGTTTGTTTGTGGAGCCAACGAGCGGATTCGAACCGCTGACCTACGCATTACGAGTGCGTTGCTCTACCAGCTGAGCCACGTTGGCGTCTGGCGCCCCTTGCGAAGCGCGGACTTGAAGTATAGCGGAACTACCCCGGCGGCTGCAACCCGGCACCTGCAATATGTTTTCCTGGCGGGCGCATTGGCGGGCAACAACGCTTCCGCTATAATCACAAGCTGTGCCCGAGTGACGGAATGGCAGACGTGGCGGTCTCAAAAACCGTTGTCGAAAGACGTGCGAGTTCGACTCTCGCCTCGGGCACCATCCTCGGGCTACAAGCTCCAGATTACAGGCTGAAATCCTTCTTCCCGTTGAATACCTTAAGCGCTTCTTCAACCGACGCGTCAGCCAGGGTGATGGCCGAGATGGCCTTCGTCAGGCGCACGGCCTCGTCCAAAGAACGCTGGTGGATGTTGCGGCCCGTCGCGTTGCCGCAGGCGCCGCCGATATGTATCTGGTCGTAAAGCTGACTCAAGAAGCTCTGGGCATCGACCGTAGAGCCCCCGGCACAGACAAGCCCGCAGCGTCCGGACGCGAGCGAGGCGACCTTCAACGCTTCGGCAGGAGAGCCTTCGGCGGGCTTCGGAGGGTTGACCTTCACGAAGTCCGCACCGAGGCACAGGGCCACGCCGGCAGCACCCGCGATGAGCGCCGGGTCCTTTTCAGCTGCGACCGCCTTGCCCCGGGGATATATCCACAGCACCACAAGGAGCCCGTTCGCGTGGGCTTGGGCGATCAGCTCGCCCGCCTCGGCCATCATAGTCGCTTCGTATTCCGAGCCGAGGTAGATGGTGTAGCCGAGGCCGACGATGTTCACCCCGGCCTCGCGCATGGCGAGCACGGCATCGACGTCATAGAGCTGCGGCGAGTAGGGGTCGTCCTGCTTCGTTGAGACGAGGTTCGTCTTGGAGTTCATCTTGACGAGATAGTTGACCTCGGGGTAATCGGCCGCATAGTGGGCGATAAGGCCGCGCTGGCCTGCAAGAACGCCGCAAACGCCCTGGTCTGCGATTTTGAACAGGTGCTCGGGCTCGGCATCGGCGATGTCTATCCCCTCGCCATAAAAGTCGTCGTTCATGTGCTCGATCTTCTGGTCGCAGGCAAACAGCATCAGCCTGCCGGTGCCCTGAGTGGCCTTCAGGTAGTTGTCGATGTAGAGCTCCCGTGATTCCGGCATCACGTCAACCGGAACTTTTACCTGCTTACGAGTGATTTTGGGCATAACTTCCTCCTTCGTAGGGGTTCATGCGCAAAGCATGAGGCTCTGCCCGTATTCTACTGGAAAAGCAGGATGCCCCGAGGCATTTCATACAAAACCCGGGAATGGGCCGCTGTCCGCGGCCCCCTCGTGGCCCCCTCGTGGCTCCCGCCTGATGCGGCTTTATGCCCTAGAACCACTCACGCTTGTTGAGGACATAGGTGTGCTCGAATTCCCCTTGTGACTTGGTCAGGTACATGATGCCCTCAATAAGCCCGATAAGCGCTATGACGCCCCATGCAAGCCCGATAGTGAAGATGCCCCCGACGATGGAGACCGCAAGCATGATGAAGCCTTGGGCGTTGTATCCCAGGTAGAACTTGTGGACGCCGGCCCATCCCAGGAAGATGCCGAGCAATCCTGCGGCTATCCGGTCCTTGGAGGCAACCGGTTGGGCCTGCGGGTAGTAGTAAGGCTGCTGTGGCGGAATCTGGGCATTCTGCTGGTAGGGCTGCTGGGGCGCTGCGCCTGCTGCTGCGGCGCTGTAGTCGTAATAGGACTGCTGGGGCTGCTGTTGCGCGTTCGCCGCATAGGCGTCCGGCGCGTAATAAGGCTGCTGGGGCGTGTTTATGGTGTAGTAGCCGCCCTGTTGCGGCTGGCCTTGGGCATATTGGGAATAGTCGGGGGCAGGCTCGGGCTGCGGGGTATAGGGCGTCCAGTACGGGGCAGGCTCGGCTGCGACTGGCATTGCGGCCTCGGCAGCCGGAGGCGCTGCGTCCCCGGAGGCGGTCGCGGACGCTTCGGCCGCAGGAGCAGCAACTGCCTCAACTGCGGGGGTGGGAGCCTCGGCGGCGGCGGGAGCCTCAGCCACAGCGGCGGCCTCCTTGGCGACCTCTTCGGTAGTCTCGGCGGCTACCGCCTCTTGTTCCTTGCCGTCTTTCTTGGTGACCATGTCATACCTCTTTCAATATCAGGTTGTGGTTCCATAATAATGACTCAGCGGAAGTTCGGGGCGGGGCGGCCTGCATCCGTCACAGTTTCGTAAACAATTCGAAACGCTACCGTCCCTTTCCCAGGAAGTCCATGATCTTGTCCCGGTGGAAAAGGCCGACAACGGCAAGCGCGGCTGCAACGACGAAGATGGCGACGCTCTCCCATATGCGGCCCTCCATGATGCCGCTCGCCGCATAGGTGGAGACGACGATGCCGGGAATGCGCCCCGTGTTCGAGAGCAGGAGGAAGTCCCGCATCCGCATGTCTGTCAGGGGCACCAGGTAGGTGAAGGTGTCCTTCGGGAGCCCGGGAATCAAGAACAGGACGAACACCACGATACTCAGCTTATTGGTCTTTTCAAACTCGCGGAAGCGTGCAAGGTGTTTCACAGGGACGATGCTTTGGACGAAGGGGGCACCGAGCTTGCGGACAAGCGAGAAGATGAACGCGCTCGAAATGATGCAGCAGACCAGGATAATGAGTGCGCCGAGCCACGGCCCGTAGAGCATCCCTGCGGCAAACTGGGTGGCCTCTCCAGGGACGAAGACGACGATATGCGTCACGACCTGCAGCCCGAACAGCACAAGCACGCCTGCCGGTCCGGCCTCGCGCACGTCGGCGAGCACCCTGCTGAAGCCGCCGGGCTCGAACAGGTTGGAAAAATAAGGCCGCAGGAAAAACAGTATCACGCCTACGAGGACAAGAAGGCCCACGAGGCCGGCGAACTTGAAGGCATCGGCGGTCTTGACCCTCTCTCTCAGGGGTACCATGGCCATCTCCCCCTGCGTTGCCAGGCCCGTCGCCGCCACGTCCTGCCCTGCTGAGGCCGCCTCCCTGTCTTGCGGGCCGCTGCCGCCCTCGGCCCTCGTGTTGTCGTCAATCGTCATGCCGTGCCTTGTCGTACTCTTCTTTGAAAGCGGTGAACATGCCCTGTGCCTTTCCTAGTTGCTTCCCGGTTGCATAGGCGCCTTTGTTGACTGCCTTCTCTGCTGTCTTTGCGGTCGAGCTCGCCGCCCTTGAGACCTGGACGGAGGCCTTCCCCGCCTTGTCGGCGATGGATGCAGCACCTTTCCCGGCCCTGTCGGCGATGACTGCGGCGCTTCTGCCGGCCTTGTCGGCGATGACCGCGGCACCCTTGCCGGCCTTTTCCGCAAGGCCGCCTTCGACCTCAAGGGCCTTTGCCCTGTCAGAGACAAGGAGGGCGCCCAAGGCGACCTCGCTGCCTTCGGAACCTCCTTCGCCGACGAGGGAGAGCGCGGTGCCCATGCCCCGGTGGAAGCCCTTGACCATCTCTGCGGGAATCTCACGCCTGCCCAAAAGGGTGTTTGCGGCTGCGCCGGAGTCCGATTCGACGCTGTACACGGTGCCGGTCACCTGGTTGAAGACCACGTTACCCACGAACCCGAGACTTTCCCCGTCTTTGGTCATGATGGGCAGCCCGATCCACAAGACGCATTCGTCGGGGTCGACACCAAGCGCTTGATAGGCGCCATAGCCGGTTGCATCGGAAGAGTTTCGGACACAGATGCGCCCGTCTATGAGGTCATATCCTTCAATTGAGACGAACCAGTCCTTCCTGCGGAACATCCACAGGAGGTCGGGGCGCTTCACTATGAAGCCGAGGACCCGCTTCTCGGTCGGATGGAACACGAAATAGCGCGTTTTGCCGATGCGCCGCGTTCCCCTCTTTCCGCCAATGACACGGCTACCCGCCAGCTCGTTTGTGGTGACAAGGTTTTTCACTCGACTGCGTCGATGTCCTCATCTAACGCTTCCGCGACTGTCTCGATGATGCCGTGATCCGTGTCGGCGGCGTTCTTTGCAACCTGGGAGGCGATGCGCGCACGGGCGGCCTCAATCTTCTCGCGCAGCTCGTCGTTCTTCTCCGCGAAGACCGGCTTTACGCTGCTCGCGGCCTCCTGCACCTTCGTCGAGGCACTCTCGTATATCTCCTGGCCCTTCGTGGCGACCGTTTGGGCAACCTCATGGCCCCTGGTGGTTACGGTGTCGTAGACCTCCTGGCCCTTCGTCGCCGCATCGCGGTATATCTGTTGGACGCTTGCAGACGCCTGCACGCCGAAGTCCTGGGCCTGGCCCCAGCTGTCGTTCAGCTTGTCGGAAACCATCGCACGGGTTTCCTCGCCCGGGCGCGGGGCATAGAGAAGCGCGACTGCCGCGCCTATGAGCCCACCAACGATAAAAGCACCTACTCCTTTACCCATAACGACCTCCTTTAGGAAATACCAGCGCCTGTCTGTAGCAGCTCGTATCTTGTTCATTTCCCCCATTATAAGGTATCCCCGCATGTGGGCAGCGAGAAATTTTCGTATCCACACGTATCCATGAAAAGGTTGCCGAGTCGTCATGCGGGCGGGACAGGGGCAGGCACGGGTGGGACAGGGACGAGTGGGACGCAGCCCGCCCCTGCGCGGCGGGGGCAGGAGCAGGGGCACAGCTCGCCCCATGGGGCGAAGCCGGAGTGCAGCGGCAGCGTGCTATGAGGCGTATGCGCCTACAAGGCGGTCGAGCACTGCAGAAAGCGTCAGGCCCGAGGCCGTGCAGGCAGCAGGGAAGAGCGACAACTCCGTCATGCCGGGAGAGACATCGACTTCGAGGACGCGTGCCTGGGTGCCGTCCCAGATAAGGTCGACACGCCCCAGGCCGTGCACGCCATAGGCGCGGTAGACCTCGAGCGCGGCAGACTCGACCGCGTCCCGGGCCGCCTGGGCGGCGGCTTCGTCGGCAGAGAGTGACGCGGCCCGTACCGGGCAGAAGAGCTCGACCGCGTTCACCGACATGCGGGCCTCGGTCGTGTAGAGCCCCTGGGCAGGCACGATCTCCACCGGCGGGAGCACCTGGGCATCCTTTCCCTCGCCGAGGACGGAGACGGCTATCTCCGTGCCGTCGATCCACTGTTCGATAATCACTTCGGCGTCATAGCTGAGCGCGTCGAGGATCGCCTCCCCCAGGTCCTCGTGCTGGGACACCTTGTGCACGCCCATGGCAGAGCCGCCGCAGGCGGGTTTCACGGCGAAGGGGAAGCCACCCCCGATACGCTCCGCGATGAGGTCGAGGGCGGTTGCGGCACCCATGTCCTTGAAGGCGTCGCGGGCGATGCAGATGCCCTGGGGCCATGCGGCGGCAGGTGCGCCTCCGGTCGCCGCGCGGTATGCGGTGACGACCGAGGGGAGCAGCGCCTTGTTCCAGGTCTTGCGGCAGACGGCCGCCGACGACCCCACGAAGGGGATTCCCAAGAGCTCAAGCAGGCTTTGGATGGTGCCGTCTTCGCCGTGCTTGCCGTGCAGGGCGCTGTAGCACACGTCGGGCCGCTCGCTGCGCAGCGCCGGGACGAGCTCCTTGGTGGTGTCGAGGGGCACGACCGTATGGCCCGCCGCCTCCAAGGCGCCGCATACCTGCTTGCCGCTGGCAAGGCTGAACCCCCGCTCGAAGGAGCTGCCGCCCATCAATACTGCTACTTTCATCTGCCTTCATTCCCTTCGCGGGCCTTCGCAGGCCGTTGCTCCTTGGTGTTCCCCACTGTTCCTTGGTATTCCCTGGTGTTCCTTTTCTGCGCTGTGTCCGCGCTCATTTTCCGCATTGCCCGAGCTCCTTGAAGGACGGCGCCGGGCCTTAGACGGGCTTCGGCCCGCGGATGGCGCCCGCCTCCAGGAAGGCCCGGTACAGGCCGAGGCGTTCATTGACGACGGAACCGAGGCGGCGGATGGCCTCGCGTATCTTGTCGGGACTCGCAAAGCAGAAGGCGAGGCGCATGCAGTTCTTCCCCATGGCCCCGTTCGGGTAGAAGGAGTCGCCCGGCGTGTAAGTGACGCCGTTCTCAAGCGCCACCGAGAGGATAGAGCCGGCATCGGCGTACTCGGGCAGGGTGACCCACACGAACAGGCCGCCCTCGGGGTGCGTCCACCTGGCCTCGGGCGGGAAGAACTCGTCGAGCGCCTCAAGCATGGCATCGCGGCGCTCCCGATAGGTCTCGATGAAGCTCTGAAGCGTCTCTTGCCAGGGGGTGTCGCGGAAGTAATGCTCGACGACGACCATGTTGAAGGCGCTGCCGCACAGGTCGGTCCCCTGCTTCACCAGGTTGATGCGGGCAAGCACGCATTTCGGCGCGATGATCCACCCGGTGCGCAGGCCCGGCGCGAAGACCTTCGAGACAGTACCGAGATAGATGACCTTGTCGGAGAGGGCCTTGAGCGGCATGATGTAGTCGCCCTCGAAGCGGAGGCGGCCGTAGGGGTCGTCCTCCACTATCAGGAAGTCGTATTCCTCGGCGAGCTCCACCAGGCGCGCCCGACGCTCGGCTATCATGGTGACGCCTGCGGGGTTGTGGAAGTTGGGGATGGTGTAGAGGAACTTCACCGCACCCTTGCCGAGGCGCTTCAATTCTTCTTCAAGCAGGTCCATGCGCAGGCCCTCGTCGTCCAAGGGGACACAGCGGATATCGGGCTCGTAGGCAGAGAAGGCCTGCAGGGCGCCGAGGTAGGTGGGCCCTTCGGCTATGATGGTGTCGCCGGGGTTGATGAAGACCTTCGCAACGAGGTCGAGGGCCTCCTGGGCGCCCGTGGTGAGGATGACATCGTCCGGGCGGCAGCGGATGCCGAGGTCGCGGACGAGGTCGCACACCACTTCCCGCATGCCGGACAGCCCGTCGGTCGAGGTGTACTGGAGGGCGAGCGCCCGCCTGTCGCCGCAGGCTGCCTCCACCGCCTTCTGGATGGCCTCTTGCGGCAAAAGCGAGACGTCGGGCATCCCCCCCGAGAGGGAGATGACGTCCGAGCTGGTTGCTGCTGAGAACAGGTCGCGCACCGCAGAGGACCGCATCTTTGCCACGCGGTCGGCGACTTTATCGCCCGTGAAGTCGAATGTTATGTGTGCTGATGACATCTCGTGCTCTATTCCTCGCGGTTGCTATTTGGCTGCTATTTCCTCGCGGTTGATATAGACCTTTCATTATAACAAGATGTCGTTGAGAATCTGTGTCGCGTCGCGAAAAGCCCGTAAAGCGCTCAAATCGTCGGTGAAGCTCACCTCCACGCGGGCTTTTCCGATTGCCGCGTCTATCCATTCGCTTGTTCCAATGAAGGTCCGGGCCTCGTCGCTGCCTGCCTGCACCTGCAGGTCGATGACCAGGTGCTCGAAAAGATGAGGGAGCGACGTGTGCCCCATCACGGCCGCAAAGGTCGTGCCCTCTGCGCTCTTGCAGGTGTGGCGCGGCAGGTCGGGGAACTGGGCGGTAAGCCTTGCGGCGAGCGCGGGCGTGGTGTGGGAGAGGCGTGGGTTGCAGGCAAGCGTGCAGACGATGCGGTCGGCCTTCACGACGATGCATTCGATACTGATGGCGGCAGGGGCGACGGCCCGGGGCGGGCCGGGCGTGGCGGGGACGGCGGGAGAGGCCGGGGCCTGGCGGGGCGTGTCGCTACTCGGTTCCATCGGCAGCTTCGCCGCCTGCGCCTTCGTCGGCGCCACCTTCGGCATCGTCAGCACCATCGCCATTGTCATCGGCGCCGTCGTCCCCAGCAGCATCCGGCAGGGTGTCGACCCCCAGCGAGAGCCCCCCTTCCGCAGTCGGGCCGGTCGACGAGATGGACCGCGCAAGGGAGGTCGTCTTCTCGGGGTCCTCCCCGTCGCCAGGCTGTGCAAGGTCGAGCGCCACCTTGACGTCGTGCACCCAGCTGCTGGCACCCCCCTCGATGATGACCAGGGTGTTGCGGTCGGCTGAGAAGCGGTAGATGCCGGAGCCCTTCAGGTCGCCAAAGGTGTAGGTGATGGACTTCTTCCAGGTGTCGAGCTGGTAGGCATAGTGAACGTCCGGGGCAAGCTCGATGGTCTCGTCGTCGATGAGCACCACCGTGGTCGTCTCGATGCCGGGGTTGACCAACGTCCAGACGCCCACGAAGTCCTGCTCGTCGTCGTAGTGGAACCACCGGTCCCAGACGAAGAGGCCCGCCAGGGCAAGGAGGGCAAGGAGGAGCGTCAGGAAGGCGAGCTGGGGGATACGCAGGCCGCGGCGCGGCTTTTCCGACTGCCCTCCGCCGCCGTAGCGTTCCCGCGAGCGGTTCTCATAGGCCCTGCCTGCGCTGGTTGCGACGCTTCGCATCGGCTGCGCCGGGCCGCGCTCCGGGGGCGGGGCGGCGTCTTGCGGCAGTTGCGGGGCGTTTTGTGGAAGCTGTTCGAGGTTCCGCAGGAACTGTGGGGTGTCATGCGGGAGCTCGGGGATGCCCTGCAGGGGCTGTTCGTCCGCCACCCCCTCGAAACCGCCCGTCACAGGTGCGACCGAGGACGCAGCCGGCCGCTTCGGGGGCACGGGGCCGCCCGCCCGCTTGGTGGGCCGTTTTGTGGGCTTCTTCTGCTTCTCAACCATGGGGGGTGCGCACCGTGCCTCACTGTACCGCTTCGATGCGCTCGACCTTGCCCATATAGGGGACAAGCACGTCGGGGACCTTGACCGACCCGTCAGCCTGCTGGTAGTTCTCAAGGATCGCCGCCATAGTGCGCCCAACCGCCAGGCCGGAGCCGTTCAGGGTGTGCACGAGGCGGCTTCCTTTGAAGCTGTCCGGGTCGCGGTACTTGATGTTCGCGCGGCGGGCCTGGAAGTCGGTGCAGTTCGAGCACGACGATATTTCCTTGTAGCCGTCATAGGAGGGCAGCCAGACCTCCAGGTCGTAGGTCTTTGCGGCAGAGAATCCCAGGTCGCCCGTGCACAGCTCGATCACCCGGTAGGGCAGGCCGAGCAGCTGCAGGATGTTCTCGGCATCGGCGACCATGGACTCAAGGTCGTCGAAGCTCTCCTCGGGCTTGGCGTACTTGACCATCTCCACCTTGTCGAACTGGTGCACGCGGATGAGCCCCCGGGTGTCGCGGCCGGCGCTTCCGGCCTCTTCGCGGAAGCAGGAGGTGAAGCCGCAGTACTTCAGGGGGAGGTCGGCCGCCTCAAGCACCTCGTGGGCGTGGATGTTCGTCAGCTGCACCTCGGCCGTGGGGATGAGGTAGAGCCCTTCCGTGGTCTTGAAGAGGTCTTCTTCGAACTTCGGCAGCTGGCCGGTTCCGGTCAGCGCCTCGGCGTTTGCCATGGACGGGCACCACCACTCCTTGTAGCCGCGGCTTGCGTGGGTGTCGACCATGAAGTTGATGAGCGCACGCTCAAGGCGGGCCCCCAGGCCCCCCAGCAAGATGAAGCGGCTCTTCGCGAGCTTCACCGCGCGCTCGAAGTCGATGATGCCGAGGCTGGGGCCGATGTCCCAGTGGGCCCGTGCCTCGAAACCGAAGGCGGGGGGCTCTCCCCAGCGCCGCACCTCCGGGTTGTCCTCTTCGCCCGCGCCGACCGGGGTGGTCTCGGCGGACAGGTTCGGCACGTTGAGTAGCAGCTCGCCCAAGGCGGCCTCGGCCGCCTCACGGGCCCGGGCGGCGGCCTCAAGCCTCTCGTTGACGGCGCGGACCTCTTCCTTCGCCACCTCTGCTTCGGCAGTCTTGCCTTCGGCGAACATCTGGCCTATCGCCTTTGATGCGGTGTTGCGCTGTGCCTGCAGCGCCTCTTCCTGGGCGATGGCCGCACGCCGCGCTTCGTCCAACTTTGAGAAGCGCGCACTGTCCCATGAGGCGGCGCGGCCCCGCATGGCCTGGGCCACGGCTTCCTGGTTGTCGCGGACAAAGCGGATGTCTAACATGGAAGTGCTCCTTTTGCTTGTTTTCTGTTCGCGGGCCTTTCGGCTTGAAGACAGTATACCTCAGGTTTGCAGTCTTGTTCGCTCGTAGTATACTCTAAGGGACGCGCCGGGACGGCTTTTGGTGGCGTCATGGCGGCTGCGGCGGGCCCTGCGTGTCCGGCTGCCTTGAATTGCGAGTATCGGCAGTATTTTGACAGCATTACAAGAAAGGCAATCATGGATTTCATGGCTGTATATCACTTCCTGTTCGAGACCTATGCCGGCATCGGCTGCCTCGTCGGGATCGGGCTGGTCGCAAGCCTCGTGGCGTGTGTCATCATGGAACGGCGCACACGCAAGCGCTACAAGAACCACCAGCCGAGCGAGGACGACTGGTCCTTCTTCGACGACGACGCTGGCGACGGTGTTGGCGGCGACGCTGGTGACGACGATTCCGCACACGGCGACGATGGTGACGGCGGGGTCGCTGCCGACGGCGGGGTCGGCAGCGGTGACGAAAAGGACACCTAAGCCTATGGATCCCCACAACCTGTTCTTGTACCGGCGCGAAGGCGCCTACATCCCCCGTATCGCCGCAATCCACGACTTGTGCGGGTACGGGAAGTGCTCGCTCGGGGTGGCGATCCCCGTCCTCTCTGCCGCCGGGTGCGACGTCTGCCCGGTGCCGACCGGCCTGTTCTCTTCCCACACCGCCTTTCCCGGCTGGTATATGCACGACACGACCGACATCCTTGCGGACTACCTGGACGCATGGAAGGCTATCGCGGTCGACATCGACGCGGTGTACTCCGGCTTCCTCGGCGCGCCCGAGCAGGTCGACCGCATCAAGGAGGTCTATGCGACCTACCCGAAGGCCCTGCGCGTGGTCGATCCCGTGATGGCGGACCACGGCAAGGTGTACCCGACCTACACACCAGAGCTTTGCGACGCGATGGCCGGACTGGCCTGCGGAGCCGACATCCTGACCCCGAACCTTACGGAGGCGGCCATCATCTTGGGCACCGAATGGGCAGGGTCGGACATCAGCGACGAGGCGGCGCGGGGGATCGTCGAGGCCCTGCTCGCCAAGGGTGCGAGGCAGGTTGTCTTGAAGGGCGTCCAGCGTGACGACGGCGTCATCCGCAATTTTGCGGCCGGGCAGGACTGCGGCTTCTTCGAGGCCTCGAACGGATACCTCCCCTATATGCTGCACGGCACGGGCGACCTGTACTGCTCCTGCCTGCTGGCAGCGGTCATGGCCGGCCGAAGCCTTGCCGATGCCGTGGTGTTCGCCGGGGACTTCGTGTACGAGGCAATGCTCGTGTCGGCCCAGCAGCCCGACTTCAAGGACCGCGGCGTGAGCTTCGAGCCGCTGTTGGGGAAGATCGCCACCCTGCTCGGCTAGGCCTTCGCGCTGGCACTTTGACTGACGTTTGCGCTCGCGTTTGTGCAGCTGGGTTTCGACACACAGCTAGTCAATGCGCAGCTAGATTTCCCCGGATTGGCTCAAGGGGGTTTGCGGCCCTTCTTCTTGGGCCTCGTTCTCGCGGGGCGGTACGCCAAGGACGCAAGTCACCGTCATGATGGCGCCCGCGCCGATGGTGAGGCCGAGGGCCAGCGAGTCCGGCATCCACGAGGCATAGCCGCTGTCGAGCCAGGCACCCTGACACAAGCCGCCCACCAGCACCGCAGTACCCAAGAGTATGCCGACGGCCGCGAGAAAGCGGGTCCGCCTGAGGCAGAGCAGGCGAACTGCAGCGGCAGCCAGGAACCAGCTTGCGATAACACACCAGGTTGACGGCTGCACGAGCAGATCCCAAACCCTGTCCTGAATACCCGTGCCGGCGAAATCCCAGAACCCGACGGTGTTCCACCCCAGAAGGCTGCCCGAGCCGAAGCCTGCAAGGACCATGCTCAACACCAGTGCGAACACGATGTTCGCGACCGCGTCCTTGGTGTTCAGCAGGAAGCCGACGAGCAAAGGGCTCATCTGGTTAAAGCCGGCCCCGCCAAAGAGGGCGGGCGCGGTGGCAGAGTTTGCCTGGCTGTCCCCCATCCGCCCGATGAAAAGCCACCACAGAAGCGAGAGCGACAGCAGCACGAGGCCCAGGAGGGGGGCGTTGTTGGCGAAGAGGGCGACCACCAGCGCCAGGAGCCCGAGGATCGCGCCGAGGTGCGGCTTGATTGCTGCCGTGACGACCAGGAGTGCGAGTATCCCCCAGAAAAGCGGGCTTGCCCACCCGTCTATCTGGGGCATGCTGCTCAAGGCGACGAAACCGAGGGCGGCGGTGTTCAAGGCGCCCCACACGCGCGAGGCGATGCCTTTGCTGCGTCTGCTCATGCGGTCGAAGAAGTCAAGGTACACCGGATGTCTTTCGGCATCCTCGGGGAAACCGTCTCCGAAGTCTTCACAGGCCTGTTCGACGAGCAGGGCAAGCTCGTGTTTGCCCTCTACCTGGTCGCCCAGGAAGCGGCCCATCTCTTCGGCGAAGTCGGCGACGCTGCTGTACCGGGCCTTCCGGTCGGGGTCGAGGGCATAGAAGAGCACGTCGTCTGCCTCGGCAGAAAGGCCGTCGATACAGAGCGAGGGGAGCACCAATTCCGCATTGACGATGGCGGCCTCCGCCTGAGAGAAGTCACGCACAATAAAGGGGTTCTTGCCGGTAAGCATCTCGTAGGTGATGCTCGCAAGCGCCCATTCGTCGCAGCGGACATCGAGGCTTTCCTGACGCATCTGCTCGGGGGGCATGTAGCCGATGGTGCCGCCGCTTGCCGCTCCGAACCCCGTGGAGCCTGCGAGTGTGGCGAGCCCGAAGTCGGCCACCTTCACTTGACCCTGGCGGCTGATGAGCACGTTGCTGGGCTTTATGTCCAGGTGGAGCACCCGGTTCTCGTGTGCGACCTTGAGGGCTTGCGCGACGGACGAGAATATGGTGGCGACCACGTCGAGCGAGAGCTCGCCGTCGTAGGCCTGCAGCAGCTCGGCAAGCGTAAGCCCGTCGACGTATTCCATGATGAGGTAGGCCGTCGAACCCTGCACGACGAAGTCGTAGGCCTCGACGATGGCGCTGTCGGTGAAGAGGGCGTCGGTGCGCGCCTCCCTGAGCCCAGGGATGCCCTCAAGGGAGTGGGGCAGGTAGCTCTGGCTCTCTTGGTAGCCTTCTCCGGGATAGCCTCCCGGATAACCGAAGGTTGCTGCGTCCATCTGGGTACGGTCGTCCTCGCCCAGGGGGAAGCACTTGATGGCGACCCGCCGCTGCATACGGGGGTCCCATGCGAGTTGGACTGTCGAAAAACCGCCCGATCCGGCTTCGGCGATGAGGCGGAACCTGTTGAGAATCAGATGGTCTTGCATGGTGCGCCCTCCGGGTTCGAGGTTTCAGGCTTCAAAGACTCCGATTCGATTATGATAGCCTATTTTGTGCAGGTGTGCGCGCCGCCTTGCTATTGCGGGGCATCTGGTGTAGTATTTCCAGGCGCTCTCGGGAGGCCTTGATGAGGCTCCGGGGGCTCCGCTTCAGACGTGCGGGTGTGGCGGAATTGGCAGACGCGCATGGTTCAGGTCCATGTGAGCGCAAGCTCGTGGGGGTTCAAGTCCCTTCACCCGCACCACTACGATGGTTGTTAAAGTACTTGAGGCAAGTCTTGGCGGACTATCAGACACTTTGTGGGGCAAGAGAAAGCCGGATGAAAAACCACAAAAACAGAAAGGCGGACATCAGTCGCTCAGTGCGGGTGCTTTTCTCAAATGCTCCGTGCTGTTGATCTGCTCAAGCATGAACCAAGCTAAATTAGCGCGTGACAGCTTTGAGCTAAAACGATCTTTTCCCAGATATCCGGCATGAACAATTTTTGACAGTGGCTTGTTGGTTAATATCGACGCTATCCTAACGAGCGTCCAATCGCTATTAGAATCGCGGATTAATTGACTGTAGCTGATGATCTGCTCGTAACTCGTTGGCCTGCCTCGCCGTATCATATCTCTTCTTAGCTTGAAGCGAAAACCATCCTCGTCCTGAGGATCTTGGTAGCTTGTTGTGGATAACACTATGAATCTTGTAATTCCACATTCATCCATCACGGATAAAATATTTGCTATTCCATCGCTGAGTTCTTCATCGCTTGGCTTGCCTATGGGTCCCAGTGCGCTCAAGACGCAATTGCTGCCCTTTATTGCTGTTCCTAATAGTTCTCGGTTATCCAGCCCACCCGAGGTTTTTGTCAAACGAGGATTTTCAATAGCAATCTTTTGGGCATCGCGAGCGTAGGCAACAACGTCGAATCCTCGATCAAGCGCCTGTTTGACAAGCTCTTGTCCCGTTCTTCCCGCTGCACCGAAAATAGTTGCTTTCATATGCTAGCCTCCTACGATTCCTTATGAGACAAAAGAGAGACAATGCAAGAAGGTATTTAAAAAATTCCTCGACGTCGTTGCGATATTGCTCAAATATATCTTTGACCTCGCGTTCGACAGTTTCGAAGTTAATTATTAGGCTGCTTTCATACTCTTGAGCCGCAAACGTTTCTGCCAAGGTGCTTTTCCCGGTTCTTCTGGCACCTTCGATCAATAAGGCGGATTCGCCGTTGCCAGCCTTCCATGCAAGGAGCTTTTTGTAAGCCTTGCGCTCGAACACGATGCTCTTCCTCTCTTTTTTGCCTCTCAATTCTAATTGTATTGCGAAATGGAAAGTGTTAAATCATTGATTTCGCACGAAAAGGGAAGTATCGGATTAAGATATTTGCACGAAATGGAGGCTTAGGGAAAGAGCACACGTAAGGGACGTTGTGCTTGTCTTTACAGAATAAGCCCCACCGACGGCAAGAACGACCTCTTCAAAAGCCAGCATCACCCTTCGCCCCAATCAGCTCTGGTGCTATCAAGAAAAGCTTCCTGTCAGTTTTGTTGTTTCCGTCGGCATTCATACCACGCAGCAGAGCAATATAGGTTTCACAACCCATTTCCGCCTTCCTCCGCTCCCTTGCCGCAAAACCATTGAGAAAGGATTCGTTGTCAGTAATAATCGTAGCCTGGGCAAGAATAGTCGAGCGTACAGAAATTCGGGCGTATGGGTGTTTCAAAAACGCCTCGCTACAAAAGCAAAGGGAGCGATTGTCTTGAAGATTAACCGACTGCTTGAAATGGTCACAATACTCCTTAACCGAAAAACAATCACCGCAAAAGAACTTGCTGAACGCTTTGAGGTCTCGACGCGCACTGTTTACCGTGATATTGAGGCCCTATCAACAGCGGGCATCCCCATCTACACAAACAAGGGAAGTGGCGGGGGCATATCCCTTCTAGAGGACTATACGCTGAACAAAGCGCTGCTTTCTAAAAGTGAGAGTGAAAGCCTGCTCCTGGCAGTCAAGGCGATGGGCGCAACAAGCTATCCTGAAGCTGACGCAATTCTTGACAAACTCGGTTCCGTTTTCAAAAACAATAAGGCGCACGACTGGATCGAGGTCGGTTTTGATGAATGGGGCAGCAAGGCCAATGAGCAGGATAGGTTCAGTAAAATCAGGGATGCGATTATAAGCAACCGGGTGATAAGTTTCGACTACATCAATGCCCGCGGCGAAAAAAGCACCCGCCTTGCCGAACCGATAAAACTGATTTTCAATGCCAATACCTGGTATTTGATAGCGTATTGCCTGAAAAGAAATTCACACCGCATGTTTCGTCTCTCAAGGATAAAAGAGGTGAGCCCCACAGACCAACACTTCGAGAATCGCCCTCCTGAAAAATACGTAGGGTGGGAAACCTCATCAATCCCCTTCATTGGGTTGAGGCTGTGCTGCGCCGAAAAGATATTGGGCAGGCTCTATGACACGTTCGATGAAGAATACATTACAAAAAACGATGACGGAACCTACGCTGTGCAGGTCACAATCCCTGAAGACGAATGGGTATACGGATATATTCTTTCGCTGGGAGGCTATGCAGAGGTGCTTGAACCCGAGCATGTTCGCCAAACAATCAAGGCTCGCGCACAAGAAATCATAGACAAGTATTGATTTGTTTTTTGAATATGACATATAGTTGTCACTCTGCCTTGCCATAATAAGCCCCTACCGTTAATTGAGGCAAAGTTTTGCACTCGACAAACCTAAGGAGGCTCTTAAGGTGAAAATTGAAACGACCAACCACCAATCCCGAATCACTGTGGCAACGAAGGTGGAATCAATAGGCATGGACGAAGTTGCCGCGGCGCTAGAAGTCGGCTACATGAAGCTGATGGCGTATGTGACGGAGCAGGAAAAGCAGATCACTGGGGCGCCCTACTGCTGCTATATGAATGCGAGTGAAGATTTTTCTCAGTTTGATATGGAATTGGGGATACCGATTAATGAGGCGGTCGCGGAAAAGGACGATATCTATATGAGTCAAACCTACGGAGGTCGGGCAATCTCGGCAACATACCAAGGCCCGTACAAAACACTTGACGCGGCATATGCGGCTCTTCTGGAATACGCAAAGGAGCACGCTGTTGAATTGACAGGTATTTATTATGATTACTACATCAGCGATCCAACAGATACGCCTGAAAGTGAACTGTTGACACAGGTCGTGTTCTCAATTAAGTAAGGCGCAGAGCGTTTTCGTAAAAGACACTGGGGGCATATGACGCGCCCGTTATCGGCAGGAAGGCGTTTCGCGAGAAAACCTCCCTGCCGTTTTATTGGAAGGAAACCCCATGCTGAAAAATGCTTTGGTAGTAATAGATATCCAAAACGACATTACCAAAAATTATAAAGACATCATCGACAACATAAATAAGGCCATAGACTGGGCAGCTCGTAATGGCATCCCCGTTATTTATATACGGCATGAATTTTTGTCCGACACCATGAAAAAATTCAAGCCCAATACGTATGGGTCTGAATTGGTCGCTGATTTGAAGATGGTGTCGAAAAATGTTTTTACGAAACACAAGCAAAGCGCATACACCTGCGAGGAATTCGTCGGCTTTATTACCGAAAATGAAATAAGTGAGTTCTACTTAGTGGGAGCAGATGCTGTCGCTTGTGTTAAATCAACTTGCTACAACTTGCTTAAGGAGGGGTATCGAGTTCAGGTTTTGTCAGATTGCATTACGAGCTATGACAAAAGGAAACTTAACGAAATGCTCCTTTACTACGAAAGCCAAGGCGCTGAAATAATTAGCCTCGACACCCTACCAGGTTTGGATGTGCATCAAGGATAGTCTTACGGGTTCGACTACGTTTCCTTATTTGAATGAAGGACAGAATCCACGAGGTGTTGTTGGGGAGCTTCCAGGATGATAGGCCGCATGCTGATACTGGGAGACAGGGTTGTGTAAAAGCAGGTGGAATGAGATAGGAAAACAATCCGGTGTTGCCCGGAAGTAAGCGCAAGGAAGATGATCGCAATGGGCGCAATACAGTTTGAGACAATCGTTGAGAACAATACGATTCTGATCCCCGAAAAGTACAGGGCCACCATACCAAGAGCGAAAGTCCATGTAGCCATATGGGACGAAGAGACAGCCATGAGCAAGAACGCCAGGGCTTGGCAGCGGTTTTTACAGGGCTCAAGGCTTGTGCTGATTACGAGCCCATCGAGCTTGAGCGCGTCAACTTCGACCACGAGGTTGCTATATGACGACCTTCGCGCTCGATGCTGACGAGCCTTGCATAGCAGCACATGAGAAAGTCAGTGCAGAGGCATTCGAGCTTGTCGGGCGCAAACGGCGTTGCTTCGAAATACCACCAGCGGAGCGTGTGGAGCATCCCGGCCGAGTAGTAATAGCCCAACAGCTCCGCTTGCTCGTCCGGGATCGCCTCATCTTGTCCCGACTCGCGCTTGATGCGTGCGGTGATCCCCTCGCTGATATGCCTGATAATCATACCGATTGTGCCAACCGACACCGACTGTCCAAAGGCGTAGCGGATACTTGCCTGGTGCGACTCGATGAATTCGATGAGGGCTCGGTGCATGTACCTCGCATAATCGGAGAGTTCCTCAAGGTCGTATCCTGGCTCGGCCTTGACCATGAACCGTTCGGCGAGCGATTGCAGGTAGAACGCTATGAACGCGTATTTGTCATTGAAATGCCGGTAAAAGGTGTTCCGTCTCACCGTAGACCGCTCACAGAGCTCGGTGACGGTGATGTCCTCCATGCCTTTCTCGGAAGCGAGTTCCTCGAAGGTATCCAGCAGCATCCTCATCGTGCGACTGACTCTGATGTCCATAATTCGGTCCTTTCCCGAGGTGGACATATCGGGGTATGTGTCCCTTATCTCACACCTTCGCCTTACTGTTCCCTTCTCAAATCACAAACCGGTTGTAATAATAGCATTAACGGGTCAAATGTTCGATAAGTATCAAAAAGGACAAAGGAGAGGACATGGCTGAAGAATACGATGCGATCATCAAGCTCCCCATGGGCAAGAAGGACTGTCAGATAACCATCGACCGTCATGGTGACGGCACCTTCGACGGCACCTTCACCGTGCTGGGGTCAACGGCACCGTTCACCAACGGCAAGATCGACGGCGAGGGGAATTTCTCGGCCGGGCTGACCATTACGACCATGCTCGGCACCCAGGTGGCCGAGGCGGAGGGGAAGATAAGCGATGGCAAGGTAGACGCGCGTGCAAAGTCCCGCCTTGGAACAACCTATATCAAATCGCCAGAACTCCTGGCTTAAGAGCGGGGTTACGAAAAACCCTGCTGGCCAAAACAGGGCATCAACAAGGAGTTGAAGGGAGAGTTGAACATGAGCAGGAGCAACGTAGAAGCCTCACTGCAAGCCAGAGAGATGACAGCGCCCACCAGGATCGAGCACAACCAGAAAGGCCTGGCATATTTTAAACACGAGGTGCCCTGGCGCTACGAGGAGGGCGGGCACACCGTAACGCGCGGCAGCGCCTGGAGCGCTCCGGGCTGCCATCTTGGCTGTGGCATCCTCATCTACTCCAAAGACGACAAGGTCGTGCGGGTCGAAGGAGACCCTGAAAACCCCTTCAACCAGGGCAGGCTCTGCCCGCGATGCCTGGCCGTCAATGAGATAGTCAACCATGAGCGGCGCATCGCCTTTCCAATGAAACGTCTGCCTGAACACCGCGGCAAAAACCGCTGGGAGCGTATCAGCTGGGACGAGGCCCTCGACACCATCGAACAGCGCTTCAACGAGTACAAGGAGAGCTACGGAGCCGAAAGCGTCGTGTTCGTGCAGGGAACGGGTCGCGATATCGCGGCTTACATTTCGCGGCTGGCCTGGTCGTTCGGGTCGCCCAACTACGCCTTCAGCCTCACCAATGTGGCCTGTTTCGGCCCGCGCATCTTTGCGAGCACCATGCTTGCCGGCGTGTTCATGGTGGGTGATTACTCGCAGCAGTTCATCGACCGCTATGACAACCCTGCATGGAGAGCGCCGGCCCTGACGGTCGTCTGGGGCAACAACCCCATCGTCGCCAACTCAGACGGCGCCTACGGGCATTGGGTCACCGACGTACTGCAGCGCGGCAGCAAGCTGCTCGTCGTTGACCCGCGACTCACTTGGCTTGCAGCCCAGGCCGACCTCTGGCTTCAGGTGCGTCCCGGCTCCGACGGGGCCTTGGCACTCGGCATGGCGAACGTCATGATCGAGGAAGAGCTCTACGACAGGGAATTCGTCAATCTGTGGGTTCACGGCCTTGAGGAATTCGCGGAGATAGTCAGCGAATGGACGCCGGAGAAGACGAGCGAAGTGACTTGGGTTCCTGCTGATGAGATAAGGCAGGCAGCGCGGCTCATCGCCCAGAGCTCGCCGGCCTTGTTGCAGTGGGGCGTGGCGCTCGACCAGCGGGAGGATTGCGTGGACGGCTCGCGCGCCGTGCTGTCCCTCTTCGTGCTCACAGGCAACATCGAGAAGCCGGGGTCGATGGTCGTAGGACCCGAGCTTTTGAAGTACATTACTGGCTGGGGCCGGGAGCTGCTCTCGTTCGATGCCGAGGACAAGCGTATCGGCACCGATGAACTCCTTTTCTACAAGGTGGGTTTGCAGGTAGCCTCCATGAACAAGCTCATCGACCACATGATAGCCCAGCCCGAGGACTACCCGATTAAGGCCTCCTGGATCCAGACGGCCAACCAGATAGCCTGCGGAGGCGTCGATAACGAGCGCACCCTGGAAGCCTTTGGCAAGCTTGATTTCAACGTCATCGTCGACCTGTTCATGACGCCTTCGGCCATGGCCTTTGGCGATATGTTCCTGCCCGTGACCACCTTTCCCGAGCGCAACGGCATCCGCTGTGGCGATGGCACCCAACGCGGGGAGACCATCAACGCAGCCGTGCCGCCCCTGGGGGAATGCCTCTCAGACATGGAGATCAATCTTAAGCTGGGGCGCCGATTCAACTCCGAAGCATGGCCCTGGGAGACCGTTGAGGATATGTTCTCTCACATCCTCGAAGGCACCGGCATGGACTTTGAGCAGGTGCGCGAGAACGCTCCAGAATATCTGCCCTTTGAGTATGAGAAGTACAAGACGGGCAGGATGCGCGAAGATGGGCAAGCTGGTTTTCAGACTCCTTCCGGACGCCTCGAACTCTATTCCCTGGGTTTGGAGTTTCTCGGCTGCGATCCCTTGCCGCGCTATATCGAGCCCACGATGACGCCCTATTCACAGCCGGAGCTGGCGCAGAAGTACCCGCTCGTGCTCACCACCGGTGCGCGGAGACACAACACCTTTCATTCGGAGAACCGTCAAGATGGGAGGCTGCGTGCTGTGCATCCTGAGCCCACGGTGCAGATACATCCGCAAAGCGCGGAGGAGCTGGGCGTGCGCGACGGCCAGTGGGTCTGGGTTGAAGGCCCGGTTGGCCTCACCGGACGAGTTGCGAGGGCAAAGCGCGTCGCCGAGGTCACGCCCGTCGTCGACCCGCGCGTCGTGAGCACGGACCACGGCTGGTGGCACCCGGAGGCCGACCCCGAGGACCTCTACGATGTCAACGAGCTCAACATCAACAACCTGGTGTCCTGGAGCAGCGGCAAGACGGGGGTCGGAGCCAACTGGAAGTGCCTGCTCTGCAGGATCTACCCTTGCAAGGAAGGTGAATGATCATGCAAAAGGGACTTTTGGTCAACTATCGCTGGTGCACGGGCTGTCATTCCTGCGAGCTGGCATGTCAGGTCAAGAACGACCTCCCGGCGGGGCAGTACGGGATCAAGCTCAACGAGGTAGGTCCCTGGGAGTACGCGCCGAAGAAATGGCAGTACCGCTATTTCCCGGTGCTTACCGACCAATGCAATCTCTGTGCCGACCGTCTTGCCGCAGGTAAGCTCCCCTCCTGCGTGCAGCACTGTCAAGCGAACTGCATCCAGGTCCTCGACGCCGATGAAGCCGCCGAGATACTCAGAAGCAGCGATAAGATACTATTCATGACACCCTGACTCCTTCCTGGAAAAACCAGAGAACCGTCCCCTCTAGGCCCGTCCTGACTGTCGGTGCCTTGCCTCTCAGCGCATGCTGGCGTAGCGGTCGAAGAGTGCGAGCAGGTCGGGACGGAGGCGGGCGAGGCGATCGGGCTCGTAGAGGCTGGCTATGCGGCTGGAGAAGCTCTTGGCGTGGGCAGAGGCCCGCATCTCGTCGTAGAGCTGGGAGATATAGCCGAGCTTTATGCCTTCTTGCTTGTAGATGGTGCGGGCCACCTTGCGGATCGACTCGGGCGGGTCGAGCTTGTTGATCTTTTGGTCGGGAGGCGTCGGCACCGGCAGGGGGTCGGGCTCCGGCAACCCGTTGGCGCCTCCGGTCGACTGCATGTCCTCCGCAGGCGCTGCGGCTTCGGCGCGGGTGTCTGGCCCTGCCGTGCCCTCGCCTTTCTTGGCCTTCTTGCCCTTGGGCTTGCTGGCCTTGGGCTTTTTGGCCGGGGGCTCCGGTTCTGGCGCCAGGATAAAGGGCTGGCGGATGATGGTGTAGTCGGGGTGCTCGGCCAGCCAGTAGTCTACGGCAGCATAGTAGCCCTTGTCGTCCGAGACGATATGGTATTCCCGCTCTTCACGGGTGGCCGCCAGAAAGCCGAGGTGGGTGACCAGCTGGAAGTCCAGGTAGTTCCTGGCGCTCTTGCGGCACTTGTGGAAGGTCACCCGGGCTTTGCTCCTGTTGACGCACCTGTCCAGGATCTCTGCCGGGACCACGTTGCTCTTCCCCAGAAAAACGGTTACGCTGTCGTTGTTGGTCAGCCTCTCGATGCCGTTAAGGCCGTTAGCGGTGCTCTTGCCGCTGCGGTTCTCGTAGTCCACCAGGTAAATAGCCAATTTTTAGCCTTTCTTCGTCATTGCCAGGGTGTCCTTACAATTATTCTCGATAAATGCGGATTCCATGCGGATTCCATATTTTAGCATTCATCTACCTAGTTCCCCTCGTATGGAGGGCGTATGTGCAGTTTCTTGTTGACTTCTTGGGCGGGAATGTGCAATATAGTTCCCAGTTGAATAAGTTTGCATGAACTCGGTTGGCAGCAAGAAGCTGTTTCAAGCTAGGACTTCAGGGCGGGAGTCTCCTTTAGGGGAGGCTCCCGCTCTTGTGATGCGTGGCCTTTGGTGGGTGCGCCCGTCGCCTTGGCGTTTTGCTCAAAGCGGGTTTGACACGGGTTGTTATGAGGAGGTTGTTTGAGCTTTGAAACCAATATGGCGGTGAGGGAAAAATTCCTGGAGGCGCTTCGCTCGGTGCTCTCGGTCGCCGTTCTCGTCTTCGTCCTTATGCTCGTGTTCGTTCCCACGCCGTTCGACGTGATGGTCAGCTTCGCCGTCGGCACGGTCTTTTTGCTGGTGGGGATGACGCTGTTCACCTTGGGGGCCGACGTTGCCATGAAGCCCATGGGGGGTATTTTAGGCTCTTTTATCGCAGGTAGGAAAAAGACGTGGCTCCTTGTTTCGATGGGGCTTGTCTTGGGCTTTATCATCACCATTACCGAGCCCGGGCTTCTCGTGTTTGCGGAGTTGGCGGCAGGCATCCCAAGCTTGATACTGATAGTCTCGGTTGCGGTGGGCGTGGGGGTCTTTTTGGCGATAGGCTTTTTGCGCGAGGTCCTTCATCTGAGCTTCAAGTACATACTCTTGGCCTTCTATTCCTTGATTTTCATTGTCGCGCTCTTTGTGCCGGAGAACTTCTTGCCTATAGCCTTCGACTCCGGCGGCGCTACCACCGGCTCCATGACCGTGCCCTTCATCATGGCGCTCGGGGTTGGCATCGCCTGTGCCCAGAAGGGCAGTTGTACCGAGGACGACAACTTCGGCCTGATCGCCATCTGTTCCATCGGCCCTATCCTCACCGTTATGGCGCTCGGCCTGATATACACGCCAGAAAGCGGCGCTGCCGACTATGTCGTCTACACGGCGACCACTGCGGACTCTGCGGCATTGGGGGCTGCCTACTCGGGCGCCCTGCTGCGGTATATGCGAGAGATGCTCCTGTCGCTTGCCCCTGTCGTCGTCGTATTCCTCGCGTTCTCCCTTCTTGCGATAAGGCCGCCGGCGGGAACGGTGGTTCGAATCCTTTTCGGCATACTCTCGACCTATGCCGGCCTGGTTCTCTTCCTTACGGGGGCGCAGCTGGGCTTCTTTCCTGTTGGCAACCTCTTGGGGCATTGCCTGGCAGAGTCGGATTACAAAGGGCTGCTTGTCGTCGTCGGCATGGTTTTCGGGTACTTCGTCATACGGGCCGAGCCGGCTATATCGGTGCTCAACAAGCAGGTCGAGGATATCACCGGCGGCGGCATTTCCCAAAGGGCCATGAAGCTGTCCCTCTCTTTCGGGGTTGCCCTTGCCATCGGCATATCCATGCTGCGCGTGCTTACGGGCCTGCCGATAGAATGGGTTTTGCTACCCGGTTACGTCCTTTCGGTCGGCCTTTCCTTTGTCACGCCGAAAATCTTCACCTCTATCGCCTTTGACTCGGGGGGTGTTGCCTCGGGGCCCCTGACTTCTGCCTTTCTGCTGCCCCTGGCCATAGGGGCGTCGCATTCCCTGGGGGGAAACATCGCCACCGACGCCTTTGGGCTCATAGCCATGGTGGCAATGACCCCGTTGATCGCCATACAGGTGATGGGCCTGTACTACGCCCGCAAAGGAGGCCGATGACGGACGGGGTACCCTGCTGCCCCTTGGCCGATGAGGCGCCTGCTGTTGATGCCTACATCGAGGACCAGGACCCGGAAGTGCAGCCCCTGCTGCAAGGGGTCCGCGAGGCGAAACGCCTGGGCCGGATTGTTGACCGCCTGCCTGTCGCGTGCTACCCTAGCGTGACACCGGCGAGGCACCGTCTTTCCGCTGTCTTTCGGTACCGGGAGGTACGGGGAAGGCGGGAGCTGGCTGGATAGGGCCGTGCTCGTTTGGCACGGACAAGCATAGGGAGAATCAGGTGGAAGGAGACGGGTCCCATGACAGAGAAGGTATCGGTTTGTTATTTCAGTCCAACGCAATCAACGAAAAAGGTTGTCCAGGCGGTGAGCGAGGGGGTTGCTGGCAAAGCCGGCATAGCCTCTGACTTCGACCTTACCCTGTCCTGTGCACGGAAGGGCTGGGCGGAAGGCCTCGGTGCCCTGGGTGCCGAAGACGTGCTCGTCGTCGGTTTTCCGGTCTACGCCGGACGTGTTCCCGGGGTATTCCTGCAAGAGATGAAACACCTGCAAGGTGGGGACACCCCTGCCGTCATCGTCGCCACCTATGGCAACAGGGCGGTCGATGATTCCCTCCTTGAGGCCGCCGATGTGCTGGTCGGGCAGGGCTTCCGGATAATAGGCCTGGTCACCTTCCCCTGCGAGCACAGCTTCACGAGCACGGTTGCGCCGGGTCGGCCCGATGCCGCCGACATCGAAGAGGCCCGCAAGCTCGGCGGCCAGATTGCCGAGAAGCTGGGCTCTGGCTCTGCCGCCATGGTCGAGGTTCCGGGTAACAAGCCCTACATAGAATACCCCCATGCCGACTGGCGGCCCCTGGTCGACAAGGACGCATGCACAAACTGCCTGGAGTGCGCCGACGTGTGCCCGGTGGATGCCATCCCGGATGACCCGAGCATAACCGATGAGTGCTGTATCGTCTGCCATGCCTGCGTGAAGGCATGCTCGGCTGGTGCCCGGACGATAAACACGGCCGCTCTGAGCCCGGTCATCGGAATGCTTGAGGGCAACTTCACGGCAAGGCAGGAAGCCCTGCTGGTCGTTTAGCCGCCCTCCGCGTCCCTCGGGCTCTCCATACCCGACCCTTATCCATGCCCGGAGCCTGGATAAGGGTCGGAGAGGCCCGTAAAGAGCCCGTAAAATGACCCCGTAAAGGTTGACGCTGCTTGGAAAATCGCCTACTATCTCTATGGGCTTGTGAACAGGCGTGTGCCTGCAGTTTTGGCGTGCCCGGTGTGGCGGCGCCTTGGCGTGCGGCGTTTTGTTGTTTGAAGGAAAGGACGATACTTGAAGGTTCGAAAACCGAAACCTCACAGTAATTAGTCCTTCGGCTTCCCCTTGTCGGCAGCCGAAGGATGGCTGCGACACAGTATCGGTATCGGCATAGTTGCTTGCAACAAACAAGGCTGCGCCCCTTGACACAGTGGGGTTGTGAGGCGGCCTTAGCGGCGTGTGTGCCGATCGGAAACGGTAAGGGATGCCTATGCTCTATCTTTCACAAATGCTTGGGGAGCCCGTCGTGGACTCGACGGGGGCAAAAATCGGCAAGGTCTCAGACCTCGCCATCTCAACAGGCGAGATGTTCCCCCGCATCACGAGCCTCGCCTTCCAGGGGCCGGGCAAGAAGCCCTTCATGGTCTCGTGGCGCAAATACGTCGAGAGCTTTGACGAGGATGGCATCGACCTCGGGGTCGAGGGCCACCACATCCGTTTCAGCTATCTGCAACCTGACGAAGTTCTGCTCGCGCGCGACCTGCTGAACCGTCAGATCGTCGATACGCAGGGGATGAAGGTCGTGCGCGTGAACGACCTCAAGCTCTCCGTTTCCGGGAAGCAGCTGCGCCTGCTCGGCGCCGAAGTCGGCATGCGCGGCATTATGCGGGGGCTTTCACAGCACCTTGAGCGTGCCGTCCTCGCCCTGGCACGGGCCTTCGGGAAGAAGATAGACGAGCAGATCATCGCCTGGAACTATATGGATCTGCTCGACCGGGACCTTTCCGAGGTGCAGCTTTCCGTCACCCATAAGCGCCTGAACGAGATGCATCCCGCAGACGTCGCCGACATCCTCGAACAGCTCGACCCTCAACAGCGGGCGAGCGTCTTCGCGCACCTGGACGAGGCGCGGGCGACCGACGCCATCTCTGAGATGGAAGACGAGTACCAGGCCGACTTCATCGAGGACCTCGACGAGGCGCGTGCCTCCACCCTGCTGGGGAAGATGGATCCCGACGACGCCGCCGACATCGTGCGCGACCTTTCCTACGAAAAGGCAGAGACCCTGCTGCACCTGATGGGCATGGAGGACGCGGCGGCAATCCGCGGCCTTCTCGGGTACAAGGAGGGGACGGCTGGCGGCATGATGACCACGCAGTATGTCGCGGTCGAGGAGACCCGGACCGTTGCGGAGACGATAGAGGCCCTGCGGGAGCTCGACGAGGACTTCCCGACCGTCCACTACGTCTACGTGCTCGACGCATACGGCAAGCTCGTCGGCGTGGCTTCGCTGCGTACCCTGGTGCTCGTCGATGCGGCGACGCCCCTCAAGGACATCATGTACTCCGAGCTGATCACCGCCCTTCCCACGAAAACGGAAGAGGAGGTTGCAGCCGACATCTTCAAGTACGACTTGCCCGCCATGCCCGTCGTTGACGAGTCCGGCAAGCTGCTCGGCATCGTCACGGTTGACGACGCGTATGACGTCATAGAAGAGGATGCGAACGAAGAGAAGCTCAAGAAGCGCGTGCTCATGACCGTCGGCATTGTCGGGGCGGCGCTCGTCTTCCTCTTCATCTACACGATGATCCTGTTCCAGGCGATAGGGTATCCCGGGAACTAAAGGGCAGGAGTTGAGCCATGATAGTCAAATCTGCTAAGCCGGACAGCGCGGACAACGCCGCAGGCCTTGCCAGCACCGAGGGTGCCGCGGGGATCGAGGCCGCTGCCCCGGCCCCTTCCAAGAAGAAGACGAAGCTCTGGCTGTTCCTTGCGGCGCTCGGGCCGGGCGTCGTCACCGCCATGGCGGGCAACGACGCAGGCGGCATCTCGACCTATTCTGTCGTCGGCGCCGAGTTCGGGTTCACGACGCTGTGGGTCGTGCCGGTCATGTGCGTCTTGCTGATCGTCGTGCAGCTGACCGCCGCACGCATGGGGGCCGTCACCGGCAAGGGCTTCGCGGCGCTCATCCGTGAGCGCTTCGGTATCCGCCTGACGGCCTTCGCCATGCTTGCACTGCTCATCGGCAACGTGGCGACCACCTTCTCGGAGTTCGCCGGCATCGCCTCGGGCATGGAGATGTTCGGCGTGTCGAAGTACGTCTCGATACCGGTCGCCGCCGTGGCGGTCTGGTTCCTCATAGTGAGCGGCAGCTACAAGCGGATCGAGAAGATATTCCTCGCGCTCTCCCTCGTGTTCGTCACCTATGTGGTTGCTGCCTTCATGGCACAGCCGAATTGGAGTGACGCTGCCTACAACACCGTTGTGCCGCACGTGATCGGAAACGTCAACTTCGTGTCGCTGGTCATCGCGATGATCGGCACGACCGTCGCGCCCTGGATGATGTTCTTCAACCAGAGCAACGTCGTAGAGAAGGGCGAGGGCGTCAAGGGGCTCTTCTCGCAGAAGGTCGATGTCTATTCCGGGGTCATCGCCGCCTGCCTCGTTGCCTGGTTCATCGTGGTTACCACCGCCACCGTGCTCTACCCCCACGGCATCGCCATCGAAAGCGCCGCCGACGCGGCCCAGGCGCTGGAGCCTTTCGCCGGGCAGTACGCGAAGACGCTCTTCGCGATCGGCCTTGTCGCCGCATCGTTCTTGGCGGCCTGCGTGCTTCCGCTAACCACCTCCTTCGTGATCTGCGAGGCCTTCGGCTGGGAGGCCGGGGTGTCCTTCACCTGGAAGGAAGCGCCGCTTTTCAAGGGTATCCTGACCTTCGTCATCGTGTTCTCGGTTGCCGTCGACCTCATCCCCAACATCGACCTCCTGGGCGTCATGCTGACGGCGCAGTTCGTGAACGGCGTCGTCCTGCCGGTACTGCTCGTGTTCATGGCGCTCATATCTTCCGATGTCCGCATCATGCGCGAGTACAAGACCAAGGCCGCCTCGCTGGGGCTGCTGTGGCTCACCGTTGTCGTCGTTACCGTATTGACCGTGGTCCTTTTGGTCATGCAGGTGATGGGCGTCGGGGTCGTGGTGTAGACCCGGTGTAGCCCTGGATGTTCGTGTCGCGGTGGACGGCCGGTTCGGGCGGCTGGCTTAGGAGACTCGGCCCCTCTAGGACAGAATGTAGAATGTGAAATGGAAGACATGGCGGAACGCGGGACGTGGCCGGAGGGTGAGGCGGGGCGCAACGAAGCGGGGCGAAAAAAGGAGCTTCGCCGCCTTGCGTTGGCACGCCGTGACGCGATTCCCGCTTTCATGCGCGAACAGAAAAGCATCCGCATCTGTGACGAGCTGTTGCTGGAGATGTGTCGCGCCTTCGGTGTTGGCGACGGCCTTGGCTCAGAAGGCGCAGGAGGGATCGTAGGAGGGGGGACGCTTCCCGGCAAGATTGTCGCCGTCTATGCCGCGAAACGCAGCGAGGTCTCGCTCGACCGCTTCATCCGCGCAGTACATGAGCACGGGGGACGGCTCTGCTTTCCCTGCATGCAGAAAAATGTTTCACGTGAAACATTCCCCGGCGAGCAGGCATTCTCGAAACAAGCTGCCGATTTTCAATACGAACTTCCGGACAGGGAACAAGGGGGGCAAGGGCTTATCCTGTCCCAGAAGCTGCGGGCACGGAACAGGGAGGCACCTGGGACAGTCCCGGGGAATGTTTCACGTGAAACATTCCCGGCAGTGCTGGCGGCGACAGCACCGATGGTCTTTCGTGAGGTGTCTTTTTGCCAGTACGAGGCCCATGCTGTTCCTTTTGTGGGAAAGCCCCTGCGCTCCTTTGCAGCCGACGACCCTGCCCTTGAATGCTTTCCGACAGTCGCACCCGGCGTCCTCGACGTCGTGGTGGTGCCCCTCGTCGCCTTCGACGCACGCCTCGGGCGCCTTGGCTATGGCGGGGGGAACTACGACCGCATCCTGCGAGAGCTTCGCCCCGGCGCCTTTGTCGCAGGTGCCGCGTTCGCGGAGCAGCAGGTTGGCGAAGTCCCCCTTGAGGGCCACGACCTTTGCCTGCCCCGCATCGTCAGCGCCTAGCCGACCCGGGCAGCTTGAAGTCCGTCTTTGCGAGGACCGTCGTCGCCACAACTATCAGGAACGCGGAGATAAGGAGCGGGACCCAGGGGTTCCCGACGATAGCGCATACGATATAGCCGACAAGGCACATCACCATGACCAGCGTCGCATAGGGCAGCTGCGTTGCCACATGGCGCAGGTGGTTGCACTGGGCGCCCGCCGACGACAGGATGGTCGTATCCGATATGGGGGACACGTGGTCGCCGTAGACCGCGCCGCCCAGCGTCGCCCCGACCGCCACGACGAACAGCGGGTCTCCCGACGCGAAGACTCCCACGACGACCGGCATCAAAAGCGCGATCGTCCCCCACGACGTGCCCATCGCAAAGGCGATCAGGGCCGCCACGATGGAGAGGACCACCGGCAGGAGGGCCATGTCCACGCCCACGCTGTTCAAAAAGCCGCTCACGAACTCGCCGGTTCCCAGCAGGTAACGGCACGCGCCACCCAGGCTCCATGCGAGGATCAGGATCATGATGGCGCCGACCATCGACCGCACGCCTTCTGAAAGGCCCTCCACATAGCCCTCAAGGCTCATAAGCCTGCGGGGCAGGAACATGAGCGCAGTCACAAGCAGCGCGACCGAAACGCCGATGTTCAGGCCGAATACCGGGTCCTCGCCGATGGCGGCCGAAAACTCGGTCCCTCCGAAGAAGCCGCCGGCATACATCATCCCGACGATCGCGAACACGATGAGCGTCACGATCGGGACCATCAGGTCGAACACCCTGCCTTTGTCGGAGATGTTGATGCCCTTGTAGTCCTCGGCCATCTGGTGGGCCGCAGCCTCAAGGTCGGCGTCTTCCGCGACCTGAACGGGAATATTGCCCTCGGGCGGGATGGCGTCGGGGTCAGACTCGTCGTATATCCGGGCCGTCGCGACCGACTCAAGCGCGCTTTCCTTGCCGGGAATGCGCTGCTTGTCGGCCATCGCCACCTGCGCCTCGGCCTCGGCCGTCCTCATGGGGCCGAAATCGAAGCCCGTGAGGCACATGAACAGGACGAAGGCGATGGTGAGCAGTGCGTAGAAGTTGTAGGGGATGGACGCGATAAAGGTCGTGAAGCCGCCCTCGCCGAGATACCCGCCGACCGCCACCGCCCATGAGGACACAGGCGCGATGATGCAGATCGGGGCGGCGGCCGAGTCGATAATCCAGGCCAGCTTCTCGCGGCTTATGTTGAAGCGGTCGGTCACCGGGCGCATGACGGCACCGACCGTCAGGCAGTTGAAGTAGTCGTCGACGAAGACGATGAGGCCGAGCACCGCCGTCAAGACCTTCGCCATGCGGGCGCTCTTGATGTGCTGCGACACCCATTCGCCATAGGCCTTCGAGCCGCCGGCCGAGGCGATCACCACGACCAGGGCCCCCAACAGGGCAAGGAACAGGAGCAGGGCCCCGTTCCGGGCTATCTGCTCGGCCATCATCTGGGGCACCATGGTGAAGCTCTCAACCAGCTGCGCCGGACCGGCGCCGTTGAGCGCGAACTGGTAGATGATCATGCCCACGAACACGCCGACGGTCAGCGAAGAGTACACCTCCTTGGTGATGAGCGCCAAGCCAAGGGCCAGGATGGGCGGGACGATGGACCATATGCCGACGTTGATGAGGTCGAACCCTTCCATGGGGGGCCATCCCTTCTCTTCTATGCCTTCTCTCGTGCCTTTACCTGCTGCGTGCTCCTGCATATCCCCTTGTGTGCGCCGCCTCCTGCGTGCGGCGCACTACCATATTCTACAATGTGCCCTTCTCCTGCGCCTTCTCTTCTTCTGCGCGCCCCCTTGTTCGGTGCGCCTTGTTTCGCGGCGCCTTCCTTTCTTCGGCGCTTTTCCCTATTCGGTGCGCCTTACACCTTCTCTTCTTCCATCTCTTTCTTGAACTCGCGGTCTATCGCCCCGTCGCGGTGCGAGGGCAGGACCGAGAACGGAACCCTCGGTGTGACCAGGCTCACCAGCGGGACCAGCACCAGCGAAAGCACCATGGCAAGCGCGCCGCAGTTGATCGGCGAGGCGATGAAGCCGAGGAAGAGGTTCGAGACCGTGAGGCCCACGGCCACGACAAAGCTCGTCCATACCGCCGCCTTCGAGATGCGGCCGCTGTAGAGCCCCCAGAAGAAGGGGCCCAGGAAGGAGCCGGCGAGGGCGCCCCATGAGATGCCCATCAGCTGCGCGATGAAGGTGATCGACGAGTTGTACTGGACGAGCGCGATGCCGGACGAGATTATCACGAAGATGACCAGCAGCACCCGCATGGACAGTATCTGGCTCTTCTCCTTCATGTTCTTCACGATGTTGTCTTTGATGAGGTCGATGGTAAGCGTCGACGACGAGGTCAGCACCAGCGAGGAAAGCGTGGACATCGAAGCCGACAGGACGAGCACTATCACGATACCGATCAGGAAGTCGGGCAGGCCGGCAATCATGGTCGGGATGATGCTGTCGAAAATCGGCGTCCCGGCGGCCGTCATCTCGATCTGGTCCCCATAGAGCCTCCCGAAACCGCCGAGGAAGTAGCTGCCGCCGGCGATGGTGAACGCGAACACCGTCGAGATGATGGCGCCCTGCTTGATGGCGGGGCCGGCCTTGATGGCGTAGAACTTCTGCACCATCTGGGGAAGCCCCCAGGTCCCCAGGCTGGTGAGGATCAGGACCCCGATGAGGTTTCGCAGGTCGGGCCCGAAGAAGCTCACGAAGGGCCCTGCCATTTCCGTCGTCTCCGCGGGAATGAGCGAAAGCTGAGTGACGGCCTCGGCAAAGCCGCCGTTGTTGCCCAGCACGGCGGCAATCACCGCCACGATGCCGACGAGCATGACGATGCCCTGGATGAAGTCGTTCGTGACTGCCGCCATATAGCCCCCCAAGACCACATAGATGCAGGTGAGGATTGCCATGCCGATGACACAGTATTCGTAGGGGACGCCGAAGGCCATTCCGAAGAGGCGCGAAAGGCCGTTGTAGACGCTTGCGGTGTAGGGGATCAGGAAGACGAAGATGATTGCGGCGGCGGCAATGCGTATCCATTTGCTGTCGTAGCGCTTGCCGAAGAACTCCGGCATGGTCGCGGCCTTCAGGCGGTGGGTCATCTCGCGTGTGCGTGCCCCGAGTATCCACCACGCGAGCAAGCTGCCGATGAGGGCGTTGCCGATGCCGATCCACGTTGCCGAGACGCCGTACTTCCACCCGAACTGGCCGGCATATCCCACGAAGATGACGGCCGAGAAGTAGGTGGTCCCGAAGGCAAAGGCCGAGAGCCACGGGCCGACATTGCGCCCGCCCAAGATAAAGCCGTCGACCGTGGAGGCATGTCGGCGGCTGTAGATGCCGACGCCGATGGCGATGGCGGCAAAGACCAACAGGATGACTATTCTGACTAGCATATCTGCTCCTTATTCTTTAGGTTGTGTCAACAGAGGAGGGGGGTTTTGGTTTTCTGGCTGCATGTCCCGCGCATTCCCTGTGCGTGTTTGCGCATCCCTGCGCACACACCCCGCACCAAAGCCCCCGAGAGGCGCACATGGCCTTGCGGACCCCTGCACGAGAACAGACGCCCCGTGAAAAGGTTCGCAAGCCCATGTGCTATCAGTATCGGTCATCGAAGATATGCCTTGGGTTTCGTGCGGGGACGGCACAGCAGACCTCCGCAACGCTCCCTGGGAGAATATGGCCGCACTCAAGGGCGTGGGAACCCGAGCGCGTCTTCGCTGCCGCGAAGCGCTCTTTGAGGGGAACCCGTTGTCCAGTTAAGTTATCCATGATAGCGGTCGTTACTGTACCACAAGGAAGGGCTGCAGCACAAGCCTTCCCGGGGCATTGCGGGCATTGTTGCCTTAAGCCACTTAAGCCCAGTATTCCCTCTATCCTGCACCGCAACGAAGCAGGCCGCCCGACGGGCGGCCTACCAGCGGTTCCAATGGTGGTCGGAGGCGGACTTGAACCGTCGACACGCGGATTTTCAGTCCGCTGCTCTACCAACTGAGCTACCCGACCAATGTGCGCGCTTCCCCAGTTTGTCCCCATCCCTGATGAAGCGCAGATGGATATTGTAGCGGTGCGCCGTGGCAAGGTCAACACTTGGTACAATCGTCACAGCAACCGACACAGCAACTACGAATTTAAGGAGCCTCGCATGAGCGACACCCCGCCCCTTGTCGGCATCATCATGGGATCGGAAAGCGACATGCCCGCCATGGAGCCGTGCATGAAGCAGCTTGACGACTTCGGTATCCCCTACGAGGTGAAGGTCGCAAGCGCCCACCGCAAGCCCGCAGAGGTCCACGCATGGGCGTCGGGCGCCGTTGACCGGGGCATGCGCGTCATCGTCGCCGCTGCGGGGAAGGCCGCACACCTCGGGGGGGTGGTCGCAGCCTATACGCCGCTACCGGTAATCACGGTCCCGATGAAGACGAGCGACCTGGGCGGCCTGGACTCCCTGCTCTCCATGGTGCAGATGCCCTCGGGCGTGCCGGTCGCCTGCGTGGCGATCAACGGGGCGAAGAACGCCGCCATCCTCGCGGTGCAGATACTCGGCACAGGGTCGGAATATGCCCGGAACAAAATCGTCGAGATGAAGCAGGCAATGGCGCAGGCCTAGCCGCCCGGTTGTTCCCGCTCCTTCAAATCAGCAGGGTTATTATGGTGGCGAGGGCTATTGCGGGGCCGAAGGGGAAGGTTTGGGACGGCTTGGCTGCAAGGCCGGAGCCTGAAGGATGCAGGGCGTGCGCGGCCTCCTGATGTTCTTGTGGTTCTTGAAGCCCCTGGGGGGCTTGGGCGCGGCTGTGGGGCCTTGAGCGGCGCCAGAGGGCTGCTACTGCGAGGCCGAGGATGCAGGAGAAGAAGAGGCCAAAGGCGCTGCCCGCAAGGCCGAGGTGGAGGCCGACCATGAAAAGAAGCTTGATGTCGCCGCCGCCGAAGGACTGCTTTTTGGCAACCTGCTCGTAAAGGACTGCCGCTATCACAAGGCATCCGGGAACGACGACTGCCCCGAGCAGGCCGTCGAGCGCGACCGCAACAAAGCCCTGCTCGAAGACCCCCGTGAATGCGGCTCCCCTGTCGAAGGGCCCCGGGGACTCCGGAAGAAAACAGACCGTTGCCGCCCACAGGACGATGCCCGCAAGGACCAGCTGGTTCGGGATGGTCATGGTGTCGAGGTCGGCGAGCGCCACGGCACACAACAAGGCGGCAAGCGCCGTGTAGGCCGCCAGCTGGACGCCGATGCCGTAGCGGATGCCCAAGAGCGCCACAACGGCCGCCATCAACACAGCAACGACGCAGGCCCTCGTCCACGACCATCGCCGGGCGCCAGACCCCAGCCAACGGTGCTCAAGCGCGGCGGCACCGAGGCCGAGGGCAATGCCGAGGCAGGCCAGCGCGGGAACCAAGAACCTCAAGTCGGCCTCTGGCATCAGGGTCGCCACCACAAGCCCCTATCCGAAGAGAAGCTGGTATTCCTCGTCGCCGAGGGCAGCCCTTGCCTGGTCGCGCAGGGTGTTCACACCGATAAAGAACTGGCGCATCATGACAACCATCAGGTAACGGCCCTTCGGGGTCAAGGTGAGCTCTTCGTCGTTGTCGGTCGCAAAGGCGCCGGTTGCCCTCATGAAGGCCATCTCGAAGGGCAGGCCCCGCTCGACGCTGCAGCCGAAATCAGCGGCAAACTGCCTTTTGTCCAGGCGCAGCCCGAACAGCCTCATCATGAAGCGGTAGCGCATGCGGTCGTGCGCCGAGAAGCGCACCTTCCCGACAAGCGGCATGTGCCCGGCCTCTATCGCCTCGGTGTACTCCCGGGGCGAGAAAGTATTCACGTACAGGCTGTCGCCCAGGTACGTGATGCCGCCGCTGCCGATGGCCGGGTACTCCTCGTAGTCGACCACGTATTCGTCGATCAGGCCCTGTGCGTCCCTCGCCCGCCGGTTGAAGGTCCAGGCGCTCCCATGCTGGAAAAGCGGCTCTGTGCCTGCGGGGATGGCGGCGCCGTCGGCAAGACCACCCGTCAGGGTCTCGCAGATTATCTCGTAGAACCGTCGCTCCCGTGCATAGTCCACTCTCCCGACCGTCTTTTTGAGGGAGCGCTCGACCGAGGGGGAGGCCATCAGGGGATAGAAGGTCGTCTGGCTCGCGCCGCTTGCGACGACTTTTTCCAGGTCGCTTCTCAGGATCGCCTCGGTCTGGGCGGGGAAGTTGAAGATCATGTCCACGTTGAGCGACGGGAACAGGGCGTTCGCCTCTTTGATGTAGGCGAGTATCTCTTCCCCGCTGCCGTACTTTTCGAGGCGGTCCATCTGCTTGAGCAGGCCGTCGTCGAGGCTCTGCACGCCGACCGACAGGCGCTGCACCCGGCCATGGAGCTTTTCCAGGTACTCGGGCGCCAGGTGGTTCGGGTTCGTCTCGCTTGAGACCTCCTTGATGGAGAATGCGTCCCGCGCAAGGTCGATGATCTCGCACAGCTCATCAATCATGATGGTGGGCGTGCCGCCGCCGATGTAGAGGCTCTCGAAGTCGTAGCCGAGGCCCTTGAGCATCAGCATCTCCTTGCGGAGGCTCTTGAAGTAGACGGTCGCACGCTCGGAGCAGAACGGGAAGCGGTTGAACGAGCAATACGGACACAGCTTCTCGCAGAAGGGCACGTGCGCGTACAGCATGTAGGCCTTCCCCGGAACCGGTGTGGGGACGAAGGCCTCATCCGTCGGGGCTATCTTGAGATAGCCTTTAGTCTCATGTCTGACGGCATGTGTGAGCAGGCGCTCTGAGAGCATCGGGCGGCCCTGCCTATTCCCAGGCACCGCGCCCCGCAGCCGCACGTTTCCCGATGTCGCCGCGATAACGCTTCCCCTCGAAGTTGATACAGGCACAGGCCTCGTAGGCACGCGCACGCGCCTCTTCGAAGCTGTCCCCGAGCGCAACCACGTTGAGCACCCGGCCTCCGGCGCTCACCAGCTCGTCGTCGGCGTTGCGGGCCGTGCCTGCATGGAACACCGTGACCCCCGGCAGGGCCCCTGCCTCGTCGACGCCGAGGATGACCTTGCCCTTCTCGTAGGCGCCCGGGTATCCCCCGCTTGCCAGGACGACGCACACAGCCCACGCATCAGACCAGGCAAGCTCGACGTCGTCGGGCCTCCCGTCGGCTATGGCACAGGCCGCATCGACGAAGTCGCTTTGCAGCAGGGGCAGGACGACCTGGGTCTCCGGGTCGCCGAAACGCACGTTGAACTCAAGCACGGACGGCCCTTTCGGCGTGAGCATGAAGCCCCCGTAGAGCACACCACGGTAGTCGTTGGCGAAGGGGTCGGCCGCTGTTGCAGCGGCGGCACAGCGCATGATGTCTTGCATGGCCGCCAACTCCTCCGCACGGACGATGGGCACAGGCGAGTACACCCCCATGCCACCGGTATTGGGGCCCAGGTCGCCGTCGAAGGCCCGCTTGTGGTCCTGGGCAGGCGGCATGAAGAAGGCACGCCCCCCGGCCACCAGGGCAAGCAGGGAGCACTCGGGGCCGGTAAGGAACTCCTCGACCAACACCGTGCTTCCGGCCTCGCCGAAGGCACCCTCGAAGCAGCCCCTGATGGCGGCCTCGGCGGCCTCGGCAGTCTCGGCGACGATGACGCCCTTGCCCGCCGCAAGGCCGTCGGCCTTGACGACGACCGGCACGCCGAGCTCCCGGGCAAAGGAAAGGGCGGGCTCAGGCTCGGTGAAGCTCGCGTAACGCGCCGTCGGGATGCCGTTCGTCTCCATGAACTGCTTGCTGTAGGTCTTGCTGCCCTCAAGCTGGGCACCCTGCGCATCGGGGCCGAAGCATGCGATGCCGGCGGAGCGCACCGCATCGGCAACCCCGGCGACAAGCAGCGCCTCGGGGCCGACGACGACCAGGCCGATGTCGTTTTCCCGGGCGAACCCGGCAACGGCCTCGCCATCCTCTATATCCAGGCCCGCGACGTTCTCGGCGATGCCGGCCGTGCCGCCGTTTCCCGGGGCGGCAAAAAGGCGGCTGCAACGGGGCGACCGGGCGAGCGCCCAAGCGAGCGCATGCTCACGGCCGCCGCTTCCTAAGACCAGAATGTTCACGAGAGCTTCCTCCTTCGTCTCTTTCACTGCCACTTCCTGCGCACCTTCGCTGCCAGGGCCTTCTTGCCACTGCAGCCCCGCAACAGCGGGGAGGTGCTGGAAGCCCCGTACAGGTTCCTACACAGGCCTTCCTTCATTCAGCTCTTCCATCCGCAGACGATGGTCTGTTCCCGGTCGGGGCCGACCCCGATAATGCTGATGGGAACCCCCGAGGCCTCCTCGATGTACCTGACGTAAGCCTGCGCGGCCTCGGGCAGGTCCTCGAAGCTGCGGCAGGTGCTTATGTCCGTTCCCTTCCAACCCGGAAGCTCGTGGTAGAGCGGCTTGGCATGGAAGAGCACGCTTTGCTGCATGGGGAAGTAGTCGTAGACCTTCCCCCCGCACTCGTAGGCGACGCAGACCTTGAGCGTGTCGAAGGCCGAGAGCACGTCGAGCTTCGTGAGGGCGACGTCGGTCAGCCCGTTGACTTCTGCGGCATAGCGTGCGATAACCGCGTCGAACCACCCGCAGCGCCGCTTCCTGCCGGTCGTCGTGCCGAACTCCTGGCCTTCCGTGCACAGGAGCTCGCCGGCCGCGGCCTCTTCCGGGCTGCCACCGTCTTCCGCATAGCGTTGCTCGGTGGGGAAGGGCCCGCCGCCGACGCGGGTGACGTAGGCCTTCTGGATGCCGAGCACCTTGTCTATCGCCGTCGGCCCCACTCCAGTACCCGTCGCCGCGCCCCCGGCACAGCACGACGACGAGGTGACATAGGGGTAGGTCCCGTGGTCGATGTCGAGCAGCGTGCCTTGCGCCCCCTCGAACAGGATGTTCTTCCCTTCGCGGAGCGCCGTGTTCAGCAGCTGGGAGCTCTCTGTGACAAGGGGCCCGAGGACGCGGGTGTAGGGCAGGTACTCGTCGCATACCTGGTCGACGGTATAGGGGTCGAGCCCGTATATCCTCTCAAGGATCGGGTTCTTCTGGGAAAGCGCCGTCTCGACCTTCAGCCGGAATATCTTCTCGTCGAGGAGGTCTTGTACCCTGATGCCCTTCCGGGCGGCCTTGTCCTGGTAGCACGGGCCGATGCCACGGTTCGTCGTGCCTATCTTGTTGGCCCCGAGGCGCTTCTCGTCAGCGCCATCGAAGTCCTTGTGGTAGGGCATGATGACATGCGCGTCACAGGATATCCTCAGGTTCTTGCACGAGATGCCCTCCCGCTCAAGCATCTCCATCTCTTCCACAAGCACTCCCGGGTCAATGACGACCCCGTTCCCGATGACGGGTATCGCCGCCTCGTCCATGATGCCGGAAGGCATCAGGTGGAGCGCCAGCTTCCGTTCCCCATGCTTGACGGTGTGGCCGGCATTGTTGCCTCCCTGGAAGCGCACAACGTAGTCGTAGTCGCGGGTGATCAGGTCGGTGACCTTGCCTTTGCCTTCGTCGCCCCACTGGGTCCCGACGATAACCGTACTGGGCATAGCTTTCCTTTCTCGCTTGGGCCCTTGCCTCGCGGTGCTCCCTTCGGCAAGCCACCAGATTATATTACAGTTCGAGCACGTTTACCTGCGAATCGTTTTCCCGCAGAAGCCTTACAATCTCCTCGTGGCAGGTGAACAGGATGACCTGCCGCCGCGTCGACAGCTCGAACAGGGCCTTTACCGCCCCTCGGCTCCGCTCGACGTCGAAGTTCACCAGGATGTCGTCTGCCAGGACCGGAAGCGCCCGTCCGACGTTCTCTGCCGTCATGAGCAGGGCGATCCGCAGGCTCAGGTAAAGCTGCTGGCACGTAGCGAGCGACAGGTGTATCGGCTCGCGCACCGTCTTCACGTCGTCGACGACCTGTATCCTCCCCTCAGGCGACATGCGGATCTTCACCCACTTCCCCGAGGTCATGAGCGCAAGGAGCCTACTCGCCTGTTTGTACACCTCCGGCTGGCTTTTGGACTCCCAGGCGCCGATCGCGTTTTCCAACATGCGCTTGGCCAGAAGCAGGCGCGCGTAATCCTGCATGCTTTCTTTTTGCCGGGTGCGTACCTGCTGGTAGGCAAGCTTCAGTTCGTCGAAGCTCCGCAGGTGCTTTGCCTGGGACAGTTCCTGCTTGAGCTCGCCATAGCGGCGGTTGATGCTGTCCCGGGCCTCTGCCAGCGACGCACGCTGCTGGGTCTTCTGGGATATCCACAGGTCAAGGGCGCTCAAGGGGGTGTCTTCCTTGACGCCAACCTGCGCAAAGGCCCTCTCCCTTTGGGCCGTGTTCTCGGCGATAGCCTCTTCCAGGCTGACCAGCTGCGATGCGAGCGCCTGCTTTTTCTGGGAGGTGAGGTTTCTTTGGGCGCGTCTGTCCTTCGCTTCGTCGAGCAGCGCCCGCGCCCTCTTGAGCGACCCGCGGGCCTCTTTCAACCCGTTGCTCTTGAGGAAGTCGCGCACCTTTTCCTCCTGTGCGCCCCGTTCCGCCTCGCAGGCCTCAAGCTTCTTCCTGTCCTGCAGCATGACCCATTGCGCGTCCTGCTTGCGCTGCAACAGTGCGTCCTCGGTCTTCGGCGGCCTGAACAGCATGATGAATGCCGCGCCCGCCAGAAGAATCGCGAACAGTATCACGAAGATGCCCAGCGCCGTGAAGGACAACGAGGTAATCTTCCATCCGTGGAGCAGGATGAAGGCGCCGATGGCCGCGAAGAGCACCGGCAAAATGATGGACGAGACCATTTGTACCTGGCGTTGGAACCGGGCCTTTTGCTCCGCCTCTTTGAGGTCGCCCGCCTCGTGAAGGACCTCGAAGGCGGCCTTTGACGAAGTATGGTCCTCCTTGGCGAGGAACACGCTGTGCTCTATCTTGCTGCTCTCTTCAAGCAGCGTGTCGATCCTGTCGCGCAGCATGTACTCCTGCTCGGGCTTCATGCCGACAAGCTTCGAGACGCCGTCGTTGCCGCGCTCCTGGTGCTGGGCCGCAAGCGCCCTTTCCTCGTCGAGGAGCTTCCTTTTCTGCTTGAGGTTCTTCCTCTGCTGCTGTTCGAGCTCTTCGAGGCTCGCGCGGGCGGCGGACAGGGATTCGATTTCTGTGTTGAGCGTCTGTAGGCGAACGAGGATGTTGTCGCGCTCGGGGCCGAGCTCGTGGAACTCCTTGTCCTGCAGCTTCAGGCGGTCGGCCTCGTCAGCGGCTTCGGACAGGGCCTCGCGCAGCTCTGCCTGCCTTTGGGTGAGCTGCACGATGGAGCAGTCGAGCCCCGCGGCCTTCGAGGTATGCTCGGCGATGCGGGACTGTATCTCGGCCAGGGCATAGGCCGGCGAGGCGCTTGTCCCCGAGCCGGCGGTGAGCAGCTTCGCGGTCACGTCGGTCGTGTTGCGCAGGCTGCGCAGCTCGTCGCTGGTCAAGCCGAACATCGTCAGGAAGGTCTCCTTGTCGATGTCGTCGACAAGCGAGGCCCAGCCCTGGAGGCCGTCGGTGTTCTTGACGCGGAACACCTCAAGCTCCTCTTCTGCGGCCTCGTCCTCGAAGAAGAGGGACCCGGAGCGCTCAGCGTTTTCCGGCTTGTAGGTGTTGCGGATGCCGCGGGCTTCCTCCCACCCGAAAAGGATGCCGCTGACCAGCGCGTTCAATGTGGTCTTCCCGCCTTCGTTCCTTCCGAAGACGACGTTCATGCCCGGGGCGAAGGGCCCGATCACCTTGTTGGAGAAGGCACCGAAGCTCACCACCTTGATGCGCCGCAAGAACAGCGTGCCCGTCCTCTTGCCGACGCCTTCCGTAGTCTTGCCGACGTCTTTCCCGGCCTTTTCGGCCGGGGCTGGACCGTCTGTCGCCTCTTGTCGCAGGAGCTGCTTGCTCATCGGGTGTCGCCGCCCAGCAAGGAGAGCACCAGGTTCTCCGCTTCTTCAAGGAGGGTCGGGATCTCCTTCTCGCAGGCATGGGGGAGCTGCAGGTTCTTCTTCAGGAGCTCGTTTTGGAGGTATGCGAGGCTCTCGTCGGCATCGTCTTTGAGAGCTGTCGAAACCTGGAGGAAGACGGACGGGAAAAGGCTCTCCTTCAACAGCGCCTTCTTGTCGAAGGGCTGCACGGTCTTGTTGAGCAGGGCGTCGCAGTAAAACACCGAGAAGGCATCGTTGATGCCCTTCCGCATGTCCCGCAGCACCCCCGGCATCTCAAGCGTTTGGTGCAGCTCGGTCGTCCCGACCAGGGAGATGCGCACGCACATCTCCTCGCAGTACACCGTGCTGTTCGCGCGGAAGAGCTCGCGGATTATCTTCTCGTGCATCTCCGAGAGGCTCTTGCATTCCGAAACGTCGACTTTCAGGCGCTCCCACACGACGCTCGCCGTCGGGATGAACTCGACCTGGTTGGGCCGCCCCTCGGTCAGGGTGACCTTGTAGACACCCCGCTCGCCGGTCTCCTTGATGTCGCGCCCCTGGATGCAGCCCGAAAAAGCGATGCGGGGGTTCTTCTCCGGATAGGTGCAGCGCAGGTGGATGTGCCCGAGTGCCCAGTAATCCATTCCTGCCCGCATCAGGGCGGCGGGGTCGGTCGGGGCCTTCTGCGGGTCGAGGTTCAGCCCCGTGTGCAGGACCGCGACGGCAAAGGGCGCATCGGCCCCCGTCGCCTCCTGCGCGGCGGCGCGCGTTATCCCCTCGGCGATGTCCTCGTCCGGCGACCACGAATGGTTGTAGTAGCCGCGCCCTGCGATGAGGGTATGGGGCTTGCCGTCCTTTTTGAACACCACAAAGCCGGGCCTGTCAGCCGGGAGCATGGTCGTGTTCTCCGGCAGGGTGAAGAAGTCGTGCTGCCAGGACGTGAAGGGGTCGTGGTTCCCGGTGCACAGGTAGACGGGGATGCCGGCGGCGGCGAGCCGCTTCAAGCCCTCGAAGAAGTGCAAGTGGTCTGCATAGGACGCCCGGGCCGAGTCAAAGATGTCCCCCGCGATAACCACGAAGTCGGCCTCGTTCTTTAGCGCCGAGTCGATGACGCGGTCGTAGCTTTCCGGGATGGCGGAGAGCAGGCGGCTTGCCCAGGTTGGGGAAAGCGCACGCAAGCCCCTGAACGGGGCCCCCAGGTGGAGGTCGGCGGCGTGGATGAATGTCACCTGTTTTGGCATGGTATCAGTGTAGCGCTTGGCGGGGCGGAAATGCCTCAGGCATAGCTTCCTGCACGAGATTCATCAATATGGTTCATGAAGAGCGTGTATTCCGGCAGGTACGCGAGCTTTATCTCCCTCGTGGGGCCGTTCCGGTGCTTTGAGACAATCAGGTCGGCGGTCCCCCAATCCGGCCTGCCTTCGCTTTCAGCCTCCATCTCGTCCATGCTCCGGTCGATGAACATGACGATGTCGGCATCCTGCTCGATGGAGCCGGACTCGCGCAGGTCGGAGAGCATGGGGCGCTTGGTTTTGCGCATCTCGACCTGGCGGGAAAGCTGCGAGAGGGCGAGGACCGGCATGTTCATCTCCTTTGCGAGGATTTTCAGGCCCCTTGATATCTCGCCGACCTCGACCGTGCGGTTGATGTCGCGCCGCCCCTGGGGGGGCTGCATGAGCTGGAGGTAGTCCACGACTATCAGCCCGCTTTCCTTGCCGCGCAGCTCGCGGCGTGCCTTCGCGCGCAGCTCAAGGATGGAAAGCGAAGGGGTGTCGTCAATGTAGAGGTCAAGCTTGGAGAGCGTCTCCGATGCGGAGACGATGAACTCCCAGTCGTCCTTGCCGACGTTCCCGCTGCGGACCTTGGAAAGGCCGACCCGGGCCTCGGCGCACAAGACGCGCTGCACGAGTTGAGACGAGCTCATCTCCAGAGAAAGGAAGGCGACCGTGGTGTTGGCTTTCGCGGCGTTGACGGCCACGTTCAGGGCGAAGGACGTCTTGCCGACGCCGGGTCGGGCCGCCAAGATGACCAGGTCGCCGCCGCGCAGCCCGTGGAAGAGGTTGTCGACATCCGTGAAGCCTGTTGCCACCCCGTTCATGTGGCTCTTCCGTTCGGCAAGCTCCCTCAGCTCCTCATAGGCGGAGATGGTCAGCTTGTCGATCTTCTGGAAGTCGGAGGACACCCTTTTCTCGGTGACCCGGAACAGCATCTTTTCCGCCTCTTCTACCACGACCGCCAGGTTGTCAGGCGCGTCGTAGGCCAAGGCGTTGATATCGATCGACGCGTAGACGAGGTCGCGCAGAATCGAGTTCCTCTTCACTATCTCGGCATGGTTGCGCCAGTTGGTGAGCGCGAAGGTGTTGTCGGCCAGGCCCACCAGGTAGCTTTTATTGCCTGCCGCCTCAAGCTGCCCCGAAGCCCTGAGGTTATCGGCCAGGGATATCTGATCGACCGGAATATGCCGGGTGTAGAGGTCCAAGATGCTTCCGAAGATGAGCTGGTGGGCGGGGCGGAAGAAGTTCGCGGGGGCGAGCTTCGTCGCGATCTCCACCACCGCATCCTGGTTGAGCATGCAGGCGGCAAGGACCGATTCCTCGGCCTCGATGTTTTGAGGGAGAGACTGGTCCTTCCTGGTGAAGGAGCCGCCTGCCCTTGAGGAATCGGCCTTGTTGTCCCTATGTCCCGCCTGCTGTGGCATCGGCACCTCTTGTTGGCTCGCGCTCAGAGGGCTTCTTCTGCGTCTTCGGCCTCGGGGGCTGCCTCGGGGGCTGCCTCGGCTGCGGCCTCGGGGGCCCCGGGAACGGCTTCGGGGGCCTCGGGGGCTGCCTCGGGGGTTCCGGCGGCCTCGGCTTCTAGCGCCTCTGCGGCCTCGGCCTCTGTCGGGGCCTCCGCATCTGCGGCCTCCTGGTTCTCGTCGCACACGAGCAGCTTGAGCGTCGTCTTGATGTCGCGGTAAAGCGAGACGAGGACTTCGTGCTCTCCGGCGGTCTTGATGGGGGCTTTGAGATCGATGCGCTTCTTGTCAAGCTCGAAGCCCGTGGCTTCCCGAAGCCCCTCGACGATCATCTGCGAGGTGATCGACCCGAAGAGCTGGCCTTCCTCGCCAACCTTTGCAAAGACCTTCACGGCGGTGCTCTCGATCAGCTCCTTGATCTTCCCGGCGTCGTCCAAACGGGCCGTCTCGCGCCTGGCTATGTTGTGCTTGCGCATCTCAAGCTGCTTCAGGTTTCCCTTGGTCGCCTCGATCGCTATCTTTTTCGGAAACAGGTAGTTGTTGGCAAAGCCCTTGGCGACCTCGACGACGTCGCCTTCGCCACCCCTGCCCTTCAACTCCTGTAGCAATATCACTTTCATACATACCTCCCTCGTGCCTAGCGGCTGCGGCGATCGCCCCGGCCGCTGACGGCGGGGACCGTATAGGGCATCAAGGCCATCTCGCGGGCGCGCTTCACTGCAGAAGCGATGTCGCGCTGGTGCTGGACACAGGCACCGGTCACGCGGCGCGGCTTGATCTTACCACGGTCGGTTACATATTTACGCAGCATCTGAGTGTCTTTGTAGTCGACGTACTGGGCATCTTCTTTGCAGAATTGGCAGTACTTGCGACGAGGCTGCTTGCTGGCATAATCGGACATTTTTACCTCTTTCGTGTACTAGAACGGAATGTCTTCATCGTAGACCGAAGAAGACACATCGATGTCGGGCGCGTTCGGGGCGGCGGCTGGCACCGGGGCGTAGCTGGTCGTCGAGCCATCTGCGCCGCGGCTGCTCATGAACTCGATCTCGTCGACGATCACCTCTACCTTTGATCGCTTCTGCCCGTCGCGCTCCCATTGACTCCAACGGAGCTTGCCTTCAATTGCGACTTTGGTGCCTTTGCCGAGAAACCTCGAGATGCTCTCTGCCCGCGCCCCAAACATGGTGCAGTCGATAAAGTTCGGATAATCCTCCCATTCCCCTGTCTGCTGGTTCTTGCGGCGGTCGTTGACTGCCACACCAAAACCAAGTACCGGCAAACCGCTTGCAGTAGACCTCAATTCAGAATCGCGGGTCAGGTTCCCGCTGATAATCACACGGTTAATGCTCATTTGTCTTCCTCATCTCATGTCTGGACGCCCTGCGGGGCTTCCTTGCTTTTCCACATGCCCGTCACAGGGTTAATCGCGGTCATAGCGTCCGATGATCATGTGACGCACCACTGCATCGGTGATGCGCAGCACGCGATCGAGCTCGGCTATGCTTGCGGGGTCGGCATGGAAGTCGATCAGGGTGTAGTCCGCCTCGGACAACCCGTTGATCTCGTAGGCCAGTTTGCGCTTTCCCCAATCCTCGGTATTGTCGATGGAACCCTCGCCTTCGGCGATGGTGCTCTCGATACGTTTCATGGCTGCAGCACGGGAATCTTCGTCGAGTGACGGAGAAACAAAAAACAATAGTTCATAAGCCTTCATTGGCTCACCTCCTCTGGACTGAACGGCTTCGGGGCTTTTTGAAGGCATCTACCCGAAGCAGGATTAGCTTGAATATTCTATCACAGCTTTCCCACAACGCAAGGGTTTATCCTTCATTGCCCTTTTGACTGCCGCATTGGCAGCCGTCTCGACGGCATTGGTCGTTCCGGCGGCCTTGGCGACAGTCATTTATATCGCTTTCTTATTACTATCATAGCGGCCTGAGTTTACAGATCCATGGCAGAAACCTTGCAAAACCCTGGCGTGGATTATGCGGGAACCTAGCGGGGGGCCCAGGAGGACCCCCCGGAAAAGCATCAGAAAGTCCCCATGGAGTATACGGGAACCTAGCGGCGATCCAACGTGAATCTCACGTGGGTCTTATGTGGATATCACGCATTTTCGGCGGGGGCGGGGGCAGGTCCGGCGGGGGCGGCATCCGCGGCGGCAGGTCCGGCGTCATCGGCAGGGACGGCGGATTTCTCGTATTCGTCTTCGAGATATCTTGCCTCGACCTCTTCCTCTTCATAGTCGTCTGCCTCCTTCAGGTCGGCCATGAAGTTGGGGGCCTCCCCGATATAGGCCGGGGCATCCTCGAAAACCGGCAGGTCGCCCTTCATGGTATAGAGGTACCCGATCGCCATGCCTTCGGACTCGCCCGGAATGCCCCCTTCGGCTATGACCACGTCGGCGGTGCCTGCGTCGGTCTCCACGTAGCCGTCGTAGCAAAAGGCGTAGGCGTTCGCGCCCCGGGCTCCCTCGACGGTACGCCGCGCATCCGCGAAGCACTCGTCAGCGGTATCGCCCGGATGGGTCTCAAGGAACAGGTTCTCCTTCACCACCAGGGCTGTGAAGGGGACGATGTCTCCCCCCTGCGTCATTTTTTCCTTCGCTTCCTCAAGGGCAAAGAGCAAGACCCTTTCGAGTATCTCGGGAATTGCGGGGATATCAGTCGCACTGTTCTCGATCGTTCGGTCTGCCATAATCGTCCTCACATTCCTCGGGTTTCGTCTCCTGTGCCTTCATGCCGCCCTGTCTTTCAGAAAGGGATAGCAGGCCCCAGGGGGCTCTTTGCCTGTTTCCTGATATTATGACACAATATCACCCTGCACATTTCTCTGAGAAAAGGAATCCTGCATGGCTGCCGAAAACCTGCCTATCCCGCAACAACCCGTGCCGCAATCATTCGTGCCCGTGGCATGGGCACCTCTTCCGCCCCCGCCTCCTTTGCCCTCGCCCCAAAAAGAGCTGCGTCGCGACCTGCGAGATGTCGTGCTGGTGTTACTCGCTGTGTACATTACCATGAACGTCGCCGCAGTCCTTGTCACCGCCATGCTCCTAATCCTTTCCCCCGAGTTCCTTGACATGCTGGCCCGTATGATGGCAGATGGCCCGGCGAATGCGCAAGATTTGATGGAGGGTGTCGGGGTCGAGCAGCTAACCTCGGATTTCCTCGCACGGTCCATGGGGTTGGTGCAGATTCTCTCCATGGCCGTCGCGCTGCCTTGGGTCCTTCTTCTCAGGGGCAAGAAGCTCTTCACTCACGACCTGGTAGCCGTGAACCAGAAAGCACGGCCTTCGAGCATCTTCAAGGTTCTCGTCTTGATGTTGGGAGTAGCCTGTGCAACCGAGCTTATTGCCCTGGCCTTGACCCCCCTGCTCGACCAGTCCGGGGTTTCGCTCACAGATTCAATGGATGATGCTGTTTCCCTGCTTCTTTCCGACCCATGGGGGCTTGTCGCTGTGATGGTCTTGGGGCCCATCATGGAGGAGGTCATCTTCCGCGGTGCCATCTTGAACACGCTTGCCCGCCACGGCTACAATTTTGCCATCGTGACCTCGGCTCTGCTGTTCGGCCTCTACCACGTGATCCTCGTCCAGGGCTTCAATGCCTTCTTCCTCGGGATACTCCTTGCGTATGTGGCCCTCCGGTACTCGCTCAAGTGGTCGATGGTGCTCCATGTCCTCTACAACAGCATCGTCGTGGGGCTTTCCTTCTTAGATGTCACCGGAGTGGACCCCTTTATCGCAAATTGGGCGTTTATGGGCCTGTGTCTTGCGGCCTCTGTTTTCTTGCTCGTCTTAAAACGTGCGGAAATCCCGCGGATACGACAGATGGGGGTTGCACAAGCCGCCTACTCGCAGGTCGCCCGCCCGTTCCAGGCCGCTTTCACCAGCCCTTTCCTCCTGCTCTTCGTGCTGTTGTTCTTGGCCATGGGGGCGTTGCTGCTCATGATGCCCGACCTGCTAGGCGCCTATTAGGCTGGTTTCCCGGAGCGGCAAAGGAACAAGTGCCGGAAGAATAACTTGAGCTGTTACATCCCAGGAATGTTTCACGTGAAACATTCCTGGGATAACAGACACTCCCCTGTTGTCCCCTTCTAAGGGTAAGTAGCCGTGCCAGAACGCCGGAATGTTTCACGTGAAACATTCCTGGCATACGGAGATAAAATCCAGAGATCAAATTCTATTGTTTGAAGCATATGGAGTAGATGGGGGCTTGGGGGCTTGGGGGCTTGGGGGCTTGGGGGCTTGGGAGGTGACCGGTCGATTCTGGATTCTGGGTGTGAGGGTTGCGCTGGGTGTGAGGGTTGCGCTGGGTTCTGGGGGTTGGGGTTGGGGGGATTAGATTATGGAATGTAGAATATGGAATGTGAAGTGAATGGGGGGGGGGGGTTTTTTTTTGGGGGGGGAATGGGGGGGGGGGGGTTTGTCGCCCCTTTTGGGGGGCGGGGGGGGGGGGGGGGGGGCCGGCCCGGGGGGGGCGGTGGGAAGGGGGGGGCTTTGCCGCCCCCTTCCTTTGGGGCCTTC